>NZ_JAAKZF010000127.1 GCF_011045125.1 Allomesorhizobium camelthorni | reverse complement strand
CAGGTCAAGAACATCAGCCGCCCGATGCGGATGTATCGCCTGAGGCTCGACGGCAGGCGAGCGCGCCGGCCACTCCTCGGATCGATGCCGCGCTGGGCGATGCCGGCGGTGGCCGCGCTCGCCGCGCTCGCGATCGTCCTCGGTGCTTGGCAATTCTGGCCGACCGACATGGCGAGCGCCAAGCCTTCGATCGCGGTGTTGCCCTTCAACAATTACGGGGTCGACGCGGCCACCGGACGGCTAGCCGACGGCCTGACCGAAGACATTATCACCGACCTGTCCAGTTGGAGCGAGATCGACGTGATCGCCCGCAATTCGACGGAAGCCTACAAGGGCAAGCCGGCGGACGTGCACCAGATCGGACGCGATCTGAATGTCCGATATGTGCTGGAAGGCTCGATCCAGCGCCAGGGCGAGCGCATTCGCGCCACCGCGCAGCTCATCGCCGCCGAGCATCAGCGGCATATCCAGACGATGCGGCTCGCCGGCTTCCCGGCTTGCGCCAAGCCTGGGGCGCTGGCGAAACTTGCCAAGCCGCTGCGGCTGCCGGAATGCGAGGCAGGGCAGATGCAGCCGGCCGAACAGCCATAGAATGGCTTGGTCAAGGCCTTTGCTGGACCGATTTGGCGGCTCATAAGCGGACCTGCACCGAAACCAGCGACTTTGACCCTAGTCGGACATTCCAGACTCAAATTTTCTCCCGGATAGCGGACCTTGAGCGGAACTCACCGCTTTGACACCCAACGGACGTACGCTTCCGGCTAGATGTGGTGTCGCAGAGCCACCTACCGAGACTGCCCGATTTGCCGTTTACGGAAGACTGAGGCGAGGGCGCGCTACAAATCCCACATCCAATCGGCTTGGATCCAGCGGTAGGCCGTCCCGTCTCGGGCGACGTGGCCCAAGCCCGGGAACGGGAGATGATAGCTTGCGACAAGAACCTTTTTCGAAGCGGCACTATCGAGGAACGACCGGCGAGTCTTAACGCCCTGATCGAGGTCGAGATCGAAGCCACCACGCCAGTCAGGATGCTGAAATCCGACAGCGCGATTTCCGACCACGTCGCCGGTGCAGACGAGCTCTTCCCCTTCCGACGCTATGTGAACCGAAACGTGGCCTGGAGTATGGCCCGGCGTGCTCATTGTCACGATACCAGGGGTGACCTCGCCGCCGGCCTTTATAGTGCGGATGCGATCATCGATTGCTTCAAAGTTGTACGTGTTGCGCCGCCAAATGAAGCTCCGGTTGGCGTCCGTTTCGAATGGATGGTTTGGCATGCGCCAGAAATTCAGTTCGTCCTCGCAAAACACGTATTCGGCGTTCACGAACGTCCGCTCTTTATCCATGGCATCGGTGACACCCCACAGGTGGTCCGGGTGAGCATGCGTGACGAGGACAATATCGACCTGCTCCGGCTTAACTCCCGCGATTGCAAGATTTGAAAGGAATTTGCCCGCCGTAGGCATGAACTTCCCGCGCGACCCTGCATCTATGAGAACGAGATGATCCCCCGTGTTGACGACAAGCACGTTGGTTTGAAGGACAACCGTCTCGGTTGAGGTGAAATCACCGCCCAACACAGCATCCCGCTCGTCCTTACTCACCTCTGGCCAAAGCACTTCGGGCGGAAAGCTGATGGTGCCGTCGCTAATGACAGTGATCTCAAATGAACCAATTTTGAAGCGGTATACTCCAGGAACCTGAACGCCGCTGAGGGGTGCTTCTGCTATAGCCTCGCGTGCAGTCGGCAAAGCTAGCAACATGCCGACCGCTCCCACGGAAGAATAGGTCAGCAAATCACGTCGGGAAATGGTCATAGCATCCTCCCTTCTGCCTTGGAGGCCGCTAGACAAGCCAATCCTGCCAAATTACAACCGGAAGGGCCGCACTCGGACACAGCGCCTCTCGACAGCATGATAGCACAGCTGCCTCGGTTGGCCTCTCGAAATCCTGTCGGGGCTTTCGGCGCGGCTTTGCCGCCTTGCGAGCGACCCAGGGCAGCCCTCTAAAACGAGCGCCCAACAAAATCACTGTTTGTTCGCCCTTACCGTTGTTTGGCGTACTTTCAACGCGATGCCCTCAAGAACGGAGCCTACATGGTGCAGGAGATCGCCGATCTCGGGGACGCGATCGATTTTCTGGAGGATGGCCGGAGGATCGCCGCAACCTGATCCATGAAACAGCCCTTCGCGCATGGTGGGCTTAAGCCAATGAGCATGGCGCGCGATGCCTTTGTCGGCTTTGCGAAGAGGGCTGGAATCCTGGAAGATCCGGAGGCGGTCATGCTGTGGATCGCTGCTTCCAATTCGGGCGGTGGACAGGTGCAGGTGTAGGCTCATTCGGCTGTCTCGCCTCTTTTGCCGCCAAGAGATCCGCGTATCGGCGGATGCGCGTTGCTCTTTGTGTGAATCAGCAGCACAGCGTCATCCCACCCACGACTGAGATTTCAATGACTTATCGTGCCGATCGGCGCGGAGGCCCCACGCCGATTGACAGTCATAGAACAGGCGGCCCAGAACGGCGCTCGCTGAAACGGGAATGAGCTGTCGCCGGCGGGCGGGCCAATTATGACCCGCCCGTGTCCCCAACACGAAATCGATGGGGAAACCAGAATGAACATGATCACAACGAGAGATCGGCGGGGGGAGGCAGCTATGCGCCTCATATCGTCCGTTCAAGTCAACGTGGCAACGGCTTGGAAGCAGACATTGCGTGCGGCCAGAAGGTAGCACCGTGCGTCGGCCAACCATCGAGCTATGCGGCCGAGCGGCTTGTGCCTTGATGGGCCACGACGCATTTTTTGGCGTGAGGGCCAAACACATTGCCGATCCCAATCAGGACCGGTTTCGAGCCGGCTGGCTCTGAAGGAACATCCATGAGGACCGAAAGGCAGCCGGTGCGTATTTGTTGACCGGCGCGGCCGATATCCGCTGCGACCACGACCGGCGTGCTTCCCGGCATGCCGTGCGCGATGAGGCGAGACGCGATCTCGCCGGCGGTACGCCCGCCCATGTAGAAGATCGTCGTCGCGCTCGGGTCGGCAATCGCCCGCCAGTCCATGTCCTCCGGCAGGCCGCCGCGCCTGGAGTGGCCGGTGACAAAACGGACTGACTTGGCGCTGTCGCGGTGGGTCAGCGAAACCCCGAGTGCCGAAGCCATGGCGAGGCCGGCCGTGATGCCCGGAACGACGTCGTAGCCGATTTCCTCGCGCACCAACGCCTCGATCTCCTCGCCTGCGCGGCCAAATATCATCGGGTCGCCGGACTTGAGCCGCACGACCCGGCGTCCGGCTTTTGCCAGACTCACCATCATCTCGTTGATCTCGTCCTGCTTGCAGCTCGGCCGCCCGGCGCGCTTGCCGACCAGAATGCGTTGGGCCTCGCGTCGCGCCAGTTCGAGCACTTCGTCGGACACCAGATCGTCGAACAGGATCACGTCGGCGGCCTGGAGGGCGCGCACTGCCTTCAGCGTCAGGAGTTCTCCATCTCCCGGGCCCGCTCCGACGAAGGTGACATGTCCACGCGGCTCGCCGGCCGACCCGAGCATCACCGCCTCGCGCAGCTCAGCCTCCGAAACGACAGTCGGGGCCGGTCCAAAGGCACGGTCGACCAGCTTTTCCCAGAATGCGCGACGGCGCGCTCCGGGAGCGAGCGTTTCAGCGACGCGGTCCCGCAGGTCGCGCGCCAACGCGGCCCACTTCGCCAGTGCCGGCGGCAGCAAGGTTTCGATTCGGCGGCGTATTGCCTGACCGAGAATCGGCGCCGCGCCGGCCGTCGAGACGCCGACGACGACCGGCGAACGGTTGACGATAGAACCGAACTGGAAGTGGCAGAAGGCGCGCTTGTCGATGACGTTGCAGGCAGCACCGGCGGCGCGAGACGCGGCTTCGAAGGCTGCGGCTTCGCGGTCATCGCCGGCATCCGCGAGCGCTACTGCGGCGCCTGACAGGTCGGCCGGTCGCCACGTCCGTTCAAGCAGGATGATTGCACTTTCGCGACCGACGATACGCCGCATCTCTTCAGACAGGTCTGCCGTCAAGGCATAGACTTCGACGCGAGCCCCCGCCGCAGCAAGCAGTTCGGCCTTCCATGCCGCGCCATCCGAACCGCCGGCGACGACCGCGCGCTTGCCCGTCAGGTCGAGAAAGACGGGGAGTACGGCCAGCGGCTGAATGCGCGCCGGCGCAGCTTCATTCGGCTGCCTGGACACGACCTGCATCGATGATACTCCTGATCTGGGGGCGGCATGTGTGCATCGGGACTGTCCCCCCTCACCAGGCGTTGTAGGCGAGGTACTTGCCGGACATCTCGACCTTCACACGGTCGCCCTTCGGGTGCTCGACCCGCGTCACCGACATGTCGAAGTCGATGGCTGACATGATCCCATCACCGAATTTCTCATGGATCAGCGCCTTGATCGTCGGGCCATAGACGCCGACGATCTCGTAGAGGCGGTAGATGCAGGGATCGGTCGGAACGGCCTGCTGCCATGTCTTGGTGGGGCTTTCCTGAAGCACCAGCGCGGCTTCCTGAGGCAGGCCGAGGGCCGTTATCGTCGCCTGTGCCTTTTCCGCCGGCATGGCGTTCATGCCCATCGCGGCCGAATGCGTCCACACCGGCGACATCCCGATCGATGCGGCGATACCTTCCCAAGTCAGGCCCGCCTGGCGCTTGGCCGAGAGGATCATGGCGGTCA
Organism: Allomesorhizobium camelthorni; assembly: GCF_011045125.1. GTDB lineage: Bacteria > Pseudomonadota > Alphaproteobacteria > Rhizobiales > Rhizobiaceae > Allomesorhizobium > Allomesorhizobium camelthorni. Next base: position 5,127 of record NZ_JAAKZF010000127.1, on the reverse strand, counting down.
CATCTTCGCGGGTCATCGTATCCATAGGTTTCTCCATCGGTTCAGCTTGGTTCAAGCAGCAGGAAGGCAAGGAACAGGACGACAAGCGCGAGCAGCACCGAGACCACTTTCCAGAAGGCGACGGGATCCCGCTCGACGAGAGGAATCGAACGGCCAGGGCCGAACGCCGGATTGGGCGTGCGCATGTCTGCCAGAAATTCGCTCAGGGCTTCCTGACGGCGCAGCGGCGAAGGATGCACCGCTTTTCGAAGTGCCCCGTCGACCCAAACCGGCACGCGCGGATCGAGCGAGGATACCGGGACGTATGAGACCTTCGCCTGTGCGCGAGGGGTGCGTGCACGCGCCATCCGGCCGCCATAGGGCAGTCGCCCCGTCAGCATTTCGTAGGCGATGACGCCGAGGGAGAACAGGTCGGAGCGTTCGCTGCCGCCCTTGCCGAGAATGTATTCCGGGCCCGAGTACTGGACGGTGCCGAGCATTTCTCCGGCGTCGAGGTCAGGGAGTGCCTCCAGGACGCCTGCGACGCGGACCGATCCGAGGTCGATGATCTTCACCGTGCCCTCGCGATCGATCATGACGTTCTCGGGGCGCAGGTCCTGATGCAGCATTTCCTTGCGGTGAAACGCGCGTAGCCCACGGGCGACCTGCTCGACAATGCCGCGCACCGTCTCGAGACTCGGCGCTGGATTGTCGGCCATCCACTGACGGAGGGTCTGTCCCTCGATATACTCGGTGACGATGTAGAGACTTTTCCGCTGGCGGGGCGCAGCTGCCGGACTGACCACATGCGGCGAGTAGATGCGGCGGGCGATCCATTCCTCCATCGCAAAGTGGCGCAGATGGTCGGCGTTGTCGCGCAGGCCGATCGAAGGAACCTTCAGGGCGACGCGATCTCCGCTTTCCAGATCGGTCGCGAGAAAGAGATGGCTGCGGCTGCTCGCATGGAGCGATCGAAGGATGCGATAGCCTTCGAAATCGCAAGGAGGCTGCGGCAGGGCGGCGGGCTGCAGCGTATCGGCTTCGCCGAGCGCCGTGTCGGCATCGGTCGGCGGCAGGGCATCGATGCGCACGATCTGGATGGTGAGATTGTCGGCACTGCCGTTGGACAGCGCCAGGGCGACGATGTCGCGTGCGGCCTTGTCAAGGTCGGCTGCTTCAGCGACACAGGCCGCGAGCGCGCGTGGCGGTACATGGTCGTGAACGCCGTCCGTCGTCAAGACGAAGACGTCGCCGGCCTCGATCTCGACCCGGCGGTAGTCGATCTCGACAGAGGCGGACAGGCCGAGCGCGCGGGCGAGATAGCTTTCCTCCGCTGAGAGCTCGACGCGGTGATCGTTCGTAAGCTGCTCGAGACTGCCGTCGACCAGCCGCCACACGCGGCTGTCGCCGACGTGAAACACGTGCGCCTGGCGGCCCTTCAGGACAAGCGCGCTGAAGGTCGTGAGATAGCCGCGGTTGCGATCGGATGTCCCGCTGTTCTGGGCGTTCAACCACGAATTCGCGGCGGCGATCACGCGGCTTGCCGCGATCTTCACCGTCCAGGTGTCGGACGTGCAATAGTAGTCGTCCAAGAAGCTCTTGACCGCCGTTTCGGCGGCCACGTGGGCGAAAGGGCTCGACGATATGCCGTCGGCCAGCGCGAACGCCGCGCCCTTCAGGGTGAGGACCCTGCCAACCGGAACCAGCGTGCCGTGGAAGTCCTGGTTCAGAGGCTTCCGTCCCGCCACGGAATGCTGGCCGATCGTTACTGCGAGTTTCTGTCGGCTAAGGTCCTGAAGCATCGATCTCTCCCGGAGGATTCGGTCCCGCGCGCCGTGGCGGGACCGTGCTCCCGGTCTACTCGGCCGCCACTGCGGCTGCGCGCCGGCCGTCGCCGCGCCGGTCGGAGGGGCGGGGCCGCTGGGGCGATGTCTTGTAATGCGTGGCATACATCATCGCGCCGACGAAGGTGACGCCGCCAACGAGGTTGCCGACGACGGTCGGGATCTCGTTCCACAGGAAGTAGTCGGTCCAGGTGAACTGGCCGCCCAGCATGATGCCCGAGGGGAAGAGGTACATGTTCACGATGGAATGCTCGAAGCCGAGGTAGAAGAAGACGAGGATCGGCATCCACATGGCGATGACCTTGCCCGACACGGTGTTCGACATCATCGCGGCGACCACGCCGGTCGAGACCATCCAGTTGCACATCACCGCCCGAACGAAGAGCGTGAGCATGCCTGAAAACCCGGCCGCGGCGTAGCCGAGCGTTCGTGCCTCGCCGATGTGGCCGATCTTCTGTCCGACCGCATCCGGCTCCTGGCTGAAACCCATCGTGAAAATGATCGCCATGAACACCGCGGTCGTCATGGCGCCCGCGAAGTTGCCGATGAACACCAGTCCCCAGTTGCGCAGCACCCCGGCGACGGTGACACCCGGCCGCTTGGCGATGAGTGCCAGCGGAACCAGTGTGAAAACGCCGGTCAGCAGGTCGAAGCCCATCAGGTAAAGCATGCAGAAGCCGACGGGGAAGAGCAGCGCGCCGACCAGCGGCTGTCCGGTGTTGACGGTGATCGTCACGGCGAAGGCCGCGGCAAGAGCGAGGATGGCGCCGGCCATGTAGGCCCGGATCAGCGTGTCCTTGGTGGACATGAACACCTTGGATTCCCCGGCATCGATCATTTTTGCCGTAAGTTCCTGGGGTACGACGTAAGACATGATTGGTTCCTTCTCGGTCGGAGCCGCTCAGGCGGCGGCGAAGTTGCAGGTCAGGTCGAGGTAAATCCGGCCGTCTTCGAGCCGGACGGGAAACGTGTTCGTGCTTCCCTCGTCGGCGCCCTGGGCGGTGCCGGTCTCCAGCGAGATCACCCAGTTGTGGAGCGGGCACGTGACGCAGCCGTCATGGACGATGCCCTGGCTGAGCGGCCCGTTGCGGTGGGGGCATTTGTCTTCCAGCGCGAAGATCCGGTCGTCCACGGTACGGAACACGGCGATCGTCATGTCGCCGTTTTTCATGCAGCGCGCGCCGCGCCGCGGGATGTCGTCGATCGTACCGATCGCTACCCTGTTCGCGGACATCGCGTTCATTCCGCTGCCTCCTTGAAGTCGATGCGCGCCATCGGCCTGAACTCGTGCTCGGCCGAGCGCACGGCTCTGGTGGGGTTGATCATCTTTTCCTCCGTTCGCGGCGCGATGACGGTGCCGTTTGGCTGAAACGAAAAAGCCGCCGGCCGGTCTGCCGCGCCCGTACATCCGGAGTCGCGAGAAGAACCTGATCGGCGGCTTTGCCTGATGCGCCCGACATTAGACGCGTATCTTATGGTCCTACAATGGGCCCGCAAGAGATCAAGCAGGAACCGTGCCAACTGCGTGCGGCTCGAATTTATAGAGAGAAATCAAGGAAGGGGGAGAAAAGCAGCCGGCGGACCGAACGACAGGGACGCTGCGGATTTGTGAGTGCATTGCACACTATTTGTGCAATGCACTCAAGTGCGAGATTTTTCACCACCTGCGCCGAGGCTTGCCAGATGGGGGTCAGGACAAGAACTGTTCCCTCGGACACGCTAAGATCGAACAGAAAGCGAACCCGGCGATCGGCATCGGCCTTCCCGAACGGACTGCATGGTAGCTGTGCTGCTCTGCGACCTCTGGAAGGTGAAAATATCGACACTTCTCGGACCTTCCACCGGAGCAGTTGAACGAGAAGCCCTGTGAAGGGTTACGGATGCCGGCCTTCCCTGGAGGCTTCCGGACGCCGGCCCCAGCGCACGGCACCTCTCACAGAAGGCCGGCATCCGTAACCCTTCACAAAAGCGGTCACTTACATTTGGGCGATGACCGCGACCGCGCCCTCAACAGGCCGGAGCTGTCGCCGCGCGAACTGGCGGTGACATTTACCGACGCCGAAAGCTACTTTGTCGGAGGCTTCGGTCTACCGCCTGCTCAAGGCCCACGATCTGATCACCAGCCCGGCCTTCATGCTCATCAAGGCTGCCGACGAGTTCCATGACAAGACGACCGCGCCGAACCAGCTGTGGCAGACCGGCTTCACTTATCTGAAGGTGATCGGCTGGGGCTGGTTCTCCCTGTCGACCATCCTCGACGACTTCCCTTGGCTCACATCAGCGCCTGGAAGCTGTGCACGACCATGAGGGCGCAAGACGTCACCGACACGCTGACGATGGCGCTCGAGGCTTCCGGCTGCGATAGCCGACGGTGTATCAGCGGCCGCGGCTGCTCTCCGACAACGGCCCGTGCTACGTGGCCGGCGGGCTGGCCGACTGGCTCTCGGATCAAAACATGGAGGCCGCTGAACATTAAAGGGGCACAGATATACGGTGAAAAGATCAAAAGGCGAACGTCGGTATTCCGGGAGCTCGATTGTGCCCCGTCCTTACGCCGGCTTTGCGGCCAGCCGCCTCAATGCAGCCAGCCCGAGCACCGGCCCGGGCACCAGCATCACGAAAACATACTGCGGTCCGGCGGTTTCGATCAGCCAGGCAAGCAGCGAGATCGAAACGATCGTGATCGAGAAGCCGATGCAATTGGCGATCGTCAGCGCCGAGCCAACGAGCCTCGGCGGGGCGAAACGGGCGTTGAGCGTGGAGAATTGCGGCGAGTCGCCGGCAATGACCACGCCCCAGAACAACAGGAAGGCAAGGAACACCGGCAAGGGCGCCAGGAACGCCAGCGGCGAGACGAGGCAGCACAGGCCGGACGCCGACAACTGCATATAGGCAACGCGCGCGCTGCCGAGCCCCCGCGACAGGTAGCCGCCAACCATGCAGCCGAGAAAGCCGCTGGCGATCGCCGCGAAGCTCCACACCGAAACCGTCGCGCCGTCGCTGCCGAGGCGCGCCGCCAGCAGCACCGGCAGGAACGCGTAGAACGCGTAGAACTCCCACATATGGCCGAAATAGCCGAAGGCCGACGCCCGGAATTCGGCCGAGCGGAAGATCGTCGCGAATGCGGCCGGGTCGAACTTCGCGCCCGCCCTGAGATGCGGCCCGTCCGGCACGAGAAAGAGCATCGCCAGACCGCCGGCGATCGATACTGCCGAGACCGACAGGATCACGCCCTGCCAGGGCAGATCGCCGCCCAGGCCGCGGATGAGATGGGAAGTGCCGTTCCGAGCACCAGCGCCCCGAT
>NZ_JAAKZF010000126.1 GCF_011045125.1 Allomesorhizobium camelthorni | reverse complement strand
ATTTGCAGGCCGGCATCACCTGAATTTCAACGCACCCTAGAGGGTAAAGCCTTCGCCGAGGTACAGCCGCCGGACATCCGGGTCGGCGACGATGTCCGCGGCGGAGCCGTGCTTCAGGATCTCGCCATCATGGATGATGTAGGCGCGGTCGATCAGGCCGAGCGTCTCGCGGACATTGTGGTCGGTCACCAGCACGCCGATGCCGCGCGTGGTCAAGTGGCGCACCAGTTGCTGGATATCGGCCACCGCGATCGGGTCGATGCCGGCGAAAGGTTCGTCGAGCAGCATGTAGCTCGGCCGCGTCGCCAGTGCGCGGGCGATTTCGAGACGGCGGCGCTCGCCGCCCGACAGCGCCATAGACGGCGATTTGCGCAGATGCGAGATGTGGAATTCCTCGAGCAGGGCGTCCAGGCTGCGCTCGCGCTCCTTGCGGCTCTTCTCGACCACCTCCAGCACGGCGCGGATGTTGTTTTCGACCGTCAAGCCCCGGAAGATCGAGGCTTCCTGCGGCAGGTAGCCGACGCCGAGACGGGCGCGGCGGTACATCGGCATCGACGTCACGTCGAAACCGTCGATCTCGATCCTGCCCTGATCGACCGGCACCAGTCCAGTGACCATGTAGAAGCAGGTTGTCTTGCCGGCGCCGTTGGGGCCGAGCAGCCCGACCGCCTCGCCGGCCCTGACGCCGAGCGAAACGCCGTTGACCACCTGCCGGCCCTTGTAGCTCTTGGTCAGACCATGCGCGATCAGCGTGCCCTTGAACTTGTCGGCATTGGGCCGCAGCGTCGGGGCCGCAGGCTTCTGCCGCAACCGGCCGGACATGCGCGAAAACAGGGAAATGCTTTGCGGCATTACTGGTTCTGCGACCCGGACTGGTTCTGCGAACCAGGCGTAATCGACATCATGACCCGGCCTGTGCCGGAGCCGCCTTCCTTGCAGCCGTCGACCTGCGCTTCGCCGGTCTTCATCTGCACGGTCAGCTTGCAGCCAACCAGCACGTTGGGCCCTTCCGACAGCACCACTTCCTTGCCGGAAAGAACCAGAACCTCGGTCTTCATGTCGAACGTGCCGCGGTCGCCGGTCGCCACCTGATTCTCCGACTTGACATAGACCTTGCCGTCGACCTCGAGCCTGTCGATGTTGGCCGAGCCGGTTGCGGCCGATCCGCCATCCTTGGCGTAATAGACCGTCATCTTACCCGATTTCAGCAGCGTCGGGCCCTGGGTGACGCTGACATTGCCGCTGAAAATCGCAAGGTTCTCCGACTCACGGACTTCGAGCTTGTCGCTCTCGATCTGGATCGGCTCGTCGCCGGACATCTTCAGCCCCGAAAGCCTGCTCGTCGTGGCGCTTTCCTGCGCCGAAACGACGCCGGGCGCGGACGCCAGCACCAGGAGACCGAGCGCCACTGCTGTCAGCGGCCGAAAATCAGTTGACCACATCGGTGTCTCCATTTGCCTGTTGCGTCGCCTTCAGCCGCTGCGGATCGATGTCCATGCGGACGCGCTTTTCGAATACCAGAACCTTGCCGTTTTCACCAATCGTCATGGTGTCCGACGTAATCGTCGCGCCGTCCATCCTGATATCGACGGGATCTTCGGTTTTCATGCCGCCGCCGCCAATGTCGATCGTCGCCGACTTGAGTTTCGCCGTCATGCCGTCGGCGGTGGTGACGGTGATTTCACTGTCGATATCGAGCGTGTTCTTGTCGCGGTCGTAGACGCCGCCTGCCGCGTCGATCGTCGCCCAGTTTTCGGCATCGATGGGCAGCTTGGCGCTGATGCCTTCAAGCTGCACGACGCCTTCGTTCTGGAAGTCCTGGATGGCGCGCAGCGCATTCATCGAATAGGGGCGATTGTCCTTGGTGAAGCCGTCTAGCTTCGGATTTGCCATGACCAGCTTGCCGTCCGAAATCGCCGACCCATCGGCTTTGACCGCGACCGAAGCAGGCGTCATGACATAGGAATATCCCAGAAAGCCGAGCGCCATCGCCGCCGCAAGCAGCGGCAGCGCGCCCTTCAGCACGCGGACGGTACGCGAATGCCTCTGCGCGCGCGCGAATGCCTCGCGCGACGCCCTGTGCGCCTCGGCGGTCGGGACGCCCTTGCCATGGCTGGTGGTCGTCTGCGCGGATCCCGCCAAATCAATACCTTCTTGTTTCCGGCTCCATGCCGGGCGTTGCCGTCATTTGCAAGATCTCGACATGGCCCCGCCGGATCAAGCGTCTGAAAATCGCGAAATTATGGCTGCGCCGCTTTGCCGCCACCCGGCCTGGACGGCGCAAGCCCCGTCTGCCGAAAAAATTGTCGTAATCCTGTCCAAGCCGCCGCGAAAACCGGCCGCCGCCCGATGTCTGCGACTTACACTCCAATATGGTTATATTTGGGTGAATTGTCAGCCCTTTCCGCGCTGCAATGAACCCGCGAGAACGCGCCGCAGGCGAAAAGCGGTAGCTCTCGCTAAATCCTTGCTCTAAAACCGAACGCCTGCGCTCAAAATGCGAGACGAAGCCATGGCCTACAGAGCCGACGATCTGATCGACCGACGCCGCTTGCGGCGCAAACTGACCTTCTGGCGCATTGCCGCGCTCGTCATCGCCGCCCTCGCCATCGTGGCCGCCTCAGCCTGGCTCTATGGCGACGAGTTCGGCGGGACCGCGATCGACCATATCGCCAAGATCGAGATCGAAGGCACCATCACCGAGGATCAGGACCTCCTGGAACTTCTCGACGATGTGCGGAAATCCTCGACCGTCAAGGGCGTCATCCTGTCGATCGATTCACCCGGCGGCACGACCGCTGGCGGCGAGGCGATCTTCGACGCCGTCCGGCTGCTCGCGGCCGAAAAGCCAGTCGTCGCCCAGGTCGGCACGCTCGCTGCCTCCGCCGGCTACATGATCGCCAGCGCGTCCGACCACATCGTCGCCCGCCAGTCGTCGATCGTCGGCTCGATCGGCGTTCTCGTGCAGTTTCCGGACCTTACCGGGCTGATGGACAAGGTCGGCATCGGGCTCGAGGAGATAAAATCGACGCCGCTGAAAGCCGAGCCGTCGCCCTTCAACCCGACGACCGAGGAAGAGCGCGCCATGCTCCGCGCCATGATCCTCGACAGCTACGACTGGTTCGTTGGCCTCGTCGATGACCGCCGTCCGCTGTCGCGCGCCGAGGTGCTGGCGCTCGCCGACGGCTCCGTCTTCACCGGACGCCAGGCGCTTGAGAGAAAGCTGGTCGACAGCCTGGGCGGCGAGCGTGAAGCCGCCGGCTGGCTCGCCACCAGGGGCGTGAGCCCGGATTTGAATGTCATCGAATGGGAGCCGGAGGAAGAAGGATCGGTGCTGTTCCTGGGCAGTTCGCTGGCCGAGATGGCCGGCCGGGCGCTTGGCCTGCCCGGCTATGGCGGCGAATTCATCCGCGAGATCGGCGCCGACCGCTTGTTCCTTGACGGTCTGGTGTCGGTCTGGCACCCTTGAGGATTGCCGGGTGAAGCGAAAAGACGAATAAAATCATTCGTATACTGTGACACCAGAAACATTGGCGAGGGACGCGCTCATGATCAAATCCGAACTCGTGCAGATCATTGCCGCACGCAATCCGCACCTTTTCCTGCGGGATGTCGAAAACATCGTCAGCGCCATATTCGATGAGATCACCGACGCGCTCGCGGAGGGAAACCGCGTCGAGCTGCGCGGTTTCGGCGCGTTTTCCGTGAAGAACCGGCCGGCCCGCACCGGCCGCAATCCGCGCACCGGCGATTCGGTCGAGGTCGAGGAGAAGTGGGTTCCCTTCTTCAAGACCGGCAAGGAACTGCGCGAACGGCTGAACGCGCAAAAGTAATCTGTCCGGGCGGCGTCGGCTGCAATCCGGCTCTTCTGGGAAAACACATGCTCAACCGTATCCTGCTCGTCGCCGTCGTGGTCCCGGTCGCGACCATCCTGATCGCGCTCGCGGTCGCCAACCGCGCACCGGCCGCCTTCACGCTCGATCCGTTCAACCCCGGAAATCCGGCGCTGACGGTGCAATTGCCGCTGTTTTTCCTTCTGTTTGCCGCGCTGGCGCTCGGCATGATCATCGGCAGCGTCGCAACATGGTTCCGGCAGGGTCGCTACCGCAAGCTGGCGCGCCAGCGCGCACGCGAGGCCGAATTGCTGCGCGAGGCGGCGCCCCGCCCCGCCGGTTCCAACGCGCCGTCGCTGCCGACGCCGAGCCATTGAGCCTTCTCAGGCGCAACCGAGACAGGGAAGACAAATGCTGACAATTTCGGCCGGCGAGGTCGACAAGGCGCTGACCTTTCCAGGTCTGGTGGAGACGCTGCGCACCGCTTTCCGCGAGGGCGCGGTGCAGCCGGTGCGCCATCACCACACGATCGAGCGCCCCACGGGTGCGGCCTCGACACTGCTCCTGATGCCTGCCTGGACCGATTTCAACGCGGCCCATGGCGCCGGCGGCCATATCGGCGTCAAGATTGTCACCGTCTCGCCCGACAACAACACCGTCCAGAAACCCGCCGTCATGGGCCTATATTTGCTGCTTGACGGGGTGACCGGCGAACCGCAGGCGCTGATCGACGGCCAGCGGCTGACGCAGTGGCGCACCGCCTGCGCCTCGGCGCTCGCCGCCAGCTATCTCGCCCGCGAGGATGCCTCGAAGCTGCTGGTCGTCGGGGCGGGCGCATTGTCGCCCTTCCTGGCCAGGGCGCATTCGGCGGTTCGCCCTATCCGCCAGATAAAAATCTGGAACCGCACGCAGGCTAATGCCGAAAAAGTCGCGGCCGAGCTTCGTGCCGAAGGCTTTCCCGCGGAGAAAGCCGGCGATCTCGACGCCGCGCTCGGCGAGGCCGACATCGTCTCCTCGGCAACCATTTCGACCACTCCGCTCGTCAAGGGCGCCATGCTGAAGCCCGGCGCGCATGTCGATCTGGTCGGCGGCTTCACGCCGATGATGCGCGAAAGCGACGACGACGCGATCCGCCGCGCCCGGGTCTTTGTCGACACCCGCGCCGGCGCGACCAAGGAGGCCGGCGACATCGTCCAGCCTCTGGCGTCAGGCATACTGTCGAAGGACGCGATCGTCGCCGACCTGCACGAGTTGGCGCGCGGCGAGAAAAAGGGCCGCGAGAGCGCGGACGAGATCACTCTGTTCAAGTCGGTCGGCGCGGCGCTGGAGGATCTCGCGGCGGGCATTGCGGTGTTTCGCAGCAGGAGCGCCGGATCCAGTTAACGCGGCATTTCTCTAACGTCCCGACAGACTCTCCGATCCGCCTGATCGTTCAAGTCGTTTCCGCAACGCATCGATCACGTTCAGAAAATTTCCGACGTCAGCGCTGTCCGCAATTTCGGAGAGTTCTCCGTGGATCACAGCATTTCGAACCTTCGCAAGTTTTCGGAGCAATCGTTCGTCGCCGGGAGAGAGATATCCTTCTGACGTAAGTTTTTGAATGAGCCGCCCCGGCGTTTGAGGCCGTTGAAACTCGCCGGGAACGAGTTTGCGCGAAAGCGCTTCAAAAATGCCCCATGCCAGTAACAATCCGGCTGCCGTCTCTCCCGACAGGAAAACTTTACGGGCACTTCGAATTGATTCATCGATCTGTTCGGCGGAGGCTTCACGAAGTTCCGGCGCTCTTGCACCTCGGTCCAAGACGACTCTCAATTCCCAACCGGGAAGTTTTGCAATCTGCCTTCGCAATTCCTTCAGTCTGTCCTCTGCGCCCGAACCTTCACGAATGACTTCAATGACATATTTTGGATCGCGCCCGACGGCCACAGCGTCAGGCCCAAATGAACGGAGCAATCCAGGCACAAGGTCGCTGCTCCCCCGATAAACTGTGTAACCCCGCTCTTCCAGCTTTCGAGTTTCAACCGCGAGGAGCTCTTGTTCGCTACTGACCGGGTTTGCCACTATCTTAGCTCTTCAAAGGGATCGGTTGACATTCTTATGTAGAGCTTTGGTTTTTCGCCTGCAATCGCTTCAGTCAAGCGCTCGCTGGGTCCATCAAAGGCAAAAAAGTTATCCGGTTCAAATTTCTGCACGACCACACGTTCAACCTGATGGTCGTCGACATAAATGTGATTATTCAACGAATCCAAAATGGGCTTAACGATGTTGTCGATATCACCCTGCATGTTTTCAGCGGGAAAATAGTACAGCGTTACGGCTATGCGCTCCTTTGTTAGCCAATACCCCTCCGGAAGCGAATCCTTGCTGGCGTTCTGGATTTCCTGTTTCCAAAGCTTCCTCGACCGCGAGGAACTTCCAAGCGAAACGGGCGTTCCTGACACGACGAACTCAAACGGAAAATCCGGCTCCAAGAAATTCCCCCACCACCGGTCTTAGGGTGTCTCCGAATTTGCAAGTTTGCAAGGCGCTGAGAAACCGGCGAACCCTGTTTCCATCCACCGCAAAGATTAGCCTTTGTTGCGCCGCCGCATGGGCTGTGCCAAAAGCGGCCCGATGCCGCCGGGAGACCCTCTTCCTTGAAACCTTCGCGTGACAAACGCCGCGAGAGACGCCCGGAGCGCGAGCGGCCGAAGTCCGCCGCCATCGCAGCTCGCTCGGAGCCGCGCCCGCCGAAGGCCGAGGAACCGGCAGCCAGGCCGCGCGTGCTCCGCCGCCGCGAAGGCGCGTTGCCGGCCGAAAAACTGCCGGTCATCCTCGAAGTCGCGCCCAATGCCGACTACGCGCTGATCGACAGCGGCGGCGGCGAGAAGCTCGAGCAATACGGCCCCTACCGCATCGTCCGGCCCGAAGGCCAGGCGATCTGGCAAAAAGCGCTGCCGGCCCGCGAATGGCAGCAGGCGGACGCGATCTTCACCGGCGATACCGACGAGGAAGGCATGGGCCGCTGGCGTTTTCCCAAAACGCCGCTCGGCGAAACCTGGCCGATGCGCCATGACGGAATCGATTATCTCGGCCGTTTCACCTCGTTCCGCCATGTCGGCGTCTTCCCCGAGCAGGCCTCGCACTGGGACCACATGGCCGGGCTGATCCGCGATGCGAAGCGCCCGGTGAAAGTGCTCAATCTGTTCGGCTATACCGGTCTGGCGTCGCTGGTCGCCGCCCGCGCCGGCGCGGAGGTAACCCATGTCGACGCCTCGAAAAAGGCGATCGGCTGGGCCCGCGAGAACCAGCAGATGGCGAGGCTTTCCGACAAGCCGATCCGCTGGATCGTCGATGACGCGATGAAGTTCGCCGAGCGAGAGGAGCGCCGCGGCAATGGCTACGACATCATATTGTTCGATCCGCCGGCCTATGGCCGCGGGCCAAAGGGCGAAGTCTGGCAGCTTTTCGAGGATCTGCCGGCGCTGGCCGATATCTGCCGCGCGATCCTGACGCCCAAGCCGCTGGCGGTAGTGCTGACCGCCTATTCGATCCGCGCCTCGTTCTTTTCGATCCACGCGCTGATGCGAGATACTTTTGCCGGCATGGGCGGGACAGTCGAATCCGGCGAGTTGGTCATACGCGAAAAGGCCGCAAGCCGGGCGCTTTCGACGTCGCTGTTTTCGCGCTGGGTAGCCGCATGAGTGAGCATCGCCACGGCGCGCCGGGCCAGGTCAAGGAAGTCACCAGCCTCGCCAACCCGCTGATCAAGGATATCAAGGCGCTGGCGCTGAAGAAATTCCGCGACCAGCAGCATGCCTTCATGGCGGAAGGGCTGAAGCTGGTGATCGACGCGCTCGATCTCGGCTGGTCGATCAGGACGCTGGTCTTCGCCAAGGCCGGGCGCGGCAATGCGGCAATCGAGAAGGTCGCGGCGCGTACGGTCGCCGCCGGCGGCACTGTGCTGGAAGTTTCCGAAAAGGTGCTGACGGCGATCACCCGCCGCGACAATCCGCAAATGGTGGTCGGCGTCTTTGCGCAGCGGCTCATGCCGCTGAAGGATATCCAGCCTAAAGACGGCGACGTCTGGGTGGCGCTCGACCGCGTGCGCGATCCGGGCAATCTCGGCACGGTGATCCGCACCGTCGACGCGGTCGGCGCGAAGGGCGTCATCCTGGTCGGCGAAACCACAGACCCGTTCGCGGTCGAGACGGTGCGGGCGACAATGGGCTCGATCTTCGCGGTGCCGGTGGCGCGCGCGACCACCGAAGCCTTCCTCGCCTGGCGCAAGGGATTTTCCGGCCTCGTCGCCGGCACGCATCTGAAGGGCGCGGTCGACTACCGCTCGGTGGATTATTCCGGCCGCCCGGTCGTCCTCCTGATGGGCAACGAGCAGCAGGGCTTGCCGGACGAACTCGCCAATGCCTGCGACAAGCTCCTGCGCATTCCGCAAGCCGGGCGCGCCGATTCGCTCAATCTGGCTGTCGCCACCGGCGTCATGCTGTTCGAGATAAGGCGCGGCGCACTGAAGCTCGGCGCGGAGGATGCCCGGTGAATTACAGATCGCTTGCCGCCTATGCCGGCCTCGTCGTTGCAGCCGTCGCGCTCGACCAGTGGATAAAGCGGCTGGTTGAAACCGGGCTTGTCCTGCACGAGAAGGTCGACATGGTGCCCTTCCTGGCGCTCTACCGCACCTACAATACCGGCGTCGCCTTCTCCATGTTCGAGTGGGTCGGCGATAAAGGTTTGATCATTATGTCGCTGGCCGTCATCGCCTTCGTGCTGTTCCTGGCCAAACGGACGGAGCGCAACCAAATTATGGCGCGTGTCGGCTTTTGCCTGATCATCGGCGGCGCGATCGGCAATCTGATCGACCGTGCCGTCTACGGCCATGTCATCGACTACATCTTGTTCCATACGCCGGTCTGGTCGTTCCCCGTGTTCAACCTCGCCGACGCCTTCATCTCGGTCGGCGCGTTCATCGTGGTGCTGGACGAATTCCTCAACTGGCGCGGCGAGACGCCGGCGGAGCCTTCGGACGATTGATTTTGCCGGACAGCGACCGCAAAAATCGCTATCGATTAAAAAAGAGAACGAGCGAGGAAAGAAATGCCCGAGACCTTCAAAGCCATCCTCGTTTCGCGCGATGAAGACAAGAAGCAGTCGGTCGCGGTCACCGAGATTTCCGAGGCCGACCTGATGGAAGGCGACGTGACGGTCGCGGTCGAAGCAACGACGGTCAATTACAAGGACGGGCTGGCGATCACCGGCAAGGCGCCGGTCATCCGGCGTTTTCCGCTGGTGCCGGGCATCGACTTCGCCGGCACTGTCCTGGAATCGTCCAATCCCGAATGGAAAAAGGGCGACAAGGTCATCCTCAATGGCTGGGGCGTCGGCGAAACCCATCACGGCGCCTATGCCGAGCGGGCCCGGGTCAAGGGTGAATGGCTGGTGCCGCTCCCCGAAGGCATGAGCCCGCGCGACGCCATGGCGGTCGGCACCGCCGGCTATACGGCCATGCTCTGCGTCATGGCGCTGGAGCGCCACGGCATCACGCCGGATCGTGGCCCGGTGGTGGTGACCGGTGCCGCCGGCGGCGTCGGCTCGGTGGCGATCTCAATCCTTTCCAGGCTCGGCTATCATATCATCGCCTCGACCGGCCGAACCGAGGAGGAAAGCTACTTGCGCGATCTGGGCGCGACGGAGATCATTTCGCGCGACGAGCTTTCAGGTCCGGCCAAGCCGCTTGGCAAGGAGCGCTGGGCCGGCGGCGTCGATGCGGTTGGCAGCCACACGCTCGCCAATGTGCTGTCGATGACGAATTATGGCGGCGCTGTCGCCGCCTGCGGCCTGGCGCAGGGCATGGATCTGCCCGCCAGCGTCGCCCCCTTCATCCTGCGCGGCGTGTCGCTGCTCGGCATCGATTCGGTGATGGCGCCAAGGGAACTCCGCCTCGAAGCCTGGCGGCGCATCGCCACCGAACTCGACCACGCCAAGCTCGCGGCGCTGTCGACGACGATCGGCTTCGCCGGCATCATCGACGCCGCCCACCGGATCATGGACGGAACCATCAGGGGCCGCGTCGTCGTCGAAATGTAGCCGGACTCGACGGCAATCAGAGACCGTTTGAGAATTCGCTC
>NZ_JAAKZF010000125.1 GCF_011045125.1 Allomesorhizobium camelthorni | reverse complement strand
GTCGTGGTTTGGCGCCGCGTTGCAACACTTCGGCAGTTTCGTTAGCGGCTTCGCCCCAGTCTGGTGCGGCAGTGCCCAGATGTACCCTCTGGAAGTGGTCCAGATCGACCATACGAAGGCCGACGTCTTCGTCGTCGACGAGGAGACCCGGCAGCCGATCGGCCGGCCGTGGCTGACATTGTCGATGGACGTGTGCAGTCGAATGGTCACGGGGTTCTATCTGACGATGGAGGCACCGTCCCGGCTGTCAACCAGCCTGTGCCTGCTGCACTCCGTCTTCGACAAATCGGCATGGCTGAGGGAGCGCGAGATAAGGGAGCCATGGCCCGTCGCCGGCCTGCCGGACACGTTGCACGTCGACAACGGTCCAGATTTCCGGAGTCGGGCTTTCAAGAGAGGATGCCAGGATGCCGGCATCGCGATCGAATGGCGGCCACGGGGCGAGCCGCACTTCGGCGGTCATATCGAGCGTCTGATCGGCACGCAGATGGGGAGACTGCACCTCCTGCCCGGAACGACCTTCAGCAATGCGCAGGAGCTTGGCGAATACAATTCCAAGCGGCATGCGGCGCTTACGCTGCGGGAACTCGAGCGGTACATCGCTCTCGACATCGTGGGCGCCTATCATCAGTCGATCCACAGTAGCCATGGCCGGCCGCCGATCGCGGTATGGCGGGAGCATGAGGGCGAGATTCTGCTTCGGTTGCCCCAGGATCGCTTACGCTTTTGGCTTACCTTCCTACCCGAGCAGGAGCGCACGCTGCGCCCGACCGGTATTCATCTGTTCGGCCTGCGCTATTGATCGGCGGCGCTCAGCGCCGACGTCGGGCGTTCGGACCGGCGCCTGCTTGGGCCACGCAGCCCCCTAACCCCTAACGGCCCTCCGTCAATTGTCGTCATCATCGTCTGCGTTGCCACATCAGCACCATGAAGTAAGGCCCACCCACCAGAGCAGCCAGCAACCCCGCCGGAATCTGCCACGGGAAAATGAGCATCCGGCCCGCCCAGTCGGCCGAAACGAGGATCATGCCGCCAAGGATCGCGGATCCGAAAAGCTGCGGCAAGGCGCGTTGGAAGCCGAGCATGCGGGCCATGTGCGGCGCCATCAATCCGACGAAGCTCAGCGGCCCGATGACAAGCGTAGCTATTGTCGTCGGCACCGAAGCGAGCACCAGGAGGACGATGCGCACGCGATCGAGGCCAAGCCCGAGCCCGCGCGAGGCGGCTTCTCCGAGCGGCAGGATTTCCAGCCAGCGGATTGTGAGGGGCATGATGGCCAGCAGGACAGTCGCCGTCACTGCTGCAATTATGGCATCGGCGGCGGTGGCTCGATAGGTGGAACCTGACAGCCAGGCGATGAGCGTATCGAGCCGCGGATCGCCGCTGGCGAGCATGACTGCTGAGAACGCCGACGCCATCGTCGCGACAGCGACG
Organism: Allomesorhizobium camelthorni; assembly: GCF_011045125.1. Taxonomy (GTDB): domain Bacteria; phylum Pseudomonadota; class Alphaproteobacteria; order Rhizobiales; family Rhizobiaceae; genus Allomesorhizobium; species Allomesorhizobium camelthorni. The sequence goes on along the minus strand of NZ_JAAKZF010000125.1, from coordinate 8,530 downwards.
CCGGTAAGCAGCAACCGATCATGCGCGAGAGCCTGCCGGCGACCCGTCTGCGAAATCATCGCCAAGCTGACCAGAGCCCCGACGAGACCGGCCGCGATCATCACCGGGCGGTTGACATCCGAAGTCGCGACGAAGAGCAGCAGGATGCCAAGCGAGGCGCCGCCGGAAATACCCAGCACCTCGGGCGCCGCCATCGGATTGCCGGTCATCCTCTGCATCAGCATGCCGACCACGCCCAGCATCATGCCAGCGGAAAGCGCAACGGCGACGCGCGGCGCCCTGAGCGGCAGGAGGTCGGCAAGTTCGGAAGCCGATGCCACATGCCAGCCGGCCGCGCCTCGCCCGACAACGAGCGCGGCGCAGAGAACAAGCGCCATCGCAACCAGCCCGGGCAGCAGATAGGCCCACCCGCTTCGCCTGCGCACGGAGGACAGCATGGCACCGTCCCGATCCGGGATGGTGCGCAATTTCGGCAGGAGAAGGAACAGCAGCGGCGCCCCGAGGAATGCAGTCGCTACACCTGCCGGTATCTCGGAGGGAAAGGGCATGACCTGCACCAGGCGGTCCGTCAGCCACAAAAGCGAGGCGCCTGCGAGGGGTGCCCAGATCATGCGCTGGCGCAAGGTTCGTGCGCCGGCGAGCCTGACCAGCGCCGGAGCTGCAAGCGCAACGAAGCTGATGACGCCGACAGCTGCGACCACCATGCTGCTCAGCGTGACGGCAACGGTCATCCCCGCCAGCCGCGTCACAACGGGTTTGGTTCCAAGGCTTGCCGCTCCCTCGTCGCTCAGGTCCAGAAGCCGCAGCGGCCGGAGCAGAAGGAAGGCAGCAATGCCGGCCGCCATAAGCCATGGCGCGAACTCGAACGCCACAGCGTCGCCGTTCTGGATCAGCGAACCGCTCTGCCAGATGAAGAGTTCCTCGGAATATTCGCGGTTGGCCGCCATCAGCAGGGCGCTCGCCGAACTGCATGTCAGGCTGACAACCAGGCCAGAGATGATGATCGCGACCGGCGAAAAACTTCGGCCCTGGGCCAGAGCCAAAACCATCAGCGTCGACAGCGCGCCGCCGGCCAGCGCCACCCATTCGCGGCCCTGCTCCAGCGTCCATGGCGCGTAGAGCGTGGCGACCGTCAACGCGACGGTCGCGCCTGCGTTCGTGCCTATGGTCGTCGGCTCGGCGAGGGGATTGCGCAGCACCTGCTGCAGCAGCGTGCCGGCCAAACCGAGCGCCGCGCCGGCCAGCAGACTGATCGCCAAACGTGGCAGAAAGGCGTGACGATAAAGCAGCTGCCGCGGATCGGCAAAATCCGTCACCCCGAGCGCCTGCGACCACATGTCGGCGGGCAACAGGCGCAAAAGCCCGGAAACAGTGAGATATGCGGCGAGCACCGCCGGCACGCCCACGAGGGCGGCGAGCATCCAGCCGCTTCCCATGAAACGGGCACGGTGGTCGGCGGTGAACTGCATGATACTCATGCTTGAGCCAGGAGCGTTGCGAAGCGGGCAGCGGCGGCAAGCCCGCCAAACGGCCATACCGGCGGGATTGTTCTTACATTGCCGGCTTTGACGCTGGGAAGATTCGCCCAGAGACTGCTCTGGTCGATTCTGATCTTCACATGCGGCGGGATTGGATCGAGAGAAATCACGCGCGCCTCGCCGATCGCGACCAACTCTTCGATCCCCAGCGCGGAAAACCCCCAGCTGTCGGTAGCAGCGGTCCAGGCATTGGTGAGGTTCAGCCTGTCGAGCACGTCCTGGAACAGACCGCCCTTGCCGTAGACGCGGACATGACGGTCGTCGAATATGCTGACCACCGCAAGCGGCCCGTCTGCCCGTCCTGACAGTTGCGCCCTGACATCGGCGATGATCGCCGCTGTCTCCTTTATGAGGTGTTGCGCCTCAGCCTCCCGGCCGAGTTGCAAGCCAAGTTTCAGCGTTTCAATTTCGGCCTGCCGATAAGGCGCTTCGGTACCGTCGTAGAAGGGCACGCTGTGCAGCGGCGCGATACGCTTGAAGGGGCCCTCGTCGAGCCCGTAGCCGTAAGCGCCAGCAATCAGGTCGGGCTCAAGCTCCAGAAGCAACTCGAGGTTCGGCTCGCCACGCGAGCCGAGGTCGAGGCAATCGGCGGGAAGTTCGGGAGCCACCACCCAATCGCGATAGCCTTTGATGTCGGCGACCGCGACCGGCGAAACGCCGAGCGAGACGAGCATCTCCGCGGAAGTCCATTCCAGGCATGCGATACGTTGCGGCGCGGCGGCAGGCGCCGGCAGCGTGCCTGCCGTCCACCACGCGGCCGCGAGGCCGCCAACCAGTTGGCGCCGCGTCAGCTGCGAGACGGCGGCGCACTCGCTTGCCGGTCCGCCGTGCCCTACCAACGGTATTTCATCGAGCCGGTGATCTTCCGGCCCTCTCCGGGGTAGCAGCCGAAACCCGCGTCGGAACAGGAGGCGATGTATTCCTTGTTGAACAAGTTGGTGGCATTGAGCTGGAAATTGAGATTCTGCCACTCATAGTGGACCGCGGCATCGAACAAGGTCACCGACGGTACCTTGAAGGAATTAGCGTCGTCGCCGTAGGTCTCGCCGATGTAGCGGATGCCGCCGCCCAGCCCCAGCCCCTCGAGCACGCCGCTCTGGATCGTGTAGTCGGCCCAAAGCGAGACCCTATGCTGCGGAACGCCATAAGGCGTATTGCCCTCGGTCCCTTCACCGTCATCGGTGATCTCGGTGTCGAGGTAGGCATAGGCCACCTTGATGTCGAGTCCGTTGTCGAGGCTCGCGACCCCTTCGGCCTCCATGCCGCGCGAACGGATCTCGCCGGTCTGGAAGGCATCGTTGCCGATATGGCGGACCACGTTCTGCTTGGTGAGGTCGAAGGCAGCGACGGTGATGAAGGCATTCCAACCGACCGGCTGGTACTTGATGCCGACCTCGTACTGCTCGCCGGTCTCCGGCTCAAAAGGCGTCCCGGCGGGATTGTGCTCGAGCTCCGGCAGGAAGGAAGTCGAATAGCTAACATAGGGCGCAAGGCCGATGTCGGAGAGATAAACGAGGCCCGCGCGCCATGTGGTGGCGCTGTCGGACTGCTCGCTGGCGGCGCCGCCGGCGAGATAGTTGACCGTCTCAGTCTGCGTCCAGTCGTGACGGCCGCCGACGGTGAGCGCCCAGTTCTCGAGCTTGATCTGGTCCTGGACGTAGATGCCGGTCTGGCTGTGCGTGGTATCCCTATCCAGATAGGGAGTGAAGGCCGAGATCGGCGAGCCGTAGACCGGGTCGAATATGTCGATCGGGCCGATGTCGGCCGAGGCGCCATAGTCGCTATAGTCAGTATACTGGTAGTCGACCCCGGCGAGCAGCAGATGGGCTAGCGGGCCTGTGTCGAACTCCGCCTGCATCTGGTTGTCGATCGCGAAATTGCCGAAGGTCGACATGCCGAGATCGGCGTAGCGGTTGTAGGTGCGGCCATCGGGCTCGAGGCCTGCGCCGAACACGCCGAACTGCTCGTCATTGTCGAGATAGGAGTAGCGGGCGTTCTGGCGGACCATGAAGGTGTCGTCGATGCGGTGCTCGAACTCGTAGCCGACCATGGCCATCAGCGGGTTGTATTCGTCGAAATCGGGCTCACCGACAAAGCGGTTCAGGGGTATCGAGCCATTCGGATTGGGCAGCACCGTGCCGTTCGCCGGCAGGAACTGAATGCCCCAGCCCACCTTGTCTTTCTGGATCGCCGCAAGCAGTGTCAGGCTGGTGTCGGCATCCGGCTGCCATTTGAGGGCGGGGGCGATGAACAGGCGATCATTGTCGACGTAGTCGGTATAGGACTCGCCCTCGCGGGCAAGACCGGTCAGGCGATAGCTCCATACGCCCGCTTCGTCGAGTTTGCCGCCCATGTCGAACTGGCCCTGGTAGGTGTTGAAGCTGCCGGCGCTGACCTCGACCTCGCGGAAAGTCTCATCCGTCGGCCGCTTGCTGACATAGTTGATGATGCCGCCGGGGCTGTTCTGGCCATAAAGCACCGAGTTCGGACCGCGCAGGATTTCAATGCGCTCGGCGCCATAGGGTTCGAGCGAGAGGAAGGAGGAGAAATCAGATCCTTTCATCCTGAGGCCGTTCACGTAGAAGACTTCGTCCCAAACGTTGAAGCCGCGGATCTGCAGGCCGGAACCGCGCAGGTCGGTTCCCCACAGTTCGCCGGTGACGCCGGCCGTGTAGCGCAGCGCTCCGCCAAGGGTCTCGGCGCCTTGCGCTGCGATCTGATCCGCCGTCACCACGGAGACTGACTGCGGCGTCTCGATCAGCGGCGTGTCGGTCTTGGTGCCGGTGGCGCTGCGGCCCGCGACATAACCTTCGACTGGCCCCCAAGCGTCTTCTATGCGCTGCTCCACTACAATTCGTTCGAGAAGGGTGCTGCCGGCAGGCACGGCCTCCTGCGCGAAAGCCGCCGGAAGGCCCAGAACCCCCAGCCCAAGCACTGTGGACGACAGCAGCCGAAACCGTTTCTTGTTCGCCCAGCCGCGATCGTGAAGGGGAGTGCGATCAGACCGATCTTCTACGGGACCCTCATCGAAATTCGCCAAAACACTCACGCTGCCTCACCCTCATTTCCAGACATTGTGTTTGCACGGGCACGTCGTCCCGAACCACGTAATCTTGACTATTGATGTCATGTTTCCTAGTCAACCCGGGTATCAACCGTGCGCGCCGCGATATCCACCAGTGGTGGTGGCGCGCGACGTGCTTCAAACGAGGTGAACGGCTGTGCCCGCAATCGACGACAAGAAAGCCTTTGTGGCGAGCGAACTCAGTTTCGCGATCGGCCATCGCACGCTGCTCGGCCCGGTGTCGCTCGAACTGGAACGTGGACGCGTCTACGGCCTCATCGGGCACAATGGCTCAGGCAAGAGCACATTGATCAAATTGCTGGCGAGGCAGCAGGCGCCAAGCTCCGGGACCATCACCTTCTCGGGTCACCCGTTGCCGGTCTGGCGCTCGCGCGAGCTCGCCCGGGTTCTTGCCTATCTTCCCCAAACAACGTCCGCGGCGACCGGACTGACCGTGCGGGAACTGGCGGCACTCGGCCGCTACCCCTGGCACGGCGCGCTTGGACGCTTCGGGCGGGACGACCAGCGCCACGTCGACGAAGCCCTCACTCTCACCGACATGACCGGCTTCGCCGACCATCTGGTCGACGAATTGTCGGGCGGCGAACGCCAGAGGGCGTGGATCGCCATGCTGGTGGCGCAGAATGCTACGGTCATGCTCCTCGACGAGCCCATTTCAGCGCTCGACATCGCGCACCAGGAAGAAGTCCTGGGGCTAGTGAGGGGGCTCAGCCAGGAGCGCGGCCTTTGCGTCGTCACGGTGCTGCACGATCCCAACATGGCGGCGCGCCATTGCGACGAGTTGATCGCATTGAAAAACGGAAAGCTGCTGACCCAAGGCACGCCCCACGAGATGATGAAGGACGACGTACTGAAACGCATCTTCGGCGTGGAGATGAGGGTATTTTCCCACCCGATGACGGGCCAACCTATCAGCTATCTGCAGTGACGGGCCCAGTTCCTGCGCCTTCGTGGCGCGTTGTTCTTGGTCGGCAAATCGACGTCATGCTCCCATCCATGAAATTTGCTCTCACGTCTGCCGCGCCTGGATAGCGCACATGGTTCTTCACTGACGCATTGGTAGATGTGCATTTCTCCGCCCTCTCGGCGCACTAGGCAAGCAGATCGTGGCAGCCGAAATGATCAACCTCCAGCGCAATGCGCTCGAGGTTGTTCCACCAGACCCACGGGGGATGTTGTTCATGGCCTGCGCCACGGGTCTTGTGGTCAGCCAAAGCGCTGACAGGCGATAATCGTCGCCCAGCGCTTGGCGGTCATAGCCGCTTACGCCGCGTGTCAAGAGTTCCGCATGGTAGAGGCACACCAGCGGTCGCTCCATACGTCGCCGGCGATCGGGATACCAAAGCATGGCCATCATATAGGCGAGGTCCATCGTCGCTGTGCTGATGTGCCAGCTTTCCCAATCAATAATCCGGCCGCCCTCACTGTTTAGCCACGGCCGACGAACCCGAGCAGCACGACTGGAAGGCGGCGCAGCAACAGCAATACAGCCTCATTGGTTCCGATGATGCGGCGGCTGCGGTCGATTGCATAACACCTCCCATCGCTGCGTCGCGGTCCCGCTCATGATCAGCCTCCGATTGGATGCTTATGTGCTTCTCGTCTAGCTAAAGGGCCGAGTGGTCGACGAGCAATTCGACCGCCTTTGCCATGTCACGGCCGACTTCCACAGAACGCGACAGCGCGATCGCGGTACCAGCGCGGCAGGTCAAAGGCAAACGGACGTGCTCCGCTTACGCAACGTAGGCCGATCGCGCGCGTTCTACAGATTAGGAGGAGCCATGGCCGATCTCACCGCCGGCCTCGCGCGGCGACAGAAGCGAAGGCAATATGTCTAGGTTCAAAGAAGCCCTTGAGCGCGGAAAAGAAGCTCGCCGTCAAGAGATGGAATACGCCCGCGGCAGCGCCGCTCTGAACGGCGACCTTCGGGATCAACAGCGGGCGCCGTCTGATAGCCCGAACCGAACATGTCCCCATTATTCACCCATACCGCCCGTCCTCTGCGTTACTGGTCTCGTGGAATGGCGCTGTCAGTTGGGCTCACCGGGCTCAGCGGCGAGGCTCGGCTTAGGCAGAGATAGGGCGTCAGCCGCCAGTTCGAGCCGGTCCATGCGGAGTAGCCCCCACCCGAAGATCGGATCACGGCCAGGCTCGCCGAGGTCTTCCACCGCGGCGGCGAGCGCGTTCTTCACTTGCGCACGCGTCATTTCCGGCGATCGCGCCCTCATATAGCCGATGGCGGCGGTAACAAAGGGCGCGGCGAAGGAAGTTCCGGTCTTCAGGCGGGCGCCGCGGATCGAGGCCGCCGCCCAGACGTTGACGCCTGGGGCGGCGAAATCGACGTGCTCACCGCGACCGGCACGGCGGTACACTCGGTGGCGGCGGTCGACCGCCGTGGCGACGGTCACGTTCGGATAGGCGGCCGGATAGAGCGGATCGGCGTTCGGCCCCTTGTTGCCGGCTGCCGCCACTATCATGATGTCCTTCTCGGCAATGGCCGCCACAGCTCGTTCCAGAACGGCGTTATCAGGACCGGTCAGGCTGAGATTGATGACATCAACATCCTTCGACGCCACAATGTTCATCGCGCGAACGAGATCGAAGACATCGGTCCTGTCGTCCCGGCCGCTACGGTGGAAGGCATCGACGGCAACCAGCTCCGCATCAGGCAGCAGCCCGGGCGACCGACTGTCCCTCGCACCAACGAGGAGCGCGGCGACAGCAGTGCCGTGGACCTTTGAAGACGGAGCGCGGGCTTTGCCGGACAGATCGGTGAAATCGATGTTTTGATTCACAAGCGCTTCGTGCGTGAGATTGATGCCGGTATCGACGAGACCGATACGTGGGGCTGCGGATGAAATGGCGCTGCTGGTGGTTGGCCAGCCGATGAGTAATCGCGCGAGACAGGGCTGGCTGGAACACTCCGGCTCTGCTTCCGGACGATAGTAGTGATTGAGGTCTGCCGTGACTGCGGGTCTTGCAGTGACGAGGCGCTGACGCGCCTCCGCGAGCGTCAATCCGTCCGGAATGCCAAGCCGTGCGAGGCGGTTACCAATCAGATCCACCTCCTCATCGGCGATGATTTCGAAACCGAGACCCTCGGCTGCGGTCAAGTCTTCTGCAGTTACAACCGCGACGAGCTCGCCCGGCGCATTCACGGCTGGCGGCTGGGTGGCGCGCCTCGCTTGACGTCGCCGCGCCCGCGGGGTGAAGCGATTGAAGAGATTTCGAAGGATCGGAATTCCGTTGGAGCGGGGACGATAGACTTCGCCGCCTCCCCTTCCACTGCGGCTGCCGCCGTATCCGCCGCCGCCATCATCATCGCCGTCATCGTCGTCATCTGCGAGCGCCGTTGAAGCGAAATGAAAGCTCCCAGCGAGCGGCACGAAACCAGGGATGGCGCTTCCCACCAGAAACGCTGCGGCCAGAACAAAACGGCAAAGGAAACGAGCCACTGTGGTATTTCTCCTGACCAACTGAATGACCCGCGCCCGATGAGCATAAGTGCCGCGCGAGGCTATCGGCAAAGGCTTCGGTTACGTGCGACGGCTCCAGCGGCTTCAGGCGCCTTCCCGTCGTACGCGTCATGCCGATGAAGCGAACGGATCAGCTGCGGTCTTATTCCACAATTCCCCATCTTGAGATCGAAAATCTGGGCCCGAGCAGCGATTACGCCACTCGCAGCGTGCATCAATCGCGGGCAGCGGACGCCAATGCCCCGCCAATGATCCGCGTCGGATTGTGGTTCTATTCAGAAACACTTGCTTACGAAAGCAGGACTTGTGACGCGCTCCGCGTTTAATCAAAGATGATTATTACTGTGCAACAAATCATTGCAGTTAGCTACTGATTTTACACTTTATCTACATTGAGCAGTACCGCAGGAGAAAGCGCGGCAGCGGTCACC
>NZ_JAAKZF010000124.1 GCF_011045125.1 Allomesorhizobium camelthorni | reverse complement strand
CTGTCATCATTGAGAAGACCTCCGACCACGACGATGTACTGAAATCGGCTTGGGTCGACAAACGCTGACGTGGGAGCGACGCCAATACCGCAACTCGAGGTAATGAGGTTGCGGCTGCTGCTCATGACTTGCCAGTCTGCGGTTACACGCCCTGAATGGTCCAGTTCATCGCTTGCGAGGCGGATTGTATCGACGAACAGCGAGAAGGCCGAAAGCGTGAATGCGCGGGCGAGGATAAATCCGATTGTGAGCTTTTGTGGTAAAGCGTTCATGTTGCGACCTATGTGATGGGCCAAGGACCGGGCGCTGGGTGATCAGGAATGCAGAAGCGATTTGAGGTCGATACCCAAGTCGGTGACGATATTGGGGCCCGGCGATTTCCCGGCTTCAATCAGACGCTTGGAGATCATGAACACGGTAGGCTGGTTTATGGCATCGACCGCCAGGAGCTCGTCGCCCCGATAGTGCCAAATGGAGAGGGCGTTTTCGGAAATCTTTCTCATGACTGCTGAATCATGTCCTGCGGCCAATCCAACGATCTGTAACTTGATGTCGAACTGATCCGACCAGAACCAAGGTTTTGCTGTATAGCCTTCGGCAGCCAGCATGATCGTTCTTGCGACGGCCTCGCCCTGATCGATGCCGTTGCCAACGCTTTCGAGTCTTATGCGCCGTCCTTTCCAAGGGAATGAGGCGCAATCGCCGGCTGCCAAAATGGTCGGATCAGAGGCCCGGCATTGGGCGTCAACCTTGATGCCGTTGTCGATTTCCAATCCGGCCGCCTGGGCCAATTCGACATTCGGGTGGATCCCGATGCCGACGACTACGAAATCCACGTCGAACGCGCGCCCGTCTTTCATGTGAGCCTGCGTCACCCGGCCATCGCGGCCGGTCAGCATCGCTAACTCGACCCCCTCGCAAATCTCCACATCGTGGCTTCGGTGGAGCTGTTGAAAGAATGATGCCGTTTGAACCGAGGCCACGCGCTGCAAGATCCGCGGGGCGCTTTCGATCAGTGTGACCCTTAGTCCAAGCTTTGACGAGACGGCAGCAGCTTCGAGGCCGATATATCCGCCACCGACAACAAGGACATGGCGCCCCGCCTTGAACTCCGGCGCCATTTTCTTGGCGTCAGCGATGGACCTGACATAGTAGACCCCTTCAAGGTCTCCGCCCTGTTCCCGATTCAAGACCCGAGGCCGAGACCCGGTCGCAAGAACGAGATGGCTGTAGGGCAGAACGGACCGATCGCTGAGCAATACATTCCGGCGCTGTCTGTCGATTTCTTCAACCTGGACTCCGAGACGGAGATGAATCGCTCTCTGCTCATAAAAAGCGAGCGGCCTCAGGAACAAGCGCTCTTCAGTGATCTCACCTAGCAGGTACCCTTTGGAAAGCGGCGGACGCTGATAAGGCGGCTGGGGCTCGTTGCCGACCAATGTAATCGGCCCGATATGCCCAAAGTCCCGCAAATTCGCACAGACTGAAAAACCCGCTTGGCCGGCCCCAACGACGACGACTGGGCCGTTCTTATCGATCGTCTCGTTGGTCATGCCAAAGTCCCTCAGTTCGCGCGCAGGGGCGCTATCGCCTTCAGCAATGCGGTGATGAGGTCGTCGCGATGCGCTGACAAATCTGCAGGGGTCTGACCGTCAGCTGCTTGGGCGATACCGGAAACCAGTTGCTTCGCAAGCTCCGGTTCCAGATGAAGGATCCCAAGATCGTCCCACCAGCGATTGAAGCTGTCTGTATAGCGCTCGCAAAAGGCGGCTAAGCCACCTTCTCCCGCGCCGAGATGGAACAACATTGTTGGACCCATGGCAGCCCAACGGAGGCCCGGTCCGGCCCACATCGCCTTGTCGACGTCTTCGACGCTTGCCACGCCGGTCTTTACGAGATGGATTGCCTCGCGCCACACGGCGGCTTGCAGGCGGTTGGCCACGTGGCCGGGCACTTCGCGGTTGACGCGGATAGTGACCTTGCTGGCGCTGGCATAGAAGCGCTCGACTGTTTCAATGACGCCGTGCCCCGTCCGCTCATTGCCCATTACCTCAACCAAAGGAATGAGGTGCGGAGGATTGAAGGGATGCCCAAGGACGAAACGAGAAGGGTCCTTCCATCCCGCTTGCATTTCGCTGAGGGTCAGCCCCGAAGCGGACGTCGCCACAACGGCTTCGGGCGCTATCGCAGGCTCAATAGTGGCGTAGAGCTCATGCTTGATAGGAAGCCTTTCAGGAACGCTTTCCTGGATGAACTGGGCGCCATCGACGACCTTGGTCGCCGACTTATGAAAACTGACCCGGTCCGGGTTGCCGTTCTTGGCAAGGCCGAGGTCTTCCAGCACTGGCCAGGCATTCTCCACGTACTTCCTGACCTGGGTTTCAGCGGAGTCTGAAACGTCAAAAACGGAGACGCTGTAGCCCGAAGCCAGGAACAACGCCGTCCAGCTCGCGCCAATGACGCCCGCACCAAGTACTGCCGTGTGATTGAAATCAGACATTTAAAATAATCCGGGTTGCAAGGGAGATGCTGCGGTGAGCCCGCCATCGATGATGAAACATTGGCCGGTCACAAACGATGCCTGGTCGGAAACCAACCAGGCCACGGCATTGGCAATATCTTCTGGCTCGCCGAGCCTGCCGACCGCATGCCTGGCGACCGCATCTGCCTCGGCACGCTCGGGATCGCGGGCCAAAGCAAAACCTTCTGACGCCATGCCGGTCCTAATCCACCCGGGGCTCACGGCGTTGCAGCGTACCCGGGGCCCGTGATCGACTGCAATGGAACGGGTCAAGCCGTGCACGAACGCCTTTGAGGCGTTGTAGACGGCCATCCGGGGGTCCGAAACGTTTCCGGAAATAGATCCTATATTGACGATGCTGCCGCCGTGTTCTGACATTTGCGGCAATACTTCGCGGCACATGTTGAAGGTACCCTTGCAGTTGGTGCCGACCACCAGATCCCAGTCGTCATCGCTGGTCTCAATGACGGTTTTTTCAAGCTGGACGCCGGCATTGTTGACCAGAACGGCCGCGCTGCCGAAGTTCGCGAGCGCCGCTCTAACCACCGCCGCTGCGTGGTTCCTGTCGGCAATGTCAGCCTGAACCCAGACTACGGAGCTTGACAGACCCCGAGGTCGGCTACCCCGACCGCAGGTCACGACGCTCGCGCCATCGGCAAGAAGGCGATCGACGATGGCACGGCCGATTCCCCGTCCGCCTCCTGTCACAATGGCCACCTTGCCGTCCAATCCGGTTTGGTTTGCCACCTTACTTGCCCTCGCTTGGCTCATGTATGTGAGACCATGACGTGGCGAACGGCTGTGTACGCATTAAGGGCGTAGACAGACATGTCGCTGCCGGTGCCGGACCCCCTCATGGCCGCCCATGGCATCTCGGGCGTCGCCACACCGTGCGCGTTGACCCAAGTGAAGCCGTAGCGGAGGCGTTTTGTGACCGACATGGCTGTTCCGACGTCACGCGTCCAAACGGAAGACGCCAGTCCGTAGCGCCCCGAATTTGCTATCCGTATGGCATCGGAGACGTCTGAAAATCTGGATATTGTGACGACCGGTCCAAAGACCTCGCTCTCAGCGATCTCAGCATCGTTGTCGACGTTGGCGATCACCGTTGGCGTGTAAAAATAGCCTGGCGCATCGCCAACGGCGCCGCCAAGCACGATCTCGGCTGTTCCCCGTGCTCGTTCTACAAACCCTGCAACCCGATCCCGGTGCGCGGCCGATACAAGCGGCCCCATTTCCGTCCCTAGGGCCCTCTGCGCTCCGACCTTGATCTCCGCGACCTCTGAGGCAACGGCGGCCACGAGCGCGTCATAGACGCTGTCGTGGGCCAGAACCCGGCAGGGTTGGGCGCAATCCTGTCCCGCGTTGAAAAAGCTGGCCCCTCGGAGCGTTTTCGCGACGCTTGGAATGTCAGCGTCGTCAAACACGATGACTGGGGCCTTTCCACCCAGTTCGAGGTGAACATGTTTGAGTGTCTGCGCTGCGGCACGCATGGCGGCCATACCGGTCGCGGGCGATCCTGTAATGGCGATCACCTCGATCTCGGCGGCATGGATCAGCCGATCTCCAACCGTGGCCCCTCGACCGTGAATTACGTTGAGAGCGCCCTTGGGCAGGACCGACGCCAGCAGCTCGGCCAGATACAGGGTGGACAGCGGGGTGATTTCCGAAGGTTTGAGGACGACAGTGCAACCCGCCGCCAACCCCGCGGCAATCTTCCAGGCCGCCATCATCAGTGGGTAGTTCCAGGGGGTAATCGCCGCCACGGGCCCCAAAGGGTCCCGCCGGATCATGCTCGTGTGGCCCGGAACATATTCCCCCGCCGCCGATCCCGTCATCGTGCGAATGGCACCTGCAAAAAAGCGAAAGGTGTCAACGATGAGGGGCAGCTCGTCATTGTAGGCCGACGGCCAAGGCTTCCCGACGTCCAGGCTTTCCAGTTCGGCCAATTGCTGGCCGTTTGCCTCGATGAGATCGGCAATGCTCAGCAGAAGGCTTGATCGATGCGCGGGCGAAGTCAGAGAAAAATGCTCGAAGGCCTCGGCAGCCGCTCGCACGGCTGCATCAACCTGTTCAAAACTCGACTCCCGGACCTGGGAGATTATCAGGGCGGTTGCTGGATTTACGATCGCATGGCTGTCACCATCGCCCGCAACCAGTTCGCCATTGATAAGAAGCCTGGTGGACATGCTAGAACGCAACCTGGCCGGCACCTTTCAGGTGCAACCGCTTGCGGACCTCTTCCGGGGTGGCGACGGTGCGCCCCAGATTTTCAACGATCGAGCGAATTTTCCGGACTTGTTCCGCACTCGATTTGGCTTTCTCGCCGGGCCCAATGTAGAGACTGTCCTCCATACCGACGCGCAAATTACCGCGGAGCAGGGCGGCTTGGGTCGTAAACGGGATCTGATGGCGGCCGGCCGCCAGCACAGACCACTCGTAGTCGTCCCCAAACAGCCTTTCGGCGATGGTGTGCATATGGACCAAATTATCGAGATCGGCTCCCACGCCTCCCAGGATCCCGAAAACCATCTGGACGAAAAAGGGCGGCTTGATCCAGCCCTGGTCCACGACCCAAGCGAGATTGTAAAGGTGACCCAGATCGTAGCACTCGAATTCGAAGCGGGTTCCGTGGCCCTCTCCCAGTTCGCGTAACGAATATTCGATGTCGCCGAACGTATTACGGAAGATGAAGTCTTTGGTCATGGCCAGGAACTCGGGTTCCCAAGAGTGTTTCCAGTCCTTGTACTTGTCAAGCATCGGAAAGATGCCGAAATTCATGGAACCCATGTTCATGGAGGCCATCTCGGGGCTGATTCTCAAAGCTGCGTGGAGCCGCTCCTCGCGGGTCATGCCGAGCCCGCCGCCCGTCGTGATGTTGAGGACTGCGTCACAGGATTGCTTGATGCGTGGCAAAAACTCTTGAAACAGTTCCGGCCTGGCGTCGGGCTTTCCCGTTTCGGGATTGCGGGCATGCAGATGGATAATGGCAGCACCTGCTTCGGCAGCTTCAATGCTGGCTTGCGCGATCTCGGTGGGGGTTATCGGCAGGTACTCCGACATCGTCGGCGTATGGATGCCGCCGGTCGGAGCGCAAGTAATGATCACTGGTTTTGTCATGTTCAAAGTCTCATCTGCTGGACTTGGGCTGACAGCCCGCCGTCAAGGATCCACAATTGCCCGCTCGCGTAGCGCGCTTCGTCTCCGGCCAACCAATTGACTAGGTTGGCAACGTCGTCGGCGGTGCCGTAATTTCGGATCGGGTGCACGTTTCGCACTGCATCGCGGAGGGTTTCGACGGTGCCGCCGCCACCACCCGATCCTGCTCCGGCAAAAAAAGCCTGGAGCATTGGTGTGTCTATATAGCCTGGACAGATTGCGTTGACGCGGATTCCTTCCGGCCCGTGGTCGCACGCCATTGCACGCGTCAGCGCATGAACCGCACCCTTGCTCGCGCAATAAGCTGCCAGTCCCGGATCGGCGATGAACCCGTCATAGCTGCCGAAATTGATGATTGAAGCCATTGCACCTTCGCCGACGGCCTTACGCATCAGGGGCAGCGCATATTTGGAGGTCAGGAAAGTGCCGGTGACATTGACGGCAAAGCAGCGGTTCCAGTCGCTGAGCGATGTATGTTCGATGGTCTTCTCAATCTCGATCCCGGCTGCATTGACCAGAATATCCAATTTCCCGCTTTCTCGGCCGATGATCTCCACTGCATCGACGACACTGGTTTCCAACGTCACGTCCAGACGTACAAAGCGGGTGTCACCTTCCGCCGAGTAACCTATCGATCCGGATTCAGAAAGGTCTCCAGCATAGACGGCCGCCCCTTCCTTGGTCAGACGCGCGCCGATCGCCCGGCCGATCCCACCACGGCCGCCAGTCACAAGCGCCACTTTACCTGAGAGATTGCCGCCCACGGTTCACCGCCTGCTATTGGATCTGTGCTTTTGTTTGGGAGCGTCGCCATGATACGCAGCTCCTGCTGCCCGGTTTCGCAAACCGGTTAGGGGGCGGCTCTCGCGTAGGCGTCGAGGACCAGTCCGTGGAAATGATGCAGCGCGTGCTCTGACTGTCCTGACCCATTGGGATCGTTGACGATGCGGCCTTGCTTAAAGGCCGGGGTGTTCATCCCCTTTTGGACGCTTTCGACAAGGCCAATGTCCTCGGCCTGAAGCACCTCGTCGAGATACTTAATCGTCTGCAGTTCGGTCGCGTCCGGTTCCTTGCTTTCAAGGAAAAAGTCGTAGGTCTCGAACGTGCGGTCTGGGCCTGCTGGTATGATGCTTAGCACGATCATCGACGACCGGCCCGGATAACGCATCAAGCACGTGTTGGGCCACAGCCACCACACTGCATGCGTCCGCACCGTGGCGTTGGAAACGTCATAGGCCGTATTGGCCGACTTGCCGGCATCGGCCATATGGCTTGAATAGATGCCTTGGGTCGTCACCTTGTAGGTGTCCATGTCTACGAGCGAACAGAAGTCCTTATGTGCTGTGGGGCAGTGGTAGCATTCAAGGAAATTGTCGACGATGTTCTTCCAGTTTGACTTGATGTCGTAAGTCAGCCGGTGGGCAAAGGTGAGCTTGTCGATGTCCGGCGCCCAGTGGCGAATCTCCGTTTCCAGATCGCCGGTCTGCGATTTCAGCGAGGGAGCGGACGGGTCCAAGTTGACGTAGATGAAGCCGCAGAATTCCTCGACCTGGACCTGGTCGAGGCAGATCTCCTTGGTCGAGAAGTTCTCGAGTGTCTCGGTGTGCGGGGCGCGGACCAGCTGGCCATCGAGGCGGTAGGTCCAGGCATGGTAGGGGCACATAATTTTATTCGAATTGCCTTCGCCTGAGAGTAGCGCGTGGGCACGATGCTTACATACGTTGTAGAAAGCGCGCAGAACATCCTCTCGGTCCCTGACCACGGCTACAGGTTGACCGGCAATCTCAACGGCGACGTAGTCGCCAGGATTCCTGACCTTTTCGACATGGCAGACCCACTGCCATGTCTTGGCAAGGATCGCGCTCACGTCCACTCCGTGCCAGCGCGGGTCGGTATAGGCGTCGCTCTTGAGCGACAGCGAACGGGAGGGATTCGGCGAGTATCCGTCCTTGATCGAGGTGAAATCGTCCTGGGAAGGAAGCAGCGTCATCGGAACACCTTTCGTTTCGCGTACTGCGTGGCCGGAGTCAGAGTTCAAGCTTGGTGCCGCCGGCGGCAACAATCTATGCGCCGTTCGCCGCTGGTTTAGCATTTTCCGACAGGGAGCTGTGTTACGGCGGCTATACGATGTCCTGGGCTTTGCGATGCATCGGCCATGCCCTGAACTCGAACGGTATACGGCCTTCGACACGGTCCGAGCGCGGGGGAAGCCCAAACCGCTCGCGGTAAGCCCGGCTGAAATGCACTTGGCTCGAAAACCCCGATGCAATGGCGATCTCAGACATGAGCATGTCTGTCTGGGTGACGAGGCCGCGCGCTCGATCCAGGCGGATATCGCGATAGTAGAGTGCAGGCGTCTTGCCGACATATTGTTTGAAGAGCCGGTCGAGCTGCCTTTGTGAAACATCTGCCTTGTCGCAAAGCTCCGGGATTGAGAGCGTCTGCTCGAGGTGCAGTTCCATGATCGAAATGACGTACCGAACAACCTTGGGTGTCGTCCTCCCCAAGGGCTCTGCACCCGCTGGGTTTTGCGACGTGCCGGCAGGCCTCAGCGTTGGGTGGAAGATGTAGCGAGCAGCGGCATTCGCCAAAGCGTCTCCCGCGCTTGCCCGGATGAGATGGAGGGCGATGTCGGCCGAAGCGATCCCGCCGCTGCAGGTAAAACGCTTGCCGTCATGAATGAATATATCTTCGGAGACTTCGACTTCCGGGTAGAGTTCCTTGAAGGAATCGATGTGCTCATAGTGCATGGTGGCACGCCGCCCGTTGAGCAGCCCGGCGTCAGCGAGAATAAAGGCGCCGGTGTCGAGCCCTCCGATGATACACCCGGTACGAGCCCACTTCCGCAGCATCGCGAGAAGGTGAGGAGTGCTTGCCGTCTCTGGTGTCCAACTCGCTGAAACCACGACGACTTCGAACACATCTTCCTCGACCCTATTCAGCTTTTCGGTCTGAACTGCCATCCCGTTGCTTGCGAGACACAACCCTCCTGCCAGAGACGCCACGACCCATCGAAAACGGGTCAAGCCTTCGAGGTAATTTGCCGCCCGGAATGGGTCGACGAACGCCATCGTCGCCGCCAAGTTGAAGTTCGGCATCACGAGGATGAGAATTTTCATCGACTGGCTGTTCGTCGGCATTTGTCCAAAAAAAGCAAATTGACGTCCGGGAATGTTAAATTGGCTGTCCGGATTATGCAACACTTCAATCGGTAATGCCGCAGAGCAGCGACAAAGACCTAACAACAAAGGGGAATATCATGCTGAAACGTCCAGTTTGGAATGTTGCAGGCATTGCGCTTTCGCTCATCTTGGCCGCGAATGCGCCGGCCAGTTCGGCTGAACTTGGTGCCAAGAATGAGCCTATCAAGCTCCCCATGCTGGAATGGACCGGCCAACACGTCTCGACGCACATCGCCGGCCAGTTGCTGCAGAAGCTTGGCTACAAGGTCGAATACGTCACCGCCGGCATTTTTCCGCAGTTTTCAGGCCTGGCCGACGGCACGATAAGTGCCTCGGTTGAAGTCTGGCTCAACAATACTGGCGACATCTACCCGAAGGTTCTGGCGGCCAAGAAGATCGAGGAAATCGGCAGTCTTGACCTCGAAACGAAGGAGGGGTGGATCTACCCGAAGTTTATGGAGCAGGTTTGCCCGGGTCTGCCGGATTGGACGGCCCTGAATAAGCCAGAATGCGTTCAGGCTCTATCGACGCCGGAGACTGCGCCGAATGGCCGATTCCTTGACTATCCATCTGAATGGGGTTCCCGCGCCGGGACAATTTTGGCGGACAACAATATGCCGTATACGGCCGTGCCGTCGGGCTCGGAAGGGGCTTTGGTGGCCGAGCTTGAGGCGGCGGAAGCGGCCAAGACTCCCTTGTTGATGATGTTCTGGGGTCCGCATTACGCCTTGGCCGAGAATGAGGTCGGCTGGGTGAAGATGCCGCCTTGCAAGGAGCAGACCAACGAACACTGCATCACGCCGCCAGACGTGGTCAAGATCGTGTGGTCCGGCTTCGGCGCCAAGTGGCCTGCCGCCTATGCCTTCCTGAAGGCGTTCAAGGTCAACGCGCAGGAGCAGGAAAAGATGATGCTGGTCGTCGACAAGATGGGCCAGGATCTCGACGCCGTGGTGAAAGAGTGGGTCGATAGCCATCAGTCAACCTGGCAACCTTGGATCGACGCGGCCAAGAAGTAACGCCCGGAGGATAGCCCATTATAATGCAGCGGAAGCCGCGCCAGTGGCGCGGCTTTTCGGTAACCTTTATCATAGCACATGAGTCCAATGTCATGACGCAAGAGCGACCGCTCAAAATTGCCTGCCGCAACGTTTGGAAAGCATACGGCAGAAGACCGGCCTTCTATTTCGACTCTAGGGGCTACAAGATCGATCCT
>NZ_JAAKZF010000123.1 GCF_011045125.1 Allomesorhizobium camelthorni | reverse complement strand
CTGAGGGTATTGTCGGTCGGACAGCGGGTACAGCTTTCGGCTTCCGATACAGACGCCGCCATGTCGGTGCATCGGATGAGCCTCAATAATCTAGGCTTCAGTCTAAGCTCAGTTCAACAAGCCGCGCCTGCTCATCTGCGGTGAGTTTGCTGCCGGTGGGCTGGCCGGCTCTCTTGCGTACAAAGATGATGAGCGATACCCCGCCTGCGAGTATCAGCAGCGCGGGTGCCCCCCAGAGCAGCAGTGTGCGCACATTGAAAGGCGGCTTCAGAAGCACGAACTCGCCGTAACGCGAGACGATATAATTCAGCACCTGCTTGTCTGTGTCGCCCTCGGTGATGCGCTCGCGCACGAGGAGGCGCAGATCCTTGGCAAGGTCGGCGTTTGAATCGTCAATCGACTGGTTCTGACAGACCATGCAGCGCAGTTTGGCCGACAACGCCCGGGCCCGGGCTTCGAGCGAGGGATCGGAGAGCACTTCGTCGGGGTTGACGGCAAAAGCCGGAGCAGCCGCCAGTATCAGGACGACAGCAAGCAGGAACCGCTTGATCATTCCGCCGCCTCCATCACCGGGGCCGCAGGTTTCGTGGCCTTTGCCTTGCGGCTCGGCGCGCCGACGCGCAGGCGCCGGTCGCTGAGCGAGACGACACCGCCTGCCGCCATGATCAGCGCGCCGCCCCAGATGCAGAGGATGAAGGGCTTCCACCAGATGCGCACGACGATGCCGCCGTCCTTGGTCGGATCGCCGAGCGACACATAGAGCTGGCTGAGCCCGAAGGTCTGGATACCGGCTTCCGTGGTCGGCATCTGCTGGGCGACATAGACGCGCTTGGCCGACCAGACATCGGCCACCTCGAAGCCGCCGCGGCGGATGCTGAAGTGGCCGCGGTCTTCCCGGTAGTTCGGGCCAGTGGCCGGCTGCATGCCGTCGAATCGCACCACATACCCGCCGACATCCGTGGTCTGGCCCGGCTTCATCTCGATGATGTGCTCGGTGGCAAAGGTCGAGACCGCGACGATGCCGAGTACGGTGATGCCGAGTCCGGCATGGGCAAGTGCTGTGCCGAAGGCTGAACGCGGCAGGCCCTTCAGCCGGCGCCAGGCGACATGCGCGTCCACCTTGCCGAGACCCGAGCGGTGCCAGAGATCGGCAGCGGCTCCGAAGACGAGGAACAGGCCTGCCGCAAGGCCGAGCAGCGACAGCATCGGTCCGCCATACTCGGCATAGAAGATGGCAAGTGCAGCAACGAAGGCGAGGCCCGCCGCCACATAGAGCCGCTGCAGCACGCCGAACAGGTCGCCGCGCTTCCAGGCAAGCAGCGGCCCGAAAGGAGCGGCAACGAGCAGCGGGATCATCAGCAGGCCGAAGGTCATGTTGAAGAAGGGTGCGCCGACCGAGATCTTGTCGCCGGTCAGCGTCTCCAGCAGCAGTGGATAGAGCGTGCCCGTCAGCACAGTGCCACATGCGACCGTCAGGATCAGGTTGTTGAGAACAAGAGCGCCCTCACGCGAGACCGGCGCAAACAGCCCGCCAGCAGACAGCCGCGGTGCCCGGAAGGCAAACAGAGACAACGCCCCGCCGATGAAGATTAACAGGATGCAGAGTATGAACACCCCGCGGCTCGGATCGCTGGCAAAGGCATGCACCGAGGTCAGCACGCCTGAGCGCACCAGGAAGGTGCCCAACAGCGACAGCGAGAAGGTGAGGATGGCGAGCAGCACTGTCCAGATCTTCAGCGCCTCGCGTTTCTCCATGACGAGCGCCGAATGCAGCAGCGCGGTACCGGCGAGCCAGGGCATGAAGGAGGCATTCTCGACCGGATCCCAGAACCACCAGCCGCCCCAGCCGAGTTCGTAATAGGCCCAGTAGGAGCCCATGGCGATGCCGAGCGTCAGGAAGATCCAGGCGGCAAGCGTCCAGGGCCGCACCCAGCGCGCCAAGGCCGCATCGATACGGCCTTCCATTAGCGCGGCGACCGCGAAGGAGAAGCAAATCGAAAAACCGACATAACCGAGATAGAGCAGCGGCGGATGGATGGCGAGGCCGAAGTCCTGCAGCAACGGATTGAGGTCCCGGCCCTCGGGCGGTGCCGGATCGAGGCGGATGAAGGGATTCGACGTCAGCAGAATGAAGAGGATGAAAGCAAACGAAATCCACGCCTGCACGGCAAGCACATTCGCCTTCAGCGTATCCGGCAGATTGCGCCCGAATACCGCGACCAGCGCGCTGAACAGCGACAGGACCAGCAGCCAGAGCATCATCGAGCCTTCGTGATTGCCCCAGACGCCAGAATATTTATAGACCAGCGGCACCAGCGAATGCGAATTTTCCCAGACGTTCTTGACGGAGAAATCCGAAACGACATGCGCATAGGTTAGCGCCGCGAAGGAGAAGGCGACAAGGGCAAAGAGCAAGACGGAGCCGAACGGGGCGATTTCCATCGTTGCCTGATCGCCCCGTCGCGCACCGATGACCGGAACGATCGACAGGATGGTCGCGATTGCGAGCGCTAGAACCAGCGCGTAGTGGCCAATCTCGATGATCATTGCGTCACCTTCGCCTCGTGACCCTTTGCTTCCTGATCCTTCGCCTCGCCTTGCTGAGACGGTGTCTTGCTCTCTTCCCAAAGTCCTTGGGCCTTCAGCCTGTCGGCCACTTCTTTCGGCATGTATGTCTCGTCATGCTTGGCAAGCACGGTGTCGGCGGAGAAAAGATTACTTCCCGCCTCGTAGGTTCCCTCGGTGACGACGCCCTGCCCTTCGCGCATAAGGTCCGGCAGGATGCCTTGATAGCGAACGTTCACTGTATCGCCGCTCTGGTCGGTGACAGCGAAGCGCACGGCAGTTCCCTCGCCACGAACGATGCTGCCCTCTTCGACAAGACCGCCCAGGCGGATTCGCGTGCCCGGCGGAATCGGATTCTTTGCGAGGTCCACCGGCATGTAGAAATAAGCAACGGACTGCCTGAAGGCGAACATGACAAGCAGCACCGCAGCAATGATAAAGCTCATGCCCCCGACTATTACTGTCAGGCGTTTCTGCTTGAGCGTCATTCCGTCCGTCCTTCCGTCTGGATTCCAAGTTCTTTGGCCAGCGCCAGCAACTGTCTGCCCCGATCGCCGCTCGCGGGGAATGCCGCCAGCCCGCGCTTCAGGGCATTCGCTGCGCGAATGTTGTCGCTCAATACTGCATAAGAACGGACAAGCTGCATCCAGCCCTCGAAATTACCGGGATTTTCGGCAAGCTTGGCATCGAGGATTTCCACCATGCCGCGGATCATCTGCTGCCGATCGCCGCTGCTCATGGCCTCGGCCGCCGCCACGTCCTTTGCCGTTGGGCCACCCGCTGCTGTCGATTGAGCTGCAGGTGTAATAGCTGAGCCGCCGTTCTTGACGATATGCTCATTGACCAGCGGCAGCCACGGCGCGCCGATAGGCGAATCGTTGGCCAGCGCCTCGAAGGAGGCGCGCGCCTCGCCGGACCGGCCGGCCTGCTCCATGCTCAGTGCGATGTAGAAACGCGCGCGCGGATTGTTCGGCTCAAGGGACAACGATTGTTCCAGGATCTTTCGGGCATCTTCGGTCACCACGCCTCCGGCAATCGCCATCAGCGTTTCGGCAAGACCATCAAGGCGTGCGGCACTCGGCCCCAGCGGCATGTGCGAAGCATCCCAATCATCAGGGTGTTGTGTGACAGCCTGCTCAGCACTTGCGACGACGGCAGCGGCGTCCATACTCAGGGCGCTCGCCTGACGCTCAAATGGATGGGATGGCAGATCAGGCCGACCGATGAAGAGGTAGAGGAGGAAGGCAGCGCCAAGGAAGACGAACATCGATGCGAGGATCCACGGGTGCGACATCGGACGATGACCGCGCGGGCGGCTATTGTCATTTGCCGCGAAGAGCCGTCGGGCTATCTCAGCCTGGACATAGTCGGCCTGTTCATCGCTAAACAAGCCCAGAAGGCGGTCGCGTTCAAGCTCCTTCAATTGGTTGCGGTAGACGGCAAGCTCCATCCGGTGGCTGCCGTCGACAGACTTCGGACTGCGCCTCAAGGGATAAAGCAGGATCAGTCCGGCAGCGATGGTCACCGTCATGAGAATGGTCTGTGTCAGCACAATGTTTACACCTTGGTCCTTCAGTGGCGAACGCACATGCGCCCGTGTTGTTTTTCAGACGGTCTCTCGGCTGGATATCAGGCAACATGGCGGGCGAGCGCGCAATCTGACCAGAGCGAATGCAGCGCCTCGGCCAAATGTTCGATATCAGCATCCGAATGCAGCGGCGTCGGCGTGATCCGCAGGCGTTCGGTCTTCTTCGGAACCGTCGGATAATTGATCGGTTGGAGATAAATGCCGAAATTGTCGAGCAGCAGATCCGAGATCCACTTGCACTTGGCGGCATCGCCAACCATGACCGGCACGATATGGCTCGGGTTCGGCATGTGCGGAATGCCGCGCTGGTCGAGCAGACTGCGTACTTTGCGCACACTCTCCCGCTGACGAACGCGCTCGAACTGGCTGGCTTTAAGATGGCGGATCGATTCCAAAGAACCTGCGGCAAGGGCCGGCGGGAGCGCTGTGGTAAAGATGAACCCCGAAGCGAAAGAGCGGATAAAGTCGCAGAGCGCCGAGGAAGCGGCGATATAACCGCCCATGACGCCGAAGGCCTTGCCGAGGGTCCCTTCGATGACGGTGACCCGGTCCATCAAGCCTTCGCGCTCGGCAATGCCGCCGCCGCGCGGGCCGTACATGCCAACTGCGTGCACCTCGTCGAGATAAGTCATCGCGCCGTATTTGTCGGCGAGATCGCAGATCTCCTTGATCGGGGCGATGTCGCCGTCCATCGAATAGACGGATTCGAAGGCGATCAGCTTCGGCACATTGGTATCGGCGGCGGCGAGCTTGGCCTCCAGATCCGCGAGGTCATTGTGCTTCCAGATCACTTTTTCGCACTTGGCGTAGCGGATGCCCTCGATCATCGAAGCGTGGTTGAATGCGTCGGAGAAGATGATGAGGCCCGGGATCTTCGCGCCAAGCGTGCCGAGGGCGGCCCAGTTGGAGACATAGCCCGAGGTGAAGATCAGCGCTGATTCCTTGCCGTGCAGATCGGCAAGCTCCCGCTCGAGAAGAACATGGTAGAGGGTCGTACCAGAGATATTCCGGGTGCCTCCCGCACCCACACCACAGTGATCGATGGCTTCTTTCATTGCCTCGATCACCTTCGGATGCTGGCCCATGCCGAGATAGTCGTTGGAGCACCAGACCGTCACGTCCTGTTCGCCATTGGCTGTCAGCCGTCTCGCTCTCGGGAAATGACCACAATGGCGAACCAGCTCTGCGAATACCCGATAACGGCCTTCCGAATGCAGCTCGTCTAGCGCACCTTTGAAAATAGCATCAAAATCTTTCATCACTAGGCCCGTTGTTAGGATTGCTCAGCAAAGCGGGTTATTTGAAAGAGAAACCCAGGTACACGACACGCGGCGATCCCGTTCTCGAGAAGGCTAACGCTCGCACAATCACCATGGGATCACAGGTCGCATGCGCTCGGCGAAGCTCGGAAACAAGGTTGCTCGTCAGCTTATCGCAGCGCGGGACGAAGTTTTCCAATGCGCAGCAAGCATAGGTTCCATAGCCGCGAGGAATACCGCCGCGCTTCGGCTGAGAGCCGTTCAGGCTGATCCTGCCGGCCCTGCTCAATCTCTACTACCAAGTCGGGTCATATATCGACCGGGACAGGAGCATTCTTTTGAGAGATGCAAGGATCCGCGAACCTTCATTATCAAGACCGTGATGCAAACGAGCACGGACGCTGAAAATCAGACGACATTTCCTATTAGGCCGGGCGGCTCTTTCGATGTTTCGAAGTAGGCGCTCAACATCCTGAATCACAGCGAGCAGCAATTTTCCCGTGAGAACGAAGGGCCCATGTGGCTAAAAATCGAGATCGGCGAGAACCTGAAGCGGACACATGCGCTAGATCGCAACGGCGACGGTTACGCCGCATCTAAGAAGGTGCTGACGCAAAGCGACTGGCAGGGTATCAGAGCCGAGAACTGGATGGAACGGAGAGAACAGGAAGCCGCCAAGCAGGAGAAGGCTCGCCAAGGAAGCATGCGAGCGCAACAGAAAGCCACCTGAATTCTTGCGAAGGGTGAAAGACAGAGATCTATCTCTGTCGCCTCTCAAAGATCGAACTCCGCAGGATCCCGCTCCAGTTTCCTGATGCCGTCCGCCAACGCAGATTTGATGCGTCCATGGGCATCATCCTCGATCTGATCCATGCTTTTGCGGATGGCTTCCTTCCAGGCGGTGCCGCGGGCCGTAGGCTTCCATAAAAGCGTCGGCCAGGTCTTCCGTCTGTCTCTGTTCGATCATGGCTTGCATGATGGTGACAGCCTACAGCCTGTCCTTTCGGGCTCTTGGCGGTGCCGTCGTTGTCAGTGCGACGGCGGGTGGCAACGATGAGCTTGTGGATCGCGAACTATCGGGCGACGGCACGTTCACCGGAACCCCTGCCCCATACAGGAGAACGGCGCGGAAGGGCTGATGGATCAGGAAATCGAGGAAACGCAACGGCTGTGCCGAAGCGCCGCCAAGCGCAGGCATGGGAGCCCGACGGCCGCCGTAGTCGTCCGATCCCGTGTTGGGCGTCAGGAATACGACCCTGTAGCCTGACCGGGATGTGAACTGTGTCGTGAAGCGGCCGTCCGCCTGGTGCGGAATCTCCCGAAATGTCGGATCGACTGCCCTTAGCGTTTCGTGCACGGGCGGCATCTTGTCTTCGACAGCTACGGAGATCGAATGGAACTGGGCGAAATCCGCATCGCCCGTCACCATGGACGCTGGGCAGCCGCACTCCAAGGACGACAGGGTAACACTGACAGGCCACAGTGCCGACGAGGACGCCGCACAGCCTGAAGAATCCGTCATCGGCCAGGGCCTGCACGATGTCACCGGCCTTACCTTCAGGCCGCGGCAGGTACGCCTCGCGAACGAGTGTGGAAACCAGTTTCCGCCTTTCCCGAATGTCGGCCTTCAGATCCTTGAAGTTTTCGACCCGCTTCGTGATCTCGGGGTCGTCTACGGGGCCGACGTAATTTCTCTTCTTGCTGCCCTCGCCATCCGGGAGATCGAAACACCAATACCTGCGATCCCTTACCTCGGCGGTTACGAAGCGGCCGTTGATATCGAATTCGGATGTGAACGCGGCATCAAGTGACCGCTGCGCGAGCTCGCTGTAGAGCGTCTGGTACGTGTGAAGAATCTCCTGCAGGGGCGCTGTTACCGTTTTCGCGAAAGCGGCAACAGGATGTTTTCAGGGATGCCGCAGCGGATTGTTGTTACCGTTTTTGCGAAGGTGGTAACAACGCGAGGGATATGCCGCAAAGCAGCCGCGGCTGACCGGGAAAACTGCCCTTCGACTGGCAAGCTGACGGCTGACGCAAATACCAGCTCCCGAAGGGGCAGCCACCGGGAGGTTTGCGCGCCGCCGGAGAAGCGCGGAAAACGGTGCAATCAGTTTGGAATTTAGCGATTTGCCGAGTGAATCCCACATACGATCGTGTTTATGTGCGGATAAGTAGGGGGCGTTTGGTTATTAAGAATTCAGGAAAGACCGCGCTGGCATCTGGCGTCGCCGCGTTGCTGCTGTTGCATGGCTCCATGGGGCATCGGCTCAGGAGCCTGGCAGGAGGCCTCAGGTCCCCATCGTCATCGAAGCTGACCCCAATTTTGATGCCTGCGGAGCAAACGGCGTCGTTGAGGGGCTGGATCCGTCAGGTGATGGATTTCTTGCTGTAAGATCCGGACCAGGATCCAAATACCGTGAAATCGACCGCCTTTATAATGGCGCGCAGGTTCTTTTGTGTAACACCCGCGGAAAGTGGCTTGGCATCGTTTACTCAAAGCGGGGACAGGACTGCAATGTGATGTCGCCATGGGTCTCGACGCAGCCATACACGCGACCATGCAAATCAGGTTGGGCGCACGAGAATTGGATTAGGCTCCGGGCTGGCTGAGGGTGATCGGTTCCATGAAAGACAAAGTCGCAATATTGTTGGTGATGGCGTTAGCTTCAATGTGAAAGCGATCTCGAAAGCCTCGGCTCCTTCCCGCTTCGCGGGTTCGGCGAGCCGGTCGACGTCTACGCTTTTCACGAAGATTGATAGCTATTTGGCTATTGCTAGAAACTCTTCCGCGCCGGCATCGAACTGCAGCTTCGCCAGCTTGGCGTAGATGCCGCCGTGACGGATCAGGCTCTGGTGCGTTCCTTCTTCCATGACGCGCCCCTGGTCCATGACGAGAATACGGTCAGCCTTGAGAACGGTTGCCAGGCGATGGGCGATGACGAGGGTCGTGCGACCCTGCATCAGTCGGTCGAGCGCCTTCTGCACCAGGGTCTCGCTCTCGGCGTCGAGCGCGGAGGTTGCCTCATCCAGCAGCAGCACCGGTGCGTTCTTGAGGATAGCGCGGGCGATCGCGACACGCTGACGTTGCCCGCCGGAAAGCGTAACGCCACGTTCGCGGACCTCCGTGTCGTAGCCCTTGTCCAGGCGGGCGATGAACTCGTCGGCCTGGGCGGCCATTGCGGCTGCACGGACTTCGTCGCGTGTGGCGCCGGGCCGGCTGAAGGCGATGTTATCGTGGATCGAGGCTGCGAAGATCGTCACGTCCTGCGGCACGATCGCCATGCATTCGCGCAGGTCGTCCGGCGTTACCTGACGGGCATCTATGCCATCGATCGAAACACTTCCCTGCTGCGGATCGTAGAAGCGCAACAACAGTGAGAACACGGTACTCTTGCCGGCGCCAGATGGGCCGACGATCGCGACAGTCTCGCCGGGGGTCACATCGAATGTCAGCCCACGAAGTGCCGATCTGCCTGGACGTGACGGGTAGGCGAAATGCACGTTCGAAAACTCGACACGGCCGAAGGCCGGCGCCGGCAGTGTTTCTGGCCTTGCAGGTGCGCTGATCGGGGAGACTTCATCGAGCAGTTCCGTCAGGCGATCGGCGGCGCCTGCGGCCTGGGACAATTCGCCCCAGACTTCGGACAAGGACCCGAGCGAGCCGGCGGCGATCACCGAGTAGAGCAGGAACTGGCCGAGCGTACCGGCCGACAGGGTACCGGTCAGCACATTGTGGGCGCCGACCCAGAGGACGGCAACGACACTGCCGAAGATCAAGGTGATCGCGATGCCGGTGAGCAGCGCCCGAGACCGGATCGCCGATCGCGCGGCATCATAGGCGGATTCGACGGCCAGGCCATAACGGTTTGCGGCCGCATCTTCGCCGTTGAAGGCCTGGACGGTGCGGGTGGCGGCGATTGTCTCGTTGGCGAATGCAGAGGCCTCGGCAAGCGTATCCTGTGCGGCGCGCGAACGTTTGCGCACCGAGCGGCCGAAGGCGACAAGCGGGAAGACAATGAGCGGAATGGCACCAAGCGCGAGGCTTGCGAGCTTTGGCGATGTCACGACCATCATGCCCATCGCGCCGCAACAGAGGATCAGGTTTCTAAGCGCCACGGATGCCGTCGCGCCGACGGCAGACTTGATCTGCGTGGTGTCGGCAGTCAGCCGGGAGACGATCTCACCGGATTGATTGACGTCGAAGAAGGACGGGGAAAGGCGCGTCACACTAGCAAACACGTCGCGGCGCAGATCCGACACGATGCGCTCGCCAAGCGTGATGACGAAGTAGTAGCGAAGCGCACTGGCGATCGCGAGCATCACGGCCATCACCATCAGCATCGCGAAATAGCCGTTGATGAAGCTGCCGTCCGGCTGGGTGAAGCCCTGATCGATCATCCGGCGGACGGCGAGCGGCAAAGCGAGCGAGGTGACAGCGGCCAGCGCCAGCGAGACGAGGGCGCCGGCGACCATGCCGCGATAGCGCATCACATAGGGCGCCAACCGTCCGAGTGGTTTCAGCGAACGAGGCTTCTTTTCCCCGGCCTGCACTGCGTCTGTCAAATCATCTCCAATCGCCTTCAATACCGCGGATCCGCAGGTTGTTGGCACTGATTATCCGGATGGCTTTCATGTATAGCCGCCACAACCGAATGGAAAGCGTAGCG
Source organism: Allomesorhizobium camelthorni (assembly GCF_011045125.1). Lineage (GTDB taxonomy): Bacteria > Pseudomonadota > Alphaproteobacteria > Rhizobiales > Rhizobiaceae > Allomesorhizobium > Allomesorhizobium camelthorni. The sequence continues at coordinate 177 of NZ_JAAKZF010000123.1, read as the reverse complement.
GGACGCTCGGACACCGATTCAGGACCCTGGGCAATGAGTTCGCCATAAGATGAGGTTGGGCGCCGGGGGAACCGGCCGGCTTAGCACTCAGATCTCTGGCGACGCGCCGCCACCGTTCATCAACCACCGCGGCGGGCTTAAGATTTGGAGTTAGATCATGAGTTTGCGCAGCACTTA
>NZ_JAAKZF010000122.1 GCF_011045125.1 Allomesorhizobium camelthorni | reverse complement strand
AAAGCGCCGGCAAGGGCATCGGCGACTGACCGCTCATCGTGGATATTGGCTTCGACTGATTGAAGTTGCGGATCATCAGAACCAAACAACTTCTTGCCCCGATCCGGATGTCTTGATGCAATCCGAACGGAAAACCCGCGCTTGCAGAGATGCCGAACGATGCGGCGGCCGAGAAAGCCGGTTCCGCCGAAAACGGTTACGATGCGATCGTTCATGGCCGTCGTGGCTCAAATTTGCCAGCTTATATTGCGCTGTCTCGACCGTACGGTACAGGTAGCGCGGACGGCATGCCTGCCGACCACCGTCCATGACGTGGGCTACCTTGTACAGATGGGAGTCGATCTCGTCCGTTAGCTGATCGAAGTGGTCCCACTCCTTGCGGAATTCCGGCGATTGATGAGCCGATCGCAACAAATCGCGATTCTGCCATTGGACGTAGTTGACGATGCGCCGCCCGTCGAGGCTGCGATGCAGGCTGATTGAGATGAAGCCAGGCTGGCGCGCCATGAAGCGGGCCCGCTCAGTCATCAACCAGTGGTTAAAGCCTTCCGTCCCAGATGGCGGAACAAAATTAAATCAGACTGCGTTGGGCCAAACTGGCAACCCGAAGATCCCTCCGGCTGCCAGTTGAACCGGGGGCGATTCGTTCCCTGAGACCTCGTGAACGCGCCGCCATGGCAAACGGGCTGCGGATAAGTTGATGTCTGCCAACCCGCTGCGATTTTCATTTGACGTTGTCCTCCACTGTATTTGGTGACATGATCCCATTGCTGGCTTCGGCCAGTGAGCGATGAAGCGCTCGTCCGTCACAGTGGATCGCCAGAGCAGAGCTTGACAGCACCCTTAGGGGTCCGTTCAACAGCGCCAGATGCGATACGCAGAGCGGCAGCGCCAAATCGAACAGGGGCGACCGGAGAAATTCGATCGCCTCTTGCTTTTCCGACCTTCAGGTCCGGTTGCTATGAGTTATCACCCTTCATTGCCTCAGTAATCAAAACACTCAACTCGCCCATATCCTCCTCAATGTCCTCTCGGGAAATCCCTGCCCTCTCAGCGTCAAGGACACATTGTTGAATGGCGATGTTGACGCGCACTTCCAGCGCTTCTTCATCCAATGAAAACATCCCGGTGTCGATGTTCTTCGCCAACCAGTCGTGTAAGAAAGTCACGCCCTCTTGGCTCAACGATTTCTCCTATGCCTTGCGCTAGGGCATATAGGAGCGGGGCCGGAAGCGACAACGCCGGAGTTCGGGGGCTTTTCGGGGTCCGTAATGCGGGTCCGTCACGGCATCCGAGGTCCCATACGGCATCCGAGCTTCAAGCGTGGACGATACCCCCAGCTTTTTTATGCTCCCGCGATCCATGAGCAGCACGGCATGCGCGCCCTTGGCGACATGGCGGCTGATCTCGTCGAGGTGGAGCTGCATGGCTTCGGTGTCGGCATGCGGCAAGGCCAGGGCAGCACCTTTGCCGCGTGCCGGGCAGATGGCGCCGAACAGATAGGCGTTCTTGTAGCGCTGGTCGGCGGGCTGTCGGGGACGCGTGCCACGTCTTGCCCATTGCCGAACCAAGCCGTTCTTCTGGCCGATGCGGGCTTCGTCTTGAAACCATATCTCCACCCGTGTGCCTTTCGGCAGGTCGGCCAGATGGGCCGTCAGCGTGCGCGGAATTTTTTAAATGCCTCGACGATGTCGGCATCCTGCGCGGGGTGACGCGGCCGGGCGCTCATGTGCGAGAAGCCCAGCTTCTTCAGCAGTGTCGACACATGGCGCTGGTGATAATCGACGCCGAAGCGCTCCTTGATGACCCGCTGGAGATCAACGCGGCGCCACCGCACCACGCCGTCAACGGCAGGATCAGGGCCTGTTTCGACAATCTCGGCCAGCTCTGCCAGTTGCTTGGGCGAAAGCCGTGATGTGGGGCCACTCGACCACGAATCCAGAAGCCCATCCGGCCCGGCTTCGTGAACCGGTGAGCCCAGTCCCGCAAGGTCTGGCGGTCCATCCAGCCGATCCTGGCCGCGTCCGCACGGCTCATGCCGTCAAGCATCGCCGCCAGCGAAAGCAAACGGCTGCTCTGCCGCGCGTCCTTCGAAGCCCGGCCAACCGGCGAAGCTCCGAGGCCGAATAGTCTGTCCGCAACTGAACTGCTGATCCCATAGGCGAATCCCCCTTCGCCCCAAAAGAATCATAAATCGGGTCGCGGAGGAATCTGGAGGGAGCGAGTCAGAAATCGGCACCGCTGGTATAAGCCACGTTCAGAGCCAGGTGGTGATTGCCGCCGTCGAGGGGGACACGGACCCTGTTGTTCGCGGATTCGATGTGCGAGCCATCAAGGATGGCCTCGGAAATGCTATCCGGTCTGTCCCGAGAGGAGTGCACGCGTATTTCATAGAGGGTTGATGCCACTTTCACTGTGGCTTCAAATCCAGGCCAGCTTGGCGGAATGCAGGGGTCGACGACGAGAAAGGCACCCTCCCTGCGGATGCCCAGGATGCCCTCGACACCCGCCCGGTACATCCATCCTGCGGACCCGGTGTACCAGGTCCAGCCGCCACGCCCGACATGCGGCGCGACCGAGTAGACGTCGGCAGCAACCACATATGGCTCTACCTTGTAGCGTTCGACCTCTTCGGGCGTGCGTGCGTGGTTGATCGGATTGATGAGGGCGAACAGTTCGGCAGCCTTGTCCCCCGATCGCATCTCTGCAAATGCCAGAATTGCCCACATGGCGGCATGGCTGTACTGGCCGCCATTTTCGCGCAGGCCAGGCGGATAGCCCTTGATGTAGCCGGGGTCGCGTCGCGTCTTGTTGAATGGTGGTGCGAACAATAGCGCCAACCCCTCGTCGCGGCGGATGAGCCGCCTGTCCAGGGAGGCCATTGCGGTTCGGGCGCGCGCGGGATCGGCAGCGCCGGACAGCACCGCCCAGGACTGGGCGATGGAGTCGATCCGGCATTCCCGGTTCTTCCTCGAACCGAGCCACGTGCCGTCATCGAAGGTGGCGCGGCGATACCACTCACCGTCCCAGGCCTCCCGTTCCAGTGCCTGTCGCACTAGTTCGGCATGGGCGCGCCAACGGCGGGCCCGTTCCGGGTCGCGGTCGTCCGCCAGGGGCGCAAACAGCGCGATGGTGCGTATCAGCAGCCAGCCGAGCCACACGCTCTCGCCCTTGCCGCCCTCGCCGACGCGGTTCATGCCGTCGTTCCAGTCCCCGGTGCCCATCAGCGGCAACCCATGCTCTCCGGTGAGGTGCATGCATTGGTCGAGGCCGCGGGCGCAGTGCTCGAACAACGTCGCGGACGTATCGGCAAGCATCGACCGGAAGAAGGCATCATGCTCGCCGGGATGCAACGCCTGGCCTTCGAGGAATGGCACCATCTCGTCCAGGACTGCGGGATCAGCGGAGGTGGCGATGTAGGTGGCAGTCGCGAAGGCGAGCCAGACCCGGTCGTCAGAGATCCGCGTTCGCACGCCCCGCCCGGAATGCGGCAGCCACCAATGCTGCACGTCACCCTCCATGAACTGGCGGGAGGCGGCTCGCAACAGGTGTCGCCGCGTTTCTTCCGGCCGCGAGGATGTCAGCGCCATGCCGTCCTGCAGCTGATCGCGGAAACCATAGGCGCCGCTCGCTTGGTAAAAGGCCGAACGCGCCCATATGCGGCAGGCGAGCGTCTGATACAGCAGCCAACCGTTCAGCATGATGTCCATCGCCCGGTCGGGCGTCTTGACCTGCACGGCGCCGAGCAGGTCCTCCCAGTAGTCGGTTACTTCCTTCAGGGCAGCGTCGAGATCGGCGGCGCGATAGCGGGCAATCAGTGCCCTCGCGTCCTCGAGCGACCCGCATTGTCCGATGAACGAGACGATCTCAATCGTCTCGCCTGCGCCGACCTCGAAAGTGGCCTGCAGCGCCGTGCACGGATCGAGGGCGGCGCCGGTCCTGCCGGACAGAGGGATCCGTCTTCTGAGCGCGGCTGGCCATGCAGGTCCACCCTGGCGGCCAAGAAACTCGGTGCGGTCGGCGGTCCAGGCGCTCTGCCTGCCGGAGAGATCGGCAAAGGCGACGTGGTTGGACAGGTCCATGCTCCAGGGATTGCGGGCCAGCATCGCGCCGGTGGCTGCGTCTACCTCCGTGATTATGAAAGGTCCCGACGCACTGCGCGATGTGCCCAGCACCCACTCGGTAAACGTCGTGACCGACAGGCGGCGCGCCCGTCCGGAAACGTTGCGAAGCGTGAGCCGCGAGATCTTGATCGGATCGCCGAGCGGGACGTACTGCAGCAGGTCGAGGGCGACGCCATTCACCTCGTGTTCGAAGCGGCTGTAGCCGAAACCGTGGCGCGCGACGTAGGTTTCGCCGTCGCGGATCGGCTGAGCCGTCGCGCTCCACAGCTCAAGAGTGTCTTCGTCGCGGACATAGATCGCCTCCCCCGCCGGGTCGGAGACCGGATCGTTCGACCACGGCGTGAGCTGGTTGTCGTGACTGTTCTCGGCCCAGGTGTAGCCGCTCCCACCCGCCGACACCTGGAAACCGAATCCGGGGTTGGCGATCACGTTGATCCATGGCGCCGGCGTGCTGTCTCCTGAACCAAGGATGGTGACATATTCCCGGCCGCTCCTGTCGAAGCCGCCCAAGCCGTTGAAAAACTCGAGCCCCCTTGGTTCCGACGCGGGACGTGGTGCCGATGCTGACGGCCTCGGAGCCGGAGTCGGCATCGCGGAAGGAAGCGATGGCGGTATGAGGGCGAGCTGGTCCGCGATTGACCCGCGGCGGGCAATCAGCGCGACGCGAGCCACTGATTGCAGCAAGGCGCGGGCGTCGCCGTCCATCATGTCGGCGCGAAGGGCATAGACCGAGCCCTGGGCGTGCTCTTCGCCGAAACGTGGCCGCGATTGGCTGCTCCGAACCGCCGTCTCGATCGCGATCTGCAAATCCTGAATGTAGGATGAGGCGCGCTCGTTGATGATGACCAGGTCGACGCCGAGGCGCTTCATGCGCCAGTATTCGTGGGCGCGCAACAACTGTCGGACCTGGCGGATATCCTCGATCTCGTCGATCCTCAGCAGCACGATCGGCAGGTCGCCGGAAATCGCGTGCGGCCACAGGCCCGACTGGCGGCCTGCGCCGCGAATGATCGCTTCGGGTGGCGCCCGGAAGCGCGGGTCGGCATAAAGGATCGGTGCGGTGAGGCGCTGGAAGTCCGCCGCTTCCGCCGCGTCGACATCGAGATAGCGCAGTTGCACCTGAGCCTGAGTCCAGGCCAGGGTCTGCGCCCGCTCGAAGGCGCTGCGATCGTGATGCTTGTCGATCAGTTCGAGGAGCTCGGCGCGCGACGACGCAACAATTGTCCAGAAGGCGACCCGTGCGACTTTGCCTGGTGGAACCGCCACGCGGCGCCGTAGGGAAAACACCGGATCGAGCACGGTTCCCACAGTGTTCGAAAGCGGCAGGCCATCGACGATTGCCGAAGCGGAACGGATGGCACGGCCACGGTCGAGGAAACGTGCCCGGCCCGACTCGTATTGCGGTTCGGCGACGATTTCGCCCTCCACCACGGCGAAATGGGCGGCCCAGATTTCCGGTTCGCCGGACGAACGCCGGCGGCGCGTCGCAATCAGCGCCCCGAACTCCGACAGATGCTCGGTCTCGACGAACATCTTGGCGAAAGCGGGGTGTGCGTTGTCGGTCGCGGGAGTCGTCAGCACCACTTCGGCGTAGGACGTCACCTCGATCTCGCGCAGGCGCCGCCCGCTGTTGATCAATGAGACACGGCGGACTTCGCCGTCATCCTCGCCGGAGACGACAACATCCAATGTCGTGGTCAGCGTACGATCCCTATGGATGAAGTGGGCGTGATCCTCTTCGAAGATGACCTCGTCCCTGTCGGCGTCGCCCGGCCTCCGGGGCCCGCCAGGGGACCAGATGTTTCCGGTTTGCGCATCCTTGAGGAAGACGAACGACCCCCAATCGTCGCGGGTCGCATCCTCCCGCCAACGCGTCACTGCGACATCGCGCCAGCGACTGTAGCCACCCCCCGTCGCGGTCAGCATGACCGCGTAGCGACCGTTGGACAGAATGTGGGTTGCGGGGGCGCCCGCGACCGCACCGGTAAGGCGGCGTACGCTCGGCGCCACGGCGATTGCCTTGGCCGCCGAGGCCTTCACCTCTTCGGCTCGGGGATGCGCGATAGCGACAGACTCGGGCATGCGCTCCTGCAGCAGCAGTTCGCTGGCCTTGATGATCGGCTCCCGATGGAAGCGGTCGCGCATCTGTCCGTCGTACAGCGCGTTTGCCAGGGAAACGATGGTCATGCCCTGATGGTGGGCCATGTAGTTGCGGACGATTGCAACCGTCTGGTTGTCGGGAAGCCGCGACCGGGTGAAATCGAGGGCCTCGTAGAAGCCGTAGCGCCCCTCGGCGCCCATCCTGGCGAGGCGCGCATAGTTTTCGCGTGCGGCGCGCGGGTCCACCATGGCAGCAAGGCCCGTCGCATAAGGCGCGATCACCAGATCGCCGGAGAGGCCGCGCTTCAGCCCGAGACCGGGGACGCCGAAATTGGAATACTGGTAGGTGAATTCCATGTCGCGGGCATTGTAGGCCGACTCCGAAATCCCCCACGGAAGGCCGAGCGAGCGCCCGTACGCCTCCTGCCGCTGCACCACCAGACGATTGGTCTGCTCCAGCAGGCTGCCAGCCGGAGCGCGCATGACCAACGACGGCATTAGATACTCAAACATCGAGCCGGACCACGAGATCAACGCTGACCCGCTTCCCAGCGGCGTGGCGGTCCGGCCGAGCCGAAACCAGTGCCGGGTCGGCGCATCACCTTTGGCAATCGCAATGAGGCTCGCAAGCCGGGCCTCCGACGCCAGCACGTCATAACAACTGGGATCGAGGCTATTCTCGGCAACGGAATAGCCAATCGACAGCAGCTTGCGATCCGGATCGAGAAGGAACCCGAAGTCCATCGCCATCGCCATGGCGCGCGCCGTGGCCGCGAGTGCCTTCAACCGCTGGTCAGAACGGGGCGACGCATCGTCGATCGGCGAGCGGTCACGGGCATGTTCTGCGATCGTCCTGCCCAGCGCCTCTAGCCAGAAAGCGGCATCATCTGCTCCTTCGTCGCCGGCAGGCGAGACGCCGCCGCGTACCACCCTTGCGGCCTTGTCGGTCAGCCGCCTGAGCGCCGGAGCCAAGGTCTCGATCGACTGCACGCCATTCAACTGGGATCCGATTTCATCGAAGATGGTGGCGAGCTGGCGACCACGTTCCCCATGCGCGCCGGGCACGGTGCAGGATGCGTCGCGGGCCAACCAAAGGGTGTCCGCAATGCCGCGGCGGGCGTTGGGCGCCACCGGGGCATGGATCCACTCCTCACAGGCGTTCGCCAGCGCGATCAGGTGACCGGCGAAATTGCCGCTATCGACTGAGGAAACATATGCCGGGTCGAGCGGTCGCAGATCCTGGGTACCGTACCAGTTGAAGAAGTGGCCATTGAGACTTTGCATCTTCTGCAGGGTGGCGAACGTCGCCTCCACGCGATCGACGGTCTCGGCCGTCCCTGTCCAGCCGAAGTCACGGGCAGCTACGGCAGACAACAGGTAGAGGCCGATGTTGGTCGGCGAAGTCCGGTGCGCAACGGCGGGGCTCGGGGCCTCCTGGAAATTGTCCGGGGGCAGCATGTTGTCCGCTGGCGTTACGAAAGTCTCGAAGAAGCGCCAGGTGCGACGCGCAATAAGCCGCAGGTCTCGAGCTTCCTGGTCCGAGAGCAAGAGCCGTCGCTCGCGGGGCGCCCCACGGCTGGCCCACAGGGCCGCCGCCGGGGCTGCCAGCCACAAGAGTGCGACGGGCAGAACCGCTGGCCACGAGGTTGGGGCAACAGCGACCGCACCGGCCGACACGACAAGTCCCAGCACCGTGCCGCCGGCCATCTGCCGATAGAAGCCCCCGAAATCCAGCCGCCGACTCCCCGCGGCCTCGGCGGCTGTCGTCCATTCGAGCAGGTGACGCCGTGTCCACAGCACCCGCGCCAGCGTCCTGACGATGGCATCCCCCACGCGCCAGGCCTGATCGGCAAGGAAAGCAACGGAAAGCGCGGTCTGGATGGCTGCGAGCGAGATGTGGGCGCCGAGCGTGGCAAGATGGCTGCGAAGGCGAATTCCGGCTCGATGCGGCACGAACAAGAAGGCAGTCGGTAGGAAGGCGGGGATCGCGGTGGCCGCGACGACGAAAAGTGTACCCAGCAGGGCCGACGGCATCGGGAGCAACCAGCACAGCCCGAGAGCCAACACCATGCCCGGCGCCAACAACGAACGTCGCAGGTTGTCGAGCATCTTCCAGCGGCCGATCGCAGGTACCGCGTGGTTTGCGGTCACGCGCCCGAAGACCCAGGGAATGAGTTGCCAGTCACCGCGCGTCCAACGATGCTGACGCTTGCACGCCACGTCGTAGCGCGACGGGAAATCCTCCATGACTTCGATGTCGGAGGCGAGGCCCGCACGCGCGAAGATGCCCTCGAAGAGGTCGTGGCTGAGCATGGCGTTTTCCGGCACACGACCGGCGAGCGCCGCCTCGAAGGCGTCGATGTCGTAGATGCCTTTGCCGGTGTAGGTTCCTTCGCCGAAGAGGTCTTGATAGACGTCCGAGACTGCCGCCGCGTAAGGATCGGTGCCGCCGGGCGCGGAAAAGACCTTTTGAAAGAACGAGCCCTCGATGTCCATCGGCAGCGAGGGGGTGACGCGCGGCTGCAAGATGGCATAGCCGCTGGTGATGCGCTGCCTTGCGGGATCGAACCGTGGACGGTTCAGGGGATGGGCCATCTTGCCGATCAGCCGAAGAGCGGCATCCCTTGGCATTCTGGTGTCGGCGTCGAGGGTGACGACGTAGCGTACATTCGAGGGCACTTGAACGGGCCGCCCGGCGATGGGCACGAACGTCGTGTCGACGGCACCGCGCAGCAGCCTGTTGAGCTCATGCAGCTTGCCTCGCTTTCGCTCCCACCCCATCCATAGGTTTTCGCTGGTGTTGAAGACGCGGCGGCGATGCAGCAGCAAAAATCGGTCGCCGCCCGGACCCGCCCCGTAACGACGATTCAGTTCGTCGACGGCCTCGGCCCCACGCCGTAGAAGGCTGTCGTCGCTCGCCAGAACCTCCTGATCGGCATCGACCCCGTCCAGCAACAGCGTGAAGGTGAGATCGCCCCCGCCGCCGGCAAGGTGGTGGACCTCCAGCCGTTCAATCTGTTCGAGGAGGTCGGCTTCGCTGGTCAGCAGCGTCGGGACGGCCACGACCGTTCTAAGAGATTCTGGAACCCCGGGTGCCAGGTCAAGCCCCGGCAATATCGTGGGGCCAGAAATCCTGGTCGCAGCGCGATTGACGAGCGCGGTTGCGACCTCGGTCGCCGGCGCCAGACCGACGACGGCAAAAAGCGCCAACCAGCCGGGACCAAGGCCCGCAATCCCAAGTGTCCACAGCGCTAGAGCCAACAGCACCAGGGTGACGGCCATGATCGTGCCGCCATAGCCGCCGATGCCGAAGGGAGCGCCGAAGCGACTGATCAGCAGGCGCGCCGGCGGCCGGAACTGGATGCTCCGCTCCAGCGCGTGACGACCTTCGGCGATGAGGTGATAACCGGGATCGCCGACACGCTCCGCGGTTTGCACATCAGCCGCCGCGGACGCGGCACGCTGTGACGCGATCAGGGCATGTTGCGCGATCTCGAGTTCGGTGGATGAGGACCCGCGGGCCAGTTGTTCAATCGCGTTGCGGTAGAGATTTCGAGTTGCGAAATCCATGTCGGCGAAGCCGCTTGCCGCGCGCAGCCGCTCGTCGACGAGGCTGATGCTCTCAAACAGATCGGCCCAGTCGACGTCCGAGATCAGCCGCATGCTGGTGATGATGTTGCGCACGGTGACATTGGAGGCGCCCTGCCGCCGCTGGACGTGTTCCACCGCTTCTTCCACGGACGTGCCCTGCCGGCCGAGCCGCTCTTCCAGCCACCCGAGAGCGGGCGTCGTTCTGGGATCGTGGTCGCGCAGGCGCTTGGCAAGCTGTGCGGCGAAGGTGTCCGACAGGGCTTCAGATGAACGGGTGACGGCGACGATTTCGAGCGCCGATCGTGTGTCTCCCAGTGCGAGTAACCGGCTGGCCATCGCATCGACTTGGGCGCGCACGCGTCGACCCATCGTCATCTGATCAACAAGGCGCCGGAGGTTTTCGATGAGCACGATGCGCAGGGTGATCGCGGTGGCCCACAGCTCGCCAATCGTCAGCGGCTGGACCCGCTGATAGGCAGCGATGAAGCGACGAAGGACATCGGGGTCGAAATGGCTATCGGTGTGGGCGACGAAGGCCCAGGCGATGCCGAAAACCCTAGG
>NZ_JAAKZF010000121.1 GCF_011045125.1 Allomesorhizobium camelthorni | reverse complement strand
GTAACGGGCATTACGTTTGACGCTGGGTATATGGCGCGGCCTGAGGTGAAGGAGACTCAGGTCGATCTATTCCTGGCTACACTAGCTGTCCGCGCGTAAGATTTACATATGAGCGGGACTGGTCGGATAGGTCCGCAAGTTGCGAAAATGTTTGAGTATTTTTTCCATTACCACAATTCTTGGAGCCTTATGTTTTCTGCTCCGTTGGCTGTGAGCAATAGGGGGTGACAAGTGGCGTGGGCGGTGGATGAATTCTAATCCTTCATAGAAGCCCACTCTAAGAAATAGAGCCTTTTAAAATATCCTTGGTTTTATGTGGGGACGATGCGATTGAGCGATACGCGCCGAAAATTCATGAGGGTTCTCAATGGGGAAACCCTCGTCCCGCCCCCGCTATGGCTGATGAGGCAGGCGGGTCGATATCTCCCGGAATATCGGGAAACGCGGTCCAAGCTCGCGAGCTTCCTCGATCTTTGTTACTCGCCGGACCATGCTGTCGAGGTGACGTTGCAGCCCATCCGACGCTACGGCTTTGATGCGGCCATTCTCTTCTCCGATATTCTGGTCATCCCCGATGCTCTCGGTCGTAACGTGCGGTTCCTGGAAGGGCATGGACCACAGATGGACGCGATCGATGATGACGGTATACGCTCACTCAATGGAGCCGGGGTGCTTTCTCATCTGAGACCGGTTTTCGAAACCGTGCGACGTCTTCGCATCGAGCTTCCAAAGGAGACGGCGCTGCTAGGCTTCTGCGGCGCTCCATGGACAGTGGCGACCTATATGATCGCTGGCCAGGGTACGCCAGATCAGGCCCCAGCCCGCCTTTTTGCCTACACCCATCCGGAATCCTTTGAGCATCTTCTTATGTTTCTCGCCGATATCTCCGCGGACTATCTCGTGGCACAGATTGATGCGGGTGCGGATGCCTTGCAGATATTCGATTCGTGGGCCGGCGTCCTTGGAGAGAAGGAATTCGAAGCGTTCGCGATCAAGCCGGTCGCGCGCATGATTGCGTCGGTAAAGTCAAGGCGGCCGCAGGCGCGCATCATCGCCTTCGCGAAAGGTGCCGGATACCTGCTCAAAGATTACAGGCGGAAGACCCAGGCAGACGCAATCGGGCTGGACTGGTCAGTACCTTTGCGATTTGCAGCGGAATTGCAAAAGGAGGGGCCTGTGCAGGGCAACCTAGATCCGATGCGCCTTGTTGCCGGCGGAACGGCACTCGATGACGGTATTGATGACATTCTGCAAAACCTCGGAAACGGTCCGCTCATCTTCAATCTTGGACACGGCATCACCCCTCAGGCAGATCCCGATCATGTGAGGGCGCTGGCTGAGCGCGTCCGTGACTGGAGAGGATAAGCGCTTTGGAGAAGCAGACGGATACCAGCGCTGGCAGCCACGCGCGCAAGCGCGCCCGCTTGGCGCTGGTATTCTTCGTCCTTTTGGCTGCCGGCTTGTTCATCTGGCGGCCGGACAATCTGTACCTCTGGATCAAGGCGTCACACGTCGTTGCCGTGATCTCATGGATGGCGGGCCTTTTCTATTTGCCGCGCCTCTTCATCTACCATGCGGACGCGGAGCCCGGCTCGGCGCAGTCAGAAACTTTCAAAGTGATGGAGCAACGCCTTCTCCGGATCATCATGAACCCGGCCATGATGCTCACCTGGATTTTAGGACTCAATCTGGCATGGTCCGTCCATGGATTTCATGGTGGTTGGCTTCATGCGAAGATTGGGCTGGTCGTTGCGTTGACGGCAGTGCATATGTTGTTCAGCCGTGCGGTGCGAGCCTTTGCGCGCGATGAAAACCGGCGCTCCGCACGCTACTGGCGCTTCATGAACGAAGCACCAACGCTTCTGATGATAGCGATCGTTGTCCTCGTGGTGGTCAAGCCGTTTTAGTGGCGACGAGTTCTTAGGACAAAAACTCCTGGCAACTGCCGCCCTTTCTTTACACGATAGCATGTCCGGCGTCAGCGCCAGTGAGACAAAATTGGCTCAATGAGGAATGGAGGATTTCTCGCTCATCGTAGCCCGTCACAGGAGCGAAGATGCGACAGAAAGCCGGGACACCGAAACCGCCTGCTGTGCGAGGCAACAGCATTCCTTTCTCCTCAACTATTATCTAAGTACGTCAGGAATTCCAGCACTAGCCGGGTGACATGCGGTGTGCGCGATAGCAGTAATTGATTTCGGCTGCGGTCCACACACGGTCACGACTTGCGAAGTGTGTGCAAGCGCGCGCGACCCATCCACTCCCAAGCTGAGTTCCTCTGAGACGACACTCCTTCGGAGACTTTTTCACTGGGAAATGTCCAACCGTCATGGTTTCTATTCCCGCGCGTTACGGTGTCATCGGCTTCGCCGTGGCGATGGCTTCTGTGCCCTCATATACGAGAGCGTCGAAACGACCCTGTGCAGCCCAAGCAAGAGATTTAGGCAGCCGGTAATCCGGCGATCGCGTCCGGATTTCTGCGCTGTGCGTCTCCAAAGCCGAGTGTCCCGTATCTAATCGAACCACGGCATTGCCGATATCGCGCTGTATGCTTGCGCGGCTGACGGCAGGAAAAAGGATCGTTCCATCCCCAGATCGCAAAGAGCCGGGCTTACCGCAATTGAAAGGCCAATCAATCGGCCGTGTTCCTGAGCGCCAAGGCCGCCGCCGCCGGACCGATGACCGCGAAGAAAAGTGTCAGAGCGATCAATATCAGGAAAGGCGGCAGAAACGGAGCCGGTTCCTGGTCGGCCGCATAGCTCGCGCTCACACCGAAGATGAGGACCGGGATCGTCAGCGGCAGTACGAGGATCGACACCAAAAGCCCGCCGCGCGGGAGCGCAACCGCGACAGCCGAGCCGACCGCGCCGATGAAAGTGATCGCCGGCGAGCCGGCGAGCAGCGTCAGCATGGTTGCGCCGATCGCAGCCTCGTTCATGTTCATGAAGAGGCCAAGAAGCGGCGAGGCTATCACCAGCGGCAGGCTCGTCGCGGTCCAGTGCGCGACACATTTGACGATGACGGTGATCACCAGTGGTGTCTCCTGCATTAGCAGGAGATCGAGCGATCCGTCGTCCCTTTCTGCTTGAAACAGCCTGTCGAGCCCGAGCAGAGCGGCAAGCAGGGCGCCGATCCAGACGATGGCGGGTCCGATACGGGAAAGCAGATTGAGATCCGGCCCTACGCCGAACGGAACGACCACAACGACAGTGAGAAAGAACAATATGCCGATCAGTGCCCCGCCCCCTGCCCGGACGGAAAGTTTAAGGTCGCGGAAAAAGAGGGCGATCATGCTCCCCAAACCCCCGCTTCTCCTCCGGCGAAGCTCTTCATGCGCAATTCCTGCACATTGCTGAGCCCGAGCGGTTGATGCGTCGCGGCAAGCACGATGCCTCCCTTCCTTTGATGTTCGCCGATCAGCGCAGCAAACAGCTTGTCCGCGTTGGTGTCGAGCGCGGCCGTCGGCTCATCCAATAACCAGATGGGCCGATGGGCGACGAGCAGCTTGGCGAAGGCGAACCGACGCTGCTGGCCTGCGGAAAGATAGCCGAAGGGAAGATGGGTAATGCCGCCAAGGCCAACCGCCTCTGCGGCATCTTCGATCGAGGCCGTCGGCGCCTGTGAACCGTCGTCCAGAAACGAGCGCCAGAATTCGAGATTCTCGGCAATCGTAAGCTCATTTTTCATTGCATTTCGGTGGCCGAGATAGTGGCTGACTTCGCTCGGGCGCCGGTTGGTCCGGCCTCCCGAATTAGTGAATGTGACCGACCCCTTTTCGGGTCTCAGAAAGCCCGCCACGACACGCAGCAAAGTCGATTTCCCCGAGCCGTTACGGCCAGTCAGGACCAAGGCGTCACCTTCCGTTAAGCGAAAGGAAATATTAACGAAAATCAGATCGTCACCGCGTCGGGCAGCCAGAGTTTCAGCGGCGAGTTGCATCCATGTATTCTTTCTCTTCTGCGGTTCGCGGTGCGTCAAGACGCATCTTTTTCTCTGTGCGCTATGGCAGGTCTTTACGAAATCATCTGCAAAGTCTTGAAACCACACCAGCGGCCGGCGTGCATTTCATCCTCGCGCTGAACATGAATCTTTCACCACGGGGCCAGAGCTCCATTCTTGCCAATCGCCCGTATGATGCGAAGATCATCTCAGGAACACTTTGATATGGGATTGCTCAGGGCGCCCTTCCCTTCCATTCTACTCGACCTCACGAGCCATCGACGAACCGCAAATGGGCAATGCGGCTACGCGCACGGTCAAACTCTTGATCTGGTCACCGCCCCTCCGATCGGTTGATGGAGGTGAGCCTAGGCTCCCGCAGAGTCTGATCATCTTCTGATCGGTCTTCGAGTGCGTTGGCACGCAAACTGACCATTTTGTCGAAGAGGCGCTAGATCGTGAAAATGCGTTTGAGTTATTCATGCAGCTCATGAATGACCCCAAAGCCCCGCGCTCCTTTTTCCGTTCTCGTGAGCCATGTACGAGCTTCTCTCAGGGCTCACTGCGCGAACTTTGCGTCACCAGTTGTGCGAACCGCGACGGCATGGATTGCCGAGACGGCGACTGATCGCGGCTTAGACTTCTCCGCGTAACAGGAACGTCGCTTTCGAGGCGCGATGCGGCTTGGCATTACTCGCTGCAATATCATTCCCAAGCAGCGAGCGACAATAACGATTGTCTATCGACTCTATGACGAGAGGTGATTTCCCTCGTCAGCGTTGCAAGGTCATTTTCCAAAGCATCGTCGCGCCGACCCACTCGGATTCGCGATCAACACGCGAAACAGGATGCCAGATTGAGAAGCCGGGAAGGGATATGCAAAGCAACGACGTGATCGAAGTGGTCACGCCTCTCGGCGGTGGGACCAGCGAACTTAGCTTAAGTTCCACCTTCGCCACCTCGCGGAGGGCAACTGTGCCGACGCGTATGGAGCGATGACGCAACGCTCTGGAGAAAGATTGCCGA
Source organism: Allomesorhizobium camelthorni (assembly GCF_011045125.1). Classification (GTDB taxonomy): domain Bacteria; phylum Pseudomonadota; class Alphaproteobacteria; order Rhizobiales; family Rhizobiaceae; genus Allomesorhizobium; species Allomesorhizobium camelthorni. The sequence continues at coordinate 5,458 of NZ_JAAKZF010000121.1, read as the reverse complement.
AGCTAACGGCAACCCGAACCCGGTCGCTTCAGAAGACCAGCTCGGGCCTTCCCGGGTGGGCTTTTGTTTTCTGCATGGGTGACAGAGCGGCCCGGTCCTGTACCTGTCAACATTGGGGTTTTCCATGACTGCAGATATTTCCGTCAAACAGGCGGACGAACCCTCCGTCAGAATCGGAAAAGTCGGCGTCCTTCTCGTCAATCTCGGTACGCCCGACGGCACCGACTACCAGTCGATGCGACGCTATCTGCGCGAATTCCTGACGGATCGGCGCGTCATCGAATGGTCGCGCTGGAAATGGTACCCGATCCTTTTCGGCATCGTGCTGAATACCCGCCCACAAAAGGTGGGCAAGGCCTATGAGATGATCTGGAATAAGGAAAGGAACGAGAGCTTTCTGCGCACCTACACCCGAAACCAGTCTGCCCTGATGGCGGAGCGGCTGATGGATTTGAATGTGAAGGTCGATTGGGCGATGCGCTATGGACAGCCTTCAATTGCCTCACGCATCCAGGCGCTGAAGGACGAAGGCTGCGACCGCATCCTTGTCTTCCCGCTCTATCCGCAATATGCGGCCGCGACCACGGCAACAGTCAACGACAAGGCTTTCGAGAAGCTGATGGCCATGCGTTGGCAGCCGGCACTGCGCACCGTTCCCGATTATCACGACGATCCGCCCTATATCGAGGCGCTCGCCAATTCCATAACGAAACATCTTGGAACGCTCGACTGGCAGCCGGACATGCTGCTTGCCTCGTTTCACGGCATCCCGATGTCTTATTTCCAGCAGGGTGATCCCTACTATTGCCAGTGCCAGAAGACCGGGCGCCTGTTGCGCGAGAAGCTTGGACTACCGGAAGACAAATTCATAATCACCTTCCAGTCCCGCTTCGGTCCGGAGGAATGGCTGCAACCCTATACCGACAAGACGGTCGAAAAGCTGGCACAGGACGGCGTCAAACGCATCGCCGTCATCAATCCCGGCTTCGTCTCCGACTGTCTGGAGACGCTGGAGGAGATCGCCGAGCAAGCCGCTCACTCCTTCCATCAAAATGGTGGCGAGAAATTCACGCATATTCCCTGCCTTAACGATAGCAAAGACGGCCTGAATGTACTGGAGAAGGCGGTGCGAAGGGAATTGATGGGCTGGGTATAGGCCAATTGCGGGAAAAGCCTGGAGACAAGATTGGCAGGTCGACACCGCTTCCCTCCGAAGATTGAACCGTCGCGGACCTGGCTTTCCTTGCGTTTTCCGCTTCGCCTTAGCTACGGAACGAGTGCGGGGCCGAACTGATCCATCGCGCGGACCGCTTCCATGCTCGTTGGTGGCAACCGGTCCCGAGCGGGTGGAAAGGGAAAGTGCTCCCTCCAATATCCCGGGCATGTGAAGCGGCCAAGAGGGGGCCGATGGACACATGTCCCATCAGGCGCCGTCACGATCACCCGCATCGTCTCTCAGCTCCAGTTCTCGAAAAAGCTGCTGCCGGCCTGCTCCCTTACGTCCGTTCCCGCCCGATGACCGAGCGCGGTGGCGTCGCGACGATTGCCATCGATCGTCACCCCGTGTTCATGGCTTCCATCGGGTGTGACGATCAGGCCAAAAAAGCAGATTCGGTCGCCTTCGCAAACAGCATAACCCGCTATCGGCGTACGGCACGAGCCATCCAGCGCGGCAAGGAATGCGCGCTCGCAGGAGACGGTATCGAACGTCACGGGGTCATTGACGGCTGCAAGGAGATCGTCGATCCGCGCATCGCCGATCCGGCTTTCGAAGCAGATGGCGCCCTGCGCCGGAGCTGGCGGAAAGTCTTCCGGTTCGAGAAGATCGGTGATAACGCCTACGTTTCCGAGCCTCTTCAGTCCTGCGAGCGCCAGCAGCGTCGCGTCGACCTGACCTTCCTGGAGCTTGCGTAGCCGTGTGTCGACTTGACCTCGAAAGGTAACGACGCTGATGTCGGGCCGCAAACGGCGGATCAACGCCTGCCGACGCAGCGACGAGGAGCCTACGGTCGCGCCATGGGGTAACTCGACCAGCTTGCGGGCCGTGCGCCCGATGAAGGCGTCGCGGATGTCCTCGCGCGGCAGGTAAGCCGAAAGATGGAGCCCTTCCGGGAGACTTGTCTGCATGTCCTTTGCCGAGTGAACGGCAAAATCCAGGTCGCCGGAAAGCAGCTTCGCTTCTAGCTCTTCGGTGAATAGCCCCTTCCCGCCGATTTCGGCGAGCGCCCGGTCGGTGATGTGGTCGCCGCGCGTCGTCAGCACGACGATCTCAAACATTTCCTCGGGAACGCCGTGGGCTGCCATCAAACGGTCGCGTGCCTCATGGGCCTGTGCCAGTGCAAGCGGACTGCCGCGTGTACCGATACGAAAAGGTTTTGTTTGCATCCGCTCTATTCCATTGTTACCGACTGTTCTCGTAAACCGGTTTAAACGTCATCGCAATCAACGAACGGACTCCATTGTCCGGCGTCAGCGTCAGTGAGACAGAGTTGGCTTGACTTGCATGGGGCAATGATTGTCAAGCTTGGTCCTGGTTCATCCTCCTTGTTCCGACCGGAACCCGGCTGGCACTTGTGGGCAAGCTTTCCGACATGGGCAGAACCGACAACATTCCGAGAGGGGTATTGTCACGTTCTGGTACACGCGACAAAGAAACGTTCGAGGGCCGAGAGACCGTCGTAGATTAGGACCGCCAACGCGGTGACGATAAGGCCGCCCTGCATCACGAAGGCGGTATTGCTGGCGGCGAGGCCGGCAATGATGATCTCGCCCAGCGTCCGCGCCGCCACGGTTGAACCGATAGTGGCGGTGGCCAGCGAAATCACGGTTGAAAGCCGCACGCCGCCCAGGATGACGGGCAGGGCCAAAGGCAGTTCGACCCGGGTGAGGCGCTGCATGCCCGTCATGCCCATGCCTCGCGCCGCCATTGTGATGGCTGGGGGCACGGTGGTGAGGCCGGTGAGGGAATTTTCGAAGATCGGCAGCAGTCCATAAAGGAAAAGCGCCATGAGCGTCGGGGCGTTGCCGAAGCCCAAGATGGGCACGGCCAAAGCCAGCACGGCGACGGGCGGAAAGGTCTGGCCGATATTGGCGAGGCTGCGCGAGAGCGGCAGGAATTCGGCCCCGAACGGGCGCGTCACAAGGATGGCGAGGCTGAGGGCCACGATGGTCGCCATCGTCGTGGCGGCGAAGGTGATGGCGAGGTGGCTGAGGGTGAGGCTCCACAGGCTCCCGCGATCATAGATGGCGGGCTGGCCGTTCTTGATGAGCGGCCGGAGCAGGAAGGCGAAGCTTTCGGGCGAGACCAAAAATGCGATCAGCAGCGCCAGAACGAGCAGCCTTATGATTAAGGGCCATCTCATTGCGGGCGGGCCGCGCGGCGATTGAGTTCGGTGAGCGTTACGCGGCCGATGCGTTGGCCACCGTCCTCGACAGGCAAGGCGGCGCGGCCGGACCAAAGGAGTTCGGCGAGGCCATCGCGCAGGGTAGCATCGGCGGAGATGGGGGTGCCCTTGGCTTCGCCGGGTTCGACGGCCTCGCGGATCGAGGCGAGGGAAAGCAGACGGAAGGGGCGCTCGCCGGTGCCGATGAGTTCATCGACGAATCCAGTCGTGGGGCGGGCGATGATCTCTTGGGGGGTGGCGTATTGCAGGATCTTGCCCTCGTCCATAACCGCGATCCTGTCGCCGAGACGAATGGCCTCTTCCATGTCGTGGGTGACGAGCACGATGGTGGTGCCGAAATGCTTCTGGATGTCGATGAGGTTCTGCTGCGCTTGGGCGCGGATGATGGGATCGAGCGCTCCGAAGGGCTCATCCATGAGCAGGATATTGGGCTCGGCGGCAAGGGCGCGGGCCACGCCAATGCGCTGCTGCTGGCCGCCGGACAATTCGCTGGGCATACGGTCGTGATACTGGCCGGGTTCGAGCTGGAAGAGATCGAGCAGTTCATCGACGCGGCGGGCGATGCGGGCCTTATCCCAGCCGAGAAGTTTCGGGACCGTGCCGATATTCTGGCCGACCGTGCGGTGGGGAAAGAGGCCGTGGCCTTGGATGGCGTAACCGATGCGGCGACGCAATTCGTAGGCGGGGACAGTACGCGTGTCCTCGCCATCGATGCGGATGGTGCCGGTAGTGGGTTCGACTAGGCGGTTGATCATGCGCAAGAGTGTGGTCTTGCCCGAACCCGACGTGCCAACAATGGCAGCGATTGTGTGCGGTTCGACTTTCATCGTCACGCGATCGACGACTGCGCTGTTGCCATAGGTCTTGGTGATCTGGTCGATCTCAATCATTGGAGGGTTCCTGTGGCGAAACCATTTCGACGAGGGCGTCGAGGATGACAGCGGAAGCGAAGGCCAGGCCGACGGTAGGCACGGCGCCCAGCAGCACGAGGTCCATCGCGGTCTGGCCGATGCCCTGGAAGACGAAGACACCGAAGCCGCCGCCGCCGATGAGCGCTGCAATCGTAGCGATGCCAATATTCTGGACCAAAATGATGCGGATGCCGGCAATTATTATCGGAAAGGCCAGGGGCAGCTCGACCGCGACGAGACGCTGGCGGTTGGTCATGCCCATGCCCCTGGCAGCGTCGTTGGCATCTTCGGGGACGCCGAGAAGGCCGACGACGGTATTCGAGACCACCGGCAGGAGGCTGTAGAGGAAGAGCGCCACCATGGCAGGCGCCGCGCCGATGCCGGAAACGCCGATGGCAGCGAGGGCCGGCATTGCGGCAGCCAATGCGCCGAGAGGGGCGATGAGGAGGCCAAACAGCGCAATCGAAGGGATGGTCTGGACGGCGTTGAGAATGTTGAGGACGACCGTGCGCAGCCGATTGTCGCGATAACAAGCGATGCCGAGCGGGATGCCGATGACGGTGGCAACGATCAGCGAACCGACGGCGAGGGTGATATGGGTCTGCCCCTCCCGCCAGAAAGCTTCAGCGCGGCTGGCATATTCCTTGATGATGGAGAGTTCGTCCCATGCCCCACTCCAGAGAAGCGCGCCAATGCCTATGGCGACCAGCGCCAGCATGGCGAGACGCGGCCAGGGTCCGAGGCGCAGGCGCGTCAGGGAATCGGCGGCAAGGAGGGCATAGGCACTCGCAAGAACCCAGAAGCCCGCACCCGGCGCGATGCGCGCCAGCCTATCGCCTTCGGGCGTCAGGTGATAACCGGCGACGCCGATCGCCAAGACGAGAGCGACTAGGCCGATGAAACCGAGCAGAAGGCGCAGGATGGCGGGAAATTTCAGAAGGCTGATGAAAATAGAGATGCCCAGCGCCAGCGCTATTATCACGGCATAAATCGGAGGGAGCGCCAAGAAGATCGAGCGCGGCTCGCCGGGAAGGATGCGGTTGGGCTTGAAATCGGCGAAGGGCAGCAGAAGCCAGGCGCCGGCGAGGACGAGCGCGATAACAACACCGAGCTTGTCGAGGCCGACGGCTCGTTTCGGCAATG
>NZ_JAAKZF010000120.1 GCF_011045125.1 Allomesorhizobium camelthorni | reverse complement strand
TCCGGTTCAGAATCGATGATGGTGATCTGGGTGACGGGCTGGTTGTCGGCTCGGATCTGTGTCATGGAGACCTCGCTGGATTGGCAGTTGGATGGGCTGGCCGAGCTTGGGAATTAATGCCAAGTAGTCTCTCGACCGCCACGTAAAACGCATGCTCTCGGTTCATCGGCGCGACGTAATCGTGCCGGTTGAAGTAGGGCAGCGCCTTCGACAGCTTCTCGGTCCCCGGTGCAGTAGCCCGATACGCGGATCGACGCGCTCAGCTATCTCTCCACCCAATTCTAGCATGAGCCACAAACGGACCGCCGGGTGCTGGGCGCCAAAATTGATGGTGAAATTGCGGAGAGCAGCTTCGGACATGCCGATCTCACCCCAGTTGCAGGTCCAACGCTGTCCACTTGTGCTTTGTTCCAACAGGCCTAAGCATTCGGCGGTTTAAATCTACAGAATATCAAGCCTTCCCTTCGCCGCGCTGGAAACCATCGCGGACATCCTGCCTCTCGACTCCTGTCGCCTGCCGGGAACGTGCCCTGCACGGTCTCGAACAGATCGAGGGGCTTGATAGCTATCTTCGAGCCCATCCCGATGCCCGGCCGGAGTTGCTGGGATCCCATGCCAAGCTCGTCGTCTCGGTCGTGACGCGATTGACGGCAGCACCACCATCGCCGCTCCAGGACTTCACTCGCATCTTCGCGGAATTGTTAAACGGAAGTGCTGACCCGCGCGGCAACTTCCCGGTGACCTCCCGCGGTTGAGTACGTCGCCAAATTATCGAAAGAGGGTGGATGTGGATGCAGAAAAAACTTCACCGTTCCTCGCTTCTCCGAACCTTTCTGGACAATGAGGCCTCGGGAGGGATGACGCTGATGTTTGTCGCTGCCCTGGCGCTGCTGATAGCCAATTCGCCGTTTGCGACGCTCTATTTCGATGGGCTGCATCGTTACGTGCTGGGCCTGTCGGTGCTGCACTGGATCAATGATGCGCTCATGGCCGTTTTTTTCCTGCTCGTCGGGCTTGAGATCAAGCGCGAGCTCCTGGACGGGCAGCTTGCAACCTGGTCGCAGCGCGCGCTGCCGGGTATCGCGGCGCTCGGCGGCATGGTCGTGCCGGCGGCGATCTTCATCGCGCTGAATTGGGGCGAGCCGGCAAATCTCAGGGGATGGGCTATTCCATCGGCGACGGACATCGTCTTTGCGCTCGGCGTGCTCTCGCTGCTCGGTCCGCGTGTTCCGGTGTCGCTCAAGATATTCCTGACGGCGCTGGCGATCCTCGACGACCTTGGCGCCGTCGTGATCATCGCCCTCTTCTATGCGGCCGAACTCTCGCCCCTGATGCTCGGTCTGGCGGCCGCGACATTGCTGGTCCTCTCGGCGCTCAACTGGTTCGGCATGAAGCATCTGGCGCCCTATCTGGTGCTTGGCGCGGCGCTGTGGTTTTTCGTGCTGCAGTCGGGGATCCATGCAACGCTTGCGGGCGTGGCGCTGGCGCTTACCATCCCGCTGGAAGTATCGAGCGGCGACAGTCCGACATCACCGCTGCACCAGCTCGAGCATGCGCTCAATCCCTGGGTGGCGTTCCTCATCGTGCCGATCTTCGGCTTTGCCAATGCAGGCGTGTCCTTCGCCGGGCTGGGTCCTTCCGCGCTCATCGATCCGGTGCCGATCGGCATTGCGCTCGGTCTGCTTTTTCGGCAAGCAGGCGGGTGTGTTCGGCTTCGCATGGCTCGCGATCAAGCTAAGGCTTGCCGATATGCCCCGCTACGCCTCCTGGGCGCATCTCTATGGCGTGGCGGTGCTTGGCGGCATCGGCTTCACCATGAGCCTCTTCATCGGGCTTCTCGCCTATCCGGGCTCGGCTCTTCTCCAGAACCAGACGAAGATCGGCGTACTGCTGGGGTCGACGCTTGCGGGCATCGTGGGCTGGCTGATCCTGCGGTGGACCAAGGCGGACTTCCTGAGGACTGCCTTGATGTGACGGGGATAGAGGCGATGAATGCCCGCGCGCTTCTGTCGAGCGCTCGATCAGCCCGTGAGCAGTGCGTGGGCAGGATATTGGCAGCGGCTCCCTCAGTTGTATTGAGCGGACAATCGCCTCGCCGAAGGAAGAAATTGACGGCGGCCGGACCGCCGGCCGCCGTCGCCTCGCAGAGTGGCCGGAGGAGCTTTTTCGATCCTCCGGTAGCCCAATCAACTCTTCCTCGCGGCGACCTTCGCCACCCATCAATTAACTGCAACGCGACAGCCGGAACAAGAATCTGTTCACAGCGTTGTGAGGTTGTGAGCACAGCGCCTCGTCTTCCCAGCAGTGGTGCTTTCGCAGGCGCGGCAGTGCACGGAAATCCTGCACAAGGAGAAGTTGTCATGATCCGCAATCTTTTGGCCGCAACAGCGGTCGCGACGGTGATTGCGGCCGGCGCGTTCGCCCAGGAAACGACCCCACAACCGGCTCCTGCGGACCCCGCCACCCCGGCCCCGATGGAACAGGCAGCACCGGCAGTGGCTCCGGCCGAGGGTCATCTCGCCACCAACCTTGTCGGTGAAATGGTCTATAACGGCACCGGTGACGACGCAGAGAATATCGGCGACGTGAATGATCTCGTCATCGACAAGGACGGCAAGGTCAAATCTATCGTGATTGGCGTTGGCGGTTTCCTCGGTCTCGGCGAGAAAAGTGTCGAAATGGCGTATGACAAGATTGAATGGGCGGAGCGCGAAGGCGACCGCTGGATAGTCGTGGCGGGGTCCAAAGAAGAACTGGATGCTCTGCCGGAATTTGACCGTACGCCTTTTGATCCAGTTCCCGCTCCCGCGCCTGAGGCGACTGGCGCAACCACGCCGGCACCTACGGCACCTGCTCAATAGCGGGCGGCGGCCGCAAGCCGAGGATCGAAAGCGCCGTGGGTAAGGTGAGCCTGGGTCTTGGCGCGTCGCAGACCAGGGGTTGAGCAGGGGACAGTCAACTGCCGCGACTGCCGCGATAGACGTCGAAAAAACATATCGCCGAAACGCTCGGGTCGGTCGCCACATACCTCGGCGACGCGGCTGGTGGTAAATGATCGCTGGAGATCGAAGCCCAAAATCCGCAAATCGTCAACTTTTACTACCCGACCGCTCTCTCGGAGGGCGAGTGCGCAGACATGGCTTACATCACGCCGAGGGTGAAGCTCGAATTCGGCGCTCGCGGATACCCTACCGAAGAGCGAACCATCCACCCTTACGCAGCAGACGGGTTTCCGGATTTCTTCGAGTATCCTGACTGCTCCGTTACCGTGCTGTCGGCACGACGCACATTCTGGGAAAAAGCTGCGGCGCTGCACGCCTAGGCACATCGGCCGGCCGAAACGCCGACGCCGCAATATTTCTCGCGGAACTACTACGATATCGCGATGCTGCTCGAAACGGACGATGGAAGGGCCGCGGCGACCGACTTAAAGCTTCTCGAGCAAGTGGCCAAGCACAAGGCGGTGTTCTTCCGCTCAGGCTGGGCCAACTACAATACCGCCCGGCCGGGCATCTTGCAGTTGATGCCATCAGAAGCAAGGCAAAGAGACCTCCGCGCTGACTACCGCGACATGGCGCCGATGATGTTCGATGATAAACCGCTGCCATTCGACGAAATCCTCGTCCGGATCCAAAAACTCCGAAATGACATCAACGCGCTATCCTCAGCGCAATGATCGGAGCATGCCTGTCCGGCCCACGGCCTATTTGAGAATCCAGTTCTGCCAAAAAAATCGGCGCGCCTGGCAAATACGGCCAATCATCGTACGAACAACATATCAGCGAGCGGGTTGCCGTTGTCGATCGGGGTACCCTCAATCGAGGCCCAACCGGGTCACCTAGCAAAAAGTGAATTATGGATCGGTCACCCTCGTGCCGGCCTTCCTGCAGCCGTGATGTCGCAATGAGGCTTGGAGCTGTGAAATTCAACGTGAAGTGCGGCGTGCTTCGGCGGTGATTTGCACGCGCCTTCCGCAAGTGGATGGAGGATGAAGGTTATTTCCCAGGAAGATCCTCATCGTCGCGCGCCCCGCGCTCGCTAACAGCCGCTTCCAAGAACCTTATCAACTCTGCGGCAATGTCGGCTGGCATTCGTCCGGCGTCGACCCCGCGCCAGGCGAGTTGTGTGGTGGTTCGCTGTAAATGCCGCGAGAGGACGTCGACGGTAGCGTCCGACGACCCGCCTCTGCGCTCGCCGACCCGTTGCCAAAGGATCACCGGATCGGCTTCCAGCCAGAAGCCCGCGAAGGGGAGTCCACGGTCGCGCGCCGCCTTCTCGATGCGCTCGCGGTCAGCCGGCCTGTCGAAGACGGCATCGGCCACAACCGAACCTCCCTCGGATAGAATGAGACCGGCACGCCATGCCATCTCACTATAGACCTTGTCCGACATTTCCGGCCGATAGGCTTGGTCAGGAAGCCGCGTTTCGGCGGGTACGCCATGCATGGACTTTCGTATACGGTCGCTCTCAACGATGCGCGCGCCGGGCGGCGCACCGACATGCGCGGCCAGAGCCTCGGCGACGGTCGTCTTGCCGGCACCGCTTAAGCCACCAATCGCGATCAGCCGAGGTGGCTTTTCCTGGAAAAGCGCGCGGGCAACTTCGAAATAGGATCTGGCCTTGGCGACGATCTTCTTGGAATCGGTGCTGCCTTCTTCGACCTGCGTTGCTGTGACATGCGCTCGCACTGCGGCCCGCACCGCCATGAAAAAGGGCAGGAGGACGAAGCCGTCCTCATCGTCGGCTTCGTCGAGGTAGCGGTTCATCGCAAGATTGGCGAGCTCCGCAAAGCCGCGATACCAAAGATCCATGAGCAGGAAGGCCAGGTCGTAGAGCACGTCGACAGTGGCGATCTTGTCGTTGAATTCGATGCAGTCGAAGAGCCGCGGCTCACCGTCAAAGAGGCAGATGTTCCGCAGGTGCAGATCGCCATGGCATCGGCGGACCTTGCCTGCAGCCTCCCGCTGATCGAGCAGTTCGGAATGACGGGCCAGGGCGGTGCGGAAGACCCCGCTGAAATCGTCGACCTCGGCCTCGCCGAAAACATGGCTGGTGGCAAAACCGGCCTCGTTAATGTCGAGCACACCCGCCATGTTTGCCGAACCGCTGCCGGAGTGGAGCACCGGTGCGCCGCGATGGAATTGCACAATCCTGCGTGCGACCGCCGTCATGAGCGAAGGTGTGAGGTCGCCGGCGACGGCCATTCTGTCCAGCAGCTTCGACTGGTCGAAGCGAACCATTTCGATCACCGCATCGACCAGTTCGCCGGTTCCGTCGAGGACGAGCTTGCCGCCTGGCTCTCGCGTAATAAGCCGCACGCCGACATAGAGGCCCGGCGCCGTGTTCGAATTGAGTTCCACTTCCTTCTCGCAGGCTGCGAGCCGGAGGATCGGCGTCGAGAAATCGACGTAGGGCAGCTTCACAGCACGCTTCATCTTAAAGACCCGGTCGCCTGCTAGGAATACGCGCGAAATATGTGTCTCGATTGCCTCGACCGGTTCAGCGATCCTGTGAAAGGCCGGGGCCATCAAAAGCGAGGCCGCGGCCCTCTGGTCGTCTACAATCATCGCCTAGGTTCCTGTTCGTCGTTGTCGACCGCAGGAACCAACGATCTATGTTGGCAGAAGTTTCTGCTTAACGGGGCGCTACCACGAGAGCCTAAGCAATCTGACGCCGGTGCTGAGATGAGGCGCTTGGCCAACATTTGCCTTCGGCCGATGCCATCGAAATTCCGCTCAGGGTGTATCCGGACCGGACAAGTTCGTTTGCAAGCTTAGAATATAGGCCGACACGTCACGGACCTCCTGCTGGGAGAGTAGTATATTCGGCATGGTGGGATGCGCCTGGGCCGTGAGCCAGACGTTAAGCGCTGCTGCGGTCATTCCCGGCGTCATGGCAACGACTTCGAAGCTGGGCGCGGTGGTGACAGGGGATAGGGCTTCGTCGGGGCGTACGGCGTGACAGGTGGCACAGACCTCAAGCGCAAGCTGGCGTCCTTGCTCAATATCTTGTGCCTGGGCCACTGAAACCGTCGCAATGATGCCAAAAACGGCCGAGACTGTCGGTATTCGCATACCTTGTCCTCTCCGACATTCCCCGGATGTGCCGCAAGAAAATAACGCGCGACGTAGCGAAAAGCTCCACCGCGTCCCAGGCCGCTAATCCCTAAGCCGTTATGAGTTAACGGCCTTGCTAGTCGACGCTTCCGTGCAACCGCTGCTTCCCCAAAGAGTCACAGCCTGCACCGCGGAGAGAAGTAAAGTAGACTTTATGAGTGGGGTCGTTGTTCGGCACGATTTCACCGGCATGCCGTGCTAGATGCACGCGGACCTTCGGGAGTTAACATGCTGCTGAGGCTGCACCAGATCGACAAGTCCTACCCCTCGGTCGAGGGGCCGTTGCAGGTGCTGCACGGGATCGATCTTTCGCTGGAAGCGGGCAAGAGCCTTGCGCTTACCGGCGAGTCTGGCAGTGGAAAGAGCACGCTCCTGCATCTCGTTGCAGGGCTCGACAGTCCTGATGCGGGAGAAATCCACCTTGGCGGTAAAAATATCGTGGGGCTGAACGATACTGCCCTTGCCGCGCTGCGGCGGGGAACAGTCGGACTTGTGTTCCAACAGTTCAACCTGATCCCCTCGCTTGATGTGGCGGCCAACCTTGCCTTTCAGGCTCGACTTGCCGGCCACCCTGATCCGGCATGGCTGAAAGTCCTTGCCGCACGGCTGGGCCTGGCCGAGGTCCTGACGCGCTATCCTGAACAATTGTCGGCCGGGCAGCAACAGCGGGTGGCAGTAGGCCGGACCTTGGCCGCCCGGCCCCGGCTGGTTTTGGCTGATGAACCCACGGGCAATCTGGATGAGGCAACAGGGGACGCTGTGCTCGATCTGATGCTGTCGCTGGTGGCTGAAACGGGTGCCGCGCTGTTAATGGTCACTCATTCCAACCGTCTGGCAAACCGGCTGGACGCCCGTGTTCACCTGCGCGCGGGGAGGCTGGCGTGATGGTGTGGACCGGGCTGACAGCGCTCTTGTCGCACTGGCGCAGGCGGCCTGTGCAACTGGCGATGCTGCTTTTGGGGCTGTCGCTGGCCACGGCGCTGTGGTCGGGGGTTCAGGCGATCAACACCGAGGCGAGGGCGAGCTATGACCGTGCGGCGGTGATCCTTGGGCAGGACCAGCTCGCACAACTGATGCGTGAGGACGGCGCCCCGATGAATCAGCAGGTGTTTGTGACACTGCGGCGTGCAGGCTGGCTGGTTTCGCCGGTGATCGATGGGGAAATGCGGTTTGGCGATGTGCGGTTGCGCGTCCTTGGCATCGATCCGCTGACTGTGCCGCCGCAGGCGCAGCAGGTGGATGTGGCGGCGGGCGGCGGGCTGTTGCCGTTCATCACGACGCCCGGTGTTTTCTATGCAGACCCGGAAACCGCGGCCCGACTGGCTGGGCAAGCGACACCGCCTGTGCGCGTGGCCGAGGGGTTGCCTCCCGGCACAGTCATCACCGATATCGGGCAGGCGCAAGCCCTGCTTGGGGCAAAGGACGAGATCTCCCGTCTTCTGCTCTGGCCGGACCAGCCGATGGATCGTGCCTCCTTAAGAGTAGCAGCCCCCGGCCTGATCCTGCGCGAGCCGAGTGAGACCGGGGATCTTGCCCGGCTGACCGACAGTTTTCACCTGAACCTGACGGCTTTCGGTTTTCTTGCCTTTGCAGTGGGGCTCTTCATCGTGCATTCCGCCATCGGTCTGGCTTTTGAACAGCGCCGCCCGGTCTTTCGCACCCTGCGCGCGCTGGGCTTGCCGGCCCGCGTGCTGATCCTTTTGCTGATCACCGAGTTGCTGGTCTTCGCCCTGGTCGCTGGGCTGGTGGGCGTGGCGCTTGGCTATCTGGTCGCCTCGGCCCTTTTGCCCGATGTGGCCGCCACCCTGCGCGGACTTTACGGGGCCGACGTGCCGGGAACGCTGTCGATCCGCCCGGCGTGGTGGGCAGCGGGGCTGGCCATCGCCGTGATCGGCACGCTAGTGGCGGCCGCACAAGGCCTCTGGCGGGTATGGCGCCTGCCGCTGCTTGCACCCGCCCAGCCCCGTGCCTGGGCGCGGGCCTCGGAGCGGGCGCTGCGCGCGCAGGGCGTGGCGGCGATGGTGCTCCTGCTGGCGGGGGCGGGGATTGCGCAATTGGGGTCCGGCCTCGTGGCGGGCTTTGTGCTTCTGGCGTCACTGCTGTTGGGGGCAGCACTGGCTCTGCCACTCGTGCTGACGGGGATATTGGTCCTTGGTCGCCGCTTGGCGCGTGGACCGCTGGCCGAATGGTTTTGGGCCGACACGCGCCAGCAGCTTCCCGGCCTGTCATTGGCGCTAATGGCGCTGCTGCTCGCGCTGGCCGCCAATGTGGGCGTCGGCACGATGGTGTCGAGTTTTCGGCTGAGCTTCACCGGCTGGCTCGACCAGCGTCTCGCCTCTGAGCTTTACGTGACTGCCCGCACCGAAGCAGAGGCCACGGCGATGCATGACTGGCTGGCCCCGCGCAGCGACGCCGTCCTGCCGGTCTGGAACATTGAGGGCCAGGTCGCAGGCCACGTCGCGGCAATATACGGCGTGGCCGATCATGCCACCTATCGCGACAACTGGCCGCTGCTGTCCGCCCTTCCGCAGGTCTGGGACCGGATCGCTACAGGCGAGGGCGCACTGATCAACGAACAGTTGTCGCGGCGCCAAGGGTTGGGTCTGGGGGACCAGATCACGCTGCCCGGTGGCTGGCGGGCCAGCATCGTTGGAGTCTATTCCGACTATGGCAACCCTATGGGCCAGGTAATCATCGGGATCGACACTCTGGCCGCGCGCTATCCGAAGGTCTCCCGCCTGCGCTATGCCATTCGGGTTGCCCCCGACAAGTCCGCCGCGCTGGCTGCTGGTTTGCGGGCGGAATTCGGGCTGCCCGCGCAGAACGTGATTGACCAGGCCGGGATCAAGGCCTTCGCGCTCAAAGTGTTTGAACGCACATTCAGCGTGACAGCCGCGCTGAGCGTCCTGACGCTGGGAGTCGCGGGGCTGGCGATGTTCGCGAGCCTCATGACTCTGTCGGGGATGCGCCGTCCGCAACTGGCGCCGGTCTGGGCCATGGGGCTGACCCGCCGCCACCTCGCATGGCTGGAGCTTTGGCGTGGCTTGCTGTTGGCAGCCTTGACCATGCTAGCCGCTTTGCCTGTAGGTATCGGGCTGGCCTTTGTTTTGCTGGCGGTGGTGAATGTCGAGGCTTTTGGCTGGCGTTTGCCGATGCACCTTTTTCCCGGTGACTGGGTGAGGCTGGGGGTGCTCGCGCTGCTGGCGGCCGGACTCGCGGTGGCCGTGCCTGCCTGGCGCCTGGCGCGTTTTTCACCATCGGATTTGCTGAAGGTGTTTGCAAATGAGCGTTAGGGCATTGCTGATCTACCTGTGCTTGGCCGCACCTGCCTTTGGCCAGGGTTTTGCCGGGCTTGGCACAAAGGCTGAGGGGTTTTCAGTGCCCCAACCGGGGATCGCGTTGAACTTCCCCGCAGACCACGGCCCGCACCCGGGTTACCGGATCGAATGGTGGTATCTGACTGCCAATCTGCAAGCTGCGGATGGAACGGATTATGGCCTGCAATGGACCCTGTTCCGAACCGCCCTGGCCCCGGAGGAACGGGCCGGCTGGTCCAGTCCGCAGCTTTGGATGGGCCATGCGGGGCTGACATCGCGAACCCAGCAATTCGTGGCCGAACGGCTGGCGCGGGGCGGCATCGGCCAGGCGGGGGTTACGGCCGCACCTTTTGCGGCCTGGATCGACAACTGGCAGATGGCAGGTCGGGCCGCACCAGAAGCGGATGCGCTGTCAACGCTCGATCTGCGCGCGGCGGGGCAGGCGTTCTCCTACGAACTGACGCTGGACGCCAAAGGCCAGCTGGTGCCGCAAGGGGTGCAGGGCTATTCGGTGAAATCCGGCAAGGGGCAGGCGAGCTTTTACTACTCGCAACCATTCTACCACGTGACCGGCATGCTAACCCTTCCAGAGGGCGCGATTGCCGTAACCGGTAGGGCGTGGCTGGATCACGAATGGTCCTCGCAACCGCTGGCCGAGGATCAGACCGGGTGGGACTGGTTCTCGCTCCATTTCGACAGCGGCGAAAAGATGATGGGCTTTCGGCTGCGCGATGAAGGCGCGGGCTTTACGTCGGCCACATGGATCAGCGCCGACGGCACGCCGCAGCCGCAGGCCCCCGGCGCGCTCAGGGTGACGCCGCTCGAGACGGCAATAGTCGCGGGTCGCAGCATGCCGAACCGTTGGCGGGTGGAATTGCCGGAAAAAGAGGTGGATGTGACCACGCGGGCGCTGAACCCGCAAGCCTGGATGGACACTCGCTTTCCCTACTGGGAAGGCCCGATCCGATTTGAGGGCAGCCATACCGGGCGCGGCTATCTAGAGATGACAGGCTACAAGTGAAAGGAAACGGCGGAGGGCGCTGCTCGATCGCGAGATCGCGACGGTTGAGGCGACAACAAAAATTGGGAGCGGCATGCCTGATTCCGCTTAAACGCATGCCGCCCTCGTCTATTTTGTCGCAAGCGTCCCTGAAACCTCAGGCGGCCTTG
>NZ_JAAKZF010000012.1 GCF_011045125.1 Allomesorhizobium camelthorni | reverse complement strand
GCTCTGACAGTGAGGGCAGCGGGCCGATAACGATCGCTTTGGCCGGCCAGTCGGCGGCGATTGCCTATGCCGCCGTGCTTGGCTCGATCGTCGTCGCCGGCTGATCGCTACTCGATGACGGCGCAAGCGTGACGGTCGCCTGCATCACCGGAGGGCTGACTTTCGTAGTCGTCTTGTCCGCCGTGGATCATCAAAGCCTTGCCGCGGATATTCGTCTCGCCTTCGTCCAATCGCACTGATCCGTTGAAAACCTGTGCGCGAAGCGTGCCGTCGGCGCCGACATATTGATTGGGCATATCGCCCGCATGTGGGCCGCCGTCGATGTTATATCCGTGCTTTGCATTGGTCGGATTGAAGTGGCCGCCTGCAGACTCGTGTCCTGTTGCAGGATCGCAGCTTCCGGTTTCATGAACATGGAACCCCACCCACTGGCTCGCCGGCAATCCGGTCACCTCGATTTCGATCAGCACGCCGCCTTCGGTTCCAGTCAGCTTGGCGCTGCCGTTCTCTTCGCCCGTCATGTTGATGAATTTGGCGGTTGCGGAAGGCGGTTCCTGGGCGCCTGAGACGGCGGTCAGTGCAAGGATCGCTGTGGCGGTGATGATAGCGCGTTTCATGTCCAAGGTTCTCCCGGTCGAGCATCAAGACGGGTGAAACTGTGCAGGAGCGGTTTTGTTTCAGCGAAAACCGCACGCAGGACTAGCAATCCGGCTGTGCGCGATCGGCGCCACCGGGAACAACTCGCGCGACATGGAGTTTTCGCCTCATTCGGCAAGGATCAAAAGGGAGAAACGTTGCGCCTACGCGAGCCCTGGCGGGCTAATGCCGATAGCCGCCGGACGGTCAACTCGACCTGTCGGGGTAATCATCACCCGAAGATTCATCGCCTACAGGAGCGAAAATCGGAATGACTGACGCAAGCCATCCGATCGTTCTCATCACCGGCTCGAGCGGCTTCCTCGGTCAGGCGATCGCGCTTGGCTTGAAGGATCGCTATCGCGTGATCGGCCTCGACATGACGCAGCCGAGAAAGCCGATCGAAGGGATGGCCACCATCGAGATCGACCTGACGTCCGACGCGAGCGTCGATGAATCGATGGCGCAGGTGCGCGCCAAGGCCGGCGGCCGCATCGCGTCGGTCATTCATCTTGCCGCCTATTACGACACGACAGGGGAGGACAATCCGAAATACGACGCGGTTACTGTGCAGGGCACGCGTCGCCTGCTGCAGGCGCTGAAGGAATTCGAGACGGAGCAATTCGTGTTTTCGAGCACGCTTCTCGTTCACGCGCCGAGCCCGGAGAAGGGCGTACGGATCGACGAGAATTCTCCACTCGATCCCGCATGGGCATATCCGCGGTCGAAGACCGAGACAGAGGTGCTGATTGCAAGGGAGCGCGGAGGCATCCGCACGGTGACGCTGCGGCTCGCGGGTGTCTATGACGAAGACTGCCACGCCGCATTCATCGCTCAGCAGATCGCCCGGATTTTCGAGCGGCTGCCGACAGCCTACCTCTTTGCCGGCGACATCAAGAGCGGCCAGCCTTACCTGCACAAGGAGGACCTCGTCGACGCGGTCGTGCGGACGGTCGACCGACGGCATGAGCTTCCCGACGAGACCGTGCTTTTGATCGGCGAGGAAGAGACGCCATCCTATGAGGAGATGCAGAAGCGGATCGGCCGACTCGTGCATGGCGAGGACTGGCAGACAGTCGCCCTGCCCAAAAATCTCACAAAGCTTGGGGCCTGGCTGCAGACCGAGGTTCTGGAGGAGGACACCGACATCAAGCCGTGGATGATCGAAAACTCCGACGACCATTACGAGATCGACGTCTCGCGCGCCAAAGCCCTGCTGGGCTGGCAGCCGCGGCGCAGCCTGACCGGCACGCTTCCCGAGATGATCAGCCGGCTGAAGGCCGATCCCACCGACTGGTATGACAAGAACAAGCTCGAATCTTGGGTTGTCGCGGCTTCGGAGCCCGAGATCGACCAGGCCGAGAGGCGGCTGCAGGCTCCGCTCGAACGCAGCGAGCAGGAGGTCGAGGCGGCGATGGAACGGCACAGGGCGTGGACGCTCTGGGCGCCGCTCGCCAATATCGCGCTCGGACTTTGGTTGGTCACGTCGCCTGTGATGCTCGGCCTGTTCGATCCGGTCACCGCGCCAATTCCTCCAGCTCTGGGACATGAGATCGCCGAACCCGGACTCCGGAACATGTGGCTCGGCATCAGCGAGATCCTGTCCGGGGCGTTGGTGATGCTCTTTGCCTTTGCCGGCATGAGCCGTCGCTGGCGCTGGGTGCAGTGGATTACAGCGGCGATCGGCATCTGGGTGATGTTCGCGCCGCTGGTGTTCTGGACCACGAGCGCTGCCGCCTACGGAATAGACACGCTGGCCGGCATGCTGATGGTTGCCTTCGCGGTGATGGTCCCACCGACGCCCGGTATCAGCCGGCGCGCGCTGGCCGCCGATGACGACCGGCCGCTCGGCTGGAGCTACTCACCGTCGTCCTTCACGCAGCGTATTCCAATTATCGCGCTCGCCTTCATCGGCTTGTTTGTCTCGCGTTACCTGGCGGCTTTCCAAATGGGGCATATAGACGGTTTGTGGGATCCATTCTTCGGGCCGGGCGGTGCGCCCGTCACGAACGGCAGCGAGGCCGTCGTGACGTCCTGGGTCTCGAAAGGGTTTCCGATCGCGGATGCCGGGCTCGGGGCCTTTGCCTACGCGCTCGACATCCTTGCCGGAGCCATCGGCGACCGTCGCCGCTGGCGCACCATGCCGTGGATGGTTTTCCTGTTCGGCCTGCTGATCATCCCGCTCGGCGTCGTCAGTGTCAGCTTCATCATCATACAGCCGCCGCTGATTGGTGCGCTGTGCACGCTGTGCATCATCCAGGCGGCCGTCACCGCCATCCTCATCCCGTATTCGATCGACGAGGTGCTGGCGACTTTGCAGTATCTCTGGCGCGCCAAGAAAGCCGGCGAGCCGTTCTGGCGAACCTTCTGGATGGGCGGGCCGGCCTTGTCGGAAAACCAGACGCCCGAACCCGACCTTAACCGCCCGGTGGGAACCGTGTTGCGCGATTTCATCACCGGCGGCGTGACCTTCCCGTGGACTCTGGTGGCCAGCGTCATCCTCGGAGCCCTTTTGATGGCAACCCCACTAACGTTCGGCACCCAGCCGCCGCTCTATTTCAGCGATCATGTGGTTGGCTGCCTCGTCATCCTTGTCGCCGTCACCGCGCTGGGGGAGATCGTCCGGGCTGTGCGGTTCCTCAACGTAGCGCTCGGCGCCTGGATCATGGCCTCGCCGTTTATGCTCGACGGGGCTTCGACCGCCGGAACGGTCGCCGCCGTCGTGATGGGGCTTGCACTCATCGGATTCAGCCTGCCGCGCGGCGTCCGCAGCAAGGAGCATTACGGCGGCTGGGACCGGGCGATTGTGTGAATTGGCTGTAAGCCGCTGAGGCTGGCGATTTCTGCCGGCAGCGTGCCTGTTCTGACAGCTCAGATTTCGAGCAGCGCGTAAGGGCGGCCAGTCGGCTTCTCTACATGGGCGGCCACATTGTAAACCGGAGCGCCGCCCGGCGTACGCCCTTCATACGCGCCGCGATGCGCATGACCATGCACCACGGCGCTCACGCGGAAACGATCGATGGTTTCGGCAAGCCGGGACGAACCGAGAAACGGGAAGATTTCGGGCGGTTCTCCGGCGACGGTTTCCAGGATCGGCGCGTAATGCAGCACCACCACGACACGTTCGGTGCGGACCTGTCGCATCGCATTCTCCAGGCGTATCGCCTCGTTGACGCTTTCCGCCACCATTGCCTTGATTGCCGGCTCTCCGAAGGAACCGAGCATGCGCCGGCCGAAGCCGCCGATGAATCCTTTGACGCCGACAAAACCCACACCGTCGATTTCGGTGGCCTGACCGTCGAGCAGGTGCACGCCTGCATGCCGCAGGATTTGGCTGACCTCCTCCGCGGCGGCGCTTTCGTAGTCATGATTGCCGAGAACGGCTACGACGGGCACCGAGCAAGCGCGCAAATCCTCTGTCAGAATCTCAGCCTCGCGCGGCTTGCCGAGGTCGGTCAGGTCGCCCGTGATAACCAACACGTCGGCCGCGTGCGATATCTCTCCGAAGAGCTCGCGGAAGGACGCGTTCTGGTCCCCTTTCACGTGGAGGTCGCCCATCGCGGCGATTTTGAGCGTTTCCCGGTCAGCCATGCAAAGACAACTCCCGACGCGATCAGTCGTTGCGCCACTCGCCGTCGCCGCCCACATCGGCGAAACCCCATTCGCCGACGTCGATGTCGTAATCGGCAAGCGAGTACATCCGGCCACGGCAGATTTTCATATGGGAAGCGGGCAGTTCGCGCTGCTTGGCCAGCCGGTCCAGCAATTCATCCAGCAGCGATCCAGGAATATGGGCGCGCTCGCTGGGATAGCTCCAGCGGAAGTTCAGCAGATGCACGAGCAGCACCTCCCAGTGCGCCTCCATGTAGGCGAGCAGACGCTGCCAATCGATCTGGTCGTGCGCCTTTAGAAGCAGATGGGCTACGTCGGCGCCATCATAGCGAAACCTCGCCTGGATGAAGGATTTTGACCAGACGAGTTCCGTTGGGCCGATGATTTTGACAGGAATGCCGAACAGCTCGATTGCGCGCGCGTGCTCGAACCAGGAATCGCCGACCGGCACGGCGCCGTTCGACGAGGAGAAGATGACGTCGAAAAAATTTCTGCCCTGAAAGACCTTGCCGAGCCAGCGATCGTCCTCGACCTCGACCGCGTATCCCCTGTCCTTGAAGAGGGCGAGAATGCGCGTGCAGTCCCCGGCCTTGCAGAAGATGTCGAGATCCTTCGTCTCGCGGGAGATTCCCGTATAGGCGCTCACGGCGTAGGCGCCGGCGATCAGGAAAGGAAGCCCGCTGGCGGCGAGTTCGCCGATAGCCGTGGCGTAGAATGTCTCCGCCTCCGGGTTTTCATGCGTCGGCGCGGCCTTCGCGTCGATGGAGGCATTCGTTTCCGGGATCGAGCCCGATCCTTGGCGAGCGGCCATGCGTCAGTATCTCCAGCGTCCTTCCTTGAACAATGAACGATGTCCGAGGTTCCGCGGCGTGTTCCGTTCGGGAGGTCGGCGCGCAGCCTCAGCCCGCCCCGGATCGGTCTATTCCTGAGGTTGAAGCATTCTCTCCTGCTTTCCATCGCCGCCCGGCGCCTATTGCGCGTCATATGTTCCGTTACGGAACGATCAGCGCCTTTCTCGGTTATCATCACGGCGTCCAATGACGCCGTTGCCAGCACTGACCCGCGAAAAGGCCGAACCTGTTCGGAGCGCAGCCATGTCAGAGGTGCTATCAAGCGACACCATAGAAGTTCGGATCGAGCCGGAAGGCCTTGCCGGGCTTCTCGGAATTCCAGATGGCGCACGCGGGATCGTGGCCTTCGCGCACGGGAGCGGCAGCGGTCGCCTGAGCCCCCGCAATAATCACGTCGCTGCAGCGCTTAGGCAGGCAGGCCTCGCTACGTTCCTTCTCGACCTGCTCACGCCGGAAGAGGAACACAACAGGCACAACGTGTTCGACATCGATCTTCTCGCGGGACGCCTTGTGCTGGCGACACGCTGGCTTCGGCAGAGACGGGAAACGTCACAATTGACTGTTGGATATTTCGGCGCGAGCACCGGCGCGGCCGCGGCCTTGCGGGCGGCAGCCGCTGAACCAGATGTCGCCGCCGTCGTTTCGCGCGGCGGCCGGCCCGACCTTGCACTGGAAGTTCTGCCGGCGGTGCGGGCGCCGACGCTGCTCCTCGTCGGCAGCCGCGACGGCCCCGTGATCGGCATGAATGAACGGGCCTACAATGCCCTGCGTGCAGAGAAGCGGCTCGTGATCGTCGAAGGAGCAGGACATCTGTTCGAGGAGCCGGGCACGCTCGATGAGGTCGTTCGCCACGCCACGCAGTGGTTCCTGGACCACTTGAATCCTTCCGTTGAAAGGACCTGAACGGTGTTTGAAAAACGGCAAGCTTTCCTTGATCGCCGGGAGGCGGGCCGCCAGCTCGGTGAAGAGCTGGCGAAAACCGACTGGCGCGATCCGGTCGTTCTGGCGCTGCCGCGCGGCGGCGTTCCAGTGGGATTCGAGGTGGCAAGGGCGCTCCACGCGCCTCTTGATGTCCTCCTCGTCCGCAAGATCGGCGCTCCGGGGCATCCGGAATTCGCAATAGGCGCGGTGGTCGACGGCAAGGACCCGCAATTGGTCGTGAACGAGGAGGCCGCGCTGATACTCGGCCCTTCGTCGAACTATCTGGAGGCCGAAAAGAAACGCCAGCTCGTCGAAATCGAGCGGCGGCGCGAGCGTTATCTCGGAGCCCGGGCAGCCGTGCCGATCCGGGGACGAACCGCGATCATCGTCGATGACGGCATCGCGACCGGCAGCACGGTGAAGGTCGCGTTGAAGGCGCTGCGGCGCAGCGATGCGGATCGCGTCGTTCTCGCGGTTCCGGTCGCGCCGCGAAGCACCATCGAGGCTCTTCGGGAAGAGGCCGACGACGTCGTCTGCCTCAGCATGCCGGAACCTTTCCATGCGGTCGGCCTGCACTATGTCGATTTCGAGCAGACCTCGGATGAGGAGGTTATCCAACTGCTGAAGGCGGCTGCGACCATGCCCGCGGAACGCTGATCGGCGGTACTCACCTGAAAGGAACCACAAAATGTCGCTCAACATCAGCAGCCCTGCCTTCTCCGACGGCGGCCCGATTCCAGAAAGATACACTCGCGACGGCGAGAATGTTTCCCCGCCCTTGAAGTGGTCCGGAGTTCCAGATGGCGCCAAGAGCCTGGTTCTTGTCGTGGATGATCCGGACGCCCCGCGCGGAACCTTCGGCCACTGGGCGGTCTTCAACATCGCCCCGAACCTCGACGGCCTGCCTGAGGCCGAGGGCGGCAGGCCCGGCCCGGAAGCCCTTAGGCAGGGCAAGAATGATTTCGGCAACGCGTACTACGACGGCCCCGAGCCGCCCAGGGGGCACGGCGTCCACCACTATCATTTCCGTCTTGCCGCGCTCGATGCGCCGAGCCTCGACATACCCGGACAGGTCGGCGTCGCGAGGATTTGGGAAGAGGCGCGCAAGCATGCCGTGGAAGAAGCCGAGCTTGTCGGAACCTACCAAAGAAACTGAGCAGGCAAGCCACGCTGGCCACCGAGCGAAGGGGCCGGGAGAAGGGGGAGCAGTAGAGATTGATGTCGATCTGAAAGGAGCATCCAATGCAAGTTCAGGAAATCATGACACCGAGGGCCAGGGTGATCGATCCCAACACCAACATCGCCGAGGCCGCGCGCGCGATGCGTGCGGACAATATCGGCGCGCTGCCGGTCGGCGAGAACGACCGGCTGGTCGGCATGGTGACGGACCGCGACATCGCCATGCGCGCGGTCGCCGAGGAACGTCCGAGCGGGAATACGGCGGTCCGCCAGGTCATGTCGGAACACGTCTATTACTGTTTCGAGGACGACGACATCGAGCAGGCGGCGAAAGTGATGGCGGAGCATCAGGTCCATCGACTGCCGGTGCTCAACCGCGACAAGCGCCTGGTCGGCATGCTAGCGCTGGCTGATCTTGCCCGTTCCGATACGGACGCCATGAAGACGGCGCTCGCTGGTATTTCGGAGCCGACCGACCAGCCCCGGCGTTGACTTTGACGCTGCGACTGCGCTCAGATAGCGATCCTTCCGTCCGGCGCCGGAAGGAGGGTCCGTTGTCGGCAAGAATGCCGGACATGTGTGATCCACTCAGCCTGCCCCGAATGCGCATCTTGTCCGGGAAGTTCACCAGATGAAATCCCGACGAGGATACCGGGCCTCCGAGGCCGGGCAGGTGAATATGAGCATCGCGGGAGCGAATGGCGAATGACGTGGTCCTTCAACCTTGGAACGATCGCTGGCACGGCTGTGCGCGTGCATGTGACTTTTGCGCTCCTGCTCGTGTGGATATGGCTCATGCACTATCGCATCGGCGGTGCGCCTGCAGCCTGGGAAGGGGTTGCGTTCATCCTCGCCATCTTTGCCTGCGTTGTGCTGCATGAGTTCGGTCACATCGCCGCGGCTCGCTACTTCGGCATCAAGACGCCGGATATCACGCTTCTGCCGATCGGCGGGGTCGCCCGGCTTGAGCGCATGCCCGAAGAGCCCGGCCAGGAGTTCGTAATCGCTGTCGCTGGTCCGCTGGTCAATGTGGTCATCGCCGCGCTGATCTTCGTCGCTCTTGGCGGATCGGCCGGGATCGAGCAGATGGCTCAGGTGGAAGACCCACGCGGCGGTTTTCTGGTCAGGCTCGCCGGGGTCAACGTCTTCCTCGTGCTGTTCAACATGATTCCAGCGTTCCCGATGGATGGCGGCCGGGTCTTGCGCGCCGCCCTCGCGTCCCGCATGTCGTGGGCGCGAGCGACCCAGATCGCCGCGTCGATCGGCCAGGGGCTCGCCTTCGTTTTCGGCTTCGTCGGCCTTTTCTACAATCCGTTCCTGATCTTCATAGGCATCTTCGTCTATCTCGCCGCGGCGGCGGAAGCGCAGGATGCCCAAATCCGCGACGTCGCCGCCAGCGTCCTGGTCGGAGACGTGATGGTCACCGACTTCGTCAGGTTGGAGGGCACTGCGAATATGGACCAGGCGATCGAGGCGCTGCTGGCGACGACACAGCGCGAATTTCCGGTGGTCGATTCCGCCGGCCGTCTCGAAGGGCTGCTGACCCGCGACGACATGATCCGCGCGCTGAAGGAGGCCGGACCCGGAGCGCCAGTCGCCAGCGCGATGCGGACGGACATACCCAGCATCCATTCACGCCGATCGCTCAGCGAGGGCTTGAGGATGATGCAGCAGAAGAGTGTGCCGGCCATCGCAGTCATCGACGGTGCGGGTCGCCTTGTCGGCCTCATGACTTACGAAACGATCGGAGAGATGATGATGGTGCGCGCCGCCGTGCCGGAGGGTTTTCGTTTCGGCCGGCTGCGCCGCGCCAACCCGCGCTCCCCTCAAATTTAAGCATTTTGGCAGGCGCTGCCTAGGGGCAGGGATGCACGGCATCCATTTGGACTGGGCTCTATCGAAGTCTGGTCGCTGGTCCAAGGTTAGCCGGCCCCGGTCGCCTGGAGCGCTCATGTGCTGCGGCGGCTCTTGGCCTAAAATTCCGGATCCCAAGCACCTGGCTTCTGCCCTCGAACGAACCGGAGGCAAGATTGCTTCCGAGGTTACGGTTGCGGTTTCAAAGGCCCTCTCGAATTTTGCGGAGCGCGTGATAGACCTTCGCGACGCAGGACACCGAGGTGCGGAATGCAGATCATCGTAACCGGGGCAACGGGATTGATCGGTTCGGCCGTCTGCGCCAGGCTTTCCAGCGAGGGTCACGCGGTCGTCGCTGTCGTGCGCAGCAAGGATTCTCCCGCCATCGCGGCCAGCCGCACCATTGTCGTCGACCTCGCGGCCGCCACGCGGGCGGAGGATTGGCAGCCTCATCTTGCTGGGGTCGACGCTGTTGTGAACTGCGCAGGCGTGCTTCAGGACAGTCCGCGAGAATCCACGAAAGGGGTCCATGTCGAAGGAACAGGCGCATTGTTTGCCGCGTGCGAAGCGGCAGGCATCCGCCGCGTCATCCATTTTTCCGCGATCGGCGTCGACCGCGGGACCGTCTCGGAATTTTCAAGGACCAAGCACGCCGGCGACGAAGCGTTGATGGCGCGAGACCTGGACTGGGTCATTCTGCGGCCGTCCGTGGTGCTCGGCCGCAACGCCTTTGGCGGCAGCGCGCTCTTCCGCGGCCTGGCGGCGCTGCCATGGCTGCCAGTGATGCCGAATGCCGGACCTCTCCAGGTGGTGCAGCTCGACGATGTCCTGGACACCGTCTCGTTCTTCGTGGATCCCTCAACTCCGGCGCGTTGTGCGCTTGAGCTGGCGGGACCGGAACAACTCGCGATGCAGGACGTGGTGGCCTGCTACCGCGCATGGATGGGTTGGCCACCCGCACGCACGGTTATGCTTCCCGAATGGGCTGCGGCGACCCTCTATCGCCTTGGCGATCTCGCCGGCTCGCTTGGCTGGCGGCCGGCGATGAGAACGACCGCCCGCAAGGAGATTGCACGAGGGGCGATAGGCGATCCGCGGCCGTGGACGGCGATGACCGGAATCGAGCCCCGGCCCCTTGCGGCCGCGCTGCGGGCCGAACCGGCGTCCGTGCAGGAACGATGGTACGCAAAACTGTTCTTCCTCAAGCCGGTCATCTTCACGGTACTTCCTGTCTTCTGGCTGGTGACCGGCATCGTGTCGCTCACGACGGGATACGATGCCGGCGTAGACCTCATGCGGCGCGCGGGCGCGGGAGCGCTGGCCGCGCCCGGGGTCGTCGCCGGCGCGCTTGCGGATATTGCCGTCGGCGTTGCCATCGCTTACCGCCCAACGGCCAGATACGGCCTTTACGGCGCGCTGGCGCTTTCCCTGTTCTATCTGGCTGCCGCCACCGTCCTGCTTCCCGGACTGTGGAGCGACCCTCTGGGCGCGCTGGTCAAGATCTGGCCGATCCTCACCCTGAACCTTGTCGCACTGGCAATTCTGGAAGAGCGCTGATGCTGTACTTCACGCTCAAATATCTGCACGTCATCGGCGCGTCGGTGCTGCTAGGCACTGGTGCCGGCATCGCCTTCTTCATGCTGCTCGCCCACCGGACGGGCGAGGCGCGCACGGTGGCCGCCGTTGCAAGGGTCGTCGTTGTTGCCGACTTCCTTTTCACCGCCACCGCCGTTGTTTTGCAGCCCATAACCGGCGTCGCGCTAGCCTGGCATGTCGGCTATTCGCTCTGGGACGGATGGATCGCCTTGTCGATCGTGCTCTATCTGTTCACCGGCGCCTTCTGGCTCCCGGTCGTCTGGATGCAGATGGAGATGAGAAGGCTCGCGGAGAAGGCGGCTGCCGCCGAAACGCCGCTGCCGCCCCGCTACCATCGCCTGTTTCGGCTGTGGTTCCTTTTCGGGTTTCCGGCCTTCGGCGCGGTCATGGCGATCTTCTGGCTCATGATTGCCCGGCCGAACCTGGAGTGGTGATTGCATCGACGCGGCCGCCAAGGCGGGTGGTTGAGCCCGGCGGCACTCACGCGACCTGAATGTTCGATCGGACGAAGCACGGTCGCCAACCGCAACGGAGCCCGATCGAGATATTCGAACAACGATCGGAGCTCCGCGTCCGGCCGCACGGTCGTTGCTTCCAAACGTTATCTGACCGCCACCCGAGCGCAGGGCTGAAATGCCTTGTCAGGTTGAAGCGTCAGCGTACTGTCATCCACTGGTCACAGGCGCCGTGCAGGGAGGTGCAGACGAGGGCCCGGCTGAGGCTGGCTTCGTTTTGCATAGACACCATTGGAGGCTTCATGAAAACGATAACAGCCAGGCTGGCGGCCAGCCAGGTCGTGCTTGCGACCATGCTTTTTGCGGGGATCGCAAGCGCCGAGACACTGACGCTCTACACTTCGCAGCCCGAAGCCGATGCGGCCAAGACCGTGGACGCGTTCAAGAAATCCAATCCAGACATTGAAGTGGAGATCTATCGGTCTGGAACGAGCGATATTCTCACCAAGCTCGCCGCTGAATTCGCAGCCAACAGTCCGCAACCCGATGTCCTGCTGATCGCGGATGCAGTGAGCATGGAGTTGCTGAAGAGAGATTCCAGGCTAACGGCCTACCCGGAAGCTGATGTCGAAGGCCTCCAGCCCGATTCTTATGATGCGGACAGGACGTATTTCGGCACCAAGCTGATCACGACCGGAATCGCCTACAACGCCGCGGCGGCCGAAAAGCCCGAGCACTGGGCGGATCTCGCCAAGCCTGCCTATGCAGACGGCCTGGTGATGCCGAGCCCGCTTTACTCCGGGGCGGCCGCCTATCTTCTGTCCGGCTTTGCCGGCAATCCCGACTACGGCTGGGGCTTTTTCGAGAAGCTGAAAGCGAACAACACGATCAGTGTGCGCGGCAATGGCGCAGTGCTCAAATCGGTAGCCAGTGGCGAAAAGCCCTACGGCATCCTGGTCGATTTCATGGCCATGAACGCCAAGAAGAAGGGCTCTCCCGTCGAGTTCATCTTCCCGTCCGAAGGCGTGCCCGCGGTAACCGAACCGGTCGCAATTCTCTCGACGGCCAAGAATATCGAGGGCGCCAAGAAGTTCGTGGACTTCATCCTCTCGGAAGAAGGCCAGAAGCTTGCGTTGGAGCAGGGATATTTGCCGGCCAAGCCTTCCGTTGGACGCCCGGACTGGCTGCCGGAGGGTGTCGAAGTCAAGGTGATGTCGTTCGACATCAAAGCCGTTGTAGAGACCACCGAGGCCGACAAGGAAAAGTTCTCGCAACTGTTCGGCGGTTGATGCTGTCCGTCCCATCAGCGACAAACCATGGGACGGGGGGCTCAACAAACCCGACTGGCCCCTATTCGTGGCGCTTTGTTAATTGCGGACAGGTGTAGGAAAACCAGCATGGCGGTAAGGCTGAAGGAAAGTCGGGGCCAAGAGATGGCCCTGACGGCGGTCGTTGCTGTTGTTGTCGTCGTGCTGTCGATCCTGCCCATGCTGCGGCTGATCATGGAGATCGTCGCGCCGGGGGGAAGCCTTTCCCGCGCGGCGATCGACGCGGGACTGGCAAATTCGTCCACATGGGTCGCGACCGGCCATACGCTTGTCGTGGGCATCGGGGGCACGATCCTTGCGGTCATACTGGGGACGCTGGTCGCCGTTCTGGTCACGTTGACCGATGTCCGGGGGCGCGGCCCATTCGTGCTGTGTTACGTGATGCCGCTGATGGTCGCGCCTCAAGTGACCGCGCTCGCCTGGCTGCAATTGTTCGGACCGGCGAGCCCGTTGCTGAGACTTCTCGGCCTCGCGCCGCCGCTCGGCGCCCGGAATCCGCTTTATTCACCCGAAGGCATTATCCTGCTGCTGGGCGTCCAATACGGCCCGCTCGTGTTCCTGCTGGTCCGGGCCGGACTGCGCAAGCTTCCGCGGGAACTGGTCGAAGCGGCGCGCGCCGGCGGCGCGGACTGGTTCACGGTGTTGTGCACGATAGTTCTGCCGCTGATGACGCCATCGATCATGGCGGCCGCAGCACTCGCATTTGTTTCCTGTGTCGGCAATTTCGGAATCCCGGCCTTTCTGGGAATTCCGGCAAATTATCTTGTCCTGCCGACGCTGATCTACCAGCGGCTTGCAGGCGGCGGCCCGGCGTCGCTGGGTGAAGCGGCGTTCCTGTCGGTGTTGATCGGCGTTATCGCAATGGCGGGAATTCTGGCGCAGGAGGCAATGAGCCGCCGTCGCGACTATCGCATCAGTTCGACGTCGATGATCGCCGAGCCTTACGAGTTGGGCGGCTGGCGGCTTCCAGTCCAGGCCGGAATGTGGATCCTGATTTTCGCCATCCTGTTCCTGCCCTTGGTCGGCCTTCTCCTCACGTCGCTGGTGCCCGGCTACGGCATCCCGCTCAACGCGGCGACGGCCACGCTCGACAATTACCGTTTCGTTCTGCTCGAACACACTGCCGCCAGCCGCGCCTTCCTGAACAGCTTCGGCCTGTCGATCGCAGCGGCGGCGTTCTCGGTCATTGCAGCTATCCCGATCGGCTATCTGATCGCTTGGAGCACGCAAAGGAATGTGAGGCTGCTCAACCTTGCGATCGAATTGCCCTATGCGCTGCCGGGGGTGGTGCTGGCGATCGCTTCGCTTCTTCTGTTCCTGAAGCCGATCCCGCTGACCGGGATTCAGATCTACAACACGGTCTGGATCATTCTCTACGCCTATCTCGCCCGGTTTCTGGTTTTGGCGCTGAGACCCACGGTCAGCGGATATCACCAGGTCGACAGGGCGCTGGAGGAAGCCGCCCAGGTCGCCGGGGCCCGGTTGTTCACGCGGCTTAGAACCATCATCTTTCCACTCGTCGCGCCGGCTGCGATGGCCGGCGGACTGCTGATCTTCATGACCGCGCTGAGTGAGTTGACAGTGTCGGCGCTGCTTTGGTCCTCAGGCGCGGAAACCATCGGCGTGGTGATGTTCTCGTTCGAGCAGGGCGGGGATTCCAACTACGCGGCGGCGATATCGGCAATAATGGTGGCAATCACCTTCGTCCTGATGCTGGTGACCAATTTGCTCGCGCCGCACCTTCCGAGCGGAGTGCTGCCATGGCGGGACTGACCCTAAGCAACGTAACCAAGTCCTTCGACGGCTTCGATGCGGTGAAAGACATGTCTTTCGACGTGAAGGACGGCGAATTTCTCGCGGTGCTGGGCCCATCCGGATGCGGCAAGACGACTTTGCTGCGGTTGGTCGCAGGCTTTGAAAGACTCACCTCGGGGGAAATCCGGATCGGCGGCCAAACCGTATCCAGCACCAGCGGCAATGTTCCGCCGGAGAGGCGGCGTGTCGGCATCGTCTTCCAGAACTATGCGCTCTGGCCGCACATGACCGTCGCCGAGAACGTCGGATACTCGCTGAAAGTCGCGAAAGTGGAGAAAGCCGCTCGCGAACGAAAGATCGCGGATGCCCTGGCGCTGGTCAATCTCAAGGGATTTGGCGACCGCAGGCCAGCCAATCTCTCCGGCGGACAGAGGCAGCGCGTGGCGCTTGCGCGCTGCCTGGTGGCTGCGCCTTCGCTGGTCCTGTTCGATGAACCGCTAGCCAACCTCGACGTGCATTTGCGGGCCTCAATGGAGGACGAATTCGCCGCGTTTCACAAGCGCACCGGAACCACCATCGTCTACATCACCCATGACCAGGCCGAAGCGATGGCGCTGGCCGACCGGATCGCGGTCATGGACCACGGCCGCCTCGCGCAACTGGCGGCCCCACGCCAGCTCTATATGGAACCGGCCAATGAGATGGTCGCGTCTTTCATCTCGCAGGGAATACTCCTGCCCGCGCGCGTGCTGAGCGCCGCCGAATCTGGTCGTTGTCGGGTCGAGGTGCTGGGGCAGGAGGTGGTCGTCCGTTGCCGCCCCGGCGAGCGGCCGCGCGGCAACGCCAAAATCTGCTGCCGGGCATCCGACATCGAGGCTGGCGGGCCGTCCGAGCCGGGTTTCGACGCACTGATCAAGCGGGCCGTCTATCAGGGCGGCAAGGCGCGTATCGAGTTCTCGCCGCTGGCGAATCCCGAACTCGACCTGCACTTCGAACAACCCGACCCGAACTCGTTTGAGAGCGGAGCCGAGGCGCGCATGCGCCTTAAATCGGGCTGGCTGATTTCCGGCGAATAGCAGCATGACGATGGAGATCGAACTGCTCGGCGGGTTTGGCGAGAAAGGGAGAACCAGCGTCGGGATCAGAAGCGGCGGCAGCCGCATCGTGCTCGACGCCGGCATAAAGGTCGGCGCGGCAGGCGCCGAATACTATCCCGCGATCGGGGGATCGGTCGAAGACATCGACGCACTCTTCATATCGCACGCCCATGAAGACCATGTCGGAGCGCTGAGCTGGCTGTTGTCCCGGGGCTATCGTGGCCGCATCCTGATGACCGCCGAAACGCGGGCTGAAGCGCCGGCTACCCTTGCCGGCTATGCGGATCCAGAGCACCTGAAGGCATTTCCGTTTCCGCAAGACAGGATCGAACTCTTCGAAACCGGACAGATTCTGAGGTGCGGGGACCTCGCCATCAACACCGGGCGTTCGGGACATACCGTCGGCGGCGTCTGGTTTGCCGTCGATGATGGCAGCCGGCGCGCCGTCTATTCAGGCGACGTTGTGCCGGACAGTAATGTCTTTGCAATGGATGCGATGCCGCAATGCGACCTGCTCATTCTTGACGCATCCTATGGCGCCGATACCGTTCCGGGTCCGGCGCGCGCTGAGGCCATTTCGGCCTGGATCGACAGGCATCCGGGAGGCTGCCTGTTGCCGACGCCGCTGTCCGGACGCTCGCTCGAGCTGATAGCGGTGCTGCCCGGCCAGTTTGCCATTCACACGGGAATGCGCGCGTCTCTCTCAGCGCAAATCAGCGCCACCGCTGCCCTGTTGCCGCGAGCGGCCGAGCTGCTTGGCGCGCGGCTCAGCCAAGCGGCGGACTGGACGGACGGTGATCCCTTGCCGTCATGTCCGCTTCTGGCGGATGACGGAATGGGTAAAATCGGCCCGTCCTCACTGCTGCTGCCGCGTGCCGATGGGGCCGGATTCCCGATCCTGCTTACCGGCCATCTTCCGGCCGGATCACCAGCCGAGTTGCTACAGTCGCAAGGCCGCGCCGACTGGATACGGATGCCGACCCACCCGACACTGCCCGGCAATCTCGAAATATGGAAAAAGGCAGGCCGTCCAGCAGCAATCGGCCATTCCTGCAGCCCCGTTGAGCTCGAAGGATTGAGCAAATCGATCCCATCCCTGCGCATAGAATGCCGCACCGGCCAGCGCGTGACCGTGCCTGGAGGAAAGACAGGTTGAGAATTGCAAGACCCGGCGTCGGTAGCCTTACTCCATGCCGAGCGCGGCCTTGTAGAGGTCGAGGATTGCTTCCTCTTCCTGGCGCTCGGCCTGATCCTTCTTGCGCAACCGGATGATGGTCCGCACCGCCTTGGTGTCGAAGCCGGTGCCCTTCATCTCGGCAAACACTTCCTTGATGTCGTCGGCGATCGTCTGCTTTTCCTCTTCGAGCCGCTCGACGCGCTCGATGAAGGCGCGGAGCTGGCCTGCGGCAACAGTCTGGCTGGTTTCGGTGATCTCGTCGGCCATGCTTTTCTCCAGGGAGGGGGTGTCCGCGACTCGCGGCTCAAGGTGGAGCGTTCGATGCCCGAAGGCGCGGTAGGGGTCAAGGGCGGAATCCCTCTGGATGAGAGAGGTCGCCCGGAAGGCATCGGTGGGACCGCTGCGGAGGTGCGGTGTTGCTTTAATGCTTCGCGCTCACCGCACCGACCCACTCTGGCGCGTCGCGCCATCTTCCCGCAAGGGGGGTGGACCGAGTCAGTGATCCTTCGGGCGACGGGCCTCGAACTCGGCCTTCTTGGCTTCGGAAGCCTCGGTCTGGTGCAGCGCCTGCCATTCGGCATAGGGCATGCCGTAGATGATCTCGCGCGATTCGTCCTTGGATATCTCGACGCCGGCGGCGTTTGCCGCGTCGCGGTACCAGTTGGACAGGCAGTTGCGGCAGAAGCCGGCAAGGTTCATCAGGTCTATGTTCTGCACGTCGCTGCGTGTCCGCAGGTGCTCGACCAGTGTGCGGAACGCGGCCGCCTCGAAATCGCGCTTCTGCTCTTCGCTCAGTCGGGTCATCGCTTGATCCTCACACTGGCCCGGTGCGCGAGCCGAATTGCTTGACCTCATGTATATCGGGACGGGCGTTGATCGCGTCAACGATCGGCGCCAGCCTTGCCGCCCAGTCTTCGGCGCTGGCTTCGTCGGCGATCAGATCCTGGCGGATCTCGATCAGCGCATGCGCGTAGCCGTTGACGATCGCGTGCCGGAACATGGTGTCGCCGCGCAGCGCGCCGTCGTAGGGCTCGTTGTCGCCGACCGTCATGGTCTTGTCCTCCGCCAGCATTTCGATCAGCGGCCAGGCGGCGCGATGATCCATGTCCCACAGCACGCCTACCTGCCACGGGCGCACATGGCCCTGCATGATAGGCGTGAAGGAATGGACGGAAAAGATGAAGGGCGCCGCGCCCGATTGTTTCGCCACCGAAGCCACGACCGAGCCGACCGCGTCGTGATAAGGCCGATAGTAGCGTTCGAGCCGCCTTTCGCGCTCGTCGGCCGACATCGGATAATTGCCCGGCACCACCGTGCCGTCATAGAGCTGGCGAATCAGCGTCGGGTCGTCCTCGCCGCGATTGGGATCGATCAGGAGCCGCGAGAAATTGGCCATCACCGCCGGCGCGCCGGTCAGCGCTGCGAGCTTTCGCGTCACCGTCTCGACGCCGATGTCATAGGCGATGTGGCGCTGGAATTCTTCCGCCGGGAGCCCCAGGCCGGCATATTCCTCGGGCAGGTCGCACCGCGCATGGTCGGCCAGCAGCACCAGGCCGAGCCTGCGGTCGCCTTCAACGACCTCGAACGGGGCAAAAAGTGCTGATCGCGTCATCGGCTGGAATGTCCCGGAGAGCATTTTTTGGACAGGAGGGGATTTGCCCTGTCTTTTCACGAAGCCTTGCGACGTGCAACGCCGTTGTTTCGCCAATCTTTTTGGGCGAAATCGGACAAGGGCGGAATGCGGTGCGGCTTGGCACTTTCTAAATCGATTGGATAGGCGCTGTTGCGCGCGTTGACATGCGCCCGGACATTTCCGAAAAGGGGCATCAACACATGTTTGCCGAGCAATCGAGGAGTTTGGGAATGGTACTGGCCGGAGGTATGCGGATTCGCTCCGCCCTGGCTGTGCTGGTGCTTTCGCTGTGTTTCCCGCTCTTTTCCACCACTGCGGCGCTCGCCGATTTCCGCGTCTGCAACGCTACCCAGAGCCTGGTCGGCGTCGGCATCGGCTACCGCGCCAAGGCCGGCTGGGTGACCGAGGGCTGGTGGCATATAGAAGGCTCGACCTGCAAGACGCTGATCGAAGGTCCGCTGTCTTCGCGATTCTACTACCTCTACGCTGAAGACGCCGAGCGCGGCGGGCGCTGGGACGGCCCGATCAACATGTGCGTGGCCGAAAAAGAGTTCAAGATCGCCGGCGTCAACGATTGCGTCGCGCGCGGCTTCCAGCGAGCCGGCTTCCAGGAATACGACACGGGCGAGCAGGCGAGCTGGATGGTCCAGCTGACCGACGAGCCCGCAACGGACGGCGCCGCAGCCGTCACGGGAACACCCCCTCAATGAGACGCAGCCGCAAGGTCAAGATACTCGCCACGCTCGGTCCTGCCTCCTCCTCGGAGGAAATGATCAGGAAACTCTTCGAAGCCGGCGCCGACGTTTTCCGCATCAATATGAGCCATACCGACCACGCCCTGATGCGAACGCTGGTCGGGCGCATCCGTGCGGTCGAGACCGCGCTCGGCCGTCCAATCGGCATATTGGCCGACCTCCAGGGCCCCAAGCTCAGGGTCGGCAAGTTCACCGAAGGCAAGGTCGCGCTCAAGGCCGGGCAGGCATTCACGCTGGACGACAATCCGGCGCTGGGCG
Organism: Allomesorhizobium camelthorni; assembly: GCF_011045125.1. Classification (GTDB taxonomy): domain Bacteria; phylum Pseudomonadota; class Alphaproteobacteria; order Rhizobiales; family Rhizobiaceae; genus Allomesorhizobium; species Allomesorhizobium camelthorni. Next base: position 99,035 of record NZ_JAAKZF010000012.1, on the reverse strand, counting down.
ACACGACGCGCGTGCACCTGCCACATCCGGAAATCCTCACCTCGGTCGAAGCGGGCGACCGCCTGCTGATCGACGACGGCAGGCTTGAGCTGAAGGCCGTCAGCTCCGATGGTAAGTCCATCGTCAGCACGGTGGTTGCCGGCAACAAGATCTCCGACAAGAAGGGGGTCAGCCTTCCCGACACCGATCTGCCAGTCGGCGCGCTGACCGAAAAGGACCGCGCCGACCTCGACGCAGTGCTTTCGACGGGAGTGGACTGGGTGGCGCTGTCTTTCATTCAGCGCCCGGAGGACTTGGCTGAAGCGCGCAAGATCGCGCGTGGCCGGGCGCTGCTCATGTCCAAGATCGAGAAGCCGCAGGCGGTCGCGCGGCTGGCCGAGATCATCGAGCTTTCGGACGCTGTCATGGTGGCGCGCGGCGATCTCGGGGTCGAAATGCCGCTCGAAGCGGTGCCCGGCATCCAGAAGCAGATCACGCGCGCCTGTCGCCGCGCCGGCAAGCCGGTGGTGGTCGCCACGCAGATGCTGGAGTCGATGATCTCGGCTCCGGTGCCGACTCGCGCAGAAGTGTCCGACGTTGCCACCGCGGTCTTCGAAGGCGCCGACGCGATCATGCTGTCGGCGGAATCGGCGGCCGGAGAATATCCGGTCCAGGCGGTGGCGACGATGAACCGCATCGCAGAACGCGTGGAGCAGGATCCGACCTATGCCGGGATCATCAACGCGCAGCGCTCGGAGCCCGAAGCGACCGGCGCCGACGCGATTTCGCTCGCGGCGCGCCAGATCGCCGAGACGCTGAAACTGTCGGCGATCGTCACCTACACCGCATCCGGCACGACCGGCCTGCGCGCCGCGCGCGAGCGCCCACAGGTTCCGATCGTCGCGCTGTCGCCGGTGGTCGAGACGGCGCGGCGGCTGTCACTGGTCTGGGGCACGCATTGCGTGGTCACACCGGACGCCATCGACCTGGACGACATGGTCGATCGCGCCTGCCGCATCGCCTATGCCGAGACATTCGCGGGTACCGGCGATCGCGTCATCATCACCGCCGGCGTCCCGCTGCGCACGCCCGGCGCCACCAACATGCTGCGCATCGCCTATGTCGGCGCGGACGGGCATGGGGTCTAAGGGATGAGGGAGTAGGGGAATAAGGGAGTAGGGGAGTAGGGGAATAAGAAGACGTTGCTTGTTCGTCGCCTCGTGAGATACTCCCCTACTCCCCTACTCCCCTACTCCCCTACTCCCCTACTCCGGCGCCAGCTCCGGCTCCGCTGTCGACGCCTTCTCGTTGATGCAGACGCCTTCGCCGGAGCGGTCGCCGGCAATCCGCGCCTCGACGGTGCGGGCAATGTCGGGGAGATCGCGGCCCATCCCTGCGGCCTTCTCGATCGCCGCCACCACCAGATCGCGCGCGATCCAGTCCGGCTTGTGGCCGAGGTTCTTCACCCAGACCAGTTCCGCCCCGGGAATGTCGCGGGCGAGACCGGTCGAATGCAGCTCCTCATAGACAACCGTGTCTTAGTCGCCTGAAATCACGATGGTCGGCGCCGTGGTCTCGCGGTAGCGCGGAGCTGCAGCGAGCGCGTGGCGGTAGAGCCCCTCGACATTGACAGCATTGGCGCGGAAGGCGCGCGGTCTCAGCACCAGCGAAATCGAGGCGTCGTCCAGATAGGCCTCCGGCACCGGGTTGGGCGCGAAGACGCAGGTCGCGGCCGCGACGATACGCAGCGAGCCCGCCGGGTTGGCCAGCGTTTCGGAAAACAGCCGGCCGAGGACCGGAACGGTCGTCAGCTTGTAGTACCAGGACGTCTTGCCGCCCGGCCAGGGGTGGGTCGCTGCGGCGATGAACAGCAGCCCGCGCGTCCTGTCCGCCTGTTCAAGCCCGAAGGCGGCGGTGACCGCCCCGCCGAAGGAGTGGCCAACGATGATCGCGTCACTGATGCCGAGATGGTCCATCAATGCGGCAATGGAAGCGGCCTGACCGGCCGGCGTCCCGTTGTTGCCCGGGCCGCGGCCCGACCAGCCATGGCCCGGCCGGTCGAGAAACAGCAGTTCGGCCCGGCCCTCCAGAAGCGGCCGGAGCGGAATCATCTGGTCTCTGAGATTGGCGCTGGCGCCATGGATGAAGACGATCGGGGGGAGATCGGGATTTTCCGGCGCGGGCACATGGACATAGTGCAGGCGGGCGCCGTCGATCTCGGCGAAGCTGCCGATCGCCGGATTGCGGCGTTCAATCAGCCATGACCCGACGCGCGTGATGCCGACAAGCACCAAGAGCAGCGCGAGCAGGAAGGCGACGAGGGCATAGATCAGATTCACGCGGGAGATGTTGGGCCGGAGGAAAGCGGAAGCAGAAGCGGAATGTGGAACTCAAAAGTTTTGCGCGTCCCGCAGATGCGCATCAAATTCCTTCGCCGGCAAGCTCTTCCGAAAGGGTCGCGACCTCGTTCTGGGCGCTGCGCATCATCGGGTAGATGTCGAGAACCCGCTGGTAGGCGTTGAGCGCCAGCTCTTTGCTGCCGCGCTCCTTCATGATTTGCGCCAAGCCGGCCAGCGCGCCGAAATGGCGGGGCTCGAGCTGCAGCGTGCGGTCGATGTCGGCCATCGACTTGCCGAAGCTGCGCATCATGAAATGAACGGTGGCGCGGCGGTTCCAGCCTTCCGCGTAGGTTGGCGACAGCGTCACCACCTGGTCGAGGAAATCGAGCGCGACATCGAACTTTTCCGCCTGCATGGCCTTTTGCGACCATTGCATCATAAGGTCGACGGAGGCGCTGCCAGAGCGGTTCCATTCCTCAAATATTCTGGCGGCGATGCGCTCGGCCGCGCGTTCGTTGCGCTCGCGCTTCAATTCGCCGAACAGCGTTTCGAGGCGGCTTTCGGGCGTCGCGACGGCGGGTTTAGCAGGTGGAGGCGACGTTTCAGCGCCTATGGCCGGCGCGGACGCTAACGTCAGGGCAATGGCCGGCAGGAATGCAAAAAACTTCCGCATGCGCGGAATCTAACCCCGCGCAGCAGAAGGTCAAACTGAATTTCGCGTGATGGCGCGATCAGCCCTGGCGGGCTTTGTAGCGCGGCGCGGTCTTGTTGATGATGTAGATGCGGCCCTTGCGGCGAACCAGCTGGTTGTCGCGATGGCGGCCCTTGAGGGCCTTGAGCGAGTTCTTGATCTTCATGGTCTTGCCTGTCGAATGGGGCCTTGTCGGGCCTAACTAAAAGACGCGCCCAAGAGCGCGCCCGAATTCGTGACTGGCTCATAGACGAGGTGGCCAAGGAATGTCAACCGCCGGCGCGGTAGATCATGGCCGGCATCGTCGCGATTCGCGCATTGCGTGTGCCGGCGAGGATTGGCAAGATGCCGTATCTCACTCCATACGGGACAAACACCATGCGATTGCCGATAACGCTCCTCGCCGGACTGCTTTCATCGTCCGCCGCCTTCGCCCAGGAATGCGACCGCTCCGACGAAAGCCAGACGGGCATGAACATCTGCGCCCATGAGGACTACGAGGCCGCGGACGCAAAACTCAACAAGACCTACAGCGAGGTCATGAAGCGGCTTTCCGACGATACCAACGCAAGAAAGCGGCTGCAGGCGGCGCAACGCGCCTGGATCGCCTTCCGCGACGCCGAGTGCGATTTCTCAACCGCCGACAGCCAGGGCGGCTCGATCCATCCGATGTTGGTGTCCGGATGCCTTCAGGGCCTCACCGAAGCACGCACCGAGCAGCTCGGCGGCTATCTGGAATGCGAGGAGGGCGACATGAGTTGCCCGGTGCCGGCGGAGTAATCACCACTTAACCAACATCCCTCGGCTTCAGCCGCGTGAAATGGCCCATCTTGCGGCCGGGGCGGGCTTCGGCCTTGCCGTAAAGGTGCAGAACGAGATTCGGCTCCGCCAGTAGCGCTTCCGCGCGGAGCACGTCGTCGCCGATCAGATTCTCTATCACACAGTCAAAATGGCGTCGCGTGTCGCCCAGCGGCAGCCCGGCAACTGCGCGGATGTGCTGCTCGAACTGCGAGATGGCGCAGGCGGCCTCGGTCCAGTGGCCGGAATTGTGGACGCGCGGCGCGATCTCGTTGACGAGCAGCGAGCCGTCGGGAAGCACGAAGAATTCGACGCCGATGACGCCGACATAGTCCAGCGCCTCGAGGATAGCGAAAGCCGCGTCGGTCGCCGCTTTGGCGGTGGCCGGGCCGATCGCGGCCGGCACGGTCGAGGTGTGGAGAATGCCGCCGCGATGGATGTTTTCGGCCGGATCGTAGGCCGCAAGCGCGCCGTCAGCACCGCGCGCGGCGATCACCGAGATTTCGCGCTCGAAGGGGATGAAGGATTCCAGGATCAGCGGAACGCCGCCCATTGCGTCGAATGCTCCGGCGACGCTGCCGGAAAAATCGCGGAAGACGCGCTGGCCCTTGCCGTCGTAGCCCATGCGGCGGGTCTTCAATATTCCGCTGCCGCCGAATGCCGCCAGCGCGGCTGCCAACTCGCCGTCATTATCCACAGGCCGGAAATCGGCTGTGGATATCCTGATGCCGTTCAGGAAGGTTTTTTCGGTCAAGCGGTCCTGGGCGACATCGAGAGCGCGCGCCGGCGGGTGCACCGGCACGCTTGCTGCGAGAAATGTCGCAGCATCGACCGGCACGTTCTCGAATTCGTATGTGACCACGTCGCTTGCGGCTGCCAGTTCGGCAAGTGCGGCGCGATCGTCGTAAGCCGCGACGATCTGCCGGTTGGCGACCTGAGCGGCCGGGCAGTTCGGCTGTGGCTCGAGGATGACCGTGCGATAGCCCAAACGTGCCGTCGCCATGGCCAGCATGCGGCCGAGTTGCCCGCCGCCGATGATGCCTATGGTCGAACCTGCGGCCAACGCTTTCGTCACGGTGCGTCCGCTGGTGCGTCGGCGACCTTGGCCGTCTGGGCGGCCCGCCAGGCGTCAAGCCGCGCTGCGAGGTCGTCGTCGCCGAGCGCCAGAACCGCAGCGGCCAGCAGCGCCGCATTGACGGCGCCCGCCTTGCCGATGGCGAGCGTGCCCACCGGAATGCCGGCCGGCATCTGGACGATGGAAAGCAGCGAATCCTGGCCGGAAAGCGCCTTAGATTCGACCGGCACGCCGAACACGGGCAGCGGCGTAAGTGCCGCCGTCATGCCGGGCAGGTGGGCCGCGCCTCCGGCTCCGGCGATGATGATTTTGAAACCCGCCGCCTTGGCGCCCCTGGCGAATTCGTAGAGGCGCTCCGGCGTGCGGTGCGCCGAGACGATGCGCTTTTCATGGGAGACGCCAAGCGCCGCCAGCGTGTCGGCGGCATGCGACATGGTCGCCCAGTCCGACTGGCTGCCCATGATGATCGCTACGTCGGCGCGCTTGCTGCTCAAACCTTCGATCCCCGCCGGTTGAAGGGTGGCGAATAACGGAAATCCGGGCATGCCGCAAGGATCGCCGCCGCCCCGCTCCTCCAGTCAGGCGATGATATCGGGGATTATCTTGTCTTCGAGCTTGGACAGCCTGTCCTTCAGGATCAGCTTTTTCTTCTTCATGCGCTGGATCTGCAGCGGATCGCAGGAGGTCGCGATCATGGCGTTGATCGCAGCGTCGAAGTCCGCGTGTTCCTGTTTAAGCTTCGCAAACTCAAGACGAATCTCGGTTTGTTCCTGGTCCGACATCATGTACCGTCTGTAGAATTCCGGCGCCCGAATTGCGCCAATCAGGGCGGGTCCGGAAGCGGATGCCGCCCGGCGCGGAGCCCATAGCACATTTCGGTCATTCAGGAAATCCTACCAACGCGTATTCGACATCCAGACCGTCTGATGGCAAACTGTCATCGTACCGTCATGGAGCGCCCAGCGGTGGACGCGTTCCGTGGCGCGTACTGTCCGAGGAAACCATGAAAGGGAGAACCAATCATGTCTCTTGCTAACCATCTTGAAGAGCTGCAGCGGAAACACGGTGATATCGAACGCGAAATCGACCAGGCCATGGCCCATCCTTCCGTCGACGACCTGGAAATCGTGACCCTCAAGCGGCGCAAGTTGGCGCTCAAGGACGAGATTGAAAAACTGAGGGCGAATCCGACCAGGCACTAAGGCTAAAGGCAGCGCGCCAATATAGGCGCGGCCAGCTTTCCGGCGGTACGCGGTGTCGCCGGGATATCTTCCTTTGTTATTCGCGCGCTCGAAGCCTCTGGGCTTCGGCAACGATAGGCGGTTTGTCCGCCAGTTCGGGGGATGTTCAAGCCTGCCAGAACTGATCCAACCAGATATTGAGCTTGAGAAAACCGTGCTCGCTAACGGCGTAGACGCGGCGCGCTCCGTCCGGGCGCGCGCTGACCAGCCCGGCATCGAGCAGGACTTTCAGATGCTGTGAAACGGCGGGCCGCGAAACCGGCAGGCCGGCTGCCAGTTGCCCGACGGTCTTGGGTCCGCGGCGCAACTCCTCCAGGAGATGACGCCGGTTGGAATCCGCAATGGCCATGAACGCATCGGTCAGGATCATCGCTTCTTGTGAGGCAATAATCGCCGAATCTCAACTGTCTTGTTCGGCCGGCGTGCGCGGGTCGAGGCGCACCGCCTCCGGTGTGACGCCACGCTCGGAAGGCAGCGTCTTGAAGGCTTCGCGATCCTCGAGCGGCACCGGTGCGCGGCGGCCGATGCGAAGCACCGTGTAGCCCGCAAGCGAGAAATGGGCGAGCGCGGTCGCCAGGAACACGCTTTCCGGCCGCATCGCACCCATCAGCAGCGCGCCGATCACCGGGCCGATCATGGTCCCGAAGCCGTAGAGCAGCAGCAGCCCTCCCGAAACCTTGACGAACTCTTCGGGCTTGGCGTGGTCGTTGGCGTGGGCGACGGCGAGCGAATAGAGCGTGTAGGCAAGCGCGCCGTAGCACGCGGTCATCGCGATCACGAAGGCGCCGGAGCGCGGCGTCGCCACGAAGACCATCAGCCCGAACATGGCCGATCCCAGCGAGGCGGCGGCGAGAACGAAGCGGCGGTCGGTCTTGTCGGAAACACGCCCGACCGGCAATTGCATGGCGGCGCCCGCGACGACGACGAGGCTCATCATCAGCGCGATCTCGGCGGTCGAAATGCCGATGCGCGCGCCATAGACCGCTCCCAGTGTGCCCCACGCGCCATTGGCGATGCCGATGAGCACGCAGGCGACGGATGCGACCGGCGAATTCGCGTAAAGGCCCTTCAGATCGAGCGAGACGTCCTGCAGCGGCTTGGGAGTTGCGGCGGTCGAGACGGCGGTCGGAATGAGCGACAGGCAGAAAAATATGCCTGTGACCATGAACAGCGATGCCGATCTGACGTCCCCCACCGCGACGATCATCTGTCCGGCCATGATCGAAGCAAAAGTGACCATCATATAGAGGCCAAAGACCGTGCCGCGATTCTCGTTGGTCGACGTCTCGTTGAGCCAGCTTTCGATGACCATGAAGGCGCCGGCCATCGTGAAGCCTGTAAAGGCACGCAGGATGATCCAGGCGATCTCGTCGATGACCAGCCCCGTCATTAGCGCTATAATCGCCCCCGAGGCCGCAAATGCGCCGAAGGCGCGGACATGGCCAGCGCGCCGCACGAGCCGCGGGGCAAAGAAGCAGCCGGTGACGAAGCCACCCGCCCAAGCGGTTCCCAAAAGGCCGAGAACGGCCGTCGAAAAACCTTCCTCCTGGCCGCGCAACGGCAGAAGCAGGCCGTGCAGGCCAGATGCGGCCAGGAGAAAGGCGGTGCCGCGCAGGAGCGAGAGGATCGGTCGGTAGGCGGCGAACATGAACATGCGCTGGTCCGGCTGGAGGAGAATCAGCCCCGAACATACCGCCCTTTGAGGCGTTCCGGCGGCAGCGGTGCGACTATCTGCGGCTGAAAAGCGCTTCCGCAGCGCTCTTGGTAGCGCCCTTCGCTTTCAGTTCGGCCTCCAGCCGGGCGATCTCGTCGCGCAATAGGCCGATCCGTTCGGAAAGTTCGGACGCGGAAAGCAGAGAGAGATCCTGGCCTATCTCGTGCCGGCTCGCCGGTTTTTTCGGTTCTTCGTCGAAGATCGCCATCGCCGCATCTCCAATTTGCCTGATCGGCCGACAGACTACATAAGAGGAGGGCGGCGATGCAATCGCCGCGGGCGGCGGGCCGAGCCTGGGAGGATGCCGAGAATGGCCAATGGAGACAAGATACCGGCGAAGATGACGGCGGTCGCGATTTCGCAGCCCGGCGGACCGCTGGTGCTGAAGCCGGAAAAGCGCGACGTGCCGGAGCCCGGCGCAGGCGAGATCCTCATCCGCGTGCGCGCCGCCGGGGTCAATCGTCCTGACGTGCAGCAGCGCAAGGGGGCGTATCCGCCGCCGCCCGGCGCGTCCGACCTGCCCGGCCTCGAAGTGTCCGGCGAAGTGGTGGCCGTCGGAGAAGGCGCGAGGCGCTGGCGGCTGGGCGATGCCGTCTGTGCGCTGACGCCGGGCGGCGGCTACGCCGAATACGCCAAGGTGCATGAAAGCAATGCGCTGCCCGTGCCGCAGGGCTTCACGCTGACCGAGGCGGCCGCCCTGCCGGAAACCTTCTTCACGGTCTGGCACAATGTGTTCGAGCGTGGCGGGCTGAAAGCCGGCGAAACGCTGCTCGTCCATGGCGGCTCGTCGGGCATTGGCACCACGGCGATCCAGCTCGCCTCGGCCCTCGGCGCCTATGTGATCACGACTGCCGGCTCGGCGGAAAAGTGCGAAGCCTGCCTGAAGCTCGGCGCGGACCGCGCGGTCAACTACCGCGAGCAGGATTTCGTCGCGGCCGTGAAGGAGGCGACGGACGGGCGCGGCGCCAACGTCATTCTCGATATGGTCGGTGGCGACTATGTCGGCCGCAACTACGACGCAGCGGCGGTTGAAGGCCGTATCGTCCAGATCGCCACGCAGGGCGGGGCGGTGGCGAGCGCCGACTTTTCCAAGCTGATGGTCAAGCGGCTCATTCACACCGGCTCGACGCTCCGGCCGCGCACAGTCGAGTTCAAGGGGCAGATCGCGGCGGCGCTCGAGGCCCAGGTCTGGCCGCTGCTGGCGGCGCGGCGGGTGGTTCCTGTCATGGACATGATATTCCCGCTCAGGGAAGCGTGGCGGGCGCATGAACGGATGGAAGAGGGCGAGCATATCGGCAAGATCGTGCTCGACGTTGCGTAAGAAGGCCCCGGACACAGCCAGGGCCTTCTTTCTGGAGTCCAAGCTTCAGTTGACAGCCTCGATATTGCCGAGGCGGATGAACAGGGTTTCGCCGGACGAATCGTCGACGCCGTCATTGTCGGTGACGACGAAAGCCTCGCCACCGGCGTCGATAGCGAAGCCCTCGACCTTGTCGAGGACATAGCCGTTGGCGGCGGTCCGCAGGTCCCCGATCAGGTCGCGCACCAGCGTCTTCTCGACCAGCGGCGGTTCGCCGCCGAGCGCTGCCGGCTTGAACGTGTCGAGCGCCACGCTGTAGATGCGCTTCACCTTGGCGTCCGCGCCGATCAGATTGTCACGCTCGACGATGTAGAGCTTGCCGTTGTGCGCGGTGATTTCCGAGAGGCCGATCCAGCCCTCGCCGGCCGCCTCGAGCGGATAGCGCACGGCCGACCATTCCTTGGCCTTCGGCTTGTAGGCGACAAGCTTGACCTGGCCCTTGGGATCGTCCTTCCACTCGCGCTGCATCGCCATCACCAGCATGAGGTCGTCGCCTTCACCAACCGTGGTGATGCCTTCCAGGCCGAAGCGGATTTCATGAGCCAGAAGTTCCGCCGGGAAGGCAATCTCCTGCTTGATCTCGCCCTTGTCGTTGACGCGGATGATGCCGTGCGGCGTCAGCTTGCCGGAATTGCCTTCCGAGGCCAGCCAGAAGCCGCCCTCGCCATCTGGTGCGATGCCTTCGAGGTCGAGTTTTTGGGCCGGCATGCCGTCGCGGGTGACGATCGTCTTTGCCGTGATCAGCGCCGGGGTCTGCGTCGTGTCGACGGTGAAAATCGAGGGCGCGGAGCGATAGACCGAATCCGAGACGGCATAGAGCTGGCCGGCACCCTTCGGGTCGGCGGCTAGGCCCGATAGGGCGCCCCAGCCGAGCGGCGTCCCCTCATCAGTCAGCGCCGCCATGATCTGCGGATATGCGGCTGGGCCATCGGCGCGCTGGTAGATCATGACATGCGAGCGGGCGAGGCCATCCTCGACAAGGTCCGCCTCATTGGCAGTGACCAGCAGGTCGCGCGAGGGGATGGCGACCAGACCTTCCGGGCCGACGCCCGAAGGCAGAAGCTGGAGCAGTTCCGGGGCCGCACCCGCGTCCTTGTAGACGCCTATCAGCGAGGCGCGCTCCAGCGCCACGAAGAATAGCTGCTCGTCGCCGAACTTACCGGTCTCCAGGCCTTCCGGCTCTACGCCCTTCTTGTTGCGGGCTTCCGGATAGTGGCCGACATTGGCAGCGGCGTGATCAAGCTCGTTGCCGGCTTCGAACAGGACCTCGCCGGTCTTGGAAAAGATGGTGAAGCCGCGCGAACCGCCCTTGTAGTCGCCCTCGTTGGCGACGACGAGGCGGTCATTGTCGAGCCATTTCACGGCGTCGGGCTCGCGGGCGACATTTTCGGCCTTGCCGGTGAAGTTCAGCGCGCCGTCCTTCTTGGTGTCGATGTTCTCGAGCGAGGTGGAACCCGCCGAGAAATGCGTGGTGACCTGGCCTGTGGCTGCGTCCACGACAGCAATGTGGTTGTTTTCCTGCAGCGTTACCGCGACCTCGCCCGCATCGTTGAAGGCGACGAACTCCGGCTCCGGGTCGTCGCCGGCCACTTCCGCCATGCCGGTGAGCGTCACGGTCTTCATCGTCGCGCAGTCAGGCACGCCGGCGGCGAGCGTGAATATCTTCAGGTCGCCAGCCGGCATTTGCGGGATTTCGCCGTCGTTCAGCTCCTCGTCGCGCTCGTTTTCGATAGCGACGGCCAGGAATTTTCCGTCTTTGCTCAATGCAAGCGAATCGGGCTGGCCGCCGAGATCGCAAGTGCTCTCGATGGCTTTCGAGGCGAGATCGATGACGGCAAGGTTGCCGGAGGGATTTGCATAGCTCTCGGACGTGTTGACGCCGGCCAGCGCTTTCGCGCCTGAAACGACGACCGAGGTTGGCTCGCCCTCGATCTTGAGCATGCCTGCCGGTTTTGGCGCCTTGGGATCGGTGATGTCGATGAAGCCGACGGCTCCGAGCGGGCTATCGGAATAGACCAGCGTCATGCCGTCCTCGCTGGCCGCGATGATTTCGGAGGAGGTCGGCCTGGTCCTGTCGGCATCGGCCGGCAGATTGTCGGCGACGGCGAAAGTGGCGATCCGGTTGAACATCATCTCGGCATGGGCAGGCATCGCGACGGAGGCCGCGAGTGCGGCGGTAAGGGCAAAAAGACGGGAATGGCGGGGCATCGAAGACCTCTCCTGTTCGATAGGGTGCGGTCTTGCTTTGAGCGCCCGATATTTCAATGGGATGACGCTTCCACGACGGTTCCATGACAGCCTGTCCCCCGGCGAAGATTTCTTGCCCCCGGCCGGAAACAGCGTTATATACGCCTCGAATTTCCCATTTTCGGTGGTCTGACCACCGCCCGCGCACGGGACGCGGGCGAACGAGAGGATATTATCTGATGGCCAATACGCTTCTGATGCCGAAGGCGACCGCTGTCTGGCTGGTCGACAACACCGCGCTGTCTTTCGAGCAGATCGCGCAGTTCTGCAGCCTGCATCCGCTCGAGGTGAAGGCGATCGCCGACGGCGAATCGGCGCAGGGGATCAAGGGCATGGATCCGATCATGACCGGCCAGCTCAGCCGCGAGGAGATCGCCAAGGCCGTCGCCGATCCCAGCCATCGGCTGAAACTGCTCGACCCGAAGGTCCGCGTGCCGGAATCGAAGCGCAAGGGCCCACGCTACACGCCGCTGTCCAAGCGCCAGGATCGCCCCAACGCAATCCTCTGGCTGGTTAAGAACCACCCGGAGCTGAAGGACGCACAGATCTCGCGGCTGGTCGGCACGACCAAGTCGACAATCGACCAGATCCGCGAGCGCAAGCACTGGAATTCCTCCAGTCTGGTGCCGATGGATCCGGTGACGCTCGGCCTCTGCTCGCAGATCGACCTCGACATCGAGGTGCAGCGCGCATCGCATGGCAGGCAGCCGGCGGCTCCGGCGGGCGACACGCTGCTGCCGGCCTCGATGACCGAGCGGCTGACGCCGGAGACGGAAAAGCCCAAGGACGAGGACAAGGAGCTCGACGCCGACGCCGTGTTCGCCAAGCTGACGGCGCTGAAGTCGAAGGATGCCGAGGAAGACGAGTAGAACAGGCAGACAAACGAGCCTGCACTGAACACCGACATTCTACGCTGGAGCAGCAAAATTCATGGGCGTCAGCCGCTATAGAGTGAGCCTTCGCCTCATCCATCCATCAATGGACCCAGACGAAATCACGACCGCTCTTCAAATGGAGCCCAAGCGCGCCTGGAAAGCTGGTGAACCCCGCACAACTCCCAAAGGCACTCCAATTGCGGGCGTATTCCGCCAAACCTATTGGTATGCGAACGTTTGCGAAGGGCGCATGCCGCCCCAGGAACTAGCGGAAGAACTTGACCAGGTGTTGGATGGACTAATCCCCTACCAAGCCTTCTTGACGCGGCTTAGGGAGGAAGGCGGCCGGAGTGAATTCTTTGTTGGGTTCTATTTGGGAGATCAGGCGGGTGAAACTTACCCCTCGACGATGCTCGCGAAGATGGCGGCGTTGGGACTCGATCTGTCGCTCGATAATTATCACGATGAAAGCTTAGTCGAGACAAATAGCGAAGACGATTGACCTCTCTTTTGGGAAATCAAGTCTGGGCCGCCCGGTCCGGCGTATCTCCGCCGCGCTCCATGGTGCGGTAGAAATCGGTGAGCGTCTTGCCGCGCTCGGGCTTGAAGGTGCGGTCGGCGGGGTTCACCGTGGCGATCCGGTCGATGCGGAAGGCGCGGAAATCATTGCGCATCTCGCACCACGCCACCAGCGTCCAGACCTTGCCCCAGAACCACAGGCCAAGCGGGCGGACATCGCGCACCGAACTGCGCCCCGCCTCGTCACGGTAATCCAGCTTCAGCACCTGGCGCTTCTCGACCGCGCGCTCGATCAGATCGATGTTTACGCGGTCGGCGTCGCTGACCACCCACATCGGCGTGTGGATCTCGGTGCGGGCGATGCGGTCCTTTTCGGCGTCGGGCAGGACAGCGCCGATCTTGACCAGCGCCTCGTCTGCGGCTCGCGCCATCGCCGCCCCGCCGAAGGCCCGGACCATGCGGGCGCCGGCGACCAGCGCCACTATCTCGTCGCGTGTGAACATCAGCGGTGGAAGGTCGAAACCCTCTCTCATAATGTAACCGACGCCGGCTTCGCCATCGATCGGGACGCCGGTCGACTGGAGATCGGCGATGTCTCGGTAGATCGTTCGTTCCGAAACCTCGAGCCACTGGCCGAGTTTCTGCGCGGTGACGAGCCGGCCACCGCGAAAATGCTGGACGATCTGGAACAGTCTGTCTGCGCGCCGCATCGTCTTCCTGCCGATCTCTAGAGTAAGCCACCCGATTTGGGAATCAGGCATCTCGCTCTAGCTTTTTGTTTTCGCATCGTTTTTGCCGAAAACCGGTATCTACTTTTCGGCACGATGCTCTAGTCTTTCATCTATAGCTCTACTGCACAAACAAGCCAAAACTGTTGCCGTCCGGGTCGAGGCAGTATGCGAAACGCCCGGCGGGGATCTCGATGACCGGCGAAACGACCTGCCCGCCATTTCTGGTCACGCGCTCCATTGCCGCTTCGATCGGCGCAGCCACGGAAAGATGGATGGTCGGGCCTGTTCCAGCAGCCGCGGGCTTGCCGGGATAGACGTGGCCGGCGACCGAGTTGCGGTCCTTCGCGGCAAACATCGCCATCGGATTGGGGCCATCCTCGTTCAGCGAAAGCTCGTTTTGAAGAACGGCGCCGTAGAATGCGCGGGCGCGCTCCATGTCGGTCACCGGGACCTCGAACCAGACGGCGGCGTGGGCAGGTACATGAGCGTTCATATGTCTTCTCCCTCGATCGGTCCGATCACCATGGCACGGAGCTCCTGACAGCATATTGTCAGGAGGCTCGGGCCGGCGCGCCGGTGAATTCCTTGGCGAAGAGCGTCCTCATTTCGGCGAGCCGCCCTTCCTGCTCTGGATAGAGCGCATTCATGAATGCAAGCGCGAACGTGCCTGGCGCGGAGCCGGGGGCAGATACGGTCCTGCCATCTGCGACCGCGTGCGGCACGTCCTGGTAATGCGCCGAGCCGGCATAGTCGGGCTCGTGCATCAAGATCCAGTCGCGGCCATTGCTGGTGTGCCTGGCAGCTTCGAACAGGCCAGAGCGGGCCAGCGCCAGCGTGCCTGCGCAAATGCCGCCGACAACGCCGCCGCGCGCCGCCACGGCCTTCAACAAGGGTGACGGATCGGGATGTGAGCTGGAAGCCCAGTGGTCCGATCCAATGACGGCCACGGCGTCGAGATCGGCGTTTTCCGCAACTTCGAAGCTGCGATCCGGCGTCAGATGGAAGCCGCTCATCGACTTCCGCGGCGAGCCGCCGGGCGAGAGCGAAACCGCGCGCGCGCCGAACCACTCGACCGCTGATGCCGACAGGAGGCCATACTCCCAGTCCGCGAACCCGTCGATGAAGATGAACCCTATGGTTTTTGCAGCGGACATTGTCGGCCTCCTTCCATTTCGAACTTCCGGCAGAACCTTCTGTCCTGCCGGAAGTTCCGGCTTGCCGGTTCAGCCGCGACGGGAGCGGCGAATCGCGTAATTGTCCGGCCAGCCGATGTCCTTGCGGACGGATGCCGGCAGCGAGTTGAGAAGCCGCTCGGTGCGGACTTCGTCGCGCATGGTCTGAACCTTGCCGGCATAGTGCCTGATGGCGCGGAAGATGTTCGGCGTGATGTTCATGGCGGTGCCTCCTTGTTTTGATGGAGACACTATCGCACACCCCTACTGACAGCAGTCTGTCAGGAGCAGCGACGCCAAATCAGGTTTCCGGCACTGCGACCGTATAATTCAGCGGCAACCGCCCGCCATCGGCGTAAATCGTCTGTCCGGTGATGTAGCTGGCGTCCTCCGAAGCCAGGAAAGCAGCGATGGCGGCGATCTCCGACGGCTCGCCCAGGCGGCCGAGCGGCGTGCGCGAAAGCAGGCGCTTTGTAGCCGCCGGATCGGAGTTGGTGGCGGCCAGCATGTCGGTCATGATCGAGCCAGGGCCGATCGCGTTCACCCTTATGCCGTAAGGGGCCAGCGACAGCGCCATGGCCTTGGTGAGCTGGTTGACGCCGCCTTTCGAGACCGAATAGGCGAGTTGTTCGGCAATGGCGAAAACCGCATTGACCGAGGACATGTTGACGATCGATCCGGCCGCGCCGCCGGCCTTGACCTTGTCGACCATGTAGCGGGCGACCGCTTGGCCGGCGAGGAAGGAGCCTTTGAGATTGACGCGCAGCACCCGGTCGAAATCGGCTTCCTTGAGGTCGAGAAAATCTGCCCCGTGGACGATCGCCGCGTTGTTGACGAGGATGTCGATGTCACCAAAGGCATCGATGGTCGCCGCCACGAGATTGTGGATGTCGAGCCGCTTGCCGATGTCGGCCTTGACGAACTGCACCTCGCCGAGCTTGGCGAGATCGCGCTCGGCCTTCTCGCCCTTTTCCTGGTCGATATCCGCAACCATCACCTTGCAGCCGTCGCGCAGGAAACGCTGGGCAATGGCAAAGCCGATGCCTCCGCCGCCGCCCGTTACGATCGCCGTCTTGCCCTCGAGCGCCATATCGTTCTCTCCTGATCGCCGCCCTTATAGCGGGCAAGCCCGGCTCCGGACAG
Source organism: Allomesorhizobium camelthorni (assembly GCF_011045125.1). Taxonomy (GTDB): domain Bacteria; phylum Pseudomonadota; class Alphaproteobacteria; order Rhizobiales; family Rhizobiaceae; genus Allomesorhizobium; species Allomesorhizobium camelthorni. The sequence goes on along the minus strand of NZ_JAAKZF010000012.1, from coordinate 83,151 downwards.
GGGCGACCGACAGAGCTGCCGGCCTCTCAGATACCGCTGCCTTCCTGCTCGGCGGGCCTCTGGGTCAGCGTCGCGATGAAGCGCTTGGTGCGCTGGCGCTCGGGATTGGTGAAAATGTCGCGAGCCAGACCTTTCTCGACGACCACGCCGGCGTCGAGGAAGATCGCTTCCTGCGCGATTGTGGAGGCGAGGCGCAGATCGTGCGTGGCAATAACCATCGTGGTGCCTTCGCGCGCGAGCTGGGCGAGCACCTCCACCACCTCGCCCGACAGTTCGGGATCGAGCGCCGAGGTCGGCTCGTCGCAAAGCAGCACCCTTGGCGAGGGCGCGAGCGCCCGTGCGATCGCCACGCGCTGCTGCTGGCCGCCTGACAGCGTTGCCGGCCAGGCCTCGGCCTTGTGCGCCAGTCCGACTTTTTCAAGCAGTTCTCGCGCGCGCAGCAACGCCCGCTCCCTGGGCCATTTTAGCACCGTCGTCAGCGCCTCCGAGACGTTGTCGATGGCGGTGCGGTGGGGGAAAAGCTGGAAGTTCTGGAAGACCATGCCGGTCTGCCGGCGCAGCCGCTGAATCGCGGTCCAGCCGACCTTGTCGCCGGGATGGAAATCGATGGCATCGTCGCCGATCCGGACGCGGCCCGAAGTCGGAATCTCCAGAAGGTTGATGCATCGCAGCAGTGTCGACTTGCCGCCGCCCGACGGACCGACAAGCGCGGTGACGCTGCCCTCCGCGAAGGTGACGGTGACGTCGTTCAGCACTGTGTGGTCGCCGAACTTCTTCTCGATATGCGAGAGTTCGATCACGAGCGCGCCTCCATGAAGCCGCCATAGCGGCCGAGACGTACCTCCAGCCGCGCCTGCAACGCCGAAAGCACCGAGCTGATGGCGAGATAGATGATCGCCGCCTGGACGTAGAGGATCAGCGGCTCGTAGGTGGTTGCGACGATGCGCTGGGCCGCCTGGAACAGTTCGGGCACGGTGATGGCGGCGGCGAGCGAGGTATCCTTGACCAGCGAGATGAAGGTGTTCGACAGCGGCGGAACGGCGACGCGGGCGGCCTGCGGCAGGATGGTGCGGCGCATGGTCTGGCCCCACGACATGCCGATCGAGAAGGACGCCTCCCACTGACCCTTCGCGACCGACGAGATCGCCGCGCGGATGATCTCGGAAGTGTAGGCGCCGATGTTCAAGGTGAAGCCGATGAGCGCGGCCGGGAATGCATCGAGCACGATGCCGATCGAGGGCAGGCCGTAGAAGATGAGGAAAAGCTGGACCAGCAGCGGCGTGCCTCGGATGATCCAGACATAGAAGCGAACGACTGCCGCCAGTGGTCTCGGCCCGAACAGGCGGATGAGCGCAGAGACCAGTCCGAGGCCGAGGCCTAGAACGAAGGACAGCAGCGTCAGCGGGATGGTGAAAATAAGACCGGCCCACAGAAGCGGGCCGAGCGAATCGAGCATCAATTGCAGCCAGTGCGGCAAGGGGGGCTCCCGTCGGTCTTTGAAACTGAAACGCCGTCAGCCTAGCAGGCGAGCCGGCAAAACGCAGATGCGGGTGGCATTGTCTTTCACAACTTCATCTCAGGTCATCGTCATTCCGGGGCCGCGGAGCGGAACCCGGAATCCAGCACGCTGGTCCTCGTCCAGTTGTCCGAAAGCGTCCGATCTCGTTCCGATCGCATCGGATGCATCTCGTTCCTTCAGGGCCGACGCTCTGGATTCCGGGTTCCGCTCCGCGGCCCCGGAATGACGAGCACGGCGCCAATCAATGCACTCTTCCCTCGGTGCAGATGCCGATAAGCAGCACGCTCAGAGTTCATGACACCGCACGGGAAGAGGGCCGCCTGGCAGACCCGAACCTTACTGCGAAACGTCCTGGCCGAAATACTTCTCGGCAATCTTCTGGTACGTGCCGTCAGCCTTCATGGCTTTGAGAGCCTCGTTGATCGCGGCCACGAGTTCGGGATCGCCCTTGCGGACGATGACGCCCGAATAGGCCGCCTCGTCCTCTGTCGCGGCGATCTTCACCGGCGCATTGGGCTGCTTCTTCTTGAAGTCGAGGAAGGACAGGCTGTCGTTAATGGTGGCGTCGGCGCGGCCCTGTACGACGAGCGCGATCGACTGGTCGAAGCCATCAGTGCCGATGAGCTCGGCGCCCGCTTGTTCCGCTATCTTTCCGTAATTGCTGGTCAGCGACTGCGCCGCCCTCTTGCCGGTGAGGTCGGCAAAACCTTTGATCTCGGCATTGTCCTCGCGGACGATCAGCGCGGCCTTGGAGGCGATATAAGGGTCGGAGAAGTCGTATTTCGCCTTGCGCTCCTCGGTGATGCCGACCTGGTTGATGACTGCATCGTAGCGGTTGGCATCAAGGCCGGCGATGAGGCCGTCCCATTTGCCTTCGAGGAATTCAGCCTTCACGCCGAGCCGCTTGGCGATCTCCTCGCCGATCTCCACGTCGAAGCCGACCAGCTTGCCGCTCTGGTCATGATAGGTGAACGGGGCATAGGTGCCCTCGGTGCCGATCTTGAGGACGCCGGCGGCCTTGATGGCGTCGAGATTGGCGCCGGCATTGCCGGGCAGGATGGCGAGCGCCTGGATGGCGCTTGCGACGATGAGCGATTTGAGCCAGTTCATGTGCGTTTTCCGTTGGTCTTGCGGGGATTCTTCGCCGCGGGGAGATGACGCTGCAATCTAGGACAGCGGCGGCGGCGAACAAGGCCGGGGCTTCGAGGAGTTCCGCCGCTTGCGGAACGCCGTTCTCAGGACAGGCCGGTCAGCGGAATAAAATTGCAGGTTGCGACGGCGTTCGCTACCGCACCGCCAGCGTCGCCTTCAGCCGCTCGACATCCTCAGGCGTCCAGCCCTGTACGCCGGTCACTTCCATCCAGGCGTCGACATGGTGTTCGGGCGCATAGACATGGCCGTATCCCATGGGCGTGGTCGTGCCCATCGCCATGTCGAGCGCGAGCTGCAGAAAGGTGACCACCGGATACCAGCGCAGCTCCGGCGAAACGTCGGGTCCGCGCGGCGCTTTCATCCAGTCGGGCTCGCGGTAGAGCGAGTGGTAGTCGAAGAAGGTGATCGGGTCGCTGGCGTATTGCAGATATACGATGCGCAGCGGCCCCCACTTGGCGCCAGGAATGCCGAGGGCGTTTTGCTGGCTGGTGAAGCGAACGAAGGAGCCGTCGCGAAAGCGGGGCAGCCATTCCGGCGAGCCCGGATTGCGGCGATTGGTGATCGAGCGCCAGCCGCTGCTCTGGAATGGCGGGCCGCTCCAAAGCGCGCCATGGTAGGGATCGCCGAGCACCTCGAACAGTTCGGTCGACAGCTCCGAACTCAGCGCGCCGAGGCTGAGGCCGTAGAGATAGAGGCGAGGGCGGCTGTCCTTGGGCAGCGTCGTCCAGTAGCCGTAAACCTCCGAGAACAGGGCGCGGGCGGCCTCGCCGCCGTAACCGGGTTCGACCAGCAGCGACAGCCAGCTTGCGAGGTAGGAATACTGGATGGCGACGCTGGCTATGTCGCCGCCATGGAGATACTCCACCGGGTCCATGGCCGCGGGGTCGATCCAGCCGGTGCCGGTCGGCATGATGACGAGAAGCACCGAGCGCTCGAACCCGCCGGTGCGCTTGAGCTCTTCCAGGGCAAGCTTTGCTCGCTCCTGCGGGGTTTCGGCCGATTGCAGGCCGACATAGACGCGGACGGGCTCCAGCGCATCCCGGCCGAGGAAAGCGCTCAACTCCGCGCGCGTCGGTCCTGTCGCGACGAATTCGCGCCCCCTCCTGCCGAGTTCGTCCCAGCGGACCAGCGATGCGGCGCTGCCGGTCTTGGTCGGGTCCGACGGTTGCTGCGTCGTGGGTTCCAACAGGGCATCGAGCGTCCGGAACGAGCTGTCGGCGGCGCGCAGCGCGTATCGGAAAAGGATTCCGTCGGCGATCGACCAGAACAGCAGGATCGCAACGGTGCTGCCGATGACATAGGAAACGCGCCTCGGCACGAATTTGTTGAGCTTTTCGGATATGTAGACGAGCGTCAGCCGGAACAGCCGCGCCAGCGCGATGAGGACGACGAAGGTCGCGAGCGCGATCAGGCCGACTTCGAGCGGGTGGGCGGTGTCGACAGGATCCATTCCCATGACGCCGCGGACCGAGTTCTGCCATTCCGTCGCCCGCCACAGGAAGACGATGCCGACAACGGCGCAGGCGAGTGCGGCGACGAGCTTGGTGTTTCGCCTGATGCGGGCCCTGGGCTCAGGCAGCTCCATATATTGCCAAAGCCAGTGCAGGAATACGCCGATGCCATAGCCGACGGCCAGGCTGCATCCCGATAGCACGCCTTGGGTCAGATAGTTGCGCGGCAGGAGGGTCGGCGTCAGCGACGCGGCAAAGAACAGTGTGCCGAGCAGCAGCCCGGTCGTCGAGAAGGACAGCCAAAACCTGACGATCCAGTTCCGCACCATGGGATTGCCTCACGCCGCTGTTCAGCTATCCCGAGCAATTTGGAGCGTGTGATATGCGGGCGCAATATGGTAGTTTCTGAGTTTGAAGATTCAGCGATTTTAAACCGTTATCGTATCTCCGCCCGAACTCCTATTTCCTTGCTGAGGACAGGTTTTTGGACCTAAACTCTGATTTCGACTATGCGGGACCAACGCGATGCAGATCAGATGGAAGCGCGGCCTCCTTCGCCTTTGGGTGATCGCTTCAGTGATCTGGGTTGTCGGCCTTCTTGTTTACTTTCTTGCGGATGGAATGGAAACTCAAGGGGTGCTTGGGGACACGCCCGGTGTTGAAGAGGGCTGGACTTGGTTCTGGTGGAGCCTCTACTATAATTGGTTTCTGTTCCCCCTTGGGCCAATTTTGTTGTATATTTTTGGGTTGTTCGCGGTGGCGATAGTAAAGACGGCTCTTTGGGTCTGGCGCGGTTTCCGAGTTACTAGCTGAGTCGCTACTGCAAGATGAAAACGTCCGGGAGTTGCGTGCCTGGCGCTATCCTCCGATGCGTTTCTCCTTCAGCGCCTGCGCGATCTCGTCGAGGATCGCCGGGTCGTCGATGGTGGCGGGCATGGTCCAAGCTTCGCCGTCGGCGATCTTCTGTATCGTCGCGCGCAGGATCTTGCCAGAGCGCGTCTTGGGCAGTCGCTTGATGGTCACCACCGTCTTGAAGGCGGCTACCGGCCCAATGCGATAGCGCACGAGCTGGACGATCTCCTTCTCGATTACCGCCGCATCGCGCGCGACGCCCGAATTAAGTACGACGAAGCCACAGGGAACCTGGCCCTTCATGGTGTCGGCTATACCCAACACCGCGCATTCGGCGACGTCCGGATGCTCGGCCAGCACCTCCTCCATGGCTCCGGTCGACAGACGGTGTCCTGCGACATTGATGATGTCGTCGGTGCGCGCCATGATGAAGAGGTAGCCGTCCCCGTCGATATAGCCGGCATCGGCGGTTTTGTAGAAGCCGGGAAACTCGGCGAGATAGGCATCGTGGAAGCGCCGGTCGGCGTTCCAAAGCGTCGGCAGGCAGCCGGGCGGCAGCGGTAGCTTGATCACCACATTGCCGAGCGTTCCGCGGGGAACTGCGTGGCCGGCATCGTCGAGAATCCGCACGTCGTAGCCGGGCATCGGTACGCCGGGCGAGCCGTATTTGACCGGAAGCTGCCCCAGCCCGACCGGGTTCTGGCTGATCGGCCCGCCGGTCTCGGTCTGCCACCAATGGTCGATCACCGGCACGCCGAGCTTCTGCTCGGCCCATTTGACCGTCTCGGGGTCGGCGCGCTCGCCAGCGAGGAACAAGGTGCGGAACTTCGACAGATCGTAGTTCGGCACGAACTCGCCCTTCGGATCCTGGCCCTTGATGGCGCGGAAGGCGGTCGGCGCAGTGAATAGCGCGACCGCGCCGTGCTCGGATATCACCCGCCAGAACGCGCCGGCATCGGGTGTGCCGACCGGCTTGCCCTCATATAGAATGGTCGTGCAGCCGGCGAGCAGCGGCGCATAGACGATGTAGGAGTGCCCGACTACCCAGCCGACATCGGAGGCCGCCCAGAATGTCTCGCCCGGCTTCACGCCGAACTCGTTTTCCATCGACCATTTCAGCGCGACCATATGGCCGCCATTGTCGCGCACCACGCCCTTTGGCTGGCCGGTGGTGCCGGAGGTGTAGAGGATGTAGAGCGGGTCGGTGGCGAGGACCGGAACGCAAGGCACTTTTCGCGCCGCAGCCTTGGTGGCGGCCACGCTTTCCGCATAGCCCATGTCGCGGCCGGGGGTCAGTTCGCAGGTCAGCTGCGGGCGCTGCAGGATGATGCAGCCCTCGGGCTTGTGGCGGGCGAATTCGATCGCCTGGTCGAGCAGCGGTTTGTAGGCGATGACCCGCCCCGGCTCGATACCGCAGGAAGCCGAGATGATCAGCTTCGGCGTAGCGTCGTCGATGCGGGTCGCCAGCTCCTTGGCGGCGAAGCCGCCGAAGACGACGGAGTGGATCGCGCCGATACGGGCGCAGGCGAGCATGGCGAACACCGCCTCCGGAACCATCGGCATATAGATGATGACGCGGTCGCCCTTTTCGAAGCCGCGGTCCTTCAGCACCGCCGCCAGCGCAACCACTTCCGCCTTGAGCTCGGCATAGGTGAATTTTCTGCGCTCGCCCGAATAGGCGCTGTCGTGGACGAGAGCGAGCTGCCCGGCCCTTTCGCCGTCAGCATGGCGGTCGACCGCATTGTGGCAGGTGTTGCACTCGGCGCCGGGAAACCAGCGTCCGTATGGGCCGGACTTCGGATCGAAGACCGCGTCCCACGGCTTGAACCAGTCGATCTCGCGCGCGGCTTCGGCCCAAAAGCCTTCGGGGTCGCGCTTCCAGTTGTCGTAAACTTCGTGATAGCGCGAAGCCATGCCGCCGCCCTCCCTAGGGTATGTTGATATTCAGGTGATGCCGGCCTGCAAATGGCGGCTTTCTGCGCTTCCGGTGCTCACGTACCCAAATGTACGCTCCGCTCCGGTTCTCGAAATCCACCATTTTCGGCTCGGCCTGACCTGAATCTCAACGCACCCTAGCTAATCGCCGACCCGTGCGTCCATCTGACTAATGGGTTAGCCGGTGCTTTGACAGCGCGCGCCGTTCCTGCTCAAAGGCCGCATGTCCAAGGCTCTATCGCTCGTTATCGTCGCCATGATGGTCATCCAGATCATCAAGCCGCTCGGCCTTCCGGGCCTGCGGCATCGGCGTGATTTCTGGAAGCTGGCGGTCGTCGCGCTGGGAGCGATCTCGCTGACGGTACTTCTAAGTCACGGGCAGTAAAGCATGATCCCGCAAAGTTGCAGACCTTTCGGACAAGATCATGCGGCTTTAACTGAATCGTCAACTTCGCCGAGCACGAGGTCGGCCAGATGCTCGGCCCAGGCGCGGTAGCCCGCTTCCGAGGCGTGGAAGCCGTCGGTCGAAAACCCAAGCTGAGGATCGAGGATCGGCAGGCGCGCCGCCGGCACCGCGCCGCGCTCCAGGCAGAGGCGCTCGCCCATGCGGTTGATCGCACTCGCCCGGATTTCCAGTATGCGCCCGAGCAGCGGCGGCAGCGCCGGGACGCGAGTGAACTCGACCACCGGCGACCACACGACGCGGGCCTCCGGCCATTTGGCGCGGAGCGCGTAGAGAAGACCACCGAACTCCCTCTTGAAGCGCGGCACGGAATGGAAATTCTTGGTGTCGTTGGTGCCGATGGACAGCACGATATGGGTCCAGGGGTCGGCGGAAAGATTGGGCAGGACATGATCGCGGACCTGCCCGGACGTGGCGGAATTGAAGCCCGCCGCGCGCCAGCGCACGGCGCGGCCGGTCCGCCGCGACAGGATCAGCGCAAGCTGCGCGGCAAGGCCGTTCTCGGAATGGCCGATGCCGACCGAGGCGGCCGAAGAATCGCCGAGCACCAGTAGCGATATCGCAGGCGCGTCGCCCGGAATGGCGTGCAGTACGGGACCCTTGGCGGGATACATGCGCTCCGTGCGCCGGCGCACGCCGAGCCCCTGCCAGACATAGACCGGAAAGGCGAGCCAAGTGAGGAGGGTGGCGAGCCGCGACATTGGCGCTGTCGTTCCCCTTGAGCCGAAGCAGGGTGCCCTTCAGTTGGCGCGGGATGCTTCGAAAATGCTGTCGATCGCCGAAGCCAGCGCGGCGTTGAATTGTTGATCGCTCTGGTCCGCCGACAGACCCTCGGTCAATGCGCGCGAAAAGCTCGCGATCATGCCCTTGTTCTGCGCGAGTTTTTCATTCGCTTCGTCGCGTGAATAGCCACCGGAGAGCGCGACCACGCGCATAACGCGCGGATCGTCGATCAGCGGCTTGTAGAGGTTCGCTTTCGTCGGCAGCGTCAACTTCAGCATGATCTGCTTGCCGGCCGGCACGCCGTCGAGCTGCTTCGTGATTTCCTCAAGCAGGATGTCCTCCGCTTCCGCCTTGTCCGGGATCGAAATCGTGACTTCCGGCTCGATGATCGGGACGAGGCCGTGCGCCAGGATCTGCTTGGCGACTTCGAACTGCTGGTCAACGACAGCGGCGATGCCTTTCGCGTTCGCCGCATCGATCACCGACCGCATCTTGGTGCCGAAAATTCCCTTCGCGACGGCGCGGTTCAGGAGCGCGTCGAGATCCGGCATGGGCTTCATCAGCCTGACGCCGTCCTTCGCGTCCGCCAGCCCCTTGTCGACTTTCAGGAACGGCACCACGCCGCGCTTATCCCATAGATATTGCGCCGTCGGCGTGCCGTCGATGTCGCGATCCATGGTCTGCTCGAACAGGATCGCGCCCATGACCTTGTCGCCGGTGAAGGCAGGTGATTTGATGATCCGCGTGCGCATCTGGTGAACGAGGTCGAACATCTCCGCTTCATTCGACCACGCGCTTTCATCGACGCCATAAAGCTTGAGCGCTTTCGGTGTAGAGCCGCCCGACTGATCGAGCGCTGCAATGAAGCCGTCCTTGTTTGCGGCCTGCGCGGCCATTTCCTTGTTCATCCCATCACTCTCCTGATTGTCTGCCCGGGCGATTATCAGAAGATTTTTTGCGATGGAATGCCAGCAAAAACCTGAATCGATTGAAAGATATCACTTGCGGTGTGGAAGTGTTTCATCCGCCTCGAGAAGAAGCCGAATGCATTCGGGGACACTCCGACCCGTCTGGCTATTGACCGCATTTGTGCGACGCCAAGCGGTCCACCTGGCTGCAAAGTGCTCTACGCCTTCAGAACCTCCACTCCCGGCAGATCCTTGCCCTCCATCCATTCAAGGAAAGCGCCGCCGGCGGTGGAAACATAGGTGAAATCGTCGGCCGCGCCCGCGTGGTTCAGCGCCGAGACCGTATCGCCTCCGCCGGCCACAGAGACGAGCTTGCCCTCGCGGGTGCGCTCCGCTGCGTGCCTGGCCGCGGCAACGGTCGCGGTGTCGAAAGGCTCGATCTCGAACGCACCGAGCGGCCCGTTCCACACCAGGGTAGCGGCGCGATCGATCCACTGGTTCACAGCCTCGACCGTTTTTGGGCCGACATCGAGGATCATCGCGTCATCGGGCACAGCGTTGATCACCACCGTCTCGTTAGCCGCGCCGGCCTTGAATTCGCGGGCGACGACCCCATCGGAGGGCAGGATAATGGCGCAGCCGGCGCTGGCCGCCTCGATCATGATCTGGCGCGCCGTCCCCGCCAGATCGTGCTCGCAGAGCGACTTGCCGACGCTTTCGCCGCGGGCGGCGAGGAAGGTGTTTGCCATGCCGCCGCCGATCACCAGCGCGTCGACCTTTTTCACCAGGTTCATCAGGAGGTCGAGTTTGCTCGAAACCTTGGCGCCGCCGACGATGGCGACCACCGGGCGGGCGGGGTTGCCCAAGCCTTTTTCCAGCGCCTGCAGTTCCGCCTCCATGGTGCGTCCGGCATAGGCCGGCAGCAGATGGGCGAGCCCTTCGGTCGAGGCGTGCGCACGGTGGGCTGCAGAGAAGGCATCGTTGACATAGATGTCGCCATTGGCGGCGAGGGCCTTGGTGAAGTCGGGGTCGTTCTTCTCCTCGCCCTTGTGGAAGCGGGTGTTTTCCAGGAGCAGGATGTCGCCGTCCTTCATGGTAGAGACGGCGTCCGCCGCTTCATTGCCGATGCAGTCGGCCGCGAAGGCGACCGGCCGTCCGATCATCGCAGACACGGCGTTCGCCACCGGATCGAGCGAGAAGACCGGATCGGGGCCGTCCTTCGGCCGGCCGAAATGCGCCAGCAGGATGACCTTGGCGCCCTTGTCGGACAGTTCGGTTAGCGTGGGGATGATTCGTTCGATGCGGGTGAAGTCGCTGATCTTGCCGTCCGCGACCGGCACGTTCAAATCGACGCGGACCAGCACGCGCTTGCCCCTCGCATTGCCAATGTCGTCGAGCGTCCTGAAACCGGCCATTGCACCACCTTTGAGCTGAATTTGCCGCAGCCTATCTCGCCGAACGCCGGATGCAATGAGTTCAATGGCCGCGGCTGTTGTAGGAATCGGGCGTCTCGGCATCGGCGGCCGGCGCCGAAGTGACGCCGTGTTTCTTCAGCCTGGCGAAAAGCTTGCGCAACCGGTCGCCGATTTCGCTGGCGCTGAGGAAGGCAGGTATCGGCGGCGCCGGCGCGGCAGGCTCTAGCGACACGCCCACCGAAATGATGCGGCCCTTCTCGTCGACCTCGCGCACGATCAGCTCTATCGGGCCGATGGTGACGCGGTCGGCATATTCGGCGTGTCCGCCGAGCCGGGCAAGGATCAACTGGCCGATGGTCATGGCGGTTTCGGCTTCCGTCAGACCCGGCCCATAAGCAGCTTCTAGGTCGGCGGCCGGGCGGGTCGGGTCCACGGCGAAGGCGCCGAAGAAATCAGCGTCCTCCGGGTCGACCTCGGTCCGGCTGGCGAACAGCCGGTCGAGCAGGCGCGGATAGCGGTCGGGCACGAAGATGTAGACGTGGTCGCCTTCGGTCAGCCGGCCGGCATCCTGGAATTTTATCGAACGGCCTTCGCGCACCACCAGCGACGGGCGCGCCCAGCGGGGAATGCGCTGGCCGCGCGCCACCGGGCTGCCCGGCACGATCGTATAGGCGAGGAGTTCGTGATGCGCGGAGCCGGGCAACTCCAGCTCCACCTTTTCCAGCGGGCCGAGCCGCGCCGGCACGATCAGCCCCAAGCGGCGGGCCAGCGGGCCGACGGTCCAGCCCTGGATCACCAGCGAGACCAGCACCACGATGAAGGCGATGTTGAAGATCTCGCGGCCGTTCTCCAGCCCGCCGAGTATCGGCGTGATGGCGAGCAGGATCGACACCGCGCCGCGCAGGCCGACCCAGGAAATGAATGCCGTCTCCTGGCGCGGCATGTTGAAGGGCAGCAGGCAGAGCCAGACCGCCAGCGGGCGCGCGACGAAGATCAGGAACAGGCCGAGCACGAAGGCGACCGCCAGAATCTCCGGGAATTGCGAGGGCGTCGCAAACAGTCCGAGCACCAGGAACATGATGATCTGCGCGAGCCACGACATGCCGGCCTGGAAGCGCCTGAGCACCGAGACCGCCCTGATGTCGGAGTTGCCCGCGACAAGGCCGGCCAGATAGACCGCGAGGAAGCCGGAGCCGTGGATGGCGCCGGCGGCGGCGAACACCATCAGCGATAGAGTCAAGACGAAGATCGGCAGCAAACCGCTGTCGAGGTTGAGGCGTTCGACCAGACGCACGATCAGGAAGCCGCCGATCAGTCCGGCGGCTGCGCCAAGTCCCATATGCACGACGAAGCCGATAACGAGGTCGATGAACAGGAGTTCGGCATTGGGATCAGCGCCCGCGGCGATGATCTCGACCAGCGTGATGGTCAGGAATATGGCGATCGGATCGTTGGTGCCGGACTCGATTTCGAGCGTGGAGCGGACGCGTTCGCGCAAATTGACATTGCCGGCGCGCAGCAGGAAGAACACCGCGGCGGCGTCGGTCGACGCGACGGCCGCTCCCAGCAGGAAGCTTTCCAGCCAGGTGAGGTCGGTCATGTAGAAGGCGACGACGCCGAATACGCCGGCGGTCACCAGCACACCGATTGTCGCGAGCGACAGGGCCGGCAGCGCCGCCTGGCGCAGCACATTCAGCGGGGTGCCGAAGCCGGAATCGAACAGGATGACAGCCAGCGCCAGCGAGCCGACAAAATAGGCTAGCTGCGTGTTGTCGAACTGGATGCCGAGGCCGTCGACTCCCGAAGCCAAGCCGATGGCGAGGAAGAGCAGAAGCAGCGGGGCGCCGAAACGGAAGGCAATCAGGCTCGAAAACGCAGCGGCTAGCACAAGGGCGGCGCCAACCAGTGTAACGAGATAGATCGACTGCTCCATTTAGCCCCTTCCCTCTGCGTGTTCTCCTGCTTAACGCAGAGTGCGGCGAAGGTAAGGTGGCACGCAAGAAAATTGCCTGACTATTAGGCCTCCGCGCCGCATTTGCCGCAGCCCCGAACGAAGAACGCCCGGACGAAGCCGGGCGTTTTGATTGAGCGAAAATTCTTCCAGCGTCAGGCGATGACCTTGCCGAAAGCGGCGGCCGTGTCGGCCATGCGGTTCGAGAAGCCCCATTCATTGTCGTACCAGGACATGACGCGCACGAGGTTGCCCTCGATCACCTTGGTCTGGTCGAGCGCGAAGGTCGAGGACGCCGGGTTGTGGTTCATGTCGATCGAAACCAGCGGCTCGTCCGTATAGGCGAGGATGCCCTTCAGCGGGCCGTTGGCGGCGGCGACGAGGATCTCGTTGACCTCCTCCACCGTGACCGTGCGCTTGGCGACGAACTTGAAGTCGATCACCGAGACGTTCGGCACCGGCACGCGGATCGACACGCCGTCGAGTTTGCCCTTCAGTTCCGGCAGCACCAGGCCAACGGCTTTCGCCGCGCCGGTCGAGGTCGGGATCATCGACATGGCTGCGGCGCGGGCGCGATAGAGGTCCTTGTGCATTGTGTCCAGTGTAGGCTGGTCGCCGGTATAGGCGTGGATCGTCGTCATGAAGCCCTTTTCGATGCCAATGGCATTGTTGAGGACCATCGCCACAGGCGCCAGGCAGTTGGTGGTGCAGGAGGCGTTGGAGATCACCATGTGGTCCTTGGTGATCTTATCGTGGTTGCAACCGTAGACCACGGTCAGGTCGGCGCCGTCCGAAGGGGCCGAGACGATGACGCGCTTGGCGCCGGCGGCAAGATGCGCGGACGCCTTGTCCTTGGCAGTGAAGATGCCGGTGCATTCCAGCGCGATGTCGACGCCGAGATCCTTCCAGGGTAGCTGCGACGGGTCCTTCACCGCCAGCACCTTGAACTTCTCCTTGCCAACGCTAATCATGTCACCGTTGACTTCCACCTCGCGCGGGAAGCGGCCGTGCACGCTGTCGTAGCGCAGCAGGTGTGCGTTGGTCTCGACCGGGCCGAGATCGTTGACGGCGACGACGTCGATATCCGTGCGGCCGGATTCGTAGATGGCGCGTACGATGTTGCGGCCGATGCGGCCAAATCCGTTGATGGCAACTCTGACAGTCATGCTCGGTTCTCCTTGGGGGGCGAAAGTCGGTGCCGCGGGGTCAAGATCAACGCGCCCGTGGCAAAGATCAATGTGACTTCTTGTGCAGCTGCGCTTCCGCAGCCTTCACCGTCGCTTCGGCGGTGATGCCGAAATGCGGGTAGAGCTGCTCGATCGGACCGCTGGCGCCGAAGCCGGTCATGCCGATGAAGATGCCATCGAGGCCGATGAAGCGGTCCCAGCCGAGCCGGATCGCCGCTTCGATGGCGATCTTGACCGGCGCATTGCCGATCATCGCTGCCTTGTAATCGTCGCTCTGCTTCTCGAACAGTTCGAAGGCGGGCACGGACACGACGCGGGTCGGATGGCCGCGCGCCTGCAGCGCGGTGCGGGTGGCAAGCGCGATCTCGACCTCCGAGCCGCTGGCGAAGATGGTGACCTCGGCGTCGCCGTTGGCCGTCGCGAGTTCATAGGCGCCATATGCGCAGAGGTTCTCCTCGACGAACTCGGTGCGCACCGCCGAAAGGTTCTGGCGGGTAAGCGCAATGGTCGACGGCGTCTTCGCCGATTCCAGCGCAAGCTGCCAGCATTCGGCGACCTCCGTCGCGTCGGCGGGGCGGAACACGGTGTGGTTGGGGATGGCTCGCAGCGCCGCCAGTTGCTCGATCGGCTGGTGCGTCGGGCCGTCTTCGCCGAGGCCGATGGAATCGTGCGTCATCACGAAGATCGAACGTATGCCCATCAGCGAGGCAAGCCGCATCGCCGGGCGGGCATAATCGGAGAAGACCAGGAAGGTGCCGGAATAGGGGATGACGCCGCCATGCAGCGCCATACCGTTCATCGCAGCCGCCATGCCATGTTCGCGGATGCCGTAATGGACGTAGCGCTCGCCGTAGTTCCCGGCCGAAATCGGCTTGGTCTGGCTGGTTTTGGTGTTGTTGGAGCCGGTGAGGTCGGCCGAGCCGCCGATGGTTTCAGGCGCCACCGCGTTGATGACCTCGAGCGCCATTTCGCTCGACTTGCGGGTGGCGACCTTCGGCCTGTCGCTGGCGAGCTTCTGCTTGTACTCCGCGATCACTCCATCCAGGCCGCCGGGCAGTTCGCCGCGCATGCGGCGCTCGAATTCGGTGCGGATCTCGCTTTCGGCGACGGCGAGGCGCTGTTCCCATTCCTTGCGCTTCTTGCCGGCATTGAGGCCAGACAGGCGCCATGCGTCGAGAATGTCGGAAGGCACCTCGAATGCCGGGGCAGTCCAGCCCAGCGCCTTGCGCGTCGCCGCGATCTCTTCGGCGCCGAGCGGCGAGCCATGCGCCTTGTTGGTGCCGGCCTTGGTCGGTGCGCCGAAGCCGATTGTGGTCTTGCAGGCAATCAACGTCGGCCGGTCCGAATGGTGTGCGAGTTCGATCGCGTCGGCTATGGCGTCCGGGTCATGGCCGTCGCAGCGCATGGTATTCCAGCCGGAAGCGGCGAAGCGCTCAAGCTGGTCGGTGGAATCGGCAAGGGATACCGGGCCATCGATGGAGATGTTGTTGTCGTCCCAAAGCACGATCAGCTTCGACAGCTTCAGGTGCCCAGCAAGCGAGATCGCCTCCTGGCTGATGCCTTCCATCAGGCAGCCGTCGCCGGCGATCACATAGGTGTAATGGTCGACCAGCGCGTCGCCGAAGCGCGCGTTGAGGATGCGCTCGGCGAGCGCCATGCCGACTGAGTTCGCCAGTCCCTGGCCGAGCGGGCCGGTCGTGGTCTCGATGCCGGCGGCATGGCCGTATTCGGGATGGCCGGCAGTGCGCGAGCCGAGCTGGCGGAAGTGCTTGATCTCGTCGATGGTGATGTCTTCGTAGCCGGTCAGATAGAGCAGCGAGTAGAGCAGCATCGAGCCGTGGCCTGCCGAGAGGACAAAGCGGTCGCGGTCCGGCCAGGACGGGTTCTTCGGGTCATGCTTCATGAAGCGGGTGTAGAGCACCGTCGCCATGTCGGCCGCGCCCATCGGCAGGCCGGGATGGCCGGAATTCGCCTTTTCGACCGCGTCCATCGCAAGGAAGCGGATCGCATTGGCCATCCGGTCATGTTTTTCACGCTGGTTCATCATGTGCTCGCTGCAGAGTGGACGGCGGGGCAACAGCGGCGTCGTGTCCCCCGAAAAAGGCAGGCGACACATAGCAGGCGCGCCGCGTGAGTCAACAAAAGCGGCGCTCTTTCCACGCCGGTTCGGCCGCCTCGCGGCAGGTTGTGGCGCGATAGCAGGGGACAGCCCGAATCACTTTGTTGACGGCTGCTTCACACGACGCCTAATGTTTCGGGGATAAATCGTTCTGAACGCGGACGATTCGGTGATGGGCGGGGTTGGACAGGAGCCATGACCGGGGAAACGACGCTCAAAGAAGTCATAAGCCGGCTCGGCAAGGCCATCGATGCGCTGGAACAGGGCGTCGCGGCCCGCCTCGAACACGAGCAGGATTATTCCGAAGCCGAAGCCGAAGTGCAGCGCATGAACGCCGACCGCAGCCGACTGGCGCAGGAGCTCGACAATTCCGAGGCCCGTGCCGAGAGGCTGGAGGAAGCCAACAAGGAAGTTTCCCGGCGTCTCGTAACCGCCATGGAAACCATCCGCGCGGTTCTGGACAGGTGATCCGATGGCGCAAGTGACAGTCACGATCGACGGCAAAGCCTACCGCATGGCCTGTGACGAAGGCCAGGAAGAACATCTGATCGACCTCGCCCAGCGCTTCGACCGCTACGTTTCGCATCTGAAGGATTCGTTCGGCGAGATCGGCGACCAGCGGCTGACCGTTATGGCCGGCATCATGGTCATGGATGAGCTTGCGGAACTGCAAAAGCGCGTCAAGGGCATGGAAAGCGAGATCATGACCCTGCGCAAGACCCGTGACGACGCGCTGATCAAGGCCGACAAGAACGACGCCGCACTGACCGGCGCGCTCAGCGGCCTGGCGCAGCGGATGGAAGATTTGGCGCTGAAGCTGGCGGTGCGGAAGGAGTAGTCGCACCTCAACAAAGAACCGCGCCGGCAAGGCCGACGCGGTTCTTATTTCCAGTTCAGTTCGCCGAAGCGCGGGGCTTACGCCGCCGGCTGGGCTTCGATGGTGCGCAGGGCCTGCGCCTGGCGTTTGGCTGCGGCTTTCACCGCGTCCTGCACCTTCTCGAACGCCCGCACCTCGATCTGGCGGACGCGCTCGCGGCTGATGTCGAACTCGCTCGACAGTTCCTCGAGCGTCAGTGGCTCTTCCGACAGGCGGCGGGCCTCGAAGATGCGCTTTTCGCGATCGTTGAGGACCGACATGGCGCCGGCAAGCATCGAGCGGCGGTTTTCCAGCTCGTCCTGCTCGATCAGAATGGTCTCGGCGCTGTCATGGTCGTCGACCAGCCAGTCCTGCCATTCGCCGGATTCGCCTTCGGTGGCGCGGATCGGCGCGTTGAGCGAAGCGTCGCCCGACAGCCGGCGGTTCATCGAGATGACTTCGGCCTCGCTGACGTTTAGCCGGGTAGCGATCTCGGCGATCTGCTCCGGCTTCAAATCGCCTTCGTCCAGCGCCTGGATCTTACCCTTCACCTTGCGCAGGTTGAAGAACAGACGCTTCTGGTTGGCGGTGGTGCCCATCTTCACGAGGCTCCACGAACGCAGGATGTATTCCTGGATCGAGGCCTTGATCCACCACATGGCGTAGGTCGCCAGCCGGAAGCCGCGCTCCGGTTCGAACTTCTTGACGGCCTGCATCAGGCCGACATTGCCCTCGGAAATGACCTCGCCGATCGGCAGCCCATAGCCGCGATAGCCCATGGCGATCTTGGCCACGAGACGCAGATGGCTGGTCACGAGCTTGTGTGCCGCGCCTGTATCCTCATGCTCCTGATACCGCTTGGCGAGCATGTACTCTTCCTGCGGCTGAAGCATCGGAAAACGGCGGATTTCTTCCAGATAGCGGCTGAGGCCGCCTTCCCCGGAAACAATGCTTGGTAGTGTCTGGGCCATAAAGCACCCTCCTCTCGAAAATTTGCCCCCTGAACAAGGCGGGCATATGGCGCGGTGGCATTGTCGCCCGTCCGCGACAAACACTCTTATATAGGAACAAAACCGGAAAATCTAGCATTTGTTCAACCTTAAACAGTGTGTCACGCCAAAGTGAACAACGCCAGTCAGGTTTTCTCAACCGAGGTTCAGAGATTCCGAAGGCCGGCGACGAGCTCTTCCATGTCGGTCGGCAGCGGCGCCTCGAAGCGCATCAACTCGCCCGAAACCGGGTGGCGGAAGGCCAGCAGCCAGGCATGCAGGGCCTGACGCGGGAAGGCATTGACCTTCGATTTTAGAGGTTCGGGCAGGCGGTTCGCCTTGCTGCGAAAGGCCGCGCCGTAGTCGGGATCGCCGATCACGGGGTGGCCGATATGGGCCATGTGCACGCGGATCTGATGCGTGCGGCCGGTTTCAAGCCGGCACTCGACCAAAGCCGCTCTCGCGAATTCCTCCTGCTTTTCGCCGAAGCGCTCCAGCACGGCGTAGTGGGTTACGGCGTGGCGGGCGTCGTCGCGGCCTTCCGGCACCACCGCCCGCCTAGTCCTGTCGGAGGCGCGGCCTAACGGCGCGTCGATCGTGCCGGCCCTGCGCTGCGGGATGTTCCAGACCAGCGCCATATAGGCGCGTTCGAGGTCGCCAGCGCGGCCGTGATCGGCAAAGGCCTCAGACAGCGCCTGGTGCGCGCGGTCGGTCTTGGCAACCACCATGACGCCGCTGGTGTCCTTGTCGAGACGGTGGACGATGCCAGGCCTTCTGACGCCGCCTATGCCCGAAAGGCTGTCGCCGCAATGATGGACCAGCGCATTGACCAGCGTGCCGGTCCAGTTGCCGGCGCCGGGATGCACCACAAGGCCGGGCGGCTTGTTCAGCACGATCAGCTGATCGTCCTCGTAAAGTATGTCGAGCGGGATGTCTTCGCCGACAGGTTCAGCCGGTTCCGGCTCGGGCAATTCCAGCGCCACGGCGTCGCCCGAAACCATCTTGCGCTTGGGCTCGCTGACCACCGCGCCACCGACGCGGACCGCGCCTTGTCTTATCAGCGCCTGGACTCGGTTGCGCGAAAAATCCGGACCAAGGGCTGCCGCGAGCCACTGGTCGAGCCGCAGCCCTGCGGCGTCGGGGCCGGCCGTCAGCCCTTTCAATGCAGCGCCGGCTTCGCTATCAGGGTCGCTCATCGCAGACAAATTCCAGGTTTTTCCCACTATGGCGCGGCCGACGATTGACGATAACGAGGAAAAACCGCTCGATCCGGCCGTCGAGAAGGTGCGCCGCAAACTCGTCCGCTTCGTAGCGATCAATCTCGGCCTGCTGTTCCTGGCCCTTATGGCGGTGCTGGCGGCGATTGTCTACAAAACCGGCGCGCCGAGCGAGGTCGCGACTGTCGGGGGCAACGAGGCCGTGCCAGCTCCCGCCGAAAGTGGCGTGATCGCCGGCGAGATCATGCTTCCCGCCGGGGCGAGGCTCGTTTCCCACTCGCTGTCGGAAAACCGCATCACGCTGGATGCCGAGCTTGCCGGGGGCGGGCGGGCGATTTTCCTTTACGACATCGCCGAGAAGCGTGTCATCGGCCGCTTCGACCTCAAATCCGAGTGAGCGGATGATGGCTGAAGGCGCGCGAAAGATCGCCACGGTCGCGCTGGTCGTAGCCGATTACGACGAAGCCATTGCCTGGTACACGCAGAAGCTCGGCTTTCAGCTCGTCCAGGACGTTGACCTCGGTGGTGGCAGGCGCTGGGTCACGGTCCGCCCTGCCAAGGGCGGTGCCGGCGCAGATCTCCTTCTTGCCCGAGCCGATGGCGACAGGCAGCGCTCACATGTGGGCGACCAGACCGGCGGCCGGGTTTTCTTGTTCCTTGAGACCGATGATTTCTCTCGCGACCATGAAGCCATGTTGGCGCGAGGCGTCGAGTTTCGCAAAGAGCCGCGCCGTGAGGCCTATGGAACGGTCGCGGTCTTCGCCGACCTCTATGGCAATCTCTGGGATCTGATCGAGCCGCGTAGCTGAGGCATGAGGCCGCGCACTGGAATCGAACTACCAAGGTGTCGCGAATCGCGGTTGCATTTTTCTGGCGGCCGGACTATACGCGCCGAACTGTCAGCGCCCATCGTCTAGCGGTCAGGACGGCGCCCTCTCACGGCGCAAACAGGGGTTCGATTCCCCTTGGGCGTACCAGATTTTCGCGACACATGGGCTATTCGGGGCGAAGCCGTCTTCCGACGGCCTACGCAAGCGGTGAAATCGGTGCCAGGCTCCCTTCAGACAAAACGGTTCGAAACAGCAAGGCTGGCGGCGGTCATGCTGGCCTGCTTTGCTCTTCTGGCGACTGCCGCCTGCACGCGGACTTCGGACGGCTCCATCGAGCTCAACAGGCTCGAACTTGCGCAGCCCAGGATTCCGAACTTATTCAAACTCCGGCTCCCCAGTTGGCGAGCATCGCAGCCGGCTCCCGTGCAAAGCGCCGCGGCACAATTTCCGCGCAAGCCGCCCGCGCCTCAGCAAGTAGCCCGCACCAAACCAGCGCCGCCAAAGGCGCGCCCGCGGCCACGCCCCGTCACGGCGGCAGTGCCGCCGCAGCCGGCAGCCAGCAGCAAGCCGGCAACCCAGGCCGAGCCGTCAAAGCCGCTGGTCTGCCGGAACGACTCTCAGGCGGCTGGCCGCATTCGGATCGTCTGCGAATAGGTTTCAGCAAAGTCTGAAAAACGATCTGCTTCGAGCTTTCGCTGCGCCAAATCGTTGACGCATAAAAAAGCCGCCTCGGGGGGAAGGCGGCTTTTTTATGCTTGCAACAGGCTGGTGGAGGGGATCCTGATGCCTGCTGCATCGCTACAACCGGCGCGCACGAAAAAAGTTCCGGCCGATTTTTAAAAATTTCTTCAGCATATTTTCGGCCGGCCTATTCTGCCGCCAGTTGCTCGTCCAATGCCGCGTCCGGCCGGTTCGGATCGCCCGGCGCGGTCTCGCAGCCGAGATCGGGAAAGGCGGCGACGCGGTTGCCGCGAAAATCGGTGCGCAGCACCAGGAGCCCGCGCTCCTCGAAATAGGTCAGGAGCCGCCGCGCGCGCCTTGCCGAATGGCTGCCATAGGCGCGCGCCAGTTCGGCGTCGGAGGGGCAGGGTGCTGAGGTGATTGCGGCCTGCGCGACCAGCAGGAACACGCCCTGTATGTCGTCGGGAACGCTCTCTGATATCGCCAGCGCCTGCTGCCAGGCTTCGCCGGAAGCCGTCTTCTGGTCGACGCCGGCGCGGGCGACGGCGAATCTTCGCCGGAAAGCCGGCAGCGTCAAAGGCTCACCCGGCACGCGGCGAATGCGGCAGCGCACCAGGAAATCCTGGTAGAGCACGGCGTCGGAGCGGAACGAAGCGTCGGCGTCCTCCAGTATTTCACGCAGCACGCTCTCGACCAGCGCCTCGCGCTCGGCCTCGTCGATCGCCGGAAACTGCGGCTCGGCCGCCGGTTCCGCCTGGGGTTTCGGACGCGACAACTGGGCGAGAATGTCAGCCGTCGAGGTCGGCGTTGGAGGCGGGGGCGGACGGCGGACGATCGGCCGCCGCTCCTCCGGGCCGGGGGTGAAGATCAGTTCGCTCGCGTCTTCCGGCGCGTCGGGCAGCGGCGTCAGCTTGGGACTCGACGAGCGCGGCGCGGTCTCGACCGTGCCGATGGTGATGGGCAGCGGCCTGCGCGACATTGCCGGACCGAGCGCGACGAAATGGCCGCGGCCGAGATCGCGGAACATCTCCGCCTGCCTCCGCTCCATGCCGAGCAGGTCGGCGGCGCGCGCCATGTCGATGTCGAGAAAGGTTCGGCCCATCAGGAAATTGGAGGCTTCCGCCGCGACGTTCTTGGCGAGCTTGGCCAGCCGCTGCGTGGCGATCACGCCGGCAAGCCCGCGCTTGCGGCCGCGGCACATCAGGTTGGTCATCGCGCCGAGCGAGAGTTTTCGCGCGTCGTCGCTGACTTCGCCAGCCACCGCCGGCGCAAAGAGCTGCGCCTCGTCGACAACCACCAGGACCGGATACCAGTAGTCGCGCTCGGCATCGAACAGTCCGCCGAGAAAGGCAGCGGCGGCGCGCATTTGCTGCTCGACATCGAGGCCTTCGAGATTGAGCACCACCGAAACGCGATGCTGGCGGATGCGCGCCGCGATGCGGGTGAGTTCTGCCTCGGTGCGGGCGGCGTCGACCACGACATGGCCGAACTTTTCCGCCAGCGTGACGAAATCGCCTTCCGGGTCGATGACGCATTGCTGCACCCAGGGCGCGCTCTGTTCGAGCAGGCGGCGCAGCAGATGCGACTTGCCTGAGCCGGAATTGCCCTGGACGAGAAGGCGCGTCGCCAAGAGTTCCTCGAGATCGAGCGTCGCCGCCGTCCCGGTGGACGTCGCCCCCATGTCGATGCCGACTTTCATGCGGATTTTCCGGCCCGCGCAAGCATTGTCATATTCCGCTCTTGTGTTGTTGGCCGAGACTCGGTCGGGCCGAACTTGCCGCCCTGCTTATCACCACGGCAACGCGGATGTGCGAACGGACAGAGAAAACCCACAGATGAAACGTCTTTTCCTGCGGCTTTCAGGCAGTCCGGCGAAAGCCTTCAGAGGCGACCAAAAGGTTGCGCGTATAATCTTTGGTGACCCGGCGCGCCGAGAGATCGGGCGCTGAAAGCCGCTCGACCTCCTCGCCATCCTGCATGACCATCAGCCGGTCGCACATATGGGTGATCACCGCGAGGTCGTGGCTGACCATCACGAAGGTCAGGCGGCGGTCGCGGCGCACCTGTTCCAAGAGGTTCAGCACCTCGGCCTGCACCGAGGCGTCGAGCGCCGAAGTCGGCTCGTCGAGAAGCAGGATCGACGGTTCGAGAATCAGCGCCCGCGCGATCGCCACGCGCTGGCGTTGGCCGCCTGAGAGCTGGTGCGAATAGCGGAAGCGGAAACCTGAACCCAGGCCGACCTCGTCCAGGGCGCGGATGATACGCGGCTCGATGTCCTTGAATCCATGGATGACCAGCGGCTCCAGCAGCAGCCGGTCGACGGTCTGGCGCGGATGCAGCGAGCCGTACGGATCCTGGAACACCATCTGGACCTCGCGGTAGAACGCCTTGTCGCGCCTGTCGCCGAGCTTTTCGCCGTTGACGATGATCGTGCCGCCGCTGACCGGCGCGAGGCCGGCGACGGCGCGCAGCAGCGTCGATTTTCCCGAGCCGGATTCGCCGACCAGGCCGAAGGATTCGCCGGCGGCGACATCGAGGCTGACGCCCTTCAGCGCCCGGAAATGATCGTAGGCGACCTCGAGCCGGTCGATGCTGAGCGCAGAATTCATAGCGCCCACTCCGGCCGGCGGTCGAGGACAGGCAGCGGGTGGCGGCCGACGCCGATCTCGGGCATGCAGTTCAGGAGCCCGCGCGTATAGGGATGCTCGGCATTGGCGAGTTCGGTCGCGGGCAGTTCCTCGACGATCCTGCCGGCATACATGACGATGACCCGGTCGCAGAAGGACGACACGAGGCGCAGATCGTGCGAGATGAAGATCAGCCCCATGCCGCGCTCGCGCACCAGCCGGTCGAGAATGCCGAGTATGTCGAGTTGCACCGTCACATCGAGCGCCGATGTCGGCTCGTCGGCGATGAGCAGTTCCGGGCCGGCGATCAGCATCATTGCGATCATGGCGCGTTGCCCCATGCCGCCGGAAACCTCGTGCGGGTAAAGGTCGTAGACGCGCCGCGCATCCCTGATCTGCACGGCTTCCAGCATGGCGAGCGCCCGGTCGCGCGCCTCCGCCTTGCCGACATTCCCATGCGTGCGCAAGGTCTCGACGATCTGGCGGCCAATGCTCATCACCGGGTTCAGCGAGTATTTCGGATCCTGCAGGATCATGGCGATGCGGTTGCCGCGCAGGTCGCGGCGCAATTGCGGCGGTGCGTTCAGGAGGTCGATGCCGTCGAATTCGAGACTGTCGGCGGAAATCAGCGCGTTGGGCGGCGTCAGCCCCATGATCGCGCGGCCGGTCTGCGATTTTCCCGAGCCGGATTCGCCGACAATGCCCAGCCGCTCGCGGCCGAGCGAGAAGGAGATGCCGCGCACCGCCTCGATCATCCCGGTTCTCGTCGGGAAGCTGACGCTCAGATTTTCCACGGCGAGCATTGTGCTCATTGGCCGCCGCCTCGCGGGTCGAGAGCGTCGCGCAGCCCGTCGCCGAGCAGGTTGAAGCCGAGGCTGACGATCAGGATCGCCGCGCCGGGCGCCGCCGCCACCCACCACTGGTCGAGAATGAAGCGCCGGCCGTCGGCGATCATCGCGCCCCATTCGGGCAGCGGCGGCTGCGCGCCGAGGCCGAGAAAGCCGAGCCCGGCAGCGGTCAGGATGATGCCGGCCATGTCGAGAGTGACGCGCACGATGAGCGAGGAAATGCAGAGCGGCATGATGTGGAGGATGACGATGCGCAAGGGCGAAGCGCCCATCAGCCGGACGGCGGCGATATAGTCCGAATTGCGTACCGTCATTGTTTCGGCGCGCGCGATGCGGGCATAGGGCGGCCACGAGGTGATGGCGATGGCCAGCACTGCGTTTTCGATGCCCGGCCCGAGCGCTGCGACGAAGGCCAGCGCCAGGATCAGCTTGGGAAAGGCGAGAAAAATGTCGGTGATGCGCATCAGGATCGCGTCGGTCCAGCCGCCGGCATAGCCGGCGACGGTTCCCA
The DNA here is from genome assembly GCF_011045125.1 of Allomesorhizobium camelthorni. GTDB lineage: Bacteria > Pseudomonadota > Alphaproteobacteria > Rhizobiales > Rhizobiaceae > Allomesorhizobium > Allomesorhizobium camelthorni. The sequence goes on along the minus strand of NZ_JAAKZF010000012.1, from coordinate 58,917 downwards.
CCAGCAGCCCGACCGGCGCGGCGATGATGGCGACGAGAACGACGACGAACAGCGTCAGCCGCGAACCATGGATCAGCCGGGAAAGAATATCGCGACCCTGGCCGTCGGTGCCGAGCCAGTGCTCCGGGCCGGGCGGAAGCAGGCGCGAGCCGCGCAGGTCGCCGATGACCGGCGAATGAGGGGAGATCACATCGGCAAGTGCGGCGACGATCAGAAGCGCGACGATTATGGCAAGCCCGGCCAGCGCCAGCCGGTTGGCCGAAAAGCGCCGCCAGGTGACATAGGTGCGCCCGAGCCTTGCCTGCATACGCGATTGCGGCCGCTCGCTGAGCAGCCAATCGCGGCGGGTCATCGTGGCGAGACTCATGCGTTTCGCGTCCTTGGATCGAGCGTGCGGTAAAGCAGATCGGCAAACAGGTTGATGCCGATGAACACCGAACCGATGACGATGGTGCCGCCCAGCACGGCATTCATGTCGGCGTTCTGCAGCGAGTCCGTGATGTAGAGCCCGAGGCCCGGCCAGGCGAATACCGTCTCGGTCAGCACGGAGCCTTCGAGAAGCCCGGCATAGGAGAGAGCTATCACCGTGACCAGGGGCACGGCGGCGTTGCGAAGCGCGTGGGCCCAGATGATGCGCGTTTCGCTGAGCCCCTTGGCGCGGGCCGCCACGATGTACTCCTGGCTGAGTTCGTTCAGCATGAAGGAGCGCGTCATGCGGCTGATATAGGCGAGCGAGAAATATCCGAGTAGCGAGGCGGGCAGGACGATGTGGGCGAAGATGTCGCGAAACGCAGCCCAGTCGCGCCGCAGGATCGAGTCGAGCAGATAAAAGCCGGTGATCGGGGTGAAAGTGTATTCGAAGACGACGTCGATGCGGCCCGGCCCGGCGGTCCAGCGCAGCCTGGCGTAGAACACCAGCAGCGCCAGCAGGCCGAGCCAGAAGATCGGCACGGAATAGCCGATAAGGCCGATGACGCGCACGATCTGGTCGGTGACGCTGCCGCGCTTGACGGCGGCGAGCACGCCCAAGGGCACGCCGATCAGCGCGCCAATCAGCGTGCCGAGCGTCGCCAGTTCGACAGTCGCCGGAAAGACACGGCGGATGTCCTCCATGACCGGGTTGGTGGTCAGCACGGAGCGGCCGAAATCGCCTTGGAACACGCCTTTAACGTAGAGGAGGAACTGCTGCCAGTAGGGCAGGTTGAGGCCCATTTCCTCGCGCGTCCGCTCGATGACATGGGCCGGCGCGCGATCGCCGACGATGGCCAGCACGGGGTCGATCGGGATGACCCGGCCGATGAAGAAGGTGACCGCGAGCAGGCCGAGATAGGTGGTGGCGACGATGATCAGGAAGCGCCCGATCGACATCGACCAAGACCGGGCGCGATTGCGCCCGCTCTTGGTCGGGATCTCAACGACAGTCACGAAGTTTTACTTCAGATCAGTTCTTCGAAACCTTGTAGACATAGGTGGTGTCGGACGACGGTCCGAGCTTGAAGTTCTGCACGGCCTTGCTCATGCCCGCCACTTCCGTCTGCTGAAAGATCATGACGAAAGGGCTGGTGTCGGCGAACTTCTTCTGCAAGCTCTTGTAGATCTCGACGCGCTTGGCCGAATCCGGCTCGACCACGGCGGATTTGGTTTCGGCGGTCAATTCCGGGATGTCCCAGGCGTTGCGCCAGGCCAGGGTTTTGGAGCTGGCGTCGTCGGCATTGTCCGGATTGGAGGTGAAGGTGTCGGCGTTGGAATGCGGATCCCAATAGTCGACGCCCCACTGGCCGATATACATGTCGTGGTTGCGGGCGCGGTATTTGGTCAGCGTCTGCTTGCCGTCGCCGGGGATGATTTCCATCTTGATTCCGGCCTCGGCCAGCGACTGCTGGAAGGATTCCGCGATGCCGGTGACCGGCTGCGTGTTGCGGACGTCCATGGTCACCGAGAACCCCTCGGGGACGCCGGCGGCCGCAAGCAGCTCCTTGGCCTTGGCCACGTCGAGCGTGAACGGCTTGTCGTCGGCCCATCCCAGCATGCCCTTGGGCAGGAAGGTTTGGTTGATTTCGCCGATGCCCTTGATCAGTGTTTCGCCGATAGCGTCGTAGTCGACCAGATATTTGAAGGCCTGACGCACTTCCGGCTTGGCCAGCGTTTCGTTCTTCTGGTTCAGGCTGATGTAATAGACGGTGCCTTTCGGCGTCGAGGTGACGGCGAGGTTCTCGTTCGCGCTGACGGCGTCGAGATCGTTGGGCGAGAGGTTGCGGGCGATGTCGATGTCGCCGCTCTCAAGCATCAGGCGCTGCGTGGCGCTCTCCTTGACGTGCCGGTAGATGACGCGGGCGAGCGGAGCCTTGTCGCCGTAATAATTGTCGTTGCGCTCCAGCACCAGGATCTCGTTGGCGCGCCAGTCGCGGATCTTCATCGGGCCCGAGCCCGCGTAATTGGTCTTCAGCCAGGCGTAGCCGAAATCATTGTCGAACTTGTTCTCTTCGCTGGGCGTCACCGCCTCGACATGCTCGAGCACCAGCTTCTTGTCGACCACCGCGGCGGGGTTGGAAGTCAGGCAGTTCAGCACGAAAGTCGGCGCATAGGCCTGGTCGGTGACGAAGACGAAGGTGCTGGCGTCTGTCGCCTTGGCGTTCTCGTCGACATTGTCCTTGGTCAGGCCGAACTGGGTCAGGATGAAAGCCGGGCTCTTGTCAAGCTTGACGACGCGCTGGATCGAAAAGGCGACGTCCTCGGCGGTCACGGGATTGCCCGAAGCGAATTTCAGGCCGGGCTTGATCTTGAAGGTGAAGGTCTTGCCGTCGTCCGAAACCGTCCAGCTTTCGGCGATGTCGCCATAGATGTTCGACGGATCGGCCGGATCGAAGCGCACCAGCCGGTCGTAGCTGTTGCCCATCATCTCGCCGGCGCTGATCTCGAAGGATTCGGCCGGGTCCAGGGTGATGATGTCGTCGATCGCCCAGGCGAGGACCAGAGTGTCGGCCGGCGTTTCTGCATATGCAGGCGCACCTGCGAAAACCAGCGCCGAAAGCGCGGCGCCTGCGAGGAGAACGCGAAAGCGTCCGTTGATCTTTCCCATCATCATTTTGGCTGTTCCCTGTTTTTGTTGACGAGTTTTTGTCTTTGGATCAGTTCGCCGGATGCTCCTTCCATGCGGAACGCAGCACCCTGAACCAGTTTTCGCGGCAGATTTTCGCGAGATCGGCGTCACCATATCCGGCGCTTTTCAGTCCGGCAACGAGGTTCTGAAGCCCACTTGCGTCGCCGATTTCCCTGGGGATCAGCGCGCCGTCGAAGTCCGATCCGATCGCCACCCCGTCGATGCCGAGCCGGCCGACGAGGTAGTCGATGTGGCGAACCATCTCGCTGATGGGCGTGTCTGCGTTTTCGCGGCCGTCGGCGCGCAGCATGGTGACGGCGAAGTTCAGGCCGACCAGGCCTTTGCTTTCGCGAATGGCGTCGAGTTGCCGGTCGGTGAGGTTGCGGGCGACGGGCACGAGGGCGTGGGCGTTCGAATGGCTGGCCACCAGCGGTTGATCGCTGAGCTCGGCCACGTCCCAGAAGCCCTTCTCGGTGATGTGCGACAGGTCGATCAGGATGCCGATGCGGTTGCATTCGCGCACGAGCGCGCGGCCGGCATCGGTCAGGCCGGGCCCGGTATCGGGGCTCATCGGATAGGCGAAGGGCACGCCATGCGCGAAGATGTTGTTGCGGCTCCAGACCGGGCCGAGCGAGCGCAGCCCCGCAGCGTAGAACACCTCCAGCGCGGCCAGATCCTCGCCGATAGCCTCGCAGCCTTCCATGTGCAGCACGGCGGCGAATTTTTCGCCGACCATGGCCGCGTCGATATCTGCGCTCGACCTGCAGAGCTTCCAGCAGCCGGCGCGTTCCAACTGCAAGGCGATCGCGGTCATTTCGATGGCTATATCAAGCGACGGCGCGCGCTCCAGCGGTTTGGAAAGCGGCGTCGCGTAGCGTCCATCTGCCTTGGGTTGGTCGAGCACCAGGCCGCCGGACGGGATGTATATGGCGCAAAGACCGCCGACCAGGCCGCCGGCACGTGCGCGTGGCAGGTCGATATGGCCGGCCGCCACCCCGCCGCTCATATCCGCTACCGGATCGGCACCTTCCTTGCGGCGGTTCCAGAGGCGGAGCAGAACGTCGTTATGGCCGTCGAAAATCGCTTGCATCAAAACCCCGTCTTTTGGCTCGCGATGATGCAAATGGCTCGCCCAAGATCAAGTAACAAACCACTCTCCACGCCGCTGGACCAACAGGAGCGGTCTTCGGCAGGGCCAAGGCCGGCGAGGGGCGGGGCGAAATGTCATCGGCCGAACGGTTACGGTTTTCTTAACCAAGCTTTCGGTTGCGACGAAACTTTGTACGAAATCGGACGTTGGCGATCGAAGGAGAACCGCAATGCCGTCGCCCTACACCGGTGAGAAAGCGCTCCGCGAACTTTCCCGCGTCCATGCCGCCCAACTCGCCGCCTACGCCACGGCGCGCCTGAAGCTGCAGCGGCCCGATCTGTTGACGCCGCGCAACCGTGCCCGTCTGGCGGCGGCCGACGCTGCGCTGGCGGAAATCCGCGGCCTGTTGCTGAAACCGAACAACAATGGGGCTGGCGAGCTTGCCCTGGAACAAAAGAGCTGAGCGCTCAGCGGTCATTCGTCGTCTTCTTCCGCTGATACCCAGCTATGCGGCGAAATCTTCTTCTGCGTCTCGCTGTCGATATAAGCCCACCAGCCGGTATCCGCCTCGTCCCAGTCGCCGCCCGCCATCCGCAGCCTTTCGAGCGAACGGTAGTGCGCCACGGACTGGTTTTCCTGGCCGTCGCGGTCGGTCCAGCACACCTCGACTTTGCTGCCGTCCTTTGGCGCCGTGTCGATGGGCCTTCTCGCCATGTTCATTGCTCCGGTTCGGTTCTGCCCGATCCGAAACTAACGGCGGTGCATGAAATGACAATGCCCGCCATGAATGCTCCGGGCCGCGATGGCAGCAATCCGTTAAGGTTAGCTGATCGTTAATGCTTGTCGCTCATATTCCGGGACCAACCTGCGGCGGGGTTGTCGGGGTGAAGCGGGACGGGGAAGCATGATCGAAACTCAAGGCGCAGAGCTGTCGCGTCAAGGCGGAGCACATTACTCCGGCGCCGGTCCCTGCGCGCCGCTTCAATTTTCTGCCGAGGAGATGCGCCAGATTGGCGACGCCGGCTCCGACTGGATCTGGGAGACCGATAGCGAGCTTCGCTTTTCCTGGCTCTCCAGCGATTACGAGCGCGTAACCGGCGCTTCCGCCGGCGAAGTGCTCGGCCGCTTCCGCTTCGATTTCCTCAACCAGGTCGCCAAGGGCAGCAAGAGCGCCATCGCCCATCTGGAAGACCTCCAGGCGCGCCGCCCGTTTCGCGATTTTGTTTACCAACTCGCCGATGGACAGCCCGATTGCCGCTGGATATCGATCACCGGCTTTCCGAAATTCGATGCGGCGGGGGCATTCCTTGGCTATCGCGGCATGGCGCGCAACGTCACCAAGGTTCTCGCCGCCTTCGAGGAACTCGAGGCGATGCGCGGTGAGCCGGCATCCGGCGCCAATCTGGCGCAACCGCATCATGCCGACGAACGAAGCGAAGAACTGCTGTTCGACCTGGAGAGGACGATAGATTCCATGAAGATGGGCGTCGTTCTGCTCGACGCGCAACTGAAGGCCGAGATCATCAACAAGGCCTTCTACGACATATGGAAGCTGGCCCCGGGCGATGTAACCGTGGGCAGCCCGTTCCGGGCGCTGATGGACATCAACCGGCACAACGGCATCTACGATGTCGACGAAGTGGAGTGGGAGCGCTATGTCGCTTCGCGGCTAGCCGAGATCAAGGCCGGCGACGTGGCGCCGCGCGAATTCCGCCGCGCCGACGGCTGTACCATGATCTACTCGGTGACCGCGCTGTCGGGTGGCAAGCGGCTGGTCTCCTACTACGACATCACCGAGATGAAGCAGCGCGAGGCGGAACTCGCCGAAACGCATGAAAGGTCGCGGCTCGCCGAAGCGGTCATCGACGCCATCAAGGACCCGATCTTCGTCAAGGACAGCGATCTTAATTTTGTGTTCGTCAACAAGGCCTTCGCGGAGCTGTTCGGCAAGGAGCCGCAGGCGATGCTCGGGCGAAAGGGCGGCGATTTTCTTGACCCGGCGGAAGTCGCGGCGTTCGAGGAATCCGAGCGCCATGTGCTCGCCACCGGCGAGCTCTATGAGGTCGAGGAGAACTCCGAGTTCACCGGCATCGGCAGGTCGCGCATCGTGCGGAAAAATCGCGTCCGAATGGAGAGCGGCAACGACTACGTCTGCTGCTTCCTGTTCGACGTCAGCGAGATCAAGGCGCGCCAGACCGAAGCGGAAGAAGCGCGGAAGCGTTTGGCCGACGTGCTGGAGTCGCTGCCCGCCGGCGTCATCATATACGATCGCGACGACAAATTTGTCTTCGCCAACCGCAAGCTGCAGGATTCGCTGCCCGGATTGAAGGCTTCCTGGGAGCCTGGCCGACCTCTGCGCGACGCCCTCGCGCTGGCCCATTCCATCGGGTATTTCCGGCACAGCGGCGACCCCTCGCTGGACAAACTGTACGATACCAATCGCGACCGCTGGATCGAGCGCTATCTGGAGCGCTACCACGAAGGCCACGCCGTCTCCGAAAGGCAGGCGCCGGATGGCGGCTGGCATCAGGTATTCGACACACGGACCGCGGACGGCACCTTTGTCGGCGTCAGGGTCGACATCACCGAATTGAAGCGGCGCGAAAAGGCTCTCCGCGACAGCATGCGGCAGATCGACCTGTTTCGTCACGTGCTCGACGAACTTCCGGTCTCGACCTACGTGAAAAATGCCGACCTGGCGTTCGAATTCGTCAATAAGGCCTGGGCCAACATGACAGGGATCTCGCAGGAGGCGGCCCTTGGCCTCACCGACCGCGATTTCTTCGGCGAGGAGGGCGAGGGTTTCGCGGAACGCGACCTCGAAGTGCTTCGCACCGGCGAATTGAACGAATTCGAGGAAAGCCTCACCCATCCCGACGGGACGGTGCGGCAGCTGATCGCAAAAAAGAACCGGCTGATCTCGATTGACGGCACAGTGCATCTCATCGGGTCCAGCACCGACATCACCGAACTCAAGCAGCGCGAGAGCGAGCTTCAGGAAGCGCAGCGCCGCGCCGTGCTCGCCGACCGGGCGAAATCGGAATTCCTGGCCAATATGAGCCATGAAATCCGCACACCCATGAACGGGGTGCTCGGCATGGCCGAGCTTCTTGCCAAATCCGAACTGGACTCGAAGCAGAAGACATTCACCGACATCATCGTGAAATCGGGCAATGCGCTGCTGACCATCATCAACGACATTCTCGACTTCTCCAAGATCGACGCCGGCCAGCTCGTGCTCGACCCGGCTCCGTTCAATCTTGCCGAGGCGATCGAGGACGTGGCGACGCTGGTTTCCACCCGAGCCAAGGAAAAGGATCTCGAGCTCATCGTGCGGGTCGCGCCGAATCTCCATGATCTGGTGGTCGGCGATGTCGGGCGCATCCGTCAGATCGTCACCAACCTTGTCGGCAACGCTGTCAAGTTTACCGATTCCGGCCATGTCCTTGTCGATGTGACAGGTGAAATGGTCGATGGCATGGCAAAGCTGCGCATCTCGGTGACCGACACCGGTATAGGCATTCCGAAGGACAAGTTGAGGCAGGTCTTCGAGAAATTCAGCCAGGTCGATGCGTCCTCGACGCGGCGTCACGAAGGCACCGGCCTCGGCCTCGCCATCACCTCGCGCCTGGTCGATCTGATGGGCGGCGAAATCGGCGTGGAGAGCACAGAGGGCAAGGGCTCGACCTTCTGGTTCACGCTCGCTCTGCCGAGCGCCGGCAGGCCGAATGGCCGCAAGGCCGCGCCTGTGGACGTGACCGGCGCGCGAATCCTGGTCGTCGACGACAACGCGGTCAACCGGGCGATCCTGACCGAGCAGATGGCGTCTTGGACGTTCGATTCCTGCGCTGCCGAAAGCGGCGCCGAGGGCTTGAAGGTTCTTGAGGCGGCGGCGGCCTACGGCGTGCCGGTCGATTGCATTGTGCTCGACTACCAGATGCCGGGAATGACCGGCGCGGAAATGGCGCGCATCATCCGCGCAACGCCGAACCTGGCGGACACGCCCATCGTCATGCTGACGTCTGTCGATCAGTCGCTGGTCAACGCCAGCTACCGCGACCTCTCCATCGACGCGCAGCTGATCAAGCCGGCGCGCTCCTCGACGCTTCTCGAAGCGCTGGTCGCCACCATCCAGAAGCGGCGTTCCGCGCAGGGCCATCGCCCGGCTGCTCCGGTTGCGCCGGAGATAAAGATCGAACCGGCGTCTCCGATAGAGAGCGTGCGGCCGCGCAGCCGGCCGGCGAAGTCGAACGGCCATCGGCTCGACATCCTCGTGGCCGAGGACAACGAGGTCAATCAGCTGGTCTTCACGCAGATACTCGGCGAAACCGACTGCACCTTCCAGATCGTCGGCAATGGCCGGCTGGCCGTCGCCGCCTTCCAGGAAATGAACCCCGGCATGATCCTGATGGATGTTTCCATGCCGGGAATGAACGGGCTCGAAGCGACGACCGCCATCCGCGAGCTGGAGGCGGCGACGCAAAGCCGGGTTCCGATCGTCGGCGTCACTGCACACGCGCTGAAGGGCGACCGCGAACGCTGCATCGAGGCGGGCATGGACGACTACCTGCCCAAGCCGATCAGCCCGAAGGCGCTGCTCGACAAGATCGAGCGCTGGGCGAGAGGCAAGGCGGCCGAGCGGCGCGACGCCGGCTGAACGCCGAACATACTTCATGCAAATAAATTTTGTGCAGTTCCGGAACCGGCGCATAGCCGGCTTGGTTTAGCCGTTGCTGGCCTAAGCGCTTGATTCCGGAAACATCCGCGCGCTGGCTCCTGTCCGGTCAGGTTTCGGGCCTGGGTACGCCGCGGAAGACGTTATCCAACCGACACGAAAGTGTCATCCAACTGTTACAATCGGGCGCTATGGCCTCACGCGACGCTAGAAAAGAGGGCGTCGAGAACAATTCCGACAGGAGTAGGCCACATGAAGAAATTCCTCCTTACGGCGTCGGCTGCGGCGTTGGCGCTCGCCGCCTCCGCCGGCTATGCCGCCGCACGCGACCAAGTCAAGGTCGTCGGTTCGTCGACCGTGTTTCCCTACAGCCAGGCAGCAGCTGAAGAATTTGCCAACAAGAGCGGCAATCCGGCTCCGGTAGTCGAGTCGACCGGCACCGGCGGCGGCTTCAAGGCTTTCTGCGGGGGCGTCGGCCCGGATTTTGCCGATATTACTGGCGCTTCGCGCGCCATCAAGGAATCCGAGGTGAAGCTCTGCGCCGACAATGGCGTGACCGACATCACCGAGGCGCTGATCGGCTATGACGGCCTTTCGATCGCCCATGCCAGCAGCGCGCCCGACATGGACCTGACCGAAGAACAGATATTCAAGGCGCTTGCAGCCGAACTCCCGGACGGCAAAGGCGGTTTCGTCGCCAACCCCAACAAGAAGTGGTCGGACATCGACGCGTCGCTGCCGTCGGTGGACATCATCGCCTTCGGGCCTCCGCCCACGTCCGGCACGCGCGACGCCTTCGTCGAGCTCGTCATGCATGACGGCTGCAAGGATCTGCCCGGCATGGCCGACCTGAAGAAGGCTGACGAGGACAAGTGGAACGAGGTCTGCTCGCGCATGCGCCAGGACGGGCCGTTCGTGGAAGCCGGCGAGAATGACAACCTGATCGTCCAGCGCCTCGAGTCCGACCCGAACGCGGTCGGCATCTTCGGCTACTCGTTCCTCTACGAGAACTCGGACAAGCTGAAGGCCGTGAAGGTCGCCGGCGTCGCGCCGGACTTCGACACGATCGCCGATGCCTCCTATCCGGTGTCGCGTCCGATCTACTTCTATATCAAGAACGCCCACCGCGACGTGATCCCGAACATGAACGAGTTCCTCATGGAGTACGTCTCGGACGCCGCTCTCGGAGCGGACGGATACCTCCCGGAGCGTGGCCTGACCCCGCTTTCGGACGAAAAGCGCGCCGAGGTCCAGAAGGCTGTGACCGAAGCCAAGAAGCTCGGCTCCTAAGCCGGACTGAAGCGCAGCCGTCCCGAACTCGCGGGGCGGCTGCGCAATCCGTCAATAACGATCTTTTCTGGTCGGGGGTCTAATGGCTGGGTACCTTTTCGGCTTCATGGCGCTGGCCGCGTTTGTCGCGGCGTTTCTTGGCGCTGCCCGCGGTCGCAGCAAACGGTTCGCCGCAACGGAAAAGACGCACTCCCGGCCGATCTACCACGGCCTGAACGCGGCGATCTGGACAGGCGTTCCAGCCTTCGTTTTCCTGTTACTCTGGCTGCTGTTCCAGAACAGCGTGATCGACATGCTCGTGATCGGCAGCTATCCCGGCGCAGACAGCCTATCTGGCTCGGAAAAGAACCTGCTGATCAGCGAGATACGGCAAGTCGCCGCGGGGAGCGTATTCCGCGAGCCGACGCCCGAGATTACCGCAGCGGTCGCACACTTGAAGTCGTTGCAGGCGCTGTCCAGCTGGGCAATGCTCGCGGTCGTCGCAGCGTTGGTTGCGGTAGGTGCGTTCCTGGGCATCCGGGCCATCCAGACGCGCTATCCGGCGCGGCACAGCGTCGAGCGTTCGGTGACCTGGTTCATGATGTTTTCGTCGCTGGTCGCGATCCTGACCACGGCCGGTATCGTCTTGTCTCTGGTGTACGAGGCGCTTCAGTTCTTTGCCCGCGTTCCGGCGACCGAGTTCCTGTTCGGCCTGCGTTGGGAGCCCCAGATCGCGATCCGCGCCGACCAGGTCGCTGGGCAGGGCGCCTTCGGCATGATCCCCGTACTGTTCGGCACGTTCGCCGTATCGGCCTTGGCGATGGCGGTCGCTATCCCGACCGGAATTCTCTCGGCCATCTATTTGACGGAATATGCAAATGAGCGCTTTCGGGCGGTGGTGAAGCCGCTGCTCGAAATCCTCGCAGGCATTCCGACCATTGTTTACGGCTTCTTCGCGGTTCTGACCGTGGCGCCGCTGGTTCGCAGCCTCGGCCTGTCGATCGGCATCGATTCGGCGCCAAACAGCGCGCTTGCAGCCGGCGGCGTGATGGGCATCATGCTCATACCATTCATCTCGTCGTTGTCCGACGACGCCTTCGCGGCGGTCCCGCGCGCCATTCGCGAGGGCTCGTTCGCGCTCGGCGCAACCAAGGGCGAGACGATCCGCAAGGTTCTCCTGCCTGCAGCGCTTCCCGGCATCGTCGGCGGCGTGCTGTTGGCGCTCAGCCGTGCGGTCGGCGAGACGATGATCGTCGTGATGGCCGCAGGCCTGATCGCAAAGATGACGCTCAACCCTTTCGAATCGGTCACCACGGTCACCGTGCAGATCGTCACTCTGCTCATCGGCGACAGCGAGTTCGACAATCCCAAGACGCTCGCGGCGTTCGCACTCGGCCTCGTGCTGTTCATCATCACCCTTGGCCTGAACCTGATCGCGCTGCGAACAGTCCGCAAATATCGGGAGAAGTACTGATGGCGACGACCGACACCATTGGCGGCTCCCCAACGGCTGCGCGTCCGCCGGTCGTTTGGAATTCCGAAGAGATGGCGAAGCGGCGCAAGGCCCGCTACGGAGCCGACCGCCGCCTTCAAATCTATGGCATGGTCGCCATCGCGTTTGCGCTGGGTTTCCTGGCGGTTCTGATCGGGACGTTGACGTTCACCGGCTACCGCGCCTTCACGCAGTCAATGGTGACGATCGACATCGATTTCAGCGCGGCCGAACTCAATCGCGACGATCTGATGGATGCCAACTGGCGGACCATCTTCCGTCAGGCAGTGCTCGATGACGTCGGTGAACTATCGCGTTCCGAGGAACGCGACTATTTCTCGATGTTCACCTCCTCGGCGCCATTCCTCATCCGCGACCAGATCATCGCGGACCCGTCGATCCTCGACGGAAGGGCGACGTTCATGGTGCCGATGTCGGATCCGATCGATCAACTCGCCAAGGGCCTGGTGAACACCGATCTTCCGGAGAACCAGCGCCGGGTGAACGACAAGCAGGTCGAACTTTTCAACCAGCTCAAGGAAAAGGGCGCGGTCACGCAGCCCTTCAATTGGGCGCTGTTCCTCAATGCGGACAGCCGCTTCCCCGAATTGGCCGGTCTGTCCGGCGCCATATCGGGCTCGTTCTGGCTACTCCTGGTCTGCTTCCTGATCAGCTTTCCTGTCGGGATAGCGGCGGCGATCTATCTGGAGGAGTTTGCACCGAAAAACAGATTCACCGACCTGATCGAGATCAACATCAACAATCTCGCCGCGGTTCCTTCGGTGGTGTTCGGCCTTCTTGGCCTTGCCGTCTTCCTCGGCTGGTTCGGCCTGCCTCGTTCTGCCCCGCTGGTCGGCGGCATGGTACTCGCCCTGATGACATTGCCCACTATCATCATCGTGACGCGCGCAGCTCTGACCTCGGTGCCGTCGTCAATCCGCGAGGCAGCGCTCGGCATAGGCGCTTCCAAACACGAGGCGATCTTCCATCACATCCTGCCGCTCTCCATGCCGTCGATCATGACCGGGACCATTATCGGCCTCGCTCAGGCGCTCGGCGAAACTGCGCCGCTGCTGCTAATCGGGATGAATGCCTTCATCACCAGCCCACCGGCCGGCGTTCTGGAGGCATCGACTGCGCTGCCGACGCAGATCTACATCTGGGCGGACAGCCCCGAGCGCGGCTTCGTCGCGCGCACGTCGGCCGCGATTCTTGTGCTGCTAGGGTTCCTCGTGCTCATGAATGGCATCGCGATTTTCCTCAGGCAGCGCTTCGAACGCCGCTGGTAAAGGAGCTAAAGGAATGAATATCATGACTGAAGCAGCTGTCGAACAGAAGGTCCAAGCCGGCTTGAACGAACCTGCGGTCAAAATGAAGGGCGAGAGTGTCGATGTGCACTACGGCGAAAAGCAAGCGCTTTTCGGTGTGAACCTCGACATACGCGAAAACCAGGTGACAGCGCTGATCGGCCCGTCGGGCTGCGGCAAGTCGACCTTCCTGCGCTGCCTCAACCGGATGAACGACACGATCGATATCGCACGGGTGTCGGGCAAGATCACGCTCGACGGCGAGGATGTCTACGACCCGAAGATCGATGTGGTCGAGCTGCGTGCCCGCGTCGGGATGGTGTTCCAGAAGCCCAATCCGTTCCCGAAATCGATCTACGAGAACGTCGCCTACGGCCCGCGCATCCATGGACTGACCAAGAACAGGGCCGAGCTCGACGGGATAGTCGAGTCGAGCCTTAAGAAGGCGGCGCTCTGGAACGAGGTGAAGGACCGACTCAACGAATCCGGAACCGGGCTATCCGGCGGTCAGCAGCAGCGCCTGTGCATCGCGCGCGCCATTGCGGTTTCACCCGAGGTTATCCTGATGGACGAGCCATGCTCGGCGCTCGACCCGATCGCCACCGCGAAGGTCGAGGAACTGATCGACGAGTTGCGCGAAAACTACACGATCGTCATCGTCACCCATTCGATGCAGCAGGCGGCCCGCGTCTCGCAGCGCACGGCGATGTTCCACATCGGCTATCTCGTTGAGGAGGGGGCGACCGAAAAAATGTTCACGAACCCCGACGACAAGCGCACGCAGGACTACATCACCGGCCGGTTCGGCTGAGTGCCAAGGCGAGGACTATAGAATGGGTGAGCACACTGTTGCCTCTTTCGACGAGGAACTCGGGCATGTCGACCGTCTGATCCGCGACATGGGCGATCTCGCCGGCGCGATGGTCGGCGCTTCGATCAGGGCGCTTCTGGCGTCCGACAACGCACTGGCGCAGCGGGTGATATCCGACGATGCAATCATGGATGCCAGGCAGCGCGAACTCGACGACCGCGCCATAACTCTGATCGCAAAGCGCCAGCCGATGGCGCAGGATCTGCGCGCCGTGCTCGGCGCCATTCGTATGGCGGGCGACCTCGAGCGCATCGGCGATCTCGCCAAGAACATAGCCAAGCGCGTCAGCGCCGTCGGCCAGAGCGCGACGCCGCGCGACTTGTCGCACAGCATCGACGCCATGGCTCAATTGGTGCTTGTGCAGGTACACGGCGTCGTCGACAAATATGTCGCGCGCGATCCGCAGGCGTTGCAGTCACTCCGCGCTGACGACGAGAAGATCGACGTGAAATACACGGCGGTGTTCCGCGAATTGCTTACCTATATGATGGAAGACCCGCGCAACATCACCGCCTGCACGCATCTTCTGTTCTGCGCCAAGAATCTGGAGCGGATCGGCGACCACGTCACCAACATCGCAGAGAACGCCTATTTCGTCATGACCGGCTCGCAATTGCCTTCGAACCGGCCGAAATTCGACGAGACCACGCAGACGACGGTGTCGCCCGAGTAAGCTATCGTCATTGGGATTCATCGATGATCGCTCCGAAAATCATGGTTGTCGAAGACGAGGAGCCGCTGGGCGTGCTCCTGCGCTACAATCTGGAATCCGAAGGCTATCAAGTCGAGATTGTGGCGCGCGGCGACGAGGCCGAGATAAGGCTGCAGGAGAACGTGCCCGACCTCCTTGTGCTGGACTGGATGCTGCCGGCGCTTTCGGGCATCGAATTGTGCCGCCGGCTAAGGATGCGGCCGGAAACCGAGCGCCTGCCGATCATCATGCTCACCGCCCGCGGCGAGGAGAGCGACCGTGTCAGGGGTCTCGCCACCGGCGCCGACGACTATCTGGTCAAGCCGTTCTCGACGCCCGAATTCATGGCGCGGGTCAAGGCGCTGCTGCGGCGGGCAAAGCCGGAAGTGCTGTCCAGCGTGCTCAAGGTCGGCGACATCGTGCTCGACCGCGAGGCGCACCGGGTCTATCGCAAGAAGAGCGAGGTCAAGCTCGGGCCGACCGAATTCCGGCTGCTGGAATTCATGATGCGCCATCCTGGCCGGGTGTTCTCGCGCGGGCAGTTGCTCGACAATGTCTGGGGCGAGACGATCTATATCGACGAGCGCACCGTCGACGTGCATGTCGGACGGCTGCGCAAGGCGGTCAACAACGGCCGCATGCCGGACGTCATCCGCACCATTCGCGGCGCCGGCTACGCCATCCGCGAGGAATAGCGCCTTACGCCAGTTCGCGGTTCTGCAGCGGCGCTTCGGCCGGCGCGCCGGCGGCGAAGACTTCCTGGTCGATGAAGGTGAGTGTGGCCATGGCGCAGCCTTCGCGGATCAGCGGCACCTCGTCCGGCTCGACCGCGAAGGAGATAGCGCCTGAATGCTGGCCGCCTGCGGTCCTGGCGATCGCCTCGCGCAGATGCGGCTCGATCAAGTCGAAAGCGGCGGCGCCGATGCCGACCATCGCCACCGGAGCGGGATCGATGAGCGCGAACAGGCTGCCGAGGCCGAAGCCGATCGCCTCGCCGGCCCTACGGAACGCCTCGCGCTCGGGCCCGTCCTTGGCGCGGGCAGTTGCGGCCAGCGCCTTCATGTCGGCGTCGCTGATGTCGGCCACCGGCTCCTCGTCTTCGCTCGATTGCCGGGCGGCGCGCCATATCGCGTAATTCCCAGCATAGGCCTCGACACAGCCGCGGCGTCCGCAGCGGCAAAGTGCGCCGTCGGGACGGTGGATCATGTGGCCGAACTCGCCGCCTGAGGATTGCGTGCCGGTGAAAAGCTCGCCCTTCAGCACCAGTCCCATGCCGATGCCGTGCGAAAGCAGTATGGCGATGAAATCGTTCCGGTAGCGCTCGGGATCGCGCCATTTCAGCGCCTCGGCGATCATGTTGCAGTCGTTCTCGACGGTCACCGGAATGTTGAACGCGCCTTCGAGGCGGTCTGCGAAAGCGATGCCGGAATGGGGGGTGATCGGCGACCATAGCATTGTGCGCCTCCCGGCGTCCGTTGTGCCCTGGACAGCAAGCACCATGCGCATGATGCGCCTGCCGCCCGCCTCGCCGAGCCGCCGCCGCACCATGGCCAGGCATTCGCCGATCAATTCTTCCTCGGGCAGGGTCAGTGTGGAAAGCTTGCGCTGCTCGCTTGTGACCGTCTGCCCGGCATAATCGACGACGGCAACGGAAAGGAAATTCAGCGCCAGGACGATGGTGACAACGGCTGCCGCTTCCGGCTTCAGCGCCAGCGCCACCTGCGGCCGTCCGCGCTTCAGCGAAACTGCCTCGCCGCCCTTGGTCTCGGCGAGGATTCCCTCCTCGATCAGATCGGACGAGATCGCCGAGATTGTGGAGTGGCTGAGGCCGGTGGCGCGTGCAATTTCGGTGCGTGACGGCTGGAAGGCGCGGCGCACGGCCGTGATGACCATTGCGCGATTGCGCTTGCGCAAATCGTCATGGCGGATTCCGACCGACATCTTTCAGCATTCCTCCCGCGGCTGCCCCAGCGGACCTTCCCTTTCAGCATGGAGACCGTCAACAGCGCCGCAGGAATATTGACAGAAGTCGCCGCATACGTCATTCTTTTTTTCGAGGCTCGAAAAAAAGAGCTTCAAACGGAGTTCATTGCGCCCCCGGGCGCGCAGGGAGGAAATCATGAAAAAATTTACAACCGCCATTCTGGCGGGAGTGGCAATGACCGTATCGCTGGCGGCGGTCGCCGAGGCGAAGGACAAGATCATCGGCGTATCCTGGTCCAATTTCCAGGAAGAGCGCTGGAAGACGGACGAGGCAGCGATCAAGGCTGCGCTCGAGGCAGCCGGCGACAAATACATCTCGGCCGATGCGCAATCCAATCCGAGCAAGCAGCTCACCGACGTCGAAAGCTTGATCAGCCAGGGCGCCAACGCGCTGATCATCCTGGCGCAGGATTCGAGCGCGATTGCCCCTGCCGTCGAGAAGGCTGTCGCCGAGGGCATTCCGGTGGTCGGCTACGATCGGCTGATCGAAAACAAGGACGCTTTCTACCTGACCTTCGACAACAAGGAAGTCGGCCGCCTCCAGGCGAGGGAAGTGTTCAAGGTGCAGCCGGAAGGCAACTACGTCTTCATCAAGGGTTCGGGCGCCGACCCGAACGCCGATTTCCTGTTTTCCGGCCAGATGGAAGTGCTCAAGGAAGCGATCGACGCCGGCAAGATCAAGAATGTCGGCGAGGCCTACACCGACGGCTGGCTGCCCGCCAACGCGCAGAAGAACATGGAGCAGTTCCTGACCGCTAACGACAACAAGGTCGACGCGGTCGTCGCCTCCAATGACGGCACTGCCGGCGGCGTCGTTGCCGCGCTTTCGGCGCAGGGCCTGGCCGGCACAGCGCCGGTTTCGGGCCAGGACGGCGACCACGCTGCGCTGAACCGCATCGCGCTCGGCACTCAGACTGTCTCGGTCTGGAAGGACTCGCGCGAACTCGGCAAGGCCGCGGCTGAAATCGCCTCGCAGCTTGCCGAGGGCACGGCCATGGATGCGATCCCGAATGTCGTCAAGTTCAGCGGCGGCCCCGCCGGCGTCGAGATGAACTCGGTGTTCCTCGCGCCCGTCGCCATCACCAAGGAGAACCTGAACGTCGTCATCGACGCGGGTTGGGTCACCAAGGAAGTGGTCTGCCAGGGTGTCGGCGCCGGTACGGTGCCGGCCTGCGACTGACCTTCGACCAAACAAGCCGACGCCGCGGTTTGACGAAAACCGCGGCGTTTCGTTAAGCTGAAAATGTCCGGCGATCCGCGCGAGACGGCTGCCGGCGGGAGGAACGTCATGACCGAGGTGACCTCTACTGCGCCGGCGGACCGCGCCCGCGCGTCCGAGCTTGGGCCCGTCGCCCGCTTCCTCAGGGCGACCGAACTCGACACGCGCATGCTGGGCATGATCGGCGCGCTGCTGATCATTTGGGTCGGGTTCCACTTCCTCTCCGGCGGCCTTTTCCTGACGCCGCGCAATCTGTGGAACCTGTCGGTCCAGTCCTCGTCCATCGCGGTGATGGCCACGGGCATGGTGCTGGTCATCGTCACGCGCAACATCGACCTGTCGATCGGTTCGGCGCTCGGGCTGATCGGCATGATCATGGGCGTCGTCCAGGCAGAGTTCCTGCCGCAGATCATGGGCATTCCGCTGGGCAGCCCGTCGATCTGGGTCCTGGCGCTCATTTCGGGCCTGCTGGTCGGCCTCGCCATAGGCGGTTTCCAGGGCTTCCTGATTGCTTATCTCGGCATCCCCGCCTTCATCGTCACGCTGGGCGGGCTTCTTGTGTGGCGCGGCGCGGCCTGGTGGGTCACCAGTGGCCGCACGGTGGCGCCGATGGACGCGACGTTCAGGCTGATCGGCGGCGGACCGCAGGGGTCGATCGGCGCTACGGCGAGCTGGGCGGTCGGCATTGTCGCCTGCGTGGCCTTCGTGCTCCTGCTCCTCGTCGCCCGTTCGCGACGCAAGCGCTTCCGCTTCCCGCTGCGACCGGTCTGGGCCGAAGGCTTCATCGGCACGGTCGCCTGCGCGGCGATCCTCGGCGCTGTCTGGATCGCCAATTCCTACCCCTGGCCGATCGGCATCGTCAGGCGCTATGCCGAGACCAACAACATCGAACTTCCCGAAGGCGGCCTGTTCATCGCCCACGGCATCGCCATACCGGTGCTGATCGCCGTCGCCGCCGGCATCGTCATGACTTTCATCGCGACCCGCACCCGCTTCGGCCGCTACGTATTCGCCATCGGCGGCAATCCGGAAGCCGCCGAACTCGCCGGCATCAACACGCGCTGGGTGATCATGAAAATATTCATGCTGATGGGGGTGCTCGCCGCCATCGGCGCCAGCATCTCGACCGCGCGGCTCAACGCCGCGACCAATTCGCTGGGCACGCTTGACGAGCTTCTGGTGATCGCCGCGGCCGTCATCGGCGGCACCTCGCTCGCCGGCGGCGCCGGCACGATTGCGGGGGCCATGCTCGGCGCCCTTTTGATGCAGTCACTGCAGTCGGGCATGGTGCTGCTCGGCGTCGACACGCCGCTGCAGAACATCGTCGTCGGCGTGGTGCTGGTCGTGGCCGTCTGGCTCGACACGCTCTACCGCAAGCGCATCATTTAGGGAGCACGAGTATGGAACCCGCAGGCACGCCGCTCGTCGAGATGAAGAACATGTCGATTGCATTCGGCGGCATCCGCGCCGTCGACGACGCATCGGTCGATCTCTACCCTGGCGAGGTGATGGCGCTTCTCGGCCACAACGGCGCCGGCAAGTCGACGCTGATCAAGATCCTGTCGGGCGCCTACAAGCGCGATGCCGGCGTGATCTACGTCAATGGCGAGGAGGCCACGATCGCCAACCCGCGCGACGCCAAGAAATATGGCATCGAGACGATTTACCAGACGCTGGCGCTGGCCGACAATGTCGACGCTGCCGCCAATCTGTTCCTCGGCCGCGAATTGCGCACGCCCTGGGGCACGCTCGACGATTCGGCGATGGAATCCGAAGCCCGGAAGGTGATGGGCAGGCTCAATCCGCGTTTCCAGCGCTTCAAGGATCCGGTCAGCAAACTGTCGGGCGGCCAGCGCCAATCCGTTGCCATCGCACGCGCGATCCTGTTCAACGCCCGCATCCTGATCATGGACGAGCCGACCGCTGCGCTCGGGCCGCAGGAGACCGCACAGGTCGGCGAACTGGTGAAGCAGCTCAAGTCCGAAGGCATCGGCATCTTCCTGATCAGCCACGACATACACGACGTGTTCGATCTCGCCGACCGCGTCTGCGTGATGAAAAACGGCCAGGTGGTCGGCACGGCCCGCACCGGGGATGTGACCAAGGACGAAGTGCTTGGGATGATCATCCTCGGCAGGTGCCCGCCGGGGGCGATCCCCGGCCCGGGCGCCATGGCGATCGCCGCCTGAAAAAGAAAAAGCCGCCGGCCATCATATGGCCAGCGGCTTCTTCAATTAGGAGAACCGTAAATTTAGCGGCAGCGGGCCTCGTAGATGCGCCCATTGCGGTCGCGGTAGCGGCACCAGCCCGTGCGGGTCGCCTTGCCGATCAGCACGCCGGAAGCAGCGCCGACCACGCCGCCGACAATCGCGCCACCTGCGTCGCCGGTCGCCAGTGCGCCGATCGCTGCGCCCCCAAGGCCGCCCACCGTCGCGTCCTGCTCCGCAGTGGTGCAACCCGTCACCGCAATCATCGCGGCGACAGCAAAAATGACGTTCCTCATATATGGTCACTCCTCACTTTTCGTCACGCAATCGGTGACTTGCACGATCAAAAACTGGTTTCCCGTCCGAAATCATTCTTGGTCAAGAGAGTCTTTTTCGCGGCGGTCCTCAGTAGATGCAACCATAAGATCAGGCGCGTCAAGGGAGGCGTGCAACGTACCGTCGGGTAGCACGTCCCACACCAGTACGGCGTCTTCCTCCGCGAGCGCCGGGTCGACGGTCACGCACTGGACGAAGATTTTCGGCCGCTGGCCGGTGAGGACGCTCAATGTGGGAGCAACCTCGGCCTCGCATTCCTCGACTGTTTCATAAAGCGGAACGGGGGCAGGGAGTTCCTGGCACTGCTGCAAGTCTTGCGAGCATCCGATAACCAACAGAAGAGCGGCAATGTGTTCCATGGCGGGGCTTCCTCTCGGCAAGGAAAACGAAATGCAGGGCGTCATGGTTCCCAAATATCGAAAGGGCTGAGGTTCGGATATTTCAGCGGCAAGGCTTCGCCCGCCGCTCAATTACACCGCGGCAGGCAATACGGTGCGGCGGATGAAGTCAGATCAGGGCGAATGCAACGAAGCTAACACCGATCACGGCCAATACCGCGATGATCAGCGACGTCGAGGCATGGGGAAGCGGTTGTGGCTGCGGTGTCGTCCGGTCCGGGCCCTGGATGTCGCCCATTGCTATCCGAGCGGCGTTCTCCAGCCTCTGTATCTCGGCCACCATTGGACACTCCCCGCGGATCTCGATGCACCGAAACGGCGAAGCGTGCGCCGGGTTCCATCGGACCCTGCGCCAAAGTGCGACTTTATGGTAAACGCCGGTTTAACCATGTTTGCCGGCAGGTTTTATTCGATCTCGAAACTGCCCTGCGGCACCAGCAGGCGGTAGTCCAGCTGGTTGTTGGATATATCCAGCGTCGCGGTGCCGTTGAGCGATGCGGGCACCACCCGCTCCAGGGCCACGCTGCCGAAACGCTTTTTCCCATTACCCACTGCGCCGATCTTCTCCGACCAGGACAAGGCAAGATCCTTGTTTTCGGGCGGGGCCGTCAGATGCGCAGCGACCGTCACGAAGCCGTCGGGGCGGGCAAGCGCGCCATAGCTCACCGAATTCACCGCAAGCTCATGCATCGCCAATCCGATATGCAATGCCGCATTGGGGTTGAGATAGGGATTTTCACCCTCGAAGCGCACCGTCTCATGCGGCTTGGCGCTGTAGCGGCCGACCTGGCCGAGGACGAGATCGCGAAGATCGGCGCCACGCCAGTTGGACGAGGTCACCAGGTCTTGCGAAGAGGCTAGCGATTGCAGACGGCCGCGAAAGCGGGCCAAGAAAGTGTCTATCGTGTCGGAATAGCGCCCGGTCTGCGCGGCAATGCTCTGGATGATGGCCAGGAGGTTCTTCGAGCGGTGCGCAACCTCGCGCAACAGGCTCTTCAGCGTCTGCTCGCGCCGCTTCTGCTCGGTAATGTCGACCGCCGTGGTGACGACGGCCTGCACCGTCCCGTCAGGAGATTTGTCGGCGTCGATCCAGACCGTGAACCAGCGCGCGCCCTCTCTATTCGGAAAGCTGATTTCCAGGCTCTCGGGATGCGCGGTCGCGATGACCTTCTGCTTTGCCGCGGTCAGCCGTTCCGCTTGGGACGAAGGGAGGAAATCGTGGTCGGTCCGGCCGGAAATATCGGCGCTCGACCAAGCGGGAGGCAGGTTCTGCGCCCACAGCACTCGAAGCTTGCGATCCTGATAGAGTACGGAAATACCGGTATTGCGCAAAGCGTGCAGAAGGCTACGCCCGATTTCCGGATTGCTGTCAGCCAACTGCCAGTTCATCGCGCTCCCCTCGATATCTTTCTTCCGCGATAAACTCATGAGCCACTCAACCCGCTGCGGATGAACGGCTCAGGCCGAAACGGGTTCCATTTTCAAGAGGTCCCGCCGGGCCGCGTCCCTTTGGGAGACGTTGCCCGGCGGGTATCTGGAAACCGTTTGAGGGGGACGGCATCCAGCATACGGCTTTGGCTAGGCGCGCCTGAACAGCCCAGCCAGCAAGGAGATCACCAGAAACGCCAGGAAGACGAAGAACAGGATCTGCGCTATACCGGCGGATGTTCCGGCTATGCCGCCAAAGCCCAGCGCACCGGCAATGATGGCGACAACGAGAAAAACAAGCGCCCAATACAGCATCGGTCATCTCCTTCGGATTGTTCGTAAAAAACGCCTGCGGCGGTTGATTGGTTCCTAAAAAAGAGGCCGCCGACGGCGGCCTTGCACATGCTTCCAGCGGAACGTCAAGCGGCCGCCTTGGCCTGCCGGTCGAAAAACAGCGCCTGGCTGATCAGCGCCTTCACCATGTCGGGGTTGAAAGGCTTGGTGACCAGGAAAGCCGGTTCCGGGCGTTCGCCGGTCAGCAACCGCTCGGGGAAAGCCGTGATGAAGATGACCGGTACCGCGGCGGACGCCAATATCTCGTTGACGGCGTCGATGCCCGAACTGCCGTCGGCCAACTGAATGTCGGCCAGCACCATTTTGGGCCTGGTCTTGTTGAAGATGGCCGTCGCTTCGGCATGGGTGCGGGCGATTCCCACCACCCTGTGGCCCAGGCTCTCGACCATCTCCTCGATGTCCATGGCAATCAGCGGTTCGTCCTCGATGATGAGAATGTCGGTGGCGACCTGCCGAGATATCTCGTTGCTGGCTTGCGACAGAAGCGCACTGAACTCGCTTTCCGACACGTCCAGGATCTCGGCCGCCTCTTCATCCGTGAAGCCTTCGACAGCCACCAGCAGGAAGGCTTGGCGCGGGCGGGGCGAGATCGCCGTCAAATTGGCGGCGGCGCGCTGTTCCCAGGCCGAGTGCGGCGTTTCCTGCGGCACCCGGATCGCAACCGAGGTGAAGAGCTTGGCGAAAGTCTTGTAAAGTGCGATGCGCTCGTTGGACGCTTCCGGAAAAATTCCTACATCAGCGATCAACGCCTCCAGCATCGCCGCTACCAATGCATCACCACTTTGCTGGGAGCCTGAAACAGCTCGGGAAAAACGACGTAGAAAAGGCAAATGGGGAGCAATAGTTGCAGATAAACTCATAATATGCGGTTCCCTCACATCATCCGCCTGGCGGATTGTTACCGAACCCCAATAACGCCGAAACCCCGAAAAAGTTCCGGCGTGGCGGAACTTATATAAGCTGGACCCGTTATAGCCGGAATTTGGGCAGCCAGATGGCCGCGCCGTCCGCCTTCTGTTCAGAAAAAGGGTGGAACGGGGGTCCATGGCAAGACAGGGCGAAATATCACAAATGACGAAACAAGCCACCGGTGCAGTCGGTGCGAAACCTCGCCGGAGCGGAAACGATCCGCTCGGCGCGAATTCCGAAATCGGCCGCAAACTGAAGCAATATTACGACGAACTCGTTTCGGACGAAGTACCCGACCGTTTCGCTGAACTGCTCAGCCAGCTCGAAAAAGCCGAGCCCACGCAGAAAAAGGCCTGACCGGAATGGTGGTCACTCCGCAGTTCAAGAACGACCTGCTCGGCACCATACCGAGCCTGCGGGCCTTTGCCGTGTCGCTGACGCAGAATTCGGACAAGGCCGACGATCTGGTTCAGGAGACGCTGGTCAAGGCGTGGGACAAGCACGAAAGCTTTCAGATGGGCACCAATCTGAAGGCGTGGCTGTTCACCATCCTGCGCAACGAATTCTATTCGCAGATGCGCAAGCGTGGGCGCGAGATCCAGGACAGCGACGGCATCATGACCGAACGCCTCGCCGTGCATCCGAGCCAGCACGGGATGCTCGACCTCGAGGACTTTCGCGCCGCGCTAGAGCAGCTTCCGGAGGATCAGCGCGAGGCGATCATCCTGATCGGCGCTTCCGGCTTCTCCTATGAGGAAGCCGCCGAGATCTGCAATTGCGCCGTCGGCACCATCAAGAGCAGGGTCAGCCGCGCGCGCAACCGTCTGCAGGAGATACTGAAAATCTCGGGCGAGGCCGACTATGGCCCCGATTCGATTTCGGCGCAGGTGATGGGTTCAAACGCGGCGTGAGGCGCGAAGGCGGCCGGCGGCAGCCGCCACTGCCTCGACCAGATCGGAGCCGGAGTAGGGCTTGCCGATCACGGCCACATCGGGAAAGGCCGCGAAGATTTCGTCGAAATCGGTATAGCCGGAGGCAAAGACGAACGGCACGTTATGTTCATGGATATGCCGGGCGAAGTCGAGCGTGGATGTGCCGTCTAGCATGACGTCGACGATGGCGGCGTGAAATTCCATTGCCGCCCTGTCGGCGTCGATCTCGGCAAGGTTCCTTGCCACCACGACGTCGGCGGCGCCGTTGTCGCGGCAAAGCTGCTCTACATCCATGGCGATGAGAACCTCGTCCTCCAGAACCAGAATTCTCATGCCGGACAGCAAATCGGACAATCGCAATCTCCTCGAAACAGGGTGACTCATGAACGCAAATTGGTGCGTTGTCATTTAAAAAAGACATGTCCTGATCCGGATGGAAGGCAGCCTTGCTGCGGCCGCTGCGGGGTTTCCGTGAATTCGAAAAGCAGAGACTGGCTTTCGTTAGCCGGTTCAAGAAGGGCTAGGCGCTGCGCCGCCGGTTGGTCGTTCGACGACGCTTAGCCGGCGTCGTCACCCCAATTCAGGCCGGGAACGACATTCCTGACGACCGCATAGGCGACCAGCAGAGCCGGGATGGCTATGAAGCCGCCGAGCGGCCCCCACAGCCAGATCCAGAACACGAGAGCGAGCAGCACGACCAGCGGGTTCAGCGTCATCGTCCGACCGATCACCATCGGCGTCACGAACTGCCCTTCGGCCATGTTGATGGCGAGATACACTGCCACTGGCAGCAGGCTGCCGCCGAACGTGTCGAATTCGGCCAGACCGATTGCGAACAGGATGACCACCATCACCGCCGGGCCGATAAACGGCACGAAATTGGCCAGCGCCGCCAGCGCGCCCCAGAGTGGGGCGGACGGAATGCCGATCAGAAACAGTCCCACGCCGACGGCAAAGCCTTCAGCGATGTTTATAAGGCTGATCGATATCAGATAGCGCGACACCAGGCTTTCGACATCGCGGAAGATATGCGCGACGCGCCAGCGTAGACGGCGGTTGAAGAAAAGACTCAGGATCGCCACCCGTGTCTGGTGCCGCGTCGCGACGAAGAAATAGAGGCTGGCGAAGAAGATCAGAATCTGGGCGATGACGGCGGGCGCCAGCGTCGCCAGGCTTTCCAATCCCATGCCTTCGTCGAGGGAGACAGACACGCCTCCGTCGCCGGTCAGATTGCGCAATTGCTCGCGAATGCCGTTCAGCGCTTGCAGCGGCTGCCTCAATTGCGCGAGTTGCCCCTGAAGGTCGCTCCAGATCTGCGGCAGGCGGCCGATCCAGAAGTTCAGCGGCGCGGCCAGCGCGAGAGCGAACAGGCAGGCGGCGAATATGAAGATCAGCACGACCACAGTCGCCGAAATGCCGGGCGGGAATCCGTGCCGCTCGAGCCTGGCGGCGATCGGACCCAGCATGAGGCCGATGACGATGCCGAGCGAAATCGGCGCAAGAATGTATTCCCCCGTCGCCAGCGCGAACACCAGCGCGATAATGCCAATGACGATGACCGAAACCTGCGCCGCCTGCGCCAGAAATATCTCGACGTTCGACTTGGGCGGCAATCGGACGATCGGCGCCTTCTTGGCGGTGCGGTTAGCCATCTAGGATTTCCGGCTGGACTTGCAGCGGGAAACGCACTTTCATGGCCTTTCGTTCCTTGACGGAACCTCGCTGCGCATGGGGCGTTCTGTCGGCATTAGTGCTAAGGAGTGTGGCAATGGCGGCTGCAGCAGGCAGATCTTCGAAATCCACAGGCGAAACGGGACCAAGCCCCAACCTTGAAGCCGACATCCGCCAGTTGCGGGAAGACATAGCGAAGCTCGCCGAGCAATTGGCGGCCACCAAAGATCATTCCTACAGCGCCGCGCGCCGTGCGGCGGCCGAAGGGGTCGAGCAGTTGCGCACCCAGGGCGAGGCGGCCATCGAAGGCCTCCGCGCCAACGCCAACGACATCCAAGAGCAGGTGATTGCGACCGTTCGTGAAAAGCCGATCACATCGCTTGCGATCGCCGCCGGCGTCGGTTTTCTGTTTGCGCTCCTGTCACGCCGCTAGCGCCGGCTAAACCATGATCAGGTTAAGTTGAATGGTTCTGCCGGGGATGGGGGCGTTCGCATGCTGGCATCGCTGATTGCAAGTTTCGCTTCGGGCGAAACTGCGCTTGCTGTTCGCCGCGCCCGGCGAACGGCGATCGCCTATCTGCTGGCAGGCGTGGCCGCCCTTTGCGGTGTCGGCTTTCTTATCGGCGCACTCTACATATGGGCGTCGCAACGCTACGGCGCGATCGAAGCGGCACTCGGCATCGGCGCAATCTTTCTGCTCTTGAGCGGCCTCGTCCTCATCGTTCATACCGCCACCGCGCGGGTTCAGGCGCGGCGGGCCAAGGAGCGGCGCGCAAGCGACCTGACGACCGTCGCGGTCGCTTCCGCGCTAGCAGTCTTGCCGGCGCTTTTGCGCGGCAAAGCCGGGCTTGGAACGGTGATAGCGCCGATTGTCGCGCTTACCGCCTATGCGATCTACCGTGAGAACCGCGCCAAGACTCCGAAGAAACCCGATCTCGCCGATTGAGGTTTCGCCATCTGCGGCGGCCTACCGGCGATGCGTCTGGAACCAAGCCATGGCGCGGGCATTGATCGGCATAGGCCAATACAGCGGAGACGATCGTGCCCAAGACAATACCGCCCGGCAAATCGCGCCAGGGAAGCCGCGGCCTTCCCGTCCTTATCGTCCTTGTGGCCGGGCTGGCGCTGGCGATGGCGGTATGGGGAATTCTGGAGATTTGGGGCGAGGCTATCGACGCGCCGAGCAACGAGCAGCCCGGCGGCGTGACGGTTGAAGGCAATGAACAAGCGCCGGCCAATTAGCCAGGGGAGCTTGCCCCGGACTGCTTTGGCACGAGCACCCGAAGCGATTTCGGGTGTATCTCCAGCACCGTCTCCGGTTCCAGCTCCGACAGTTCGCCGTCCATCACGCATTTGAAACCAGCCTTGGCCGAGCGAATCTTGAGCACTACCCGCTCGGCCCGATGGATTTCGACCTGCTGGTTGTCGCGCCACCGGCCGCGCGCCACGTTGAGCATGAAGCGCAGCAGTTCCCCAGGTTGCCGGGCAACGGTGATGTAGATGCCGAGCACGCCGCCATCCGGATGGTCTGCTTAGGGCAGATGGCCTTCGCCCAACAGATTGTTGGTCACGCCTATACCGATCGTGCGGGTGACGATCTCTACGTCGCCGATCGTCAGGCTGACGGTCATCGTCGGCGGGTTCATAATGGTCGCGTAGGCGGCCGTGACCGAAACGCCGATCTTCCCGAGACGGGAGCGGAATTCCATCTTGTCGCGCAGCCGCACCATTTTGGCGTGCACGCCGATCGAGAACTGGTGGACGAAGACGCGGCCATTGGCGCTGGCCACGTCCACGAACTTGATCTCGCCGTCCGCGAACGAGTCGAGAGCCTGATCCAGCGCCTGCGGCACGCAGAGGCTGCGCGCAAAGAGGTTCATGGTTCCCGCCGGAAGGATGGCCAGCGCCTTCTTCCTGTCCTTCAGGGCCGCGGCCGCCGCTGAGATGGTTCCGTCGCCGCCGCCGGCCAGCACCACGTCGACCGACCGCTTGCGCGCCGCCTTGTCGAGCGCCTCGACTATTTCGTCACCCGCGACGATGCGCATTTCTACGATATGGCCGGCGGTCGCCAAGGTTTCTTCGATCTTTGCTGAAAAGGCATCGAGATTCATCCCGCGCAGGGTGCCGCCGTCCCGGTTGAGCACCGCAAGAAAGCGCATGCCAGAATCTCCGATCGCCCGTCGCTGAAGCTGCCTGCTCGGCGAGCGAAAGCCGGTTTTCTCAACGTGGCGAAGTTCCCGCCTTGGACAGCAGGGCTCACGGGACCCTGCCGCACCTCTTCCGGAATGGCGGGATCCGGGGAAATTCGGAACTAGAACGCAGTAACGACGTTGTGACGTTGTGAAACCGCGCCCGGCATTCCCTGCGACGGTGCAGCCGAGGCGCGGCAGTGCATTGAAAGCTCACGCACAAGGAGAACATATCATGATCCGCAATCTTCTGGCTACCACGGCGGTCGCGGCACTGTTGTCGACGGCCGCCTATGCGCAGGACACCACTGCGCCCGCGCCTGCCGCGCCGGATCCGACCATCCAGGCCCCGGCTGAAGCGCCTGTCGTGCGCGCCGACGGCCATCTGGCTACCAACCTGATCGGCGAAACCGTCTACAACGGCACCGGCGACGACGCCGAGAACATCGGCAAAGTCAATGATATCGTCATCGGCTCGAATGGCGAGGTCGAATCCATCGTCATCGGCGTCGGCGGCTTCCTCGGCCTCGGCCAGAAGAATGTCGCCGTGAACTACGCCGAGGTTGACTGGGCCGAACGGGACGGCGACCGCTGGCTGGTCATAGCCGCCACCAAGGAACAGCTCGAAGCGCAGGCCGATTTCGATCGCCGCGCCTATGAGCCTGCTCCGGCGACCATCGCCGGCACGGAACCGCCTCCGGCGACCGACCAGACCGCGACGGCTCCGGCTCCTGCCCCGGTTGCACCGGCTGACGATCAGACAGCGACGGCCCCGGCTGAACCTGCCCCGTCGGATGAGCAGACCGCGACGGCTCCGATTGAGCCTGCTCCGGCTGACGACCAGACTGCAACCGCTCCGGCTCCGGCCGCTCCGGCTGACGAGCAGACCGCAGCAGCTCCGGCTGCCCCGGCCGCTCCCACCGATCAGACCATGACGGGAGCGGTCGACAAGTCCACGTTGACGGAAATGCCGGCCGGCGAAATCCGCTCGGAAGATCTGGTTGGAACCACCGTTTACGGCGCCAATGACGAGATGATCGGCGAGATCGGCGATGTCGTGCTCGAAGGTGAGAAGGTCGATTCGATCATCGTCGATGTCGGCGGGTTCCTCGGCGTCGGCGAGAAGGAAGTCGCAGTCGCGATGGACAATCTCGCATTCATGACCGACGCGGACGGCAACAAGTATCTCTACACCGGCTTCACCAAGGAGCAGTTGGACGCGCAGCCGGCCTATGACGAGGCAAGCTTCGCCGAGAAGCGCGACGAACAGCGCATGATGATGAACCAGTAATCATCCACGCTTATCGTGGCAAACCCGCGCCGGCGACGGCGCGGGTTTTCTTTGTCGGATCCGCTACGTGACCAACCGTGCCGCACAACCATATGTTCGCTCAGCAAAGCAAGCACTGGTAACTGGTAACAGGCGATAAGCGGGACATTGGGGCATTTCGATTTTCGTGCCAAGCTGAGTTCCCTCATTCTCGCCTGTGACAGGCGGAGCGGAAATCTCGCGGGCGTGCAAGAGTGCGAAAGCAGTGAACGAACGCCTGCAGTTCGTTCACAAATTGACGACAGTGCATTCTGACTTCGGCCTCTACCCCGACGGGTCGTTCGACCGACATAAGGGGCCGAGAGGCGGCGAGGTCGCCTAGGAAACAAAGGAGCACGGACATGCTCGACCAGATCAAGGGTCTGCACCACGTCACGTCGATGGCCAGGGATGCACGCCGCAACAACGAATTCTTCACCGGCAAGCTCGGGCTGCGCCGGGTCAAGAAGACCGTCAATTTCGACGCGCCGGACGTCTACCATCTCTATTACGCTGACGAGGTCGGCACGCCGGGCTCGGTCATGACCTACTTTCCTTTCCCGAACATAGGCAAGGGCAGGCATGGCGTGGGTGAGGTCGGAACCACCGTTTTTGCGGTGCCGCAGGGCACGCTTGGCTATTGGGAAAAGCGGTTCGCCGACGAGGGTGTAAAGGACGTGAAGCGCGAAACGCGCTTCGGCGAGGAGAGGCTGGCCTTCTCTGGCCCGGACGGCGATTCCTTCGCGCTCGTCGAGACGAAGGACGACCCACGCAAGCCGTGGACCGAAGCCGGTATTCCCGCCGACGACGCCATACGCGGCTTCCATTCGGCGTCGCTCAGGCTGCGGGACGGCGGCGCGACAGAGGAGTTGCTGAAGTTCATGGGCTACGAGGATGTCGATGCTTCCGGCAACGTCAAGCGGCTGGCCATCAAGAACGGCAACGGCGCCGATGTCATCGACATCGAAACCTTGCCCGGTGCGCCCTTTGCCGATCTCGGCGCCGGCTCCGTCCACCACATCGCCTTCGCGGTCGAAAACCGGGCAAAGCAGATCGAGGTCCGCAAGGCGCTGATGGACACCGGCTACCAGGTGACGCCGGTGATCGATCGCGATTATTTCTGGTCGATCTACTTCCGGACGCCGGGCGGCGTCCTGTTCGAAGTCGCGACCAACGAGCCGGGCTTCGATCGCGACGAGGACACGGCCCATCTCGGCGAGGCGCTCAAGCTGCCGAAGCAGCATGCGCATCTGCGCGATTATCTCGAAAAGCACCTGCAGCCGCTGGAGGGCTGATCAGCCATGTCCGCAGACGCTTACATCCACAAGGCTATAGCCGGCGCGCCTGGCGCGCCGGTGCTGTTCCTGTTCCATGGCACCGGCGGCGACGAAAACCAGCTCGTCTCGCTCGGGCAGGAGATGCTGCCCGGCGCGTCGATCGTCTCGCCGCGCGGCGACGTCTCGGAATATGGCGCGGCGCGGTTCTTCCGGCGCACCGGCGAGGGCGTCTACGACATGGACGACCTCGCGCTGCGCACCGGCAACATGGCGGCCTTCGTCCGGGCGCATGTCGAGGCGCAAAAGCCCTCGGCGGTGCTCGGCCTCGGCTATTCCAACGGCGCGAACATCCTCGCCTCGACGATCTTTCTCGAGCCGGACCTGTTCGACGCCGCGGTGCTCATGCACCCGCTGATCCCGTTCGAGCCGCAGGTGAAGGGCAGCCTCAAGGGAAAGCGGATCCTGATCACCGCCGGCCGCCGCGACCCGATCTGCCCGCCCAACCTCACGGCGCGGCTCGACGCGCATTTGCGGTCGGCCGGGGCCGATGTCACACTCCACTGGCATGAAGGCGGGCACGAGATCCGACCGGACGAGATCGAAGCGGCCAGGCGGTTCCTTGCACCTAGACAGGAGCAATCATGACCGACGCGCTGCCTGAAATCCGGCTGGAAGATACCGGCTCGAAGGGACGATATTTCATCCGCTCAGCCGCCGGCGACGAGGCGGAGATGACCTTCAGCAAGGCCGGAGAGCATCTGATCATCATCGACCATACCGAAGTTCCGGAAGCGTTTCGCAGGCAGGGCGCGGGGCTGAGGCTCGTCACCCGTGCCGTCGAGGACATGCGCGCCGCGGGCAAGAAGATCATCCCGCTCTGCCCCTTCGCCAACGCGCAGTTCCGCAAGCATGCCGAATGGGCGGACGTGCTGAAAGGCTAGTCGCGCAACCCGCCGGGGATGATCCGATTCTTCCGGCAGGAACCAACGTCGTAAGCAGCCATTTTTGTCTGGAGAGTCCGGGAGAGATCGAGGCGGCGATGCAGAAGACGGATCTGGGCATAAGGCTGGAAAAGCGCGGCCATCGGGGCCGCTACGTGCTCGAAATGCCCGAGGGCGAACCGGCCGAACTGACCTATGTCGAGAGCGGGCCGGATCACATCATCATCGACCACACCTGGGTGCCGCCCGCATACAGGGGGCGCGGCGTGGCGGAACGCCTGGTGGTGCGGGCCGTCGAGGACGCCCGCGCTTCAGGCACGAAGATCACGCCGCTCTGCCGGTTCGTGGCGCTCGAATTCCGCCGCCACAAGGATTGGGCGGATCTGTTGAAGCGGTGAGGCGGGGTGCGTCCTTCGAGGCTCGCTGCGCTCGCACCTCAGGATGAGGATTGTTGCTGCCTACAACCGCGTCCTGAGAAACTCGTCGTAGTTGTAGGACGAGTAGGGTAAGTGCCTGCGGCCGGTCTGATTTGCTGTGCGTTTCAGAACTTTGGTGCAAGCAACCCACGTCCCTCATCCTGAGGTGCGAGCGCAGCGAGCCTCGAAGGACGCACTCTTATTGTTTTTGTTTCTCCATCCTCTCCAGCCACTCGCTTTCCACTCCCCGCTCGCCGATGATCGGCAGCGGATCTTCTGAATCGCGCCTTGAGCACAGGCGGTAGACTTCCAGCGCCTCGGCGCTCAATTCGCCGCGCTTATAGAAATACATGGCAGCGGCGTAGCGCGTGCGACCCGACCACGGTTCTCCGAGCGGTGTGTTGACCAGCGCCCATTGTTCGGCGGTTTCCGTGTCCGGCACCATCTCAAAAGTCCGCCGGCGGGTTGGCGGCCCGCCGGTCCAGCTTGATAAACGGTCGCGGCACGATCTTCGCGCGTTTCATCAGCCGCTCGTATTTCAGTTCGCGCATCGCGTAGATCTCGACCCAGAGATCGTCGGTAATCGTGTCGCCGAAAGGTCGCGAAAGGCCCGCAATCGCTATGTTTCTCTTCGCCATCGGCGACCAGATCGCGGCGCTGACCAGCCCGACCTCGCGCTTTTTCCGATGATAGACGATGGCGTGCTCGGCCGGGATGTTGCCCTCGATCTCCAGCCCGACCAGAACATGGTGCATCGTCTTGTTCTGTCGGGCCTTGATGATAGCCGTGCGGCCGTTGAAATGGCCCTTTTCGGCATCGACCATGAAGCCCAGCCCGATCTCGTCGGGCATGCGCACGCGGTCGGCGCGCAGTGCATGCCCGGCGGTGGAGAAATCGGCATTGGCGACTATCAGCCCGGCCTCGATGCGAGCGCGGTTCAGCGCCTGATAGCCGATGGCGCGCAGGCCGCGATGTTCGCCGGCCTGCCAGAGGCGATCCCAGAGGCTGAGCGCGAGCTTCGTTTCCACGAAAAGCTCGTAGCCGAGATCGCCGGTGAAGCCGGTGCGACAGATCGTTACGGTTCCGTTCTGATGTAGGAAATCCGCAAGGTCGAAGACTTTCAGATGCTCGACGCCGGCAAAGCCCGCCTCGCGTAGGACAGCGAAGGAGGTCGGCCCCTGCAGCGCCAGGCCGGCAATGGCTTCGGTTTCTTCCTCGATCCGCACGTCGAAGCCGCAGGCGCTGTCGAGCAGCCACGGCAGATGGCGCTCCTGGCAGCACAGCCGGAAATTTTGCTCGCCGAGCCGGAACAGCGTGCCGTCGTCGAGCACATGGCCTTCGTCGTCGCACCAGGCGGTGTAGTGGACCCGGCCGGGCTTCAGTTTGGCGACGTCGCGCAGGGTGATCCGGTTGAGGCATGCCTCCGCGTCGGGTCCCTCGATCCGGTATTTGACCATGGGCGAAATGTCGAAAAGGGCGGCCTGGCTGCGGATCGCGAAATATTCGAGCTCCGAATCCCACAGCGAGTTCGGCGCCTTGTAGCCGGCCCAGTCGTACCAGTCCTCCGTCCTCGCCAGCGCCTCGATGCGCGGCTGGAAAGGCGAGGGCAGGCGCAGCGTGCGGAAATGGGATTGCGCTAAGCGTGTCGAGTGTGATGGAATTTCGCGAATGTTTTCCACGGCTTAGCTCCTCGCCGCCAGTATGCGCCGGGCGGCGTTCAGGCCCGGCGCGCCGGAGATGCCGCCGCCCGGATGCGAACCGGCGCCGCAGAGGAACAGCCCGTCGACCGGCGTATCGTAGCCCGACCAGCCGGAGACCGGACGCGACATCAGCATCTGGTCCGCCTGCAGTTCGCCATGGTGCCAATGGCCGCCGGGCATGCGGTAGCGCGCCTCGATGTCGGCCGGCGTCAGCAGTTCGGCGTGGCGCACGCGCGCGCCGATGCCGGGCGCGTATCGTTCCAGCAAGTCCATGATAATTTTGAGGAATTTCGGCTTTCCGGCATCCCAGCCTTGCTTCAGGCGGTAGGGCGCATATTGGATAATCGCCGACAGAACGCAGGCGCCGTCGGGCGCAAGCGACGGGTCGGAAAGGCTCGGCAGCGTGATCTCCATCACCGGTTCGGTGGAGAATTCGCCATATTTCGCCGGGTTGAAAGCGCGTTCGACATGGTCGGCCGACGGCGCGATGACCAGCCTGCCGCGATGATCCTCGGCGCGCACGCCCAAAAATTCCGGCGGGCGGTCGAGCGCAAGGTGCAGCTTGGCCGCATTTCCTTGATTTCTAATGTTTTTCACCTTCCGCACAAAGCCGGTGTCGAGCTCACGCGGGCCGACGAGATCGAGGAACGTTGTGGATGGATCGATCGCCGACACGATCAACCCACACGGAATTTCCTCAGCGTTTTCAAGCACAATGCCCGTGGCGCGGCCGTTTTCGATGCGGATTTTGTTCACAATTGCATTGGAGCGCATGATTACGCCGGCTTTCGCCGCGGACGAGGCGATCGCGGCCGCGATTTGGCCCATTCCGCCCCGCGGCACGATTTGCGCGCCCGGCGCGCCTGCGAGTTCGCCCGTGAGACGATAATAAAGTCCGAGCAGCGAAGTCGGCGAACGCGGCCCGAGATGGCTGCTGAGCACCGCGTCGAAGGCCAGCAGTCCCTTCAGCCGATCGTCTTCGAGTTGCTCGTCGAGCACGTCCGCGACGTTCATCAGCAGCATGCGCAGGAAGTCGCGCATGTCCTCCTTGCCGAGTCGTTTCAGCGACAAAGCAGTCAGGCCGAGAGCCGAGGTCTCGGCGAGCGACATGCCGCCGAGGTCTGGGGGGCGGCGCGAAAGCATCGGCTTCAATATGCCGGCATAGCGGACGAGCTGCGCGCGAAGCTCCTTCCATGCCACCTGCTCGGCCACGGAGGCTCCGGCCAGGCGTTCGCCATAGGCGCCAAGGAACATCCGCACCTGGGAGGCCATGCAGAAGGTGCTTGACAGTGGCGAGCACCGCCCCACTCATCTGCGCGCATGGAAGCCGGCCAACCACGGATAAAGCTGAAAACGATGTGCTCTATGACGCCCACCCCCACCCCTAACCCCTCCCCGCAAGGGGGAGGGGGATTCCTGGTGCGCAGGAGCGCTGTCTGCCGATGAGCGGGGCCGCATCAAGGGAGCAGGGCGACACCGAAAAGCGCGGCCGCAAGGCGTCCAAGGAAACCCGCCGCCAGCAACTGATCGAGGCGACGATCGATTCGCTGGCCAAGCGGGGGTATTCCGAAACGACGATGGCCGATGTCGCCGACGGCGCCGGCCTTTCGCGCGGCATCGTCAACTTCCATTTCGAGAGCAAGGAAAAGCTGCTTGTCGCCACGCTGCAATACATGGCCGACGAGTACGCCGCCCACTGGCGCGCAGCCCGGGAGAAGGCCGGCGACGATCCGGCGCGGCAGCTGCAGATGCTGGTGGCGGCCGATTTCGACCGTTCGATCTGCAACAAGCGAAAGCTTGCGGCCTGGTGCGCCTTCTGGGGCGAGGCGAAGTCGCGCCCGACCTACCAGGCGCTGTGCGGGGCCCGCGACGAGGCCTACCAGAATGTCATCATCGAGCTCTGCGCGGCGCTGAAGGCCGAGGGCGGTTACGATTTCGAACCGCGATCCATGGCGCTGGGTCTCAGCGCCATGCTCGAGGGCCTGTGGCTTCGACTGATGATGGGTGCGGAAAACGTCACGCGGGAGACGGCGCACCTGGCGGCGGCGGAATATCTCGCCTCGGCCTTCCCGAAGCATTTTTCGCGGGAGGCGGAGCGTCCGAAGAAGCTGGCCTGACGACAACGACAAAGGGAGGAAGGAACGATGGTGGCATTCAACGGGAAGACGGCACGGCTCGCGCTGGCGGCAGCGCTTTCGACATCGGCACCGGCCATCGCACTGGCCGAGGACAAGGACCTGATCGTCTTCGACTGGTCGGGCTACGAACTGCCGGAATTTCATCCCGGCTATGTCGCCAAGAACGGCGAGTCGCCGACCTACGCATTCTTCGGCGATGAGGAGGAGGCTTTTCAGAAGATCCGCGCCGGCTTCAAGGCCGACCTTTCGCATCCGTGCTCGCAGAGCGTGGTCAAATGGCGCGAGGCCGGGCTGCTGCAGCCGCTCGACACCTCGAAGATAGAGGGCTGGAACGATCTCAATCCCGGCATCATGGCGATGAAGGATCTGGTGATGACCGCCGACGGCACGGCATGGTTCATGCCCTGGGACTGGGGCAATACGCTGCTCACCTACAATTCCGAAAAGATCGACGAAAAGGACGTGCAGTCGCTGAAAGCCTTCGCCGACCCGAAATTCAAGGATCGCGTGTCGATCGGCGACAATGTCGATGACGCCTATGCGCTGGCGAGCCTCGCCATCGGCCTGAAGGACTGGACGCAGATGACCGATGCCCAGTTTGCCGAAGCCTCGGCCTTCCTGCGCGAGGTCCACAAGAACGTCCGCCTCTACTGGGCCGACACCACCGAGATCGTGCAGGCGATGAGCGGCGGCGAGGTCGATCTCGCCTGGGCCTGGAACGACGCCGCCGTGCAGGCGGCGGCCGGCGGCGCGCCGATAAAGTCCAACCGCGATGCGGCCGAGGGCCTGTCGACCTGGGTCTGCGGCTATGTGCGGCTGAAAGATGCGCCCGGCAGCGCCGACAAGGCTTACGACTATCTGAACGCCGTCAGCGCGCCTGAAGTCGCGACCTTCCTCATCACCGACTGGGGCTACGGCCACGCCAACGCCAAGAGCATGGCCGGTATCGACCCGAAGGTGCTGGCGGAAAAGGGCTATGACGACGTTGAAAAGTTCGTCGACAAGACGCTGTTCCAGTCGCCAGTGCCGACCGAACTCAAGCAGAAAATGATCGCCGAATTCGAGAAGATCAAGGCGGGGTATTGAGGGGGCTTGACGATTTATGAGTAAATACTCATAATCTGCCATAGATGGTCAGACCGGCACGCCAACGCCCGCTGCTTTGGGTATCGTCCAGCCGAAGGGACTACGCGGATTTTCCTGCCGAGGTGCAGGAGGTATTCGGGTTCGAACTCTTCCTCGCGCAAACCGGACAGTATCCGCCCTCGGCGAAGATATTGAAAGGAATAGGCAACGGCGTGGTGGAACTGGTCGAAGATTTCGACGGCGACACATACCGGGCCGTTTACACGGCGCGCTTCGAAATGGCCGTTTACGTGCTTCACTGCTTCAAGAAGAAATCGAAGCGCGGCATCAAGACTCCGCAGAGCGATATCGACCTGGTCAGACGGCGATACCGCGATGCGGAGGCCGATTACGCAAGCAGGCAAAACGAGGATCGCAAGCAATGACGACGAAGAAAGTTGAGGTCCATGCCGGCAATCCAAACATCTTCGCCGAATTGGGCTTGCCGGATGCCGATGCGCACTTTCTGAAGGCGCAGATCGTCGCGGAATTGTATCGGCTCACCAATGAACAGGCTTTGACGCAAGCCAGGGCAGGGGCTCTCATGGGCATCAGCCAGCCGGAAGTCTCCCGTCTTTTCAAAGGTCACTTTCGGGAATATTCGCTCGAGCGCCTCATGGGCTTCCTGACGGCGTTCGATCGCGACGTCGAGATTGTAGCGAAACCGCGGGGGACGGACGGTGCACGCGGACACATCACGTTCAGGCACGGGGCAGA
Source organism: Allomesorhizobium camelthorni (assembly GCF_011045125.1). GTDB lineage: Bacteria > Pseudomonadota > Alphaproteobacteria > Rhizobiales > Rhizobiaceae > Allomesorhizobium > Allomesorhizobium camelthorni. The sequence continues at coordinate 21,173 of NZ_JAAKZF010000012.1, read as the reverse complement.
AGCTTGATGACCGCTTTGTGACTCGGTGACGACGAACCGAGCGTTGTCTTTTCTACCCCCACCCGGACCTTCGGTCCGACCTTCCCGCAAGGGGGAGGTTGGGCGCTGCTCACTCCCCCATCGCCACCAGCGCGTCCGGGTCGTAGGCCAGGCGGATAGGGGCGCCGATCGGAATATCGTCGGCGCCGAAATCATTGGTCTCGGTGACCGACAGCGGCTTTTCCAGCCCCGGTATCTCGACGATCAGATGCGTGATCTCGCCGAAATAGCGGCGGTCGACGACCTTGCCGGCGACCTCGAATTTCGCGGTCGCCTCGTCCCACAGGACGCGCAGCCGCTCCGGGCGGATGCCGAGCGTGGCCGAGCCGCCATTCTTCCGGAAAAGCTTCGGCTTGTCGGTCCTGACCCGGCCGAGGGCGCGCGTGTCGACCAAGATCTGGCCGGCATCCTCGCCGACGATCTCGGCCTGGACGAAGTTCATGCCGCCGAGGAAATCGGCGACCTGGCGGTTGACCGGGCGCTGGTAGATCTCCTTCGGCGCGGCGATTTGGGCGATGCGGCCGCCGAACATGACGGCGATGCGGTCGGACATCGCCAGCGCCTCGTACTGGTCGTGCGTGACCAGGATGAAGGTGATGCCGACCGCCTGCTGCAGGCGGCGAAGCTCGACCTGCATCTGCTCGCGCAGCTTCTTGTCGAGCGCGGAGAGCGGCTCGTCGAGCAGCAGTACTTTCGGCCGCATGACCAGCGCGCGGGCGAGCGCGACGCGCTGGCGCTGGCCGCCGGAAAGCTCGGTGGCGCCGCGCTTGCCGAGGCCGGAGAGCGAGACCATGGCCAGCGCCTCGTCGACGCGGCGCTTTTCCTCGCCGGTTTCCAGCCGCAGCCGCTTCAGCCCGTAGCCGACATTCTGCTCGACATTCAGGTGCGGGAAGATGGCGTAGCTCTGGAACACCATGTTGATCGGGCGGCGGTTGGCCGGAATGCCGTTCATAGGCTGGCCGTCGATGGCGATCGAGCCTGAGGTCGGAGTGTCGAAGCCGGCGATCATCCGCAGAAGCGTGGTCTTGCCGCAGCCCGACGGCCCGAGGAGCGAGAAGAACTCGCCCTCGCGGATGCTTAGCGAGGCGTCGTCCAGCGCCTTGAACGCGCCGTAGCTGCGGGTGACGCTCGCGATCTCGATCATTGTGCGTTCAGGCAAGGACGCCTCCCTGTGGGTTGGCGCGCCTTTCGGCGCGGCGGCGCAGCATTTCGGCGAGCGTGAGCAGCAGGAATGAGGCGGCCAGAAGCAGCGTGCCCAGCGCCAGCACGCCCGGCAGCTTGGCCGCAAAACGGAGCTGGCCCCAGATATAGACCGGCAGGGTCGGGTCGGTGCCGGTGAGGAAGAAGGCCATGACGAACTCGTCGAGCGAGATGGTGAAGGAAACGAGCAGGCTGGAGACGATCGCCGGCGCTACCATGGGCAGCGTGACGCGGCGGAACGTGCCGAAGGCGCTCTCGCCGAGATCGGCGGACGCCTCCTCGAGGCTGCGGTCAAAACCTTCGAAGCCGGAGGTCAGCACCGTCATCGAATAGGGGATGCAGATCAGCACATGGCCGAGCACCACGGTGAACAGCGACAGGCTGAGGCCGAGCTGCAGCAGCACCAGAAGCAGCGAGATCGCCACGATGATCTCGGGCAGCACCAGCGGCGCCATGATCAGGCCGGAGACGGCGCGGCGGCCGGGGAAGCGGTAGCGGGTGATGGCGCGGGCGGCGCAGATGCCGAGCAGCGTCGACAGCAGCGAGGCGGCGATGCCGACGACGAGACTGTTCCAGGCGGCGTCGAGCAGCGCCGGCGTCCGCGGCAGGCCGGCATACCAGTCGAGCGTGACGCCGGTCAGCGGGAATTTCGGGATCGGCGAGGCATTGACCGAGAAGACCGGCAAAAGCAGCACCGGCAGATAGAGGAAAGCGATGTAGAGGAAGGCGTAGGCCGGCAGCCAGTTGGCGAGGAGCTTTCGCATCGCGGTCATCCAACCGGCCTCATCGTGTGAGCCTCGCCGCGCCGCGGATCACGAACACGGCGGCGGCGGCCATGGCGGTGACGACAGCCATCGTCGTGACCGAAAGCGCGGCCCCCAGCGGCCAGTTCGACGCCTTGCCGAACTGCGCCTGGATGGCGTTGGCGATCATGACGCCGTCCTTGCCGCCGACGAGGCGCGGGGTGACGAAATCGCCGACGGTCGGGATCATGACGATAAGCAGAGCCGAGACGATGCCGGGCACGGAAAGCGGCAGCGTGATGCGCAGGAAGCACCGCAGCGGGCCGTCGCCGAGATCGGTCGCGGCTTCGAGCAGCGTGCGGTCGACCTTTTCCAGCGACACGTAAATCGGCAGGATGGCGAAGGCCGCCCAGGCGTGGGTCAGCGTGATGACGACCGCCGTCGTGTTGTAGAGCAGCGCTGTCGACGGCTCGTCGATGACGCCGAGCCCCATCAGCCCCGAATTCAGCACGCCGTTATAGCCAAGGATGACCTTCCACGACATTACGCGCAGCAGATAGCTGGTCCAGAACGGTATGGTGATGAGGAACAGCCACAGGCCCTTGTGCCGCCCGCTATGGAAGGAAATGAAATAGGCGATCGGATAGGCGAGCACGACGGTGAAGATGCTGACCAGCAGCGAAACGTAGAGCGAGCGCACGAGCAAGTCGCGGTAGATCGGTTCGGTCAGCGCAATGCGGTACTGCTCCAGCGTGAAGGTGCGGTCGATGGTCAGGTAGTTCTGCGTCCAGAAGCTGTGCGCGATGACCACCAGGATCGGGGCTACGAGCAGCACCAGGGCGAACAGGAAGGTCGGGCTGATCAGCGCCCAGCCTTGCGCCTGTTCCGATTGCAGAAGGGATTTTTGGGCCGCGCGTCGGATGCGCGGCGTCGCCTGCCCTTCCGCAGCCGCCGTCATTGCAGCGGACCCGGCTCAGGCTGGTCTTCAGGCGCGGATCGCTGCCGCATATGGCTCCCACCATTCTTGGTTCTGTCGCATGACCGTGCCGGAAGCCCGTCCAACGAGCCGCCGCCAGAGCCGGCCGAGGGCGGTTCCCGTCGCCCCGAACTTTCCTGATGTTGAGCGCATCGGCTGATTGAAATCAAGCGCTATTTCTGCGAATGTTGATTGAACGGACATTCAAAATGTGCGTTTGGAAACGCGAAATTCCAGGCGCTTGGCGATATTTTGCCGAGCGCTCATGGCAAGCAATGCGAGGCGAAGATGGCGGCGGTTCTTGATCTGGATGCGACGGGCGGCGAGGACGAAGCGGTTGATCTGGCCAAGCGCCATCTGATCCAGCCATGGCCGACCGCCGGCGCGATTGGGGCCGAGGCGCGCGGGCTGATCGGCGAAGGCGACGGCATCTACATCACCGACGGCGAGGGGCGGCGGCTGATCGATGGCCCGGCCGGCATGTGGTGCATCAATGCCGGCCACCGGCGCGAGGAGCTTGCGCGGGTGATGTACGAGCAGGCCATGCAGCTCTCCTACAACACGCCGTGGTACACGATGAACGAGCCCTCGGCGGTGCTGGCCGGGCGGCTGGCCGCGCACGCGCCGGGCGATTTGAGCCACGTCTTCTACACAACCGGCGGCTCGACCGCCGTAGAGACGGCGCTGCGCTTCATGCAGTTCTACAACAATGCGCGCGGGCGGCCCGAAAAGAAGCTGATCCTCAGCCGCGGCGGCGCCTATCACGGCTCGACCTATTTGTCGGCTTCGCTCAACGGCCGGCCGCGCGACCGCGACTGGATGGACGGCGCCGACGATCTGGTGATCAAATTGTCCGCGCCGAACCCGTTCCGCCGGCCGGCCGGGATGAGCGTCGAAGGGTTCTGCGATTTTCTGGTCGACGAGTTCCGCGACACGGTTTCACGGCTCGGCGCGGAAAAGATCGGCGCCTTCATCGCCGAGCCGGTGCAGGCTTCGGGCGGCGTCATCGTGCCGCCGGAAAATTACTTGAAGCGCATCTGCGAGCTCTGCCGCGCCAACGAGATATTGTTCATCTCCGACGAAGTGGTCACCGCCTTCGGGCGGCTCGGCCATGTCTTCGCCTCGGGCGATGTGTTCGGCATAGAGCCGGACATGATCACTTTCGCAAAGGGGGTCACCTCCGGCTATTTCCCGCTCGGCGGCATGATGGTGTCACAGCGCCTGCTCGAGGATCTGAGGCGCTCGAACCATTCCGACGCAATGTTCGCGCACGGGCTCACCTATTCGAGCCATCCGGTCGGCTGCGCCGTCGCGCTGAAGAATCTCGACCTGCTCGAAGACGGCATGCTCGACCGTGCGCGGAAAATCGCGCCCTATTTCCAGTCGCGGCTGAAGACGCTGGAGGAGTTGCCGCTGGTGGGCGAGGTGCGCGGCCTCGGCCTGATGGCTTGCGTGGAATGCGTCGCCGACCGGGAGAGCAACGATCCGCTCCAGCTCGACCGGCAGGTCGGCAGCCGGATCGACGCGCACTGCCACGAACTCGGCCTTTTGGTGCGCCCGCTGATCAATATGTGCGTGATGAGCCCGCCGCTGATCATCACGAAAGAGCAGATCGACGATATGGTGGCGATCCTGCGCGAGGGCATCTCGCGCACTATGGAGGATCTGCGGCGGGAAGGGGTTTGGCGGGGGTGAGAGGGTGGACGTGAAATGATCCGAAGCCGCCATCGGTCTGTCATGCCAAAAACATCTGCATCAAGTGATGGAGAGCGGCCGTTTGCCTCCGGCGTAAACTATGGTCATCAGCAACCTCAGATCAAGGACTGTATTGTCTTAGTTGAATTTACGAATTTCGGCTCCCGAATACACGCGCCGAGCGCTTGCCTGGATATCTTGCGCGGAGTTATTCTGTAGCGTTCAGCGGGCCTGCCCCGGCGCGCAGCCGAGGTGAAGGCCGCCCTGCACGGGGAGGTTCATCATGAAAGTCGCATCGATATTTGCACTCAGCTTGATCGGATTCTGCGGGTTCCCCTCCTTTGCCTCGGCAGAGGAAGCGCACACAATGATCGCTCCTGACGACGTCAAATGGGGCCCGGCCCCCAAAGTGCTTCCTGCCGGGGCGGAAGCCGCAGTCTTGTTCGGCGATCCCACCAAGGAGGGTTTGTTTGCCCTTCGGCTCAAAGCGCCGGCTGGGTATGCGGTCGCACCGCACACGCATCCTGCGGATGAGGTGGTCACAGTGATATCAGGGACTACTCAGCTCGGGATGGGAGAGACCGCCGACCGGAGCGCCGCCAAGGCGCTGCCTGCGGGCAGCTTCTTCGCGCTGCCGCCCGGCACGGCGCATTTCGTCTATTTCGACGAGGAGACCGTCCTCCAGATCACCACCAATGGCCCGTGGGGCCTCAAATATGTCAACCCGGCTGACGATCCTCAGAAGACGCAATAGCCAGCCACGACTGAGGGCCAAAACGCCCTGCCGCCGAGCGCGGCGGGGCGTGCCAGCGCCAATAAATCTGAGAACAACAATCTGCGGCGGGGTTTGCCTCGGCCATTGCCGCTCCGGCCTCGGTCATAGCGCAATTGGCGCGATGGGCAACTCGCGGCTGGGGGTCACCAGCGGCGGCGTGCGATGCCTTGGCTTGCCCAGCCACAACAGGTCCAGGCTTCGTTCAAGGCAGGGATGAAGCGTTTGCGAACCCCGATTCGCAGCCGCAGGACGGCATGAACAGAAAAGGCCCTACAGGTGGGCAGCCCCCAAAATGTGGAATGCTTACTGTCGCAAAAGTCGGTCGCATAACTTCGATTTCTGCGATCGAGTTTTGCGACAAGAATCATCGTGAATTGTCGTCGCTGGTGGTTTTGTTGTGAAAGTCAGGAATTGTGCGACAGGTGGGTGCTTGCGCTTTGCGGACCATCGGGCATTCCGAAGATCTGCTGTTCGCGCTACTGCCTGATGCGACCGACTACCGCGTACCCGTCCGTTAGCGGATGCTTCCCGTATCCTTCTGGCCAACCGTCATTTCGCTAAACAGCCAATCGCGGAATGCCTTGACCTTCCTCTGCCGCAGCGCGCCGTCCGGATAAACGATGTAGTATTTCGACGTCGATCTCAACGCCAGGTCGAAGGGACGCACCAGTCGCCCAGCTGCCAGGTCGGCGGACACGAGCGCGCTCCTGCCCAGCAGCACACCTTCGCCGTGCACCGCCGCCTCGACAGCGTAGGTGGCGGAGTCGAACCTCACGCCACTATCAGGATTGATATCGTCCAGGCCGGCGCGCTGCAGCCACGTAGCCCAGTCGATGCGGAAGTTGTCGTGGATAAGTCTGTGGTGTCTCAGGTCGCTAGGCTGCCGCAGCGGATGTTCTCCTTGCAGCAGTTCCGGACTGCAGACAGGAGAGACCTCCTCCTCGGCCAGGAACTCCGACACCACCCCTTCATAGCCACCCGCGCCGTAGCGTATCGCGATGTCGATTCCGTCCCTGATGAAATCCGCGTGCAGGCCCGACGTGGACAGACGCACATCGATATCGCGATTCGCGCGGTGGAACCGATGGAGCCGCGGCACAAGCCACCGGCCGGCAAAGCCGTCCGACGTGCTGACATTGAGGACACCTGCCGAGTGGGGCGCCGTGGCGACGATCGTCGCGGCGCCTATTCGATCCAGAGCTGCGCCGATTTCGGCAGCATAGGCGGCGCCTGCGGGTGTGAGGCGCACGGACCGCGTTCCTCTCTCGAAGAGCCGGATACCGAGTCTGTCCTCGATGTTGCGGATGGCGCGGCTGACCGCCCCATGCGTCACATGCAGTTCGGCCGCCGCTTTCGTGAAGCTCAGGTGGCGAGCCGCAGCATCGAAGGCCGGAAGAGCGGTTAAAGGAGGGAGTCTGCGCGGCATGGCTTATCTGTGAGTTTTGATCACATATCCTGCACGAATATTCGGTTGTCGTCCAGTCAGGGGTGGCGCAACGTTACACCAATAAAAGCACTGGATTCCAACTGTCGTTCGATGACGACGCAAAAGATGAAAGGAATGTGCTGTGAGCAACATTCATGCTTATCTGGACTCCTGCGATCGAATGGCACTGGCGTCCGAACGCACCCCCTTGGACGCAATCGAATCGCTGCGTGTCGCGGTGACCGAACGTGCCGCCCGCCTGTTCTCCGGATTCCAGCACCGCCGAGCGATGCAGCGCATTGCGCGCTTCTCGGATCATGGCCTCCAGGACATAGACTTAGAGCGTGACTGGGACGGGTCAATCATCCCGAGGCAGCGATAGCTTGGGCGGTGGCGCTCGTTCCGATTACTGAAGGAGAAACGATATGAAAGTCTATCCCCATCTCTGGTTCGAATCCCAGGCCGAGGAGGCCATGGGATTCTACACCTCCGTGTTCAAGGACTCCAAAGTCCTCGGGCGCACGGACCTTCCCGATCCCGAGCTGTCGGTTGTCCGTTTCGAGCTGGCCGGCCTGCCGATAGTCGCCCTGAATGCTCACTCGCACGCGCCGTACAACGAGGCGTTCTCCTTCCTCGTGGAAACCGGGGACCAGGCGGAGACCGACTACTACTGGAATGCACTGACGGCCGGGGGCGGTAAGGAGCAGCCATGTGGATGGCTGACGGACAAGTTCGGCGTCTACTGGCAGGTCACGCCCAGCATCCTGCTGCAAATGGTGGGAGACCCCGACAAGGAGAAGGCCGGGCGGGTTCTTCAGGCCATGTACAAGATGAAGAAGATCATCATAGCTGACCTTGAGCGCGCTTACCGGGGCTAACGAACTTGCAAACCGGCCAAAGCCAGGAGGAAACCCCATGGCAGCAAGTTCCATGCGGCATCGATATCGCGATGAAGGCGCCGCCGCATCAGCATCGGCGATGATCGCCTTTTATCGCGACATTGTTGGCCTCAAGCCGATGCGAACTTGACCCATTGCAGCGAAAGGACCGCCATGTTCACACTTCATGACAGGTGGGCAATACCGGCTTTCAGCAGTCCTTCACGGACGTGCTGCACATCGGACTCCTGGGCATAATGCAGCGTCGCGATAAACGAATCGAGGTCGAATTGGGGATCGAGCGTTCTGATCTTGCCTAGATGCGCCGCGGCTGCGATTTCGTCGCCCAGCCAGCCGTAGCAGGCAGCGGCGAAGGCGCGCTGAACGGGGTCCATGGTCGACAGATGCATGAAGGCTTCGATCGCCTCGCCATACTGGCGCGCGGCGAAATGCGCCTTTCCCAGGTGGCTCCAGAACCTCTCCGGGTGATGCGGGTTCAGTTGCATTGCCTTGCGGATCCATTCAATTCCCTCTTCCGGCCTGCCCAGCCACGTCAACAGCTCCCCCTGCTGCACCACCACGAGGTCGTAATTGGGATTGAGGGCAAGGGCGCGCTCCTGATGGTAGCGCGCTGTGGTCAGCTCATTGCTGTTCACGTTCACCGCGGCGAGGATGCGATGGACATCGGCGTCGTTGTCGTCCAGCGCCAGCGCCCGGTCCAGCGCCGCCACGACGTCGTTCCAGACGGCATCCTTGTCTTCGCACCAGTTGTGGACCCAGGCCTGGCCAAGAATGCAGGCACGCCAGGCATGGGCATGGGCATAATCGGGGTCGAGCGCGACGGCCCTTTCTATCAAGGTTTGCGCCCGTTCATTGTCCGCAATCGTGCTTCGGTGATGCAGCACCTTGGCGGCAAGCACACATTCATACGCGGCCATGTTTGCAGGTTTCGCCCGCGCGAGCTGGTCCCGCTGAGCCGCCTCGACACGACCGGGCAGCGTGGCTGCGATCGCCGCGGTCACCTCATCCTGAATCGCGAATATGTCATCCAGCTTCCGGTCATATCTGTCCGCCCAGATATGAGCGTCATTCGTGGTATCGATGAGCTGGACCGTCACGCGCACCCTGTCGCCGATCTTGCGGACGCTTCCTTCCACCAGGTATTGAGCGCCGAGCTTTTCTGCGACCTCGCGCACATTCACCGCACGATTCTTGTAGACGAAGCTGGAATTGCGCGAGATGACGAACAGCTCATGGTGGCGGGACAGTTCGGTGATGATGTCTTCCGTCAGGCCGTCCGCAAAAAATTCCTGCTCGGGGTCGCCGCTCATATTGTTGAATGGCAGCACCACTATCGAAGGTTTCGAAATGGATCGCTTTTCTTCGATTTCCGGCAGGGCAGGACCGTCGAACCCGATGCGATAGAGGCGAACCGGACGACTGATGTTCTTCAGCGTCTTCTCGCCCAAATCCTCGAGGGCGATTTCGAGACGGTCGGCGATTTGGGTCGCGACCGCTGCGGTCACGCAGATGCCGCCGACGTCCGCGAGCTGCTCGATGCGCGAGGCGATATTGACGCCGTCGCCGAAAATATCCTCGTCGTCGAAAATGATGTCGCCGAGATTTATGCCGATCCTGAATTCGATACGCCGTTCTTGCGGCACGTCCGAATTGCGCCGCTTCATACGCTGCTGGATTTCCACGGCGCATTTCACGGCATCGGTCACGCTCTGGAACTCAACGAGCATGCCGTCGCCGGTGGTCTTGATGATCCGGCCCTTGTTCTTCGCTATGGCGGGATCGACCAATTCTATGCGGTGGGTCCGAAGGCGTGCGAGCGTGCCGGATTCATCGGCCTCCATCAGCCGACTGTAGCCCGCCATGTCGGCAGCCAGAATTGCGGCTAGTCTCTGTTCCATCGCTTGAACCAAATACTAAGTCTATCCTTCCCGGGCCGCCAAATCCAGCAATTTGGGCTTGTGACTGGATCAAGAAGTCTTCCTACGGTGCAGCAAGAAGGAGCGGATCGGGGAGATTATCCCCAGGCCCGGGCTCGAACTGTCCCTGCGGCAACTTCTTTCCGCACAGAAGTCGAAGGTTCGCGCGAGCAGAAGGTAACTGTCTCTGTGGCGGCTGGTCGACCGCAGGCGGACGCACGCTGTCGATTGAAGCCGCGTTCGGCATTGCGTATCCTGCATCCACACTCAGGCAACCAAGCCGGGACGGCGTGCGCAGCGCGATCCTGCGTCTCTTGCCGGACCGCCGCCGCGAGTGAAGGAGGCGCCTCTTGCAGGACGCGCAAATCACGCTGGGCGATGGGCGCACGCTCGCCTACACGGATATTGGCGACGCGGCGGGGAGCCCGGTTCTTTTCTTCCACGGCGCTCCGCTCTCCCGCTTGCATCTGGCCTATCTCGAGGAACAGTTCCTCGCCCAGGGGATCAGAGTCCTGTCGCCCGACCGCCCCGGATATGGAAAATCGTCGCCTCTGCCGGGGCGGCGGCTCGCGGACTGGCCCGCCGACGTCGAGGCCCTGGCGAACGCGCTTGCGATCGACCGCTTCATGGTTGCCGGCCATTCGTCGGGTGGCCCCTATGCCGTCGCTTGCGCGGCTTTGTTACCGGGGCGGGTCTCGGCCCTGATCGCGCTTGCCGGCGTGACCGACATGGGCTGGGGCGGCGCGTGGGCAGGCTTCAGCGAAATGGAGAGCCACGTCATGCGCATGCCGGACGAGGCGGCCGCCATCGCCTGGTGCGCCGAGAAATTCGGTGCGGACGGCAGCGGCTTTCACTCGGCATCCGATTTCGAGTTTGCGGAACCCGATAACGCCCTCTTTGCGGACGATCTGGCCGGCCCCGCAATCGGCGCTGCCGCGGCCGAAGCGTTTCGCCAGGGCGTGGCAGGCTACGCGCAGGACGCCTTCGTACAGGGCCGAGCCTGGACCTTCGATGTCGGCGCCATTGCGTCTCCAGCCCACATTGTCCATGGCGGGATCGATGCGGCGGTGCCGCTGGCGCACAGCCGCCACACCGCGCAACTGGTTGCAGGTTCTTCGCTGCGCGTCCTGCCGGGGCACGGACATATGACAATCCTGTCCGAACTCCCGACCATGGCATCGGAGCTGTCGCGCGGCCGGACGGCGTAGCCGATGAAGTGCTCGGCTTCCTTACGCCGAAGGCTACGGAACCGAAGGGGGCTTCGCCGGATTTCTATAAGGCAATGCCGAGGACGTGAATGGCCACCGAGCAGATCAGTCCGCGCTATCTCAATCTGGACTCATGGTCCACGGCCGAAATCGTGGCCGCCATGTACGAAGGCCAGCTCTCGGCTGCCGCCGCCGTGCGCGGCGCGCTGGACGACATAACGGCCGCGGTGGATGACGCGGTGCCGGCGCTGCAGCGCGGCGGCCGGATCGTCTATGCGGGCGCGGGCACGTCGGGCCGCATCGCCGTGCAGGACGGAACGGAACTGCCGCCGACCTTCGGCTGGCCCGCCGACCGGATCGTATACGCAATGGCCGGCGGTCTCGGCGCCCTGGTCGAGAGCGTCGAAGGCGCCGAGGACGACGAGGAAGCCGGGGCGGCGGCCATGGCGGACGCGCGCATCGGCCCCGACGACGTCGTTGTCGGAATCGCGGCCAGTGGAACTACTCCCTTCACGATCGGCGCGCTGCGCGCCGCTACGATCGCGGGAGCGGTCACGATCGCGCTGGCCAACAATGCCGGCGCGCCCTTGTTCGTGGTGGCCCGCCACCGGATCCTGGTGGAGAGCGGAACGGAGGTGATCGCCGGCTCGACGCGCATGAAGGCGGGCACGGCGCAAAAGATCGTGTTGAACCTCTTTTCGTCGGCGGTGATGGTGCAGCTCGGCCGCGTCTATCTCGGATTGATGGTGCATATGCGCGCCAGCAACACGAAGCTGCGGCAGCGGGCCGAAGGCATGATCCGCCAAATCGTCGGCTGCGACGCCGAGGATGCGGCGCGCCTGGTCGAGCAGGCGGAAGGCGACGTCAAGACGGCGGTCCTGCTGGGCTTCGGGCTTGACCCGGACGAAGCCGCCGCAGTGCTGGAGCGGCACGAAGGCAACCTTCGCCACGCAGTCGACGAGCTTAGACGGGGATAGCCCCTGCTTGTCACGCCGGCCTTCACCCCAGCAGCGCCTCGCGCCGCTTCAGCAGGAAGCGGCGGATCGCCGGGTCGGAAGAAAGGCCGGTCGCGATGTCGTAGGCGTGGCGGGCCTCGTCCACCGCGCCCTGGCGGGCGAGAAGTTCGGCGCGCGCTGCCCAGTAGGGCTGGTATTCGTTCAGCCGGTTTTCCGGCGACGCCTCCGGCATGGCTTCAAGGCCGGCATCCGCGCCCTGCAATTCGGCGATCGCCAGGGCGCGGTTTACCGCCGCCACGGGCGAACCGGTCAACGCAAGAATCGCATCGTAAAGCTGCAGCACGTCGCGCCAGTTGTCCCGCCCGGTCCGGCAGCGATGGACATGGGCCGATTGCAGCGCGGCCTCGAGCTGATAGCGGCCGATCGCGCCATGCGCCGAGGCGCGCCGCAGGGCCGCTTCGGCCTCGTCGATCATGCGGGCATCCCATTGCGTGGCGTCTTGTTCGGCCAGGGGAACGTAGTCGCCATCAGCGCTGCGTCGAGCCGCCCGCCGCGCCTCGATGTGGAGCATCAGCGCAAGCAGGCCGAGCGCTTCCGGCTCGTCCGGCAGCAAAGCGACGACCAGCCGCGCCAGGAAGATCGCCTCGCCGGCAAGGTCGCCGCGCAGGGCGTCGGTTCCGAGCGGCTGCGCCCAGCCTTCCGCGAAGGCGGCGTAGATGGCATCGAGCACGGCGTCCAGCCGGCCGTGCAGCTCGTCGCGGCCGGGCAGGGCGAAGGGAATGCCGGCTTCCCTGATCGCGGCCTTGGCCCGCACCAGGCGCTTGCCCATCGCCGCCGGCGAAACCAGGAACACCGAGGCTATCGCCGCCGCGTCGAGGCCCAGCACCGCCTGCAGCATCAGCGGAGCGCGGACGCCGGGCTCGATCCGCGGGTCGGCGCAGGCGAACATCAGCGCCAGGCGCCTGTCGGGGATCTCTTCAGCCTCGGCGGCCTCCAACTCCTCGGCGGCGATCCGCAATTGCCCGCCGGCAAGATCGCCGGTGCGCCGCCGCCGGCCGGCGTCGATCAGCTTGCGGCGCGCGACCGTCAGCAGCCACGCTTCGGGATTTTGGGGACACCCCTTCGCCGTCCAGTCGGCAAGCGCTGCCGCGAAGGCTTCGGACAGCGCGTCCTCGGCCGCCGCGACATCGCCGGAGCGCGCTGCGAGGTAGGCGACGAGCTTGCCGTAGCTGCGCCGCGCGACGCCTTCGGCCTCGGCGCGCGCCGCCATCGACCCGTCGCCGGCGATCATGGGCATCGCTTCACCCGGCTGACTCATAGCGCAGAAAGACCTTTCGGTTGCCGAAGGACCGCGTCATTGCGAGCTTCATCGAGATCTCGTCCTCCAAGCCTTCAAACAATGTCCTTCCGGCCCCGAGCGCCACCGGGTTCAGCACGAACTGATATTCGTCTATCAGCCCTTGCCGCGCCAGTTGCGCGACGATGCTGCCGAGGATGGTCATGTCGGAGCCGGCGCCGCCTCACCTCCGCAACGGCGTCGCTAGCGACGCGTGTATTCGCTCATCGGCCAGATCTCGCGCACTTCGACGACGCCATGATCTACCGTCGGGCAGCGCGCCGCCCATGCCATGGCGGCATCGTGGTCGGGCGCCTCGATGAGGTAGTAGCCGCCGATCTGCTCCCTGGACTCGGCATAGGGGCCGTCCAGCACCTGCGGCTTGCCGTCGGCGATGCGGATCGTAGCGGCCGATGCGCTCGGCCGAAGGCGGCTGCTGCCGACCAGCGCGCCGGCTTTCCGCAGCGCTTCGGTATAAGCCATATAGGCGGCCGTGCCCTGTTCCTGCTGGGCCGGGGTGAGCTCCGGCCAGCCGGCCTCGTTTACATAGAGCATCAGAAGATATTGCATGGCTGTTTTCCTCTCTCATCGGCGGCAGGGTCCATGCCCCGCCGCCACAATGACGCGCCAAAGGCTGCCGATTTGGACAGAGGAAAGCAAAAAAGCCGGCGCGCATGCCCTCAAGAGGCGGGATGCGTCACGCTAGAGGAAGCCGCCCGATTTCGGAATCGGGCATCTCACTCTAGCTTTTGTTTTCGCATCGTTTTTGCCGAAAACCGGCATCCACTTTTCGGCACGATGCTTTAACTCCGCGACCGCATCGCCTCGTTGACGTTCCGCATTTCGCGGTCGTCCGGCGCTTCGGAAAGCTCCAGCACCGGCAGCATGGCGCGCAGATGGTCGTGATGCGTGCGCACGCCATATTCGAGATCGGACAGATAGAAGCCGGAAAACGCCTCCGACATCATGGATTCGTTCGACCAGACCGAAAGCTGCACGTCCTCGGACATGGTCTCGCGGTCGATGCGGAAGGAGAGATAGCGCGCAGCCGCCTGCTCGCGGCTTTCATCGGCGTAGCGGTAGATCGCGCCGCGCAGCAGCGTCTCGCCGGTCGAGAGCGGGAACTCCTGGTAGAACTGCACCGATTCCGGCATCACCGAGATCACCATGTTGGGGAAAATGCCGTAATAGATCCAGGCCTTCTTCAGATGCTCGGGCAGGCGTTTCGACTCGGGCGCGAGCCTGATGTAGTTCCTCACGCTCCATGTGCGCCCTGCATGCGGGTTGTAGGTGGCGAAGGAACGCGAGAGGCCATTGACGAAGGGCTCGTCGAAATAGGTCGCGCCGTAGAGGTCCTGCAACGCCGGATGCGCCATGGCGACGTGGTAGCCCTCATTGTCGACATCGCGCACCGACTTCCAGTTGACCGGCGTTTTCTGCGACCAGATGCCGAAGGACTGCACCATCTCGGCGATCCGGTAATGCGCGATCTCGGCCTCGACCGGCTGCATAAGCTCGGCGACCGAGGGCTGCGGCCCCGAACGGAAGCGCACGAAGATCAGACCCATCCAGATTTCGAGGTCGAGCAGAACCAGCCCGAACTCCGTCTTGTCGAGATCGGGAAAGCTTTTCGGGCGCGCCGCGCCCCTCAGCGTGCCGTCGAGATTATAGACCCAGCCGTGGAAAGGGCAGACCAATGCGTTCTTGCAGGAGCCCTGGTTTTCGGCCACGACGCGGCTGCCACGGTGGCGGCAGATATTGTGGAAAGCGCGCACGACGCCGTCCTTGCCACGCACCACCAGCGCCCGCTCCCCGACGACATCCATGGTCATGTAGTCGCCGGCATTCGGCACGTCGCTGACATGGCCGACGATCTGCCAGTGGTTGCGGAAGAGATGCTCCTTTTCGAGGTCGAGAAGGGCTGCGTTGTGATAGCTCCAGCCCGGCAGACCGCGGCGGTCCCAATTGTTCGGTACAGCCAAATCGCGCCGATGCAAATTCATGTTCGTGCTCAATCTGTTATTGAATGTGCGTTCAATAAAAGCACAATATGCATTGAATTGCAATATGTTACGAAATTCCCGTGGTTTCACGGCGGTCGATTTACGGCAGGTTGGGCGGTGAAATCGGGCTCTTTCGAAACTCCGCCGGTCCGCGAAAGTCACGGCATTTCCGGGTCTTAGCCAGAGGGCACCGGCGGCGTTCCGGGGTGCGAGTTTCCTTTCCTTCCGCCGCTGATCTCTTCGCGTTCCATGAGGAACGAGCGGAGAGTGTCGGGAATCCATGCCGGGACGCGGAAGACATAGGAGGTGGCCCAGAACGGCCGCAGAGATTTAGCCGCCTCTCATTGCCCGATTTCGTTGTTTCATGACTGTTACACACAATGGATCGAGGCAACATCGGTCAGATACAATCCGCGTTTACCTTTCGTAAATATAAGAAATCGAAGGAACTCGAAGGCAATCCGATGTCGATGATCGCAACCGCTCCACAGTTCGACCGGCAATTGCAGCCGCGCGAACGGCCGGCGCGCTTTCCGCGGCTGGCGCTGCGTCAGCGCTCAAGCGAGCATCCGATGGTGATGTTTTCCGTCATCGTCGCCACCGCCTTTCTTTCGATGGCGCTGATCCCGACCTCCGGGCCGGCCTGGGCATCGTTCGGCGGACCGCTCAAGCTGACCGAAGATGCCGCCACGACGGCGAAGACCTACAGGTTGCCGTTGTCGCAAATCGAACGCGCCTGCCGCGGCCAGGCCTGGGGTGCGGAAAGCGCCGATTGCCTCGGCGTCATCGTCAAGGAGTCCGGCCTGGGTAAACCACGCAAGGTGCGCATGGTCGCCAGCGCAGAACCGCTGACACATACGCCGAACATATTCTGATCGCCGTCGGGCCCAAGCCTCCGGCGTAAATTCAACCCTTCATCGACGCCCCTCGATGAAGGGTCTTTTTTGTCACCTGCAATCTACCGGGCGAAGTCGACCTGATCGTTGATGGCCGCAAGGACGCCGCGCACATCGAGGGTGGCGAACGGCTTTTCCAGTATCTGCGGCCTGAGATGTGCGGGGAGCGCGTCGATCTCGGCCTTTGCGCCGATCATGTCGCCGGTGACCAGCACGAAACGCCGCGCGAGGTCCGGCCGCTCAGCCATCAACTGCCGATAGACCGTGATGCCGCTGTAGCCAGGCATGCGCAGGTCGCTGAAAATGATATCGGCCTCGTATCCGTCGAAAATTTCGCCCGCCGAGGTCCAGGCCGGCACGATCCGCGATTTGATGCCCATCAGGTCCAGGAGATCCGACAGCGAGCCGGCGACATCGGGCTCATCGTCGACGATCAGCGCATGCCGGAGCCCGCCGGAATGGCCGCTCGCGCCCGACGCGGCCATGATCTCGGCGCCGGCGGCCGGCAGTTCGACGACGAAGCGGGCGCCGGTAGGCTCCACCGCCTCAAAGCGCAGCGCGCCACTGTGCCGCTCGACAATCGACTTCGAGATGGACAGGCCGATGCCGGTGCCGACGCCGACCGGCTTGGTGGTGAAATAGGATTCGAAGATGCGGTGGCGGATGGTTTCGGGTATGCCCGGGCCGGTGTCTGCGACCGAAAAGCCGCAATTCCCGTCTTCGGTGCGGAAGCTGCACAATTTGATGCGGCGCTCGCCGTTCCACGAAGCCAGCGCGTGCTGGCTGTTGACCAGAAAATTCGCCGCCACCTGGGTCAGATGGTCGGCATCGCCGAGCACAGTGAGCGGGCTCGTGGCGAATTCGGTGTCGATGCCGATGCCGCTGCTTCGCGCGCCATAGGCGGTTACCTCAAGTGCGGCGCGGAGCACGGCATTCAGGTCCATCTCCGTCTGCGTTGTCGGGTGCAACCGCACCATGCCGAGGAAGCTTTTTACAATGCGGCCGCAGCGCTCGGCGGCGGCGCGAACCTTTTCGGCGCGCAGCTTGATCTGCGGGTCGGGCGCGAACTCGTGCAGCAGCGTCGACTGCGCCACCACCACCGCCAGCGGATTGTTGAGTTCGTGCGACACGCCGGCAAGCAGGGAGCCCATGGCCGCCATTTTTTCGTTCTGGTGCAGTTTTTCCCGCTGGCGGTTGATCTCTTCCTCGGCCTGCCGCCGCTCGCGCAGATCGCGGATCGAGCCGATGAAGAAACGCCGGTCAGCGACCTTGACCTCGGTCGCGGTCAGTTCGATCGGGAAGATCCGCCCGGAGGCGTCCTGTGAAATGGTTTCGAGGCGTCGGCCGATCATCGGCGCGCCACGGCGCTGCATGTACTCGCCGCCGTTCACGTGCCCCTCGCGATAAAATTCGGGAATGATGGTGTCGAGGACGTCCTTGCCGACGATCTGGGCGCGCTCGAAGCCGAACATCTTTTCGGCGGCCGGGTTGAACTCGAGAATCTTGCCGGTTTCGTCGATGACCAGGACCGCGTCGAGCGAGGCCTGCAGCATGGCCGCGTGGATGATCTCGCCGACATGTCGCTCGGAAAGCGAGCGCTCGATGGCGTCGCCCACGGCCAGCGCCACGATTTCCAGCGCCGCCTTCTCCTCGTCGGTCCAGACGCGTTCCCTGACGCAGTCGTTGATGGCCACCGTGCCCCAGGCGTGGCCGTGTGCGAACACCGTTACCGAAAGGAAGGTCTTGATCTTCTGTCTTTCGAAATCCTTGCGCAGAAAGCCGTCGATCTCGCTGGTGAGGCCGGAAAACATCTTGCCCTGCCGGCCCTCGACGGCCAGCCGGCTAAGGAGCGGATCGGAATGGATATGCGACTGCAGAATGATAGTGGGCCGCGCCAATATGCCTTCCAAGGTCTCGTCGACCCAGTATCCGGAGATCGACTGGACGAGGCCCTGGCCGGGATCCTCGCGCAGGCGGAAGAGGATGGTGCGGTGAACCTGCAGCGACTGTCCGAGCAGTTCCAGAATATCGCCGATCTCCGGCCGCCAGTCATCGGCGTGCCGCAGCCTGCGCGCAATGCGCGCGGCCGCCACCGTCACGCCTGGATTGGCGATCTTCGGGTCGATGCTGGGGGGCGTCGTGTAGATCATGCGATATCCGGTCTAGAGCAAGCCGCCCGATTTCGGAATCGGGCATCTCGTTCTAGCTTTTTGTTTTCGCATCGTTTTTGCCGAAAACCGGCATCCACTTTTCGGCACGATGCTCTAGGTCCACGATCTGAGGGCGGACATCGTCAATGGCCATCCTCGGGAAGCGTGAATATATAGCCTTCGCCGCGCACCGTGCGCAGGAATTTCGGGTTGGCCGGGTCGTCCTCGATCTTCTTGCGCAGCCGCATGATGCGGATATCGACGGCGCGGGAGACTTCCGGCTCCTCGGCAAAGCCGATGGCCTCGGACAGAGCAGCGCGGCTGAGCAGCCGGTTGGCTCGGGTAAGGAACACTTCGAGCACGTCGAACTCGCTCTTGGCCATATCGACGAGCACGCCGTCAGGGCCGGTGATCATGCGGCCGTCGAGATCGGCGCTGAAACCGCCGAAGGAAACGATGCGCCGGGCCGGCGCTTCGACGGCGGCTTTCGCCGGCTGGATCTCGTCTGGCGGCGGCACGCGCCGAAGCACGCTGCGGACGCGCGCCAGCAATTCGCGCAACTCATAGGGCTTGACCATATAGTCGTCGGCGCCGAGCTCCAGGCCGACGATGCGGTCGATCGAGGCGCCGGCTGCCGTGGCGTAGATGATGCCGATCGGCATTTTCGAACGCAGCCAGCGGCCAAGCGACAGGCCGTCCTCGCCTGGCATGGCGATATCGAGAATGGCCAGATGAAAGCTCTGGGTAGCGGACAACTCGCGCATCGCCTGCGCATCGCCGACTGCGGTCACGTCATAGCCGTTCGCGCCGAGATATTCGGCGACGGCATCCCGCAAATCGGGCTCATCCTCAACAATGACGATCCGCGCGCGCAGTGTGGTCTCGCCCCCGCTATCAGCGGAGAGTAGATTGGGTATAAACATGTTGTCCAGTAATCATCCGAAATTGCTTGATTGTCGTGGGACAGATGCATGGCAAGAAGACCTGTCGTCGGGCTTATCTACGCACCGCGAAATGCTGGCCGTGAACTTCGAGATCATCTGGAGCGGCGCGGCTTCGAGGTTCGCGAGGCCGCTGAGGAATGGGCTGCCGGGTCGCTGATTTCCGCGCCCGGCCTTGACGTCGTCGTCGTTGCCGAGGGCATGCCGGCGGCAGCCGCGCGCGACCTCTTGAAGCGGTTCGGCGGGGAAGGTGGGCCGGCATTCATCGTGATCTGCCGCCCCGGCGACCTGGTCGAGCGGGTGCTGGCGCTCGAACTTGGAGCGGCCGATGTCGTCGAAAGCCCGGTCAATGCGAGGGAGCTTGCTGCCCGCATCGGCGGCCTTCTGGCGCGCCGGGGCAAGGCTGCGCCGGAACTTGCAATATTCGAGAATGCGACCGTCGACCTGAAAGCGGCGCTGGTCATGCACCGGTCCGGCGAGGAAGAGCAGCTTTCGCCCGGGCAGATCGGGCTTTTGCGGCTGTTCCTGGCCAGCCCGCGCAAGGTGCTGACGCGCGACGACATCATCGCCGCGGCGCCCGCCGAAAGCGCCGACGCTTTCGACCGTTCCATCGACTCGCGGATCGTACGCTTGCGCCGCAAGCTCGACACCGAAAGCATCGTCACGATTCGCGGCGCCGGCTACAGGTTCGACCCTCCGGCGGATTTTCGCGAATGACAGGCGCACACGCACGCTGATCAGAGCGCCGTGGTGGTCCCTGTCCGAGGCAGGCTGTCATGGTAGGCGGTGTCGGCGGCATGCGCGCGCTCCTTGAGCAGCACGGTCGCGACGCCGGCAAAGCCGAGCAGTCCCTGGAAGTAGATCAGCGCGCTGAGCGCGCCTGCGGCGAATTTCGATTTCATGGCGGCGTCCTTCGGAGTGCCTGCTAAAAACTGTCGGCGCGGCGGGAATCGCCTGCATTTGCTGTTTGGGTGGTGGAAGCGCGCCTGACCGGAAGCGGATCGAAACCCAGGCGCCAGCGGCCCGCTTCGCGCCGTATGCGGAGGCTGGCGATCAGCCAGACGATCGCAAACAGCGCCAATGCGTGCAGAAAGGTCGCGTCGCTTGCGCCGCCAGGCGCTCCCGAGGCCACTTTGCGGGCGGGATTTGCCATCATGCCGACGCCGGCGAGCGCCGCCGTGGCGATCCCCACCCGCACCAGCCAGGTTGCTCCGATCCGTATCATTTTCAGTTCCGTGCGCGTTTCGTTGCTTTGGCTGTGAACTAAGCGCGAAATGTATCCGGACGATGCCGCGCGGGCGCGGCTCTGTTGCAATTCTGTTGTTGTCGGAAGCCGCTTTGCCTCATTTTATGACCGAATGGCCGGTAAATCGGGCGTTATTGCGGGCACAATCGGGCAAAACCGGAAACAATTACGAAACCAAAAGTATAATCAGCGAAATCAAACCGAAACACACGGGAACGATAAGGCGTCCATCGAACACGGCCCGAGGGCCACTTTTTGGGGGAAACATCATGAACGCCACGCTTTCCGCGAAACTCATCAATGTCATCGCTGCCGCGCTTGCCGGCATCGCGCTTTTTCTTGAAGCAGGATCAGGCAGCGCGCATGCCGCCGGCAGCCAGGTCGTCGCCCGCATCTCGATCTCGGAGCAGAGGATGGATGTGTTGATCGACGGCCGCCCGACCTTCGCCTGGAAGGTCTCGACCGCCGGCAAGGGCTACAGGACGCCGACCGGCTCGTTCAAGCCGACGCGCATGCACAAGATGTGGTATTCGCGCAAATACGACAACGCGCCGATGCCGCACTCGATCTTCTTCCATGGCGGCTATGCGGTTCACGCCACGCCGCACATCAAGCGGCTTGGCCGGCCCGCCTCGCATGGCTGCATCCGGTTGCATCCGGACCATGCCGCGGACCTCTACCAGCTCGTCCAGACTTTTGGTCCCGGCAACACCAGCATTGTCATCGTGAAGTGACGGGCTCTCAGAGACCGCTTGATAATTCTACTCT
>NZ_JAAKZF010000119.1 GCF_011045125.1 Allomesorhizobium camelthorni | reverse complement strand
CCGTCGCGGCGCTATTCCCAGCCGCTATGAAAACGATACGTGCCGGCTATTGGAGGAATTCGTCGGGCGCTGCGATCAAGAACCGCCGAAACGTGTGTGTCATCCTCGAATGCGGTTCAACCAACACGAACAGGAGGCCCCTGATGTCCGCCCCTTCCGCTCCCTACTGAACCCGAAGACATTGTTCCAACGCTGGTTAAGCGGTTTAACTCCGGCGACGTCGGCAACCAGATGGCCTTGTACGCCCCGGAGGCCGTGTTCATCGCGGACGACGGGCGAACCATCACTGAACACGCAGAGATCGCTGCCATAATCGGGCGCGATATCAAGCTCGGCTTGCCGCTGGTGACCAATGTGCGCCATGTGTTCGTTGCCGGCGATACCGCCCAGATCGTCTTTGATTGGTCAATTGATGGCACAGGTCCCGACGGCGAGCAGGTGCACCTCGGAGGCGCGGCGTGCGATGTTTTACTTGCCGTATTTCCCGATATCGTTATCAATGTATCGTACGATACATTGATTTGAGGGATATCACATGCCGGCGAGCAACCCGACCCGCACCACCTACGAAGCCTTGAATCAGGCTTACGATTTTTTCAACGACCGCCTGTTTTCGGGCGGGCTCCCGGCCTGCCTCATCACCATGCAGCGGAAGGCCAGGGCGTATGGCTATTTCGCCGGAAGCCGGTTCGGTGGCCGTGACGGCGGCGAAGTCACCGACGAGATCGCCTTGAACCCGTCGCATTTCAAAGCCCGGACGGATCGCGAAAGCCTCTCCACCCTCGCCCATGAAATGGCGCATCTGTGGCAGCACCATTTTGGCAAGCCGTCGCGGAGCGGCTACCACAACAAGGAATGGGCGGCGAAGATGCACGAGATCGGCTTGCATCCGTCCACGACTGGCGAACCGGGCGGTAAGGAAACCGGCCAGAGTTGCAGTCACTACATCATCGAGGGCGGCGCGTTCGCGCGAGCCTATGACGATTTGGCAGGCAACGGCATGGCGACGCTCTATGTCGAGCTTTGGGACGACGAGGAAGCGAAGAAAAAGCGCAAGGCGAAAGCCGCCAGCAAGACAAAATACACCTGCCCAGGCTGTCAGGCCAACGCATGGGCTAAGCCGGATACCCGGCTTATCTGCGGAGAATGTGAAGTCCTCATGCTGGCTGACGAAGAAGAGAAGGAAGAGGCTCTATAAGCGGATCAACTGGCGAAAATCGATTTGCTCACCAGATGCAATCATTTGGCCTCGTAAGGCTGACGATCAGTGACGCAAATCGCAGACTTTCACATCATCGACGCCGCGGCCCGGTTCGTGGACGGTTATGCCAACCCTCCAACGAAACCCGACAGCTCGTCCAGTCGCACCATGGAGAGGCGGACTTGACCGCTGCATCTCCTCGCTCGGAATTCCCGCTCTGGCGAGGTGCAGACGATCGCTCGGGTAAGGTAGTGGACGTGACCGCATACCTTACAACGCGCTTCAATCTTCTGATCGTCCGCCAGGTCGCGCACCTTGACGCTCTGTTTCCAGCCCATCACCAAAAATCCTCTGCCGACGGGATTCGGGTGTAGCTGATCTTGCCGCCAACGTGTCCGCCGGCAGGCGGCCGCCACATACCGAGGCTGACGACTGTGCCGGCGTAACGCGTGTTAAGGGCGTCGATCGCCCGACTGGCGCTTTCCCAGCGTCGGCGCTGGCGATCGTCATTGAGCAACAAGTCAAGCTGGCGCTCGTGCGCCGGCGTCAGGTCATAAAGTGTCACGCCAATCCGGGTAGATCGTCAGACCGCCCCGGAATTCCTGCTGCGCTTTTTCCCAAAGTTCGGAAAGCGCTGAGAGAATGGCCTGGTCGTCATTGACGACCGGCAGATGGTGCTTACCCATCCATGAGCCGTTGCGGATCGACAGCCAAAGCCAGATGCCGGACGCATAGCAGCTCTCGCGACCAGGACGGCCGCGACGCTTCACCTTCACGCGATTCAGGGCAAACGGCACAGGTAGAAACGCAACGAACGCGCGAACAGATACGCGATCAGAATCGCAGCATGGAGCGGGGGCGTTGAGCGCGCTCCTACACGCCTTCAGTAAAGGCCGCACATCATGAAGAAAAGTACGATCGCATTCGTCATTCCAGCAGCAGTGCTCGCGTCCGCTGCAAGAGGCGGAAGGTAATGTGGCGCTCGAGATCGAGGAAGCCGAGGACAAGGATTCCTTCTACGTCTCGGGCCGTGGCGAATTGCAGCTCGCGGTCCTCATCGAGACCATGCGCCGTGAAGGCTTCGAACTGGCCGTCTCCCGCCCGCGCGTGGTGATGCACAAGGCCGAGGACGGCACGCTGCTCGAGCCGATCGAAGAAGTGGTCATCGACGTGGACGAGGAGCACGCCGGCATTATCGTGCAGAAACTGTCCGAGCGCAAAGCCGAGATGATCGAGCTGCGCCCGTCGGGCGGCGACCGGCAGCGGCTGGTCTTTCACGCGCCGACGCGCGGCCTCATCGGTTATCAGTCGGAGCTCCTGACCGACACGCGCGGCACGGCCGTCATGAACCGCCTGTTTCACGAGTACCAGCCCTATAAGGGCGAGATCGGCGGCCGGATGAATGGCGTCCTGTCTCCAACGAATCGGGCGAGTCGGTGGCGTTTGCGCTGTGGAACCTGGAAGACCGCGGCCCAATGGTCATCGACCCCGGCGTCAAGGTCTATCAGGGCATGATCATCGGCATCCACAGCAGAGACAACGATCTGGAAGTGAACGTTCTGAAGGGCAAGAAGCTCTCCAACGTGCGTGCCGCCGGCAAGGACGAGGCTGTGAAGCTCACTCCTCCGATCCGCATGACGCTTGAACGCGCGCTTTCGCGGATTCAGGACGACGAGCTCGTCGAGGTGACGCCGAAGACAATCCGACTGCGCAAGCTCTATCTCGACCCCAACGAGCGCAAGCGCTTTGAGAAGCAGAAGGTAGCCGCCGGAGCGGCCTAACCTGGTTCTGAAGAGGTTATGCCCGGCAAGCACAGGGTGCCTGCCGGGCATTATATTGCGATTTTGTTGCGCGGCAGAGCCTCTAGACTTGCGCCATGCCGCCATCCACGCTGAGTTCGACGCCCGTAATGTACCTGGCGGCGTCGGAAGCGAGGAACGCGATTGCTTCGGCAATTTCCGAGGGTTCCCCGAACCGCTCGAGAGGCGCGACCTGCGCGACCATCGCCCGGTATTGCTCGATCTGCTCCGCATTCATTTTCAGTCCGTTTTCCATGATCGGCGTCTGAACGGGGCCGGGGCTGACCGCGCTGACACGGATCTTCCGCTCGCGCAGATCGTTGGACCATGAGCGGGCGAAGGACCGCACGGCCGCCTTGGATGCGCTATAGAGACTCATATTCGGAAAACCCTTTCCGGAAAGGATGGAGGCGGTCAGCACCACCGCGCCGCCATCGCTCAGAAGCGGAAGCATGGTCTGCGTGGTGAAGAACAGACCCTTGACGTTGATGTCGAAGGTTTTGTCGAATTCAGCCTCCGATGTTTCGCCGAATGTGTTGTTTTCCGCGATACCGGCATTGGCGACGACAATATCCAGCCGGCCATCTTCTTCTTTGATCCGGTCTCGCACCCGCTCGAGATCGGCGATTTCCGCTACGTCGGATTGAATGGCCACGCCCTTCGGGCCCAGTTCCGTCGCTGCCTTGTCAAGGCTCTTCCCGTTACGCCCCGTGATGTAGACCTTGGCCCCTTCCCGGATGAACAGCGCTGCCGTTGCAAGACCGATGCCTGTGGAGCCGCCGGTGATAAGCGCGACCTTGTTTTGAAAACGTTCTGACATGTTATATTCCTATATCCATATTTCGATAATACCGTATCTGCCGATGACTCCTCCCAGGCCCGGTCCGACGCGATTGGTGCTGTCCGTCGTATGGCAGGCGGCGCAGCCCTTGAAGACGGTTTCTCCAGCAGACCCAAAGATCGGATACAGCGGACGAAATTAGAAATTCCCTTTGGACATACATTCGATAGGCGCGGGGTATCGTCATCCAAGAACGCTGCTACGGCACCTCCGTGGAGCAGGGGGCGCGGCTCTGAGTATGTGACTGCGAGCGCCCGCCTGACGGCATTTCAAACCAGCTCATTGCCTGATTGTCCCGGAGCGGCCGCGGCAAGCGGGGGCGAGCTGTGTGTCTGGACGAACGGCAACGGATTGTGGATTCGCGGCGCGATCCGCGGACTTACCTTTCCGCCGCGGCGGCGTGTGGCCCGCGGCACTCCCGTTTGGGCTATTCGAGGAAACACGCGTCGATGCACGATCTGACTGCACCCCTGTCCCATGGCGACTACAACCTCTTTCGCTCCGACGTCGTCGAGGGACTATCCCGCCCTCAAAAGACGATCCCGTGCCGCTGGCTGTATGATGAACGGGGTTCCGACCTGTTCGAGGAGATCACGCGACTCGAAGATTACTATCCAACGCGCGCGGAGACAGCGATCCTGCGGGCGCGCCAACCCGAACTGCAACAGTTCGCCGGCCCGGGGCCCATCTTGATCGAGTACGGCGCTGGTGCGGGAGTAAAGACGGAACTCGTGCTAGAGTCGCTCGCGGAGCCGCGCGGCTATGTCCCCATCGACGTCGCGCACGAGTACCTGCTTCAAACGGCGCACCGGATGGAACGCCGCTTTCGCTCTTTGTGGGTGCGGCCTGTCGAACGCGACTTCATGAGCGCATTCGAGATGCCCACGGGCATGCCCGCAGGCCGGCGCGTCGGATTCTTTCCTGGCTCGACGATCGGAAACCTCGACGCCGCGGAAGCCGAGGCTTTTCTCTCGCAGATGTTGCGCCACGTTGGACCCGACGGCGCCGCGATCGTCGGCGTTGACCTCGTGAAGCAGGTCGAGACGCTGCTCCGCGCCTACGACGACAGCAAAGGGGTCACGGCGCAGTTCAACCTCAACCTGCTCGCCCGCATCAACCGTGAACTCGGGGGCGACTTCCGCCTCGATCACTTCCGGCACCTCGCGAAGTGGAACGATGCCGACCGGGCGGTCGAGATGCACCTGCTCAGCCTCACGGACCAATGGGCCTCGATTGGTCAACGCCGATTCCAATTCCGGGAGGGCGAGACCATCCACACGGAGAGCTCGAGGAAATACGATCGCGAAGGATTCGGCGCGCTCGCGGAGCGCGCGGGCTGGCGGGTATCGCAGGCCTGGAAGGACGACAAGCGCCTGTTTTGCGTCTTCGCGCTCTCGCCTTTGGCCGAGCGGAGCCCGCGCTGACATATCAAGTCGCGGGGCGCTGCAAAACTACAAGTCATGAGACGCTCGATGCGGGGCACGGGCCACGTTAACTGGATGCCCTGCACCGCACTCTAAACGCTCGCGCGCCGAGAGAATGCATCAGCTTTCCTGAAGTTGCTACCCCGCGAGCGCCTGCCCGAGCCGTGTTGGAAGCCGTCCGTCGATGTGCTTGAGACCGAGACGGAGATCCCGATCCTCGTCGCGCTTCCGGGTGTCGCGCCCGACTATGTCGAGGCGGTGATCGAGGGCGGCGCCCTCGTCGTGCGAGGCCGCCGCGTGCTGCCTGCAGAATTGCGAAATGCGCGGATCCACAGCTTGGAGCTTCCGCAGGGTTGTTTCGATCATCGCGCCGTCCTTCCGCCAAGGCGCTAGGTCGGCCTGAAAAGGAGCCCATGTCAGACTTCGAAACAGCGTGCAATAGGTGCCGATCATGATCAACTGGATTATAATGAATTAGATCGAGACCACGCCGAGCGGCACGATGCCGAACAGGGACGCCAGTCGCCAGCGCTTCAGGCAAGCGGGCTGGCAGCCAAAGTCGTAGCCTAAGGGGGCTAGGAAGTCTTGGTTCAGCGACGGTTTCTGTCTGTCTGCCTCAAAACACGAAGACGGTTACGTCGAGAGGGGAGACTGGATCGGACCGAGGCTGGTGACCAGAATGGGCGTGCGGTTCGGCACGCGCTCGTGCAAATCAATGACGTCCTGGCTGAACATGCGAACGCATCCCGACGACACCGACTGGCCGATTGAAGACCATTCCGGTGTCCCGTGGATGCGGTAAAGCGTGTCCTCCCCATTCTGGAAGATATAGAGCGCGCGTGCCCCAAGCGGATTGTTGAGTCCGGGCTCCATGCCGCCATTGGCAATGCTGTACGGCTCGAGTTCAGGTTGGCGCGCGACCATTGTGTCGGGGGGCGTCCAGCGTGGCCAAGCACGCTTGTATTGAATGACGCCACGTCCCGCCCAATCGAAGCCGGCGCGGCCAAGACCGACGCCGTAGCGCCTCGCCTTGCCGTTTTCGGTGGTGAAGTAGAGAAAATGATTGGCGGTATCGACGACGATCGTGCCAGGCCGCTCGCCGGTCGGATCATCGACAAGCTGTCGAAAATAGCTTGGATCAATGCGTTCGACAGGGATGGCCGGAAGCGGAAATTTTTCGTCGGGCCGCGCTCCATACATGGAAATATAGTACGGCATGCCAGGGGCCGCTCCGGCGGCGAAACCGCCCGTCCTGGGGAAGCGCGAGGCCGCCTCCTCGGCGAACGATCGGGGTGCCTGGGTCGTTGAACAGCCGGCCAAGCCGAGCAAGGCGGCGGAGCCACCCAGACGGAGAAAAGCCCGACGATCGAGAGAATTCGGCGTTGGAAACTTTTTAAAATTCATCACTGTCTTTTCCTCATCGATCTTCTCGCCAAGAAAGTGGCTGGATCGTTCGCTGCCGTAAAAGTGCGGATCGGGTAATAATTCGATATCTCAATGCCTGTTGTTACATGTACCGCGCATTCCCCACGGAAATTTTTGATCGTGCTGTGGGGGCGATAGACCTTGTCGTCATCCGTTCTCCTGTCAGCCAATCCTATGTCGTGGCCGCCGGAGTATCCAACCGGCGTCGACGCGACGCCGGGGAAGGCGCCGCACCAGCTGCTGCATTCCCAAGAAGCAACCCCTGTCAGATCGCGCCCTCTGTAGTCGTTGCCATCGTCAGGCCTCCTGCTTTGCAAAGAGCTTTGCGGGCTCGCCGTACCCTTCGCTCTCCAGTTGGTCGCGATCGATGAAGCGCAGGGAGGTCGAGTTCATGCGGGATCTCGACCCGCCCTTGTCGCGCGGCCCGTCGGGGAAAAGGTGGCCCAAGTGGCTGTCGCCGTGCTTGGAGCGGACCTCGGCCCGTGTCATGCGGTGCGAGCTGTCCACGTTTTCGACGACGTTCGCGGCCTCGAGAGGCCGCTTGGCCAGCCCGTGCCGCTGTCGAATCTATCGAACGACACGAAGAGCGGCTCTGCGGAAACCACGTCGACGTAGAGGCCAGGTTCCTTGTTGTCCCTCCCAGTATTCGTTGGGGAAGGGGCGCTCGGTTCCGTTAGTCTGCGTGACGCGGTACTGCTCGGGAGTCAACTCCGAGACCGCTTCGGGGTTTTTCCTGTAGGTCGGCATTCCCGGAGCTCCTTTGTTCTGCATTGAAGATAGGCACGGGGGCGGGCGAGCGTCCAATCACCTCCGTCTATCGAAACGATGCCACGTGGATCGCCGCTCGAGGTGTTTACATCTAATGGGGACTGGATTCACTTGCCGCAGAAGCTGCGGGTCAGACATTGCTAGAAAAGAACTTCGAATCGGCGCTCGCCGCGATACCGAGCGGCTATGGCGAAGGCATGTACGAGGGGCTGCCATACGGCGTCACCGTGCGGAAGTCTCGCGACGGAAAGCGGACCAGCCTGGTCCCGCGAGCGCTCGCGGGTGGCGAGGTCGTCAGCTTCAACCTTTACCGGCTGAGGTCGGGTGAGGACTCTTTGCGTCCCTTGAAATGCCGGCCGAGAAGGTCGTTGCGTTCGTTCTCGGGTAGCGGACGCGGTCGCCGCCATGGTATTGTGGAGTTTCGTCATCGTCCAGAGCGTGATCCTGTTCGTCTGGATAACCGCTAACCCGGTCGGCGCGATGAGCCTGCTGCGCGACGGCGGCCGGTCGGGGTGCGTGGTTTGCTCGCGTTAGGTTTCGGCGAGGGCGGGGCAAAGGTATTTTGTCAATAATTGCTGGGTATGCCGCGCTGTCACGCGATGCCCTGGCCGGCGCCGTCCTAAGCAGTGCGGAGCTCCCTGAGAAGGAAATCGGAAAATGCGCGGGCGGCAGGCTTTATGGTCTTTCCGCTGACGAAGAGCGCATTCACTTCCATCGAGCCGAAATCCCAGTCTGGCAGCACCCGCACGAGCTGCCCGGCCTTGAGCTCTGCCCGCGCGCTGCTTTCGCTCGACGCGGCGATCCCCAGCCCGGCGAGGGCGCTTGCCGTGGCTCCTTCGTTGATGGTGATAGCGAGCTGGGTGTCAACGCGCACGGAGGTGACGCGGCCGTCCTTGCGGAAGGAGAAAGTCGGCGCGGGGTGTGCCGGACCGATGATCACCGAGTGGTGCGCGAGGTCCGATGGCATCGTGGGCGTGCCGCGCGCCCGTAGGTAGCCTGGAGAGGCCATGAGGATCCTCGGCAGGTGGATGATCTTGCGCGCCGTCGCGCTCGAGTCGGGGAGGGCGCCGAACCGGAACGCCACGTCGATGCCCTCGGTCACGAGGTCTTGGTAGCGGTCGTTCGACAGGAGCTCGATCTTCAGCGCCGGATGCTTCTTCATAAACATGGGAAGCCTCGGGATGATTTCCCTGAGCACGAAACTTGACGACGTGCCGACGCGGAGCGAGCCGCGCAACTCTCCCGTACCACGTGCCTCGTGGTCGGCCTCGTCGAGCGCCGCCAGGATCGCCTCGACGCGCATCAGGTACGTCGCGCCGGCCTCGGTCAGCGTCACCGCTCGCGTGGTGCGGCTAAAAAGCGTCGCGCCGACCTCCTCCTCGAGCGCGGCGATCAGCCTGGATGCCGACGGCTGCGACAGGCCGAACTCGCGGCCAGCACTGGAGAAGTTACCGACGCGCGCGGCGCGGGTAAACAGTCTGAGTGCTGAGAGTCGATCGTTCATCGCTTGGTGCGCTCTGGGTGGGCTACACGGAGGCCGGGATCAGCGTGAAGGTTGTCAGGATCTAATCGAGCGCGGCGGCGACCGCCACCACAGCGCAGGCGGCGCCGATCCAAAGCCACCAGCTGAATTTGGCAGGAATTCGGGAAATCTAGCAGTTGTGTTGCCAGTACTTTGCCACGAAAGGCGCAAAATATCGCACCGTCCCTGAGCCGCTTCCTTGTGCCGGTCTTCGGCCGTTGCAATTCCTGCATGATATTTACGACGGGTGTGAGAAAGCTGTTGAAATCGTGAGAGGCGAGCAGCATTCTCGGATCGCTGCCCGCAGAAGCATGGTCGTTTACGCTGGGACATCGGGACGTCGGGGGCTGCTGTTCGATCAGGGCCTCCCTCCGTGTGCGCTACTCACGTTCTGGAGTCGGTTGGGTCTGTTGCTACAAGCTCCACTAACTGGGTTGGGCAGATGGTGCGCCGTGCGTGTCCAGATGCAAAGTTAAGAAGCGTCAATGCTGGTAAATCGGGGTATGCCTTTGGCCATCCCGGCAGGCGCTCATCGCCGTGGGTCCCGATCGCTGGAACCCGCGACAACGTCTGGGGTTGCCGGTCTGGCACATCATCGGCGCACATGCCACCCCAAGTGATGACGGCTGACTTCCTGCGCCAGAATCCCGGCTACCGGATCAAGGAGCTGTCCTGCGTTGAACCGGGTCGGTTGCCGGCCTATCTCGGGAGATCGAAAGCGTGACGGATGCCGCGCCCTAAATTTGGCGGCCGCGCTCCACTTGGGATCCGACAGATAACCAAACGCCCATTCGGTGACGAATGGC
This sequence comes from Allomesorhizobium camelthorni, assembly GCF_011045125.1. Taxonomy (GTDB): domain Bacteria; phylum Pseudomonadota; class Alphaproteobacteria; order Rhizobiales; family Rhizobiaceae; genus Allomesorhizobium; species Allomesorhizobium camelthorni. The sequence goes on along the minus strand of NZ_JAAKZF010000119.1, from coordinate 946 downwards.
GCCTCGATGAGGTAGCCATCCGGGGAGAGAGGCACTGGCCGTGGCGGCCTGTGGGCGGTACTGATCGCCAAATTTATTTCGCTGACCCGAGAATTACAAATGCTTGTCTCGGCACTGTTGGCCAGAGCCGTGCGCATAAAGCGCAACAGATCGCCTTCAATAAAGGCTTGGTCATATAGCCGGGTCCTTCGGCAATCCGCGCGCGCCGGCCCGCTCGCTGCGGTCGGCGGTGATGAAATGGTCGCCGCGACCAAGCCGTCGGTGTTGCCAACATGAGCGGACTCCAGAATTTGCCATCCAGATTTAAGCGCCTCGAATGAAAAACCCGATCGATCTGATCAAATCTTCACAGCTTGCCGACGCCGGCCTCGGCCGAGACGGCCGCCGGGCGAGCTCGGGGACGCTCGGCCAAGGGATCTACCATCGCCATTGCGATCGTCGACGGTACAGAGCGGGCTCCATAGGCAACGGCCGCGATCCAGGTTTCCCGGTCACCAGTCGTCCTGATGATGCAAGGCTTTCGGGCATCTGTCCGTCGGCCATTCCGATTTGACCGCCTATCTGGCGAAAATCAACGACGTCGGGGCGGGGCATGCAGGATCTGCAGCCCGCGTCTCGATTGGACCATCACAGCGCGTCTTGCGAAGGCTGGACCTGGGCCGCGCATGTAGTGAAGCTCGGGTCGGTATCGTGGAGCTACGAGATCACGAACTGCGGATATCCAGTCAGTTATTGAAGCGCGGAGTTTCATTGCAGTTGTTCCTTTCCTGTCCAGGCAGCCCTCAGTCGGCGAAGCAGGCCAACCTTGCCGGCAACCAAAGATCGATCGTCGTGCCCCGACGAGGTCGAACCGGGCCGGTCCCGAACTCGGATTTTTCCGGGAGCCCGCAAGTGCGGTTGCCGATGCCATCCTCGAAGGCATCACGACCGGCGCATTTGAGGTGAT
>NZ_JAAKZF010000118.1 GCF_011045125.1 Allomesorhizobium camelthorni | reverse complement strand
AAGGAAGGTTGGCTCTATCCGAAATTCATGGAGCAGGTCTGTCCCGGCCTTCCCGACTGGACCGCCCTCATGAAGCCGGAATGCGTTCAGGCTCTGTCGACGCCCGACACCGCGCCGAATGGCCGCTTCCTTGATTATCCGGCGGAATGGGGCTCGCGTACACCCACTATCATTGCCGACAACAATATGCCCTATACCGCTGTGCCCTCTGGCTCGGAAGGTGCGCTTGTCGCCGAGTTGTATTCATCCGAGGCCGCAAAGACGCCGTTAGTCATGATGTTCTGGGGACCGCATTACTCGCTGGCCGAAAATGATGTCGGCTGGGTGAAAATGCCACCTTGCAAGGATCAAACTAATGCGCATTGCATCAAATCGCCCGAAGTTGTTAAGACCGTCTGGTCTGGCTTCGGCGCCAAGTGGCCTGCTGCGTATGCCTTCCTGAAGGCTTTCAAGGTCGACTCCGACGCTTATCAAGAGATGGCCGTGGCCGTCGACAAGAAGGGGGAGGATCTCGACGCCGTTGTGAAGGAGTGGGTCGATAGCCATGAATCAACCTGGCAACCTTGGATCGACGCCGCCAAGAAGTAACCCCTGGAGGATAGCCCATTATAATGCAGCGGAAGCAGTGCCCATGGCGCGGCTTTTAGCGGTCCGCCAACGCGTCGGGGTCGATCTTGTAGCCCATAGAGTCGAAATAGAAGCCCGGCCGTCTGCCGTATGCTTTCCACACGTTGTGGCAGGCAATCTTGAGCGGTCGTGCTTGCGTTAAGCCGCTGAGGACAGGTTCCGTAGTAACTCTTTCAATAGTGCGGCGGCGTCATAGCCCAGACCACGACTGCTCTGTCTACGCCGGGGTTGCGGTACCGGTGCGGCTTAGAGGAATCGAAATGAAAACTATCGCCTTCATGAAGCAGGAAGACGTCTTCTTCGATCGTGATCTCCAGTTGGCCCTTGCTGACATAGCCAGCTTCTTCTCCGCGGTGGGCATAGAGCTCGTTCCCGGAGTTCGCGCCCGGCTCGAAGGTGCAAAGGAGCAGTTCAAGCTGACCGGCAAGAGAGGGTGACAGCAGCTCGTCCCGAATGCCAGACTCGAACCTTAGGGCGCGCCGTTTATTCCCGCGCACGATGACTGCGCTCTCAGCGCCTGCTTCATCTTCAGGGTCAGGGAAGAACCAGTTGATGTTCACTCCAAGGAAGCGCGCGATAATGCTTAGCGCGCGTATCGACGGCATCGCCTGTTCGCGCTCCAATTGACTGAGATAGCCGACCGACAGCCCTGTCCCGCGCCCCACGTCCTGGAGCGTCATCGCCTTAGCCTTGCGCAAGTCGCGCACACGCGATCCGATGATCGGGTGTGTAGTGCGCTGGCTGACGGTCGATGAACCATCGTCTGCTTCTGAGAAAGATTCCTGCCGAATGGATTGACTCATCAAAAATTTTCCGTCATTTTTTTACTGAAGACGAATATCTAGGATATCAATTATGGCAAAAACAACAGGCGAAGTCATCACCCAAGCGTTGCATGCCTATGGCGTTCCGTTCGCTGCAGGTATTCCAGGTCATGGAAACTGGGCCTTGGTTGATGCCTTTGCAGACGCCAGCAAGGCGCCACGCTTCATACAGGTGCTTCACGAGCAAAGTGCCATGCATATGGCGGACGCGTGCTTTCGGCTAACCGGAACACCCGGCGCCGCAACCGGTTCAATCGGGCCGGGCGCTGCAAACACGCTTATGGGACTTGCCACCGCCTTTGCTGATTCGAGCGCTGCACTGTTGCTGACTGGGTCGTCGGCAAGCCACGTTTCGGGTCATGGTGTCATGCAATCCCTAGACCGCAAGTTCACTCCTGACTTTCCGCGTCTAGCGGAGCCGGCGACAAAGGCGGCGTTCCACCTCGCCCATGCAGACATGGCAGCATCAGTAATGCACCGGGCATTCAATTCGATGCTCACTGGGCGACCCGGACCTGCGAGCATCGACATTCCCCTCGATGTCCAAGTCGCGACTACGGACATTGACGTGCAAGACTTGTCGCGACGCATGCCACATGGAGGGATGCGGCCCGATTCAGCGTCGCTAGAACGTACGGTTACTCTTCTACTTGCGGCAGCGCGCCCATGCATCGTTGCGGGGGGAGGCGTTTTGACGGCGCGCGCATCGGTTGAACTCCGCCAGGTTGCCGAAAAGCTTGGTGCGCCAGTCGTCTACACATGGAATGGGAAAGGAGCCCTGCCCGACGATCATGCGCTGTGCATCGGACCGGTCGGTGTTGGTGGCTCTCGCGCGGCCAACGATACCGCCAGCAATGCGGATGTACTGCTTGCGTTGGGATGTCGATTCTCCGACTGGAGCTCCTCGTCCTTTCGCAAAGGCGTTACGTTTTCAATACCGCCAACGAAGCTGATACATATCGATATCGATCCGAGCACAATTGGCCGAAGCTACCCCGTCGAAGTCGGGATCGTTGCTGATGTGCGCCTAGCACTCACCGATCTCGGCGATGCGGTCTCCAAGTCGCAAGCCGTTACCGCGAGTTCAAACCGGGCGGCGTATTTGGAGCAGGTCATAAAGGGCAGGGAGCGCTGGGAAGGAGTCCTCGCCGCGCGCCGCGACAGAACGGACATGCCGGCTTCGATGCTTGCTATCCTTGCAAGAATAAGACGGGCACTCCCGCGGGACGCTGTTGTGACGGTGGGCTCGGGCCATTGCCAAGCGGCGGTTCGTCAGGGTTTCCCGGTGTTGGAACCCGGAACTCACGTGACCTCAGGCGGTTACTCCAGCATGGGGTTCGCGGTTCCTGCCGCAATGGCATCGAAGGTCGTTCGTCCGGATGTTCCTGCCGTCGCTATAGTCGGTGATGGCGATTTTCTGATGTCAGCCCATGAACTCGCAACCTGCGTGATGCAAAATCTGCCGATCATCGTACTCGTTCTAAATAACCAGGGCTTCCTGTCGATCCGAGACGGTCAGAAAGCTCTCTTTGGACGTGAAATGGCCTCCGAATTCTATGTTCGGGGTTCGGAAAAGGCCTATTCCCCGGACTTTGTGACACTTGCGAGGTCGTTTGGCCTGGATTTCGCCGAACGTGCACTGGATCTGCCCTGTCTCGAACGGCTGATGCGCAATGCTGTCACGCACAATGGGCCGGCCCTAATAGAAGTTCAGGTCACCCGCGACCCCTCCTTCGCAGGCGCCGAGCCATCGGGCTGGTGGGACTTCCCTCCAATGCCGACCGCTTCAGCCGAAATACTTATCGACTACGAGTTTGGCAGGGCGGCCCAACAGCATCTGGGTTCAGACACTTGCAGTGTCGAACTACGCCAGCCTCTTGGCATCTATGGCTAACACGAACTCTCCAGTTCAAATCAGAAGTACAAATGAGCGAGAGAACGACTTCTTATGGGCGAATTGCAACCAATTAAATGGAATGAAAGTTGATGAAAAGGCGGTCATGGACCAACTGGTTTGGCAATCAGACCTGCCAACCGGATCAGCTGCACTACCCTGAATACGAATCACAAGTGCAGGACATCGTCAGGAGTGCTGCGCGAGACGGTCTCGACGTTCGCGTGGTCGGCGGCGGACATTCGCTACCCCCTGTCGTCAACACAGATGGCGTCCTGATCGATTTGGCCAACCTCACCAGTTCAGTGCGCGTTGACGCGCACTCGCAGACTGCGACCGTGTCGGCGGGCGTCAAACTCAGCGCCATCTTCGACCCCCTCTGGGAGGCTGGCCTTGCGCTGAAGAACATGGGTGAACTCGCCGAGTCGACGATCGCCGGGGCCGTCTCTACCGGTGCGCACGGTACCGGGCTCACGCTGCAATGCACTTCGGCGTCGATGATTGCGGCCCGACTGGTAACCGCCAACGGAGAAGTTCTGGAAGTCTCTGCTGACCGCAACAGCGAGCTGCTCAAGGCCGCTCAAGTCTCCGTTGGAATGCTCGGCGTGTTCACTGAAATCACGCTGGGCGTTACCTCGTACTACGACTTAGAAGAGCGCTCTGCACTGATGACAGTGGACGAGGTTATCGATCGCTGGGATGAACTCGTGGAAGGGCACCGCCACTTCTCCTTCTATTACATCGCCACCCCCGCAGCCGGCGAAGCATTCGCCGCTCAGCTCACACATCTTCCGGCCGGTGTCACCGACGCATGCTATGCGACCATCATCGACGCCGTAGATCCCGCGGCGCCGTTGACCGTCGACAAAGACGGCCACGTGCGTAGAGACCGGATGAACCGGATCCTAACCATTGAATTCGATCCTAACTATCGCGAAACTGAATACGCTGTTCCCGCCGAGATCGGTAAGGAAACCTTCCTTCAGCTACGGCAGATGTTGCTGACCAATCACCCTGGCTACGCATATCCTGTCAACGTGCGGTTCGTGGCCGGCGACGAGGCATTCCTTAGTGCCTACAACGGCGGACCCAAAGTCGTCTTCTCCGTCTCCGACCACCCATCCGCCCCCTGGACATCGGTCCTCAAGGATGCCGAAAAACTGTTCCAACAACGCGGCGGCTTACCGCATTGGGGCAAGGAGCACACCTTGCTCCGCCACACTGCAGCTGCGCTGTTCCCTGGCTTTCACCGCTTCCAGAAAATCCGGCGCGAACTAGACCCAGAAGGCATCTTCTTGAACGCGCACCTGCGTGAAATCTTCGGCTGAGCAAGCTTGCTGCGCGCAAAGGACTTGTAAAATGAGTAGTTCCGTCACCGCTGAAAATACGACCTCGGAATGGGTAAACTGGTTCGGCAACCAGCGATGCGTCGCTCACCGCATCGAATACCCTACCACCGAAGCAGCTGTACAGGAAGCTGTCGGCCGCGCGGTGGACCAAGGGCTATCGATCCGGGTGATCGGAGGCGGTCATTCATTGACCCCCGTCGTACTAACTGACGGGGTGCTTCTCAACATCACTCCAGCACAAGACATTGCGGTGGATCTGTCACAACAGACGGCCCGAATTGCAGCCGGGCACATGGTACACCACGTCGCCGATCGGCTGTGGGATGCGGGCGCCGCGCTAAAAAACTTAGGCGAACTTAAGGCAGCGACAATGGTCGGCGCTGTTTCCACAGGAGTGCACGGCACCGGCATCGAGCTTCCCTGCCTGGCAGCGTCGGTTCGGGGAGCGCGCCTTGTCACTGCCGATGGCTCAGTAGTCAACATAACCGAAGCAGACTCGGAGTTGCTGCGCGCAGTAAAAATCTCCCTCGGTATGCTCGGCGTGATCACCGAGCTGACCGTCACCACCCTGCCGGCATACCGTCTACACGAACGTTCATTCTATTGTTCGGCGAATGAGCTAGCCGACCGCTGGGACGAACTAGCCCACACGAACCGACATTTTTCGTTTTTCTACCTTCCCGATGCAGCAGCGGTGCTGTGGTACTCAGGCGTGGTGCCGCAGATAATGACAGCGCTCGGAGGCACGGGCGAAACCGCTATGCTCGACAGTCCCACTTCGGGTGACACCTGTCTGGTTACCGTGCGCGACCTCGTCGATGTCGGATCGCCGGCCCCAACACTTCGGTCAGGCGAAAGGTGTGATCGAATGGACAGGATTCTGACTTACGACTTCACCTCGCCCTACCGCGAAATAGAATTTGCCATTCCGTTCGAGATTGGCGCGCGAACCTTCCTCGAACTACGCGGCCGTCTGCGGAAGAACTACCCCGCCTACGACCATCCGGTACTCGTCAGGTTCGCCGCCGAGGACGACTCGATGCTCAGCTGGTTGCGCGGCGGCCCGAAGGTGATCTTCTCTTTGACCGACGATGCTGACGCCCCCTACGACCGTATGTTGGCCGATTTCGAAAACTTCTTCGACGAACGTGGCGCGCTTCCACATTGGGGCAAGGAGCATTCGCTTAACGTCGCCCGACTGCGACGCCTTAAGCCCGAGTTCGAACATTTCCGAACGATCCGCCGCGAGCTCGATCCGCGCGGAATCTTTCTCAATGATCATCTTCGCCCGCTATTCGAGTGAGGCGGTTTGGCGACGATGTGCACCACGGGACAAGGAATAGCGAAGGCGCAGCGACGTTATTCGGTCACCACTCTGTGTTCGGTCAGCGAATTGGCCTGGAAGGTAGTCCCGATCTGGGATCTCTTGCAGACCATACCGCTTCTCGTTTTCCTGACCCCGATGCTGATGTTCTTCCAGATCGGTGAATTCCCGGCGTTTCTGGCGATCTGCGCCTATGCGATCGTGCCGATGATCCGATACACCCACCATGAGCTCACATCGACGCCAAATGATCTGATCGAGGCGGCTGTGGCAGCCGGAGCGAGCGAGAGCCAGATCATGCGGGAGATCCGCATCCCCGCTCGGCTCCGAGCATTCTCTCTCGGTGTCAATCAAACGATAATGTACTCGTTTGCAATGCTGGTCATCGCGGCGCTCATCGGCAACGACAGAGCTCGGCCAGCAAAATCTACCTGGCCCAAAGGGCAGGCCAATGTGGGGCTCGGCATCGCCGCCGGATTTTTCATGGCAGTCTGGCCTTGGTCGTCGACGGACTCGTCCAGTAGCCAAGCAACGGCACACACTTGGTCTATAGGCGACCCGGCCGGCAATAGCGAAAAATGGACGAAACCGATGGATGCAAGATCTGATCGAAAGACGCTATTTTTATTTTACCTGACGCCGGAGCTCCCAGGGATTTGAACTCGACCACGCCGCAGTCAGTCAGGCAGAAATCGTCAGAGATTATCCGAGAAATTGAGCATATGAACACATCGGTAGAGGCACAGAAGACATCGACGATATGGAGCAACTGGAACGACACCGTCCGGTGTCGTCCCAGACGTATCGTGACCGCGACCACGGAGACCGAGGTTCAGGAGGCAGTCACCCATGCAGCATCGGCGAATCTCACGTTGCGTCCCGCGGGTGGGGGGCACTCTTTTGGTCCGGTCGTAGCCACCGACGGCATAGTTCTGGATGTGAGGATGTCGGGAGAGCTTACGATCGACGGGGCACGGGCAGTCGTACCGGGTGGGCGACGACTTTATGAGATTTTTGAGCCTTTGTGGTCGCACAACGTAACGCTTGTTAACATGGGCGAGCTCGACACGACTGCGCTCACCGGCGCCATCGGAACAGGAGTTCACGGGACCGGTATACAGCTTCCCTCAATATCTGCGTCGTTGAGCGCCGCGCGACTCGTCGCTGCGACGGGGGATGTGATCGAGTTGGAGGCGCGCACGGACCTGATGCGTGCAGCTCGCGTCTCGATGGGAATGCTTGGTGTGATGTGCGAAACGACGATCGACGTTCTGCCCGCCTACGATTTGCATGAGACGTCGTTCTTTGGCAGTCCGGAGCAAGCTCTTGAAGAGTGGGATGAACTCCTTCACTCCAATAGGCATTTCTCCTTCTACTATCTGCCCAACGAGAGGGCGACGGCGACCTATGCGAACATCTTCCCCCCGGTCCCCTCCGGCACCGCTGGCGAAATCTGTTACACGACAATTCGTAACGCCCTTGAACCAGGTGAAGGGTTCTCGGACGTGGACTCGCTGGAGCGCCGCGACCGCATGAACCGAATCCTGACTTATACATACCCCGTTATGTATCGCGAGATCGAATACGCCATCCCTCTCGATGCAGCAAAACGCGTCTTCCGTGAGGTACGGAATCGACTGCGGGACCACCACCCGTCCTACGCTCATCCGATCGACGTTCGCTTCGTCGCACAGGACGATGCGCTACTAAGCTGGTGTCACGACGGACCAAAGGCCATTTTCTCAGTGCCGGACTCGCGAGATTGTAAGTACGACGACGTCTTCGCAGACTTGGAAGCCGTCTTCTGTCATCATGGTGGACTTCCGCACTGGGGCAAGGAGCATCGACTGACTGCTCAACGGCTCAAGCAACTCCAGCCCGGATTCGAGCAATTCCGTGAGATTAGACGTGAACTCGATCCCCACGGGGTGTTCTTAAACGATCACCTTCGCGCTCTGTTCCTATAACGCCCTGCCTGCGAGCTAGAGTGTGCGTCAGCGGTTGTCGAGGTAGAGGCTCTGACCCTGGCCGGTCTCTTCGAAAAGCCGTGCTGCGGAACCCGGTTGGCGTAGCGGTGGAAAAGGATCGCCAGCATGGCAAGCCGGACTTCCTGGCTTTCTACCGCCTGCATCCTTCAGAAAACCTGGGAGATTGTTGCCGGCTCGCGTACGAATAAGCTACCCGGTGGGGTTTCGCCTACCGTCGGTCCGCGCGAAGGCTTCGCGGATGGTTTTCTCCATGCCATCGACTGCTTCTCCAGTGGAGAGCGGATTGCGATGCAGTACGACATTCGAAGAATCAATGTCACCGAAGCCGTCCGCGGCGGTCAGTTCGCGGCAGTCGATGGGAATGTTGCTGCGCGAGATCGGCGCGATTGCCAGGCCGGAGGTGACAGCCAATTCCAAGCCGCCGGCGGTGTCGCTGGTATAGGCGACACGGTATTCGAGACCGCGTCGCTGCAGTGATTTGATCGCGAAATCGCGGCACCAGCCATCACGACTATAGAGCGCAATCGGAACCGGCCGCTCTTCGTGCATGTGGTGCAGTATCGATGTCACCCACACCGTCGGGTCATGTCTCAGCACATCACCACCGGAATAGCCTTCCCATTCGAACACCACGGCAAGGTCAAGCTCGTCGGTCGCCAAGGCTCTCATTTGCGAGGCCGAATGTGCATAGCGCACAGTGACCTCCACACGCGGATGACGCTTGGCGAATTCGCCGAGTCCGCGCGACAAGATCGGACGGCCATATTCGGCGGGGATGCCGATGCGCACTAGGCCTCCTATAGGCGGTGTGAACATCGATGCCGCCGTCTCATCCAGAAGCGAGACGATCCGACGGGCATTGACGAGGAGTTCTCCACCGCGGCGCGTTAACGCCACGCCGCGCGAGCTGCGCTCGAACAGACTGCCACCGATGATGGCTTCCAACTTCTTCATCTGCATGGAAACCGCAGATTGGGTGCGGCCTGCCTGTTCGGCAGCTCTCGTGAAATTTGCGGTTTCGGCCACAGCAACAAATGTGCGCAGAAGATCGCTGTCCAGGGTGGGCTTCATAACTCGTCATAAAAAATTTTGAGGTCTGCCATCATTTCAATTCGCTTGCGCGATGTCAAATGGCAACGGATACTTCGCGTGACACATTGGATCGCTGCGAGATTCGCTGGCCGACCAGTATGAAGAGTCCTCACTCGTGCCCGCTGCCACACACGGCAGCGGGCTCTTTTTTCGCTGGATCGACCATGCAGAACCGATTTGTGCTTGGTATCGTGAGCCTCTGCCTGGGCGTTCTTATCTTTTCGTTGCAGGACCCGCTTGTGAAAGCGGTATCGAGCAGCTACCCGGTGACGGAAGTGATGGCCATCCGCGCCATCGTCGCGCTGCCGATCCTGATCATTCTCGTTCAGGCCGATGTCGGTATAAAGGCCTTGTGGTCGAAGCGCGCCGGCATGTTGACACTGCGCGCTTTCGTCCAGTTCTCTTCCTATACACTTTACTACCTTGCAATCGCGGCCTTGCCGTTGGCTGATGCGGTGGCGCTTTATTTCATGGCGCCGCTCTTCATCATGGCGATGGCCGGACCTTATCTCGGCGAGCGGATATCCGGGCGAACGCTCGCCACCGTGCTGCTCGGCCTGGTCGGCGTGATCGTGATGCTTCGACCGGACGCTGGATTGTTCGATTGGGCGGCATTGCTTTCGCTGGGCTCTGCTTTCCTCTACGCCTTTTCACAGGTGATGGCACGCCGGATCGGCGGTACCGAATCTGCTACAGTCATGGCTTTCTATCAGAATGGCGCCTATATCGTTGGTGCGGTCGTCGTCGCTATTCTGATTCATCTGGCCGGCATCACTAACGCCGCCCATCCGAGCCTCGAGTTTCTAGTACGACCGTGGGTTTGGCCGGTGGTACCCGATCTCCTGAAGATGGCGGCCTGCGGATTCGTCGCTTCTGCCGGCATGATCCTTTTGTCCCAGGCCTATAGGCTGGCACCTGCCAACCGCGTCGCGACCTTCGAATACACCGGCATTATTTGGACGCCGCTATGGGGTTTTCTGTTCTTCGCCGAGGTGCCGCGCGAAACGACGGTGCTTGGCGCAGTACTGATCATCGGCGCGGGCCTGCTTGCTCTCCACAATGAGCGGCGTACCGAGAAACGTCGACGTGCCTGGACTGAAGCGGAGGACAGCGCCAAACAAACGGACAAGCTGCACGAGGCCTATCAAGTCCGGTGCGCGAATGCGCCACAATCCGACATCCATGCTCACGCCACGTCACGCGCAGTTTATGACCCGCTGACCTGTTCGAGACCCACTTAGCCGACCGCTCGGCAAAGAGAAGCTGCTGGCTGGCGACCTGAATTGACTACGCTAGATCGTCAAAGGCCTTCGCAGGTCATCAATGATGTCCTGCGGATGCTCTAGGCCGACCGAAATGCGAAGTAGTCCTGCAGGCGCCATGGATTTCGGCCCTTCGACAGACGCTCGATGCTCGATGAGGGAATGTGTCCCACCGACCAGTGGCTCTGACGATGAGTTTGAGCTGTCCGGCAACTGCCATCGCGGCCTCGGCTCCTCCCTGAACGACGAAGGAAGCATCGCCCGGTAGTCGCTCATTTGACCTTGCGCGAGAGCGCCCCGGATCGTCTGGCAGCCCCGGGGAGAGCACGTTCTCGACACGCCGATGTGCATGCAGTGCATTCCGCCACCCTGCGGGCTCCCTCGCAATGAGCCTGCATGCCCAGGGGCAAAGTCTGCAAGCCGCGCAGCGCCAGCCAGCAATCGAACGGAGCCGCCACGCTCCCTTGTG
>NZ_JAAKZF010000117.1 GCF_011045125.1 Allomesorhizobium camelthorni | reverse complement strand
GACAAGAACGGTGACGCTGCGGCCTTCCAGCAGCGCGGCGACCAGACGATCCGGCCCGTGACTCTCTGCGGTCGCTTCCGGCCCACTGCTTGTCGCGCCCGTGTCGGCAAAAACGTCACCCGGCAGGGCCTGACCAGCCGTCGCCACCAGCCCGGCCACTACCGCGGCAAGGCTCGCCGCCTCGCCGCCCGGCGGAACGCGAACGACGGCCCGGGCATCGGCATCCAGACGGGATGGCCGCGCCGAGAGCATGAGCAACCTGGTCTGCCGCCGCCGCGCGCCGTCCCGCAACAGATACTCGGTGACCGGATTTTCCTCGGTCACATTGCCACCGACGACCAGAACGCACTCGTTGCCGATCACCTCTTCCAACGGCGCGCGGCTGTAGAAGCCCGCCACTAACGGGCCGAGCGTATCGAACGGCGTGGACCAGCGCGACGAGCAGTCGATGTTGTTGGTCCGGAATACCGTCCGCATCAGCTTCTGGAATTGATAAAGCATCTCGTTGGGCATACGCGGCGAGGCCAGCCCACCCATAGCCTTGCTCTCAACGGCCGAAAGGCGCCGGCGCAGGTAGTCCCCCGCTTCGTCCCAGGAAACCGGAACCAGGGCGCCGTCACGACGGACCATCGGACGCTTGATCCGGCTCCGGCTCTCGACGAAGTCGAGGCCGAAGCGGCCCCGCACGCAGAGCGTTTCGCGATTGACCCCGTGCTCCTGCTTCGAGCGGACCCGCATGAACTCGCCCTTGCGCGCGCCGACGGTCAACTGGCAGCCAGTGCCGCAATGCGGGCAGACCGTGTCGGTCTCGGCCAGATCCCAAGGCCGTGCCTTGTAGCGATAAGGGAAGCTCATCAGCGCGCCGACCGGGCAGACCTCGACGCAGTTGCCGCACTGGTCGCAACTGGCGAGACTGCCCTCGAAGCCGGTAACGGCCGTATCCATGCCTTTCTCGACGGTGCCCAAGGCGACCGCGCCGACCACTTCCTCGCACATCCGGACGCAGCGCTGGCACTGGATGCAGCGGTTGACGTTCATGATGATGACGGGGCTGAGACGAATGTCCTTGGAGTGGAAGACGCGCTTTGCGTCGTGGAACAGGCTCTGGCGCGGCCCATAGGCCATCACCTGGTCCTGAAGCTCGCACTCGCCGCCCTTGTCGCAGATCGGGCAGTCCAGCGGATGGTTGGCGAGCAGCATATCGAGCATGGAAGAACGGGTCTGCTCGACCAGCGGCGTGTTCGTTCGCACCACCATGCCGTCGGCAACCGCGGTGGCGCAGGAGGGTTGCAGACGCCGCTGCCCTTCGATCTCCACCAGGCACATGCGGCATGAAGCCAGCGCCGGCAGTCGCTTCAGATAGCAGAAGGTCGGGATGTCGATGCCCAAACGCTCGGCGGCCTGCAGCACCGTAGAGCCTGCCTCCACTTCCAGCGTTTGTTCATCGATCACAATCCTAAGCATGGTTTCCTCGCGGCTCTCCGCCGGCGCGCCCTCAGTGAAACGGGCACCTCCGCTCCTCGATATGGGCGCCGAATTCATCTTCGAAATGCGCCAATGCCGCTCGCAGCCCCATAGCCGCGCCGTCGCCCAGGGCGCAGAACGTGTTGCCGAAAATCCCCTTGCACAGCGCTTCCAGCTGTTCCAAATCGTCCGGCGCGCCCTGCCCCGCCTCGACTCGGCGCAGCACCTTCACGACCCAGTTCAGCCCTTCTCGGCAGGGCGTGCATTTCCCGCAGGACTCGTGATGGAAGAACTCGATGATCCGGGTGGCGACCTTGACCATGCAGGTCGAGTCGTCGACCACGATCACTCCTGCCGAGCCGAGCATCGAGCCGGCGGCTGCGAGCGAGTCGAAGTCCATCCCGACATCCAGCCCATGCTCCGGGATCAACGGCGCCGAGACTCCGCCGGGGATCACCGCCTTGATCTTGCGCCCAGGTGGCGGCCCGCCGGCGTGATCCTCGACCAGTTCGCGCAGCGGTATGCCCATCGGCAATTCGTAAAGGCCCGGTTTCCTCACCTGCCCGCTGAGACAATAGAGCTTTGGGCCGGGGCTCTTGTCCGGGCCGATGCCGCGGAACCAGACCGGGCCGCGCATCACGATATGCGGCACGCAGGCCAGTGTCTCGACGTTGTTGATCACGGTCGGGCTGGCATAGAGCCCTTCGACCGCGGGAAACGGCGGCTTCAAGCGCGGCTGCGCCCGCTTGCCTTCGAGCGAGTCGAGCATCGCGGTCTCCTCGCCGCAGATATAGGCGCCGGCGCCGCAATGGATGTGCACGACGAAATTGAAATCCGAGCCCAGTATCCGTGTTCCCAGATAGCCCTTCTCATGGGCCTCGGCGATCGCCTGCTCCAGCCGCTGGATCGCCAGCACGTATTCCCCGCGGATGTAGACATAGGCCGTTTCGGCCCCGATCGCATAGGCGCCGATCGCCATGCCCTCGATCAGCTGGTGCGGATCACGCTCCATGATGATCCGGTCCTTGAATGTGCCCGGCTCGCCTTCATCGGCGTTGCAGCAGAGATATTTCGGCTTGCCGGCCCGCTTCGGCACGAAGCTCCATTTCAACCCCGTCGGGAATCCGGCTCCGCCGCGGCCACGCAGGTTGGATTCCTTGACGAGGTCGATGATCTCGTCGGGCGTGTGCTCGTGCAGCGCCTTCGCCAGCGCCTGGTAGCCGCCGCCGGCCTCATAGCTCGAAAGCAGATGGCCATCCGGCACGTCCATGTTTTTGAGAAGGACCGGTTCGAACATGGCGGCTACTCTCCCGGCGGTGCTGCGGCGGCGAGTTCGGCGCCAGTCGCTTGCCCCGCCGCCGCGCGCAGCCTGTCCAAGAGCGCGTCGATCCGCGCGATGTCGAGGTCGCCGTGATAGTCGTCGCCGACCTGCATCACCGGGGCCATCTCGCAGGCACCGAGGCATTCGACGGTCGAAAGCGTGAACAGCCCGTCCGGGGTCGTGCCGCCCTTTTCGATCCCCAGCACCGTCTCCAGATGCCTCAGCAGGTCCTCGGATCGGCGCAGCATGCAGGAGAGGTTGTCGCAGAGTTGCAGGTGGAACAGACCCACCGGCTCGGTATGGAAGAGGGTGTAGAAGGTCGCCAATTCGTAGACCCAGACCCGCTCGACACCGAGGATGTCGGAGACCTCTTCCAACACCGGGCCGGGCAGATGGCCATGTTCCTTTTGCGCGATCAGAAGCGCGGGCATGATCGCCGAGCGCTGGTCGGGATACCGCGCCGCCGCCGCCTCGATCTGTTCGCGCATGTTCATCGCGTCCAATCCCCTGCTACTTGTCCACCTCGGCCATCACAGGGTCGAGGCTGCCCAGCACGGCGATCATGTCCGCCAGGTAGCGGGCATTGCTGACCCCGAACAGTCCCTGAAGGTTGACGAATGACGGTGCCCGCACTTTCATCCGGAACGGTTTTTGCGACCCGTCGCTGATGATGTAGAACCCGAGCTCGCCCTTTGGCGCCTCGATCGCCGAATAGACCTCGCCCTTCGGCACCTTGAAGCCATAGGCCGAAAGGTCGAAATGCTGGATCAGCGCCTCCATCGAGCAGTGCACCCTGTCCTTGTCCACCGGGAAAGCGATGGTCGGCATATCGACCTGGAACGGCCCCTCGGGCATCTGGTCAAGGCATTGCTCGATGATCCGGACGCTCTCGCGCATCTCCTCGACGCGGCATCGCCAGCGGGCGAAGCAGTCGCCCTCGTCGCGGGTGATGACGTTGAAGTCCAGCCGGTCGTAGATCTCGTAGGGCTCGTCGCGGCGGATGTCCCAGTCGACGCCCGAGGCCCGCAGGTTCGGGCCGCTCAGGCCAAGATCGATGCCGTCCTCGGCGGAGATCACGCCGATCCCCTGCGTGCGCTTCAGGAACACCCGGTTGTTCTCGACCAGCCGTTCATAGTCGCGGATCCGATTCGGGAAGATGTCGCAGAACTCCCTGATCTTGGGGAAGAACCCGTCGGGCAGGTCCTCGCGCACACCGCCGACCCGGCAGAAGGAGGTGTGCATCCGCGCCCCGCTGATCATCTCCAACAGGTCCATGATCATTTCACGCTCGCGCATGGCGTAAACCAACGCGGTCATGGCGCCCAGGTCCATCGGCAGCGCGCCGGTGATCAGGAGATGACCGGAGATCCGCGCCAGTTCGGCCATCAGCACGCGGATATATTGCGCGCGGATCGGCGCTTCGATGCCCAGGAGCTTCTCCACCGCCAGCGCGAATGCGAGATTGTTCGAGGGCGGGCAGAGGTAGTCGAGCCGGTCGGTCAGCGGAAAAATCTGGGTATAGGTAAAGCTCTCGGCCAGCTTTTCGGTGCCGCGGTGGAGGTAGCCGATGTGCGGGTCCACGCGCGCGACATACTCGCCCTCCAGCTCAAGGACCAGCCGCAGCACCCCATGCGTGCTGGGATGCTGCGGGCCGAGGTTGAGCAGCACCTCCTTTGTGTCGAGCGCTTCGCCTGCCGGCCTGCTCAGTTCCGTGACTTCGGTCATCTCAAGTTCCCGGCGTTGAAGGGCCTCCCTTATGGAATGTTCTTGGTTGCGAGGTCGGGTTGCGTCGGCGGCCGGCCTTCGGCGCCAAACGGGTTCAGCTTGTCCTTGTAGCCGCGGAGCGGAAAGTCCTTGCGCTGCGGGAAACCCTCGAATTCTTCCCACATGTAGATCCGGCGCAAGTCGGGATGGCCCTCGAACCTGATCCCGTACATGTCCCAGGCCTCACGCTCATGCCAGTTGGCGGTGCGCCAGACCCCCGTCACCGACGGAACCCGCGGCGGATCGCCGAGACGGCACTTGATGCGAACGCGCCATTTGTTCGGCAGCGAATAGAGGTGGTACACCGCCTCGTAGCGGGGCGCCTCGGGGTGATGATCGACCCCGCAAATGTCGGACAGGAAATCGAACCGCAGCGCCGGGTGTTCCTTCAGAAACCGGCAAAGTTCGACGATCAAGTCAGGCGGTGAGGCGAAAGCGTGAACCCCATGCGCGAAGCCAAGCTCCTCGATTTCCCGCCCGAAGCGTTCCGCGATCAGGGTGCGGATGAGGGATATCTCCACGCTCATGATGCTGCAACCCGATCCAGAGGCGTCCCGGCCAGCGCCCGGGATTTTTTGATCTTCTCCTGAAGCAGAAGGATGCCATGCATCAGCGCCTCGGGCCGCGGCGGGCAGCCGGGCACATGCACGTCCACCGGCACGAAAGTCTCCGCCCCCTGCACCACGGCGTAGGTGTTGTAGACCCCGCCCGAGATCGCGCAGGTGCCCATGGCGATGACCCAGCGCGGTTCCGGCATCTGGTCGTAGAGCCGGCGCACGACAGGCGCGAACTTCCGCGTCACGGTACCGGCGATGATCATCACGTCGGACTGGCGCGGCGAAGGCCGGAACACCACGCCGAACCGGTCGAGATCGTAGCGCGCACAACCCGCCGAGATCATCTCGATGGCGCAGCAGGCGATGCCGAAGGTCTCGGGCCAGAGCGCCGACCGCCGGCTCCAGCTGATCACGCTGTCGGCGGTGGTGAACAGCACGCTGTCGCGAATCGTTTCGCCTACTCCTCCCATTCCAGCGCTCCCTTCAGCCAGGCGTAGGCGAAGCCCACGATAAGCAACAGCATGAAGACAAACATCTCGATATAGCCGACGAGCCCGATCTCCTTCAGCACGACCGCCCACGGAAACAGGAACATAGCCTCGACGTCGAACACCACCAGCAAGATTGCGAGGATGAAGAACTGCACCCTGAAGCGGCCCCCGGCTGCCTCGCCCGCCGGGTCCATGCCGCATTCATAGGGCATGTTCTTCGCCGGATAGGGATTTGATGGGCGCAGTAGCGAGGAGACAAAAAGCGTCGCCATCGCCACCAGAACAATTCCGGCGACCATGAAAAGAACCGGCAGGAATTCCATTCCAGTCATGTCGCGCTGCCCCGGTTACCACCGAGGGCGTTGCTCAGGCCGCCACCGACCCTTCGGACCGGTGATGCGGACCCCCGGGAAGCGACTTGGGCATTCCTTTCTTGCACCATCAGAGTATTCCGTTGGCCGGATCATTGCAAATCCAACCGATCAGCCGCCAAACACGGAATGTTGAGCAAGTCTCAGAAACCAAGCCGGAAATAGGCCGATGCCGATGGTGCCGGCGGCGGTGATGGCGAGTGTGGCGCGGACCGAGGGCGTCAGCGCCGGGTCGAAGGCTCCCTCCGGCTCCGGCTCGCGCATGTAGATCACCATGACGATGCGGATGTAGAAGTAGGCGGCGACGGCGCTCAGCAGCACTGCGATCACCGCCAGCATGACGAAACCCCGCTCGACTAGCGCGACCAGCACATAGAACTTGGCGAAGAACCCGGCCGTCGGCGGAATGCCGGCCAGCGAGAACAGATAAAGCAGCATTAGAAGCGCCAGCCCGGGATGCGACTTAGCCAAACCCGCGTAATCCTCGATGACCTCGCCTGAGAAATCGCCGTTCCGCATCATGATGACGGCGGCGAAGATTCCGAGATTCATGAAGGCGTAGATCAGCAGGTAGAGCATCACGCTGGCAATCCCGTCCGCGCCGCCGGCGACCACGCCGAACAGCGCGAACCCGGCATGGGCAATGCTGGAATAGGCCAGAAGACGCTTGAAATTGTCCTGCACCAGCGCCACGAAACTGCCGAGGGCCATCGTCGCCACGGCAATGACCGCGACAATGATCCAAGCGTCCGAGGCGGCGACCAGCGGGTTGAGGAACACCCGCAGGATCACTGCGAACCCGGCCGCCTTGGGGGCCACCGACATGAAGGCGGTGATCGTCGTCGGCGCACCTTCATAGACGTCCGGCACCCACATGTGGAACGGCACCGCGCCGACCTTGAAGACCAGCCCCGCGACGATGAAGACCACCGCCAGCAGCAATCCGGGATCAAGCGGATCGCCGGTCACCGCCGCAGCCATCCCGTCCAATTGCGTCGTGCCGGTGATCCCGTAGACCAGCGAAACGCCGTAAAGGAAAATCCCGGTCGAGACTCCGCCAAGGATTACGTATTTCAGCGACGCTTCGTTCGACCGCCGCTCTCGCCGCAGGAAGCCGGTCAGCACGTAGGTGGAGAGCGCCATCAGTTCGAGGCCGACATAGATCGACAGGAGATCGGTCGCCGAGGCCATGATCATCATTCCCGAAAGCGCGAAGAGCAGCATGACATAGTATTCGCTGCTCCCGATCTTTTCGATCTCTGTATATTTTCGCGAAAGGAGGAATGTCAGGATGGTGGCCAAGTAGAACACGCCTTTGAAGAAGCCCGCGAAGCGGTCGGCGATGAACATGCCCGTGTAGGCCGGCCGCACCTCGCCCGCCAGCATGAGTGTGCCCAGGGCGGCAATCAGCACGATCGCAACGGAAGCCGAGACAAGGAAATGTCCCTGCCCCTTTCGCACAAGCTGTCCCAGGATCAGCAAGATGCAGGCCCCAGCGACCACCACGATCTCGGGCAGGCTCGCTAGGATTGACTGGAAAAGCGCGGCAGCGGTCATTGGCCGCCCCCGTAAGAGTGCACCTGCGTGAGCAGATGCCTCACCGAGGGGCCGATGATGTTGAGAAAAGGTTTCGGATAGAGCCCGACCCAGAGCACGAAGACTGCCAGCGGCAGGATCGCCGCCAGTTCGCGGGCGTTCACGTCGCGAATCTTGAATCGCGCGCCGACGCTGGCTGGACCGAGCGCGACTTTCCTGTACATGCCAAGCAGGTAGGCCGCGCCCAGCAGAGCCCCCAGAACGGCGGCGGCGCCGGCAGCCAGATTGGCCGCAAACGCGCCCGACAGCACCAGCAACTCGCCCACAAACGAATTCGTTCCCGGCAGCGCCATCGACGACAGGGTGAACAGCGCAAGAAACGCGGTATAGACCGGCGCCGCCTTCATCAGCCCGCCATAATCTGCAATGCTGCGGGTGTGGGTCCGCTCGTAGATCAGGCCGACGAACAGGAACAACGCGCCCGTCGTCACGCCATGGTTGAACATTTGCAGGATGCCGCCCTCGAGCCCGCGGAGGTTCAACGTGAAAATACCCAGCGTCACGAAGCCCATGTGGCTGATGCTGGAATAGGCCACCAGCTTCTTGAGGTCATCCTGCGCCAAGGCAAGCAACCCGCCATAGACGATAGCAAGCGCCGAAAGGGCCAGCATCAGCGTCGAATAATGCATCGACGCCTCCGGCAGCATCGACAGCGAGAACCGCAGGAACCCGTAGGCGCCCATCTTCAGAAGCACGGCGGCAAGAACGATGCTGCCCGCCGTCGGTGCCTGCACATGGGCGTCCGGCAACCAGGTATGGACCGGGACCATCGGCACCTTGACTGCGAAGGCGATCAGGAAGGCGAAGAACAGCCAGGACTGGACCCCGAACGGCAAGTCCTGCTCCGTCAGGGCGAGGATGTCAAAGGTCTCGCCGCCGTGGAAATAGAGCACGATGACTCCGATCAGGAACAGCAGGCTGCCAGCCAGCGTGTAGAGGAAGAACTTGAACGCCGCATAGACCCGGCCGTCGCCGCCCCAGACGCCGATGATCACGTACATCGGGATCAGCATCGCCTCCCAGAAGACGTAAAACAGGAACAGATCGAGAGCGCAGAAGACACCGAGCATCAGCGTCTGCATGACCAGCAGGCTGACCATGAACTCCTTCACCTTGCGGTCGATCGCGACCCACGAGGCGAGCACGCAGATCCAGCCCAATAGCGCGGTCAGGAACACGAAGAGCGCGCTGATTCCGTCGATGCCAAGCGCGTAAGTGATCCCGAGCGCGGGCACCCACGGGCGCGTCTCGGTGAACTGCATCTCGTGGGTAGTGGTGTCAAAGCCGGCCAGCATCACGATGCAGAGAGCGAAGTCGAGGACGGTGACGCCCAGCGCCGTCCATCGCACCTGATCGTCGTTGCGGAGAAGCATCAGAACCGCTGCCCCGGCGGCGGGCATGAACACGATGAGGCTAAGCAGCGGGAACGCCATGGCGCCCTACCGCCACACCACGGCGAAGACGGCAATGGCTGCGATCACACCGACGATCATCGCCAGCGCGTAATGGGTCACGACGCCGGTCTGCAGCTTCCGCAGCGCGCCGCCACCGCGCAGGATCGAGCGGGCGATGCCGTTCACGACGGCGTCCACACCGTTGAGATCGATCCGCAGTCCGGCCCGTGCCGTCCCGTGCAGTATGGGCAGCACCGCGGTCTCGGACACGTCGCTCACCGCCTTCTCGTAGCGCGCCAGCGGTTTTTCGGCGAGCCACATGAAATGCCGCGCGCCTTTGCGGTAGAACCAGTCGGTGTCGATGCTGATCGTGTTCTCGGGGTCAAGCGCCCTGAGGAACAGCACGAAGCCCAATGCGGTGAACATCAGTATGCCGAGGCTCTCGGTGATATGGACGCCGGTGTAGGGTTCGAAGTCGACCGGATGGGGCAGAAGCGCGTAAAGTGGCTGGGGGAACACCCCGATCGCGATGCAGAGCACCGCCGCCATTCCCATCGCAACCAGCATGTTGCGGGGAGGTTCCCGCGCTTCCAGTTTCCGGTCCGTGCCGAAGAACATGTAGTACGGGAGCTTGAGCCCGGTGTGCAGGAAGGTCCCCGACGACGCCATCGTCAGCGCCAGCACCACCAGCGCTCGGTGATCCTGCCCGGCGGCTGCCACCACCATCGACTTGGTGACGAAGCCCGAGAAGAATGGAAACGCCGAAATCGCGAAAGCGCCGACCATGTAGAGCGCTACGGTCAGCGGCATGGTCTTGTAGAGCCCTCCGAGCTCGGTGAGCTTGCGCCGCCCGGTCACATAGATCACCGCCCCGGCACCCATGAACAGAAGCGCCTTGTAGAGGATATGCGCGAAGGCATGGCTTGTGGCCCCGTTCACCGCCATCTCGGTCCCGATGCCGACGCCCGCCACCATGTAGCCCACCTGGCTGACGATGTGATAGGCCAAGAGCCTCCGGCAGTCGTTCTCCAGCACCGCGTAGATAACGCCGTAGAGCGCCATCGCGGTACCGAGCCAGACGAGAAGCTCGGTCCCCGGAAACGCCCGCGCCAGCACATAGACTGCAGTCTTGGTGGTGAAGGCGCTCATGAAGACCGCCCCCGTGACGGTCGCTTCTGGATAGGCGTCGGTCAGCCAGGCGTTGAGCGGCGGCACCGCGGCGTTGAGCATGAATCCGGCAAGGATCAGATAGGCGCCAACGCCCATCCCGCCCGCGATCGGGCCAAAGAGCAGCGAGCCTGTCGAGAGCCCGTAAAGAATGACGCCGCCCAGCAGGACGACGCCACCGGTGATATGGACCATGAGATACCGGAACCCGGCGGCGATCGCTTGCCGGCCGCCTTGGGCGAAGACGAGATAGGCAGAGGCAAACGCCATGCCCTCCCAGAACAGGAACAGGGTCATGTAGTCACCGGCGAACACGACGCCGAGCGCGCTACCGACGTAGACGAACGCCGCCACATGCTCTCCGGCGCGCGTGAGGTGCAGCGCGTAGACCATGCCGATCAGCGCCATGATGGTGAAAACGGTGGCGAAGACGATGCTCAGCTTGTCGACCTTCGCAATCAGGAGTTCCTGCCCGATGAACTGCGCCGCACCGTAGCTGCCAGGCTGCATCATGAGCACGGCAAGGATCGCCAGCGCCGGGATCAGCAGCAGGTAAGCCTTCCGGATTGACCCTTTCAGGAAAGGGATCGGCAGGGCGCCGAAAATGAAGATGAGGGCGGGATGGACGAAGTCAGTCATAATAGTCCTCGCGCCGCATCAGGCCGCCCTGATGGCCGAGGAACTTGGAAACGAAAATCAGCAGCGCGCAGGAGCCGAAGCCGTAGACGGCGGACCAGCCAGGCAGACGGTCCCACAGGTATTCGGCGTGTTGGCGGGAGACCAGAAAGTCGGCGATGACGATCAGAAC
Organism: Allomesorhizobium camelthorni; assembly: GCF_011045125.1. Classification (GTDB taxonomy): domain Bacteria; phylum Pseudomonadota; class Alphaproteobacteria; order Rhizobiales; family Rhizobiaceae; genus Allomesorhizobium; species Allomesorhizobium camelthorni. The sequence continues at coordinate 66 of NZ_JAAKZF010000117.1, read as the reverse complement.
GAGCGCCAGATAAAACAGCCGGCGGCGCTGGTTCGCATGTCTCCCGTCACCAAAGAAATCGACGAT
>NZ_JAAKZF010000116.1 GCF_011045125.1 Allomesorhizobium camelthorni | reverse complement strand
TAGGGCATCTAGGCAGCCAAACAAGAAGAAGGGATAGCTGAACGTTCGAGCCACCGTCAGTTGGAGGAACTTGCACCCGAAAAGCGACTACCGCTATTGCCGTAATGCGCGGGTCGTGGACCTCTCTGAGGAGTACGCCTCGCCGCTAAATGGGCAGGGAGAGCCACAGAATTCACTGCGCCGTGTAGCCCCCATCCACGAGGAAGTCCGCGCCAGTGATGGCTTGCGACTCATCGCTCGCCGGAAACAGCGCAGCCGCAACGATCTCCTGCGGCCGACCTAACCGACCGAGCGGATGGGCACTTTCAAGCGCTCGGCGATTTCCGGCTGGAAGCTCGGCCAGCCAGCGCTCCATCATGGGTGTGAGTGTGTAGGTCGGTGAGACCTGGTTGCAGCGCACACCGAGCGCCGTCCTGGGCGAGGTGAAGCGCTGTCGACTTGGTCAGCATGCCCACGCCTCCTTTGCTCGCCGTATAGGCAGCGGAGGCGCCGTCAGTAACGCGGCCGAGGATTGAGCCGATGTTGATAATTGAGCCATTTCCTTGCCGCCGCATGGGCGTAATCACATGCTTACAGCCGAGAAACATTCCATCCAGATTAACCGCGAAGGTTCTCGCGAGTGTTTCGGGCGTGCAGGCCTCAACCGTATCTCCGTGCAGGGAGATGCCGGCGGCGTTGACGAGAACGTCAACGCGGCGTTACCAACCACGGGTGCCGCGTTTGGCACATTTTTGTGCAAGTGCGAAGAGCCAAAATCGCGATGGCGCGTGGTGTTCACGCGCCGACAGTCATCATAGAGATTCTATTAAATCGGTTCAGCTCCTTCAGCGTACCTCTGCCAAGTCGGGGTCATGCGTGAACAGAACGGTCGGGTGCAAGTCATTTGTCCGGCCTCAATGAAGCAGCCCTCATGGCTGCGGGCCCTAATGAAGTTCGCGGGTCGGATCCCATTTCAGAACATCGAGCATTTTGCTCACAACCCCTAGCGGGCTATCCCGCCCCCGGCTCGGCCGGTTTGTCATCACATCATCGTTCACCCTCGCAACTCGAAATACGTTGTCGTTGAATTTCAAGCTGGCAATACGTCAGCAGACCGTTCGTCGCGATAGGTGATGCCTTTGGCGAGGATACACCAGACGATCCGTGCCATCTTGTTGGCGAGCGCCACGGCAGCGACCCTGAAAGGTCGGCGACCTAACAACCCCATGATCCACGCCGAGCCTTTAGTGGTTTTGCCCCAGCGTAGACCGCATGGGCTCCGACAATTAGAAGACGTCTTATCTACTGATCGCCAATCTTTGAGATTTTGCGAGCCTATCTTTCCCTCCGGTGGACTTCTGCCGCGGCACCAGGCCGAGCCATGCCGCGAATTGTCGCCCGGACGAAAATGCCGAGGGATTGGCCACCGTCGCTGCCAGGACGCTTGCGGTGATAGGGCCGATGCCATACATTAATAGTTCGATCGAGAGTACCGACCCTTGCCTGGATACCCTGCAGTTGATCGACGATCACCTCCATACAATGCCGCATGAGAGGTTCAATACGCTCATTCGTATCGTCGTTGATGACCGCGATGAGTTCTTGAACTTTCGGAAGCCCCAGCGCAGCGACAATGCCAACTTCGGCCAGATGACCGCGTAGGGCGTTTACGAGCATCGTGCGCTGGCGCACAAGAAGATCGCGCGTACGATGAAGCATTATCACGAATTGCTGCTCGATGCTTTCTGCTGTGCGTTGAAGACGCTTTGGCGATCTGAATTTCTTTCGATCCTCAAGGCAGATCGCCGCAAGCTCTTCCCGCTCAGACGCTGCCGGCCGGTTCTCTCAGTGCTGCGTGCACTTGGCCGATCAAGGCAGGAAGATCCCCCGCGACTGGGTTGTTGGAGACATAGGCTGAGACATGACGGTTTGCTTGTGGATCAAGGCGCTCGATAATCAAGTCCGATATCGAGGATCGGCGCGCTATGGGTCAGCCAGCCTACGGAGATCAGATCGACTCGGGTCGCGGCGATGACTGGCGCCGTTGCGGCGGTGATCCTGCCCGATGCTTCGGTGATGCATCGACCGGCGACCATCGATACGGCCTGGCGCAATTCGTCGACCGACATGTTGTCGAGCAGGACAGCGTCTGGGGCGAGCACCAGGGCCTCTTCCAGCTGGGCCAGCGTATCGACCTCGACTTCGATCTTGACGAGATGGCCGACGCTCACTCGCGCCCGCTCGATGGCCGGGCGAATTCCGCCGGCGATGGCGATGTGGTTGTCCTTGATCAGGATCGCATCATCGAGACCGAAACGGTGATTGGAACCGCCACCGGCGCGCACGGCATATTTTTCCAGCGCCCGCAAACCAGGCGTCGTCTTGCGCGTGCAGACGATCTTTGCGGCGTGCCCGTGAACCGCGACGACTAGCAATGCGGTCGCGGTCGCAATGCCGCTCAGATGGCACAGAAAATTGAGCGCCGTCCGTTCAGCGGTGAGCATGGCGCGGGCCGGACCGGTCACGGTTGCGATGATGTCTCCTGGCGCGACTTTGCTGCCGTCTGCCCGCTCCACCGTGATTTCGAGGTCCTGGTTGAACAGCCGGAACGCCAGCATCGCCAGATCTAGCCCGGCGACAACTCCGGTCTGCCGCGCAACGAGCGCGGTCCTCGCGCGATGGTTGTTCGGCACGATGGCATCGGTGGTCAGATCACCCGCCCGGCCGAGATCTTCCAGAAGTGCTGCCCGCACCAGGGGCTCAAGCATGATTGCGGGAAGCGGCGAGAGGTTCATTGCGCAAACTCTTCAAGCGTTGACGGACATGCGAATTCCCGAGCTGTCGCCAAGGCTTCATCGAGCGTGAGCCTGGAGCGGCGGGCGACGACCGCATGATCGGGAAAGTCCGTGCGGTAGTGAGCGCCGCGGCTTTCTTCGCGCAGCAAGGCGGCAACCGCGATCATCAGTCCAACTGCGGCGGGATCGGACGCTGCATCGTGTAGCTCGGCCAGCGGAAGCAATGTGCTTACGGCCGCTCGCAAGATCTCACCATCTCGCTTCACGCCAAGAGTGCGTGAGAGGAGAGGGCGCAAGGCGAGTGGATTGGGCGCCGGAATTTCCCGTGCCTTTGATCGTGTTCTGAGACCGATCGGAGATCCCGCCACGCTTTCGGCGACCCATCGCGCGCATACGATCGCCTCTGTCAGCGAGTTGCTGGCAAGTCTGTTGGCGCCGTGAAGTCCCGTCGAGGCGACTTCGCCGCAAGCCCACAGCCCGGCAACAGAGGTGCGTCCGTCCCGATCCACCGAGACGCCGCCCATGTGATAGTGCTGGGCCGGCCGTATGGGAATGAGGTTGCGCGCCGGGTCGATGCCTGCGCCCCGGCAGGCTGATGCGATCGTCGGAAACTGCCGCGCGAATGTCGGGCCGGGCTTTTCCCGCCCATCGAGAAAGACGCGGTGGCCGTTGGAAAGATGCTTCCAGATGGCGCGCGCCACAACGTCGCGCGGCGCGAGTTCCGCACCCCGCACGCCTTCGAGGAAGCGCCGGCCTGTTTCGTCGACGATCGTCGCGCCTTCGCCGCGAACCGCTTCGCTGATCAGCGGCATGGGGCGATCCGGCCCGTCAAGCGCGGTCGGGTGGAACTGGATGAACTCCAGATCGGCAAGAACAGCACCGGCGCGCGCCGCAAGCGCCAGGCCCTGTCCGCAACTGCCCAGAGGGTTGGTGGTGTCGAGGAACAGTCCGCCAATTCCGCCGGTCGCGAGGACGACCCGTCCCGTACCCAAGAACACAGGACTCATCGAACAGCTCGCCCAAACGCCCCGGACCGTATTGTCCTCCACCGCCAGCCGCCGCGCCTCCACACCCTCGATGACTACAATCGACGGAGCAGAACGCACGGCCTCGACCAGCGCGCGCATGATTTCCTGTCCACTGCCGTCGCCGCCGGCATGAACAATGCGCCGGCGGCCGTGTGCGGCCTCGAGTGCGAGAAGCAACGCTCCTTCCGGCGTCCGGTCGAAGCGGACCCCCAGGGTCGCCAGGGTCTCGATCGCGTTGGGAGCCGCATGGAGGATGCGGGTTGCGACTTCTGCGTCGCACAGCCCGTCGCCCGCGGCGAGCGTGTCGGCGAGATGCAGTACCGGATCGTCGTCAACGCCAAGGCTGGCAGCCAGCCCGCCCTGTGCCCACGCGCTCGATGCGTCAGATCCGAGCGGGGTCCTGGACAAAATAAGCACCGGTTCTGGCGCCAGATGAAGCGCAGTCATTAATCCGGCAATGCCGCCGCCTATGATAATAGGCCGGCCAGAGAAGCTGCGGACATCCGCGCTCATAGGGCGAGCATCCGCTCGACCGCGAGCCGTGCTCGTCCTACAATCTCTGGCTCGATCCTCACCTCGTGCCGGTTCTGCTCGAGCGCCGAGCGGATGTTGGCGAGCGTTATCCGCTTCGTGTGCGGGCAGAGATTGCAGGGCCTGATGAACTCGACGTCGGGGTGCTCCACCGCTACATTGTCGCTCATCGAGCATTCCGTCATCAGCACCACGCGAGGCGGTTTCTGGCTTCCGACATAATCGGACATGGCTGCCGTCGAGCCCGAAAAGTCGGCCTCCGCCACCACTTCGGGCGGACATTCAGGATGAGCAAGCACCGTCACGCCGGGATGATCCTCGCGCAATTGTCGGATGTCGGCTGGCGTGAAACGCTCATGCACCTCGCAATGCCCCTTCCAGGCGATGATCTCGACGTCCGTCTGCGCGGCGATGTTCTGGGCCAGATATTCGTCCGGCAGCATGATCACCTGGGAAACTCCAAGCGATTCGACCACGACCTTGGCGTTGCCCGACGTGCAGCAGATGTCGGACTCAGCCTTCACTTCGACCGATGTGTTGACATAGGTGATGATCGGCACGCCGGGGTATCGTTGCCGCAGCAGGCGGACATCGGCAGCGGTGATGGAGTCAGCCAGCGAGCAGCCCGCCTTCAGGTCCGGGATGAGCACCGTCTTTTCCGGGTTGAGCAATTTGGCCGTTTCGGCCATGAAATGCACGCCGGCAAGCACGATGACATCCGCTTCGACAGCCATCGCCTTGCGGGCCAACGCCAGGCTATCGCCGACAATGTCGGCGACGCAGTGGAAGATCTCCGGCGTCTGGTAGTTGTGCGCCAGGACGACGGCGTTTCGCTGCTGCTTCAGCTCGAGAATTGCGTCGATGTCGTCCAAAAAGGTCGGCCATTCGATCGGGGGGATTACGCGCTGAACGCGGTCGTACAGGGACGCGCCCGAAGGCAGCATGGCGCTCATCGAGCCCTCCGATTATACTCTACCTGAATATAAGGCGTATATATTCGTAGTGAGTATAAGCGGTCAAGCCCGCGAGAGCGGCAATTTTGCCCCGGCAACTTCCCCCTCTTCCAGCACGGCGTGCCGGAAGCGGTAGAGCTTCGCCGGCCAGCCGCCTGTCTCCGTGCTCGTTTCGCCAGTCTCCTCGACCAACTCGTGCTGCTCGATGAGGCGACGGAAGTTCGGTTTGTGGATGAGCCTGCCGGCGAGCGCCTCCACGGTTCGCTGCAGCTGAAGAAGCGTGAAGGCCGGCGGCATCAGTTCGAAGACCACCGGCCGGTATTTGATCTTGGAGCGCAGCCGCGAAATGCCCGTCCCCAGGATGCGGCGATGATCGGAAACCATGGACTTGCCGCGAACCGGCGGGGGCAGAGTCGAACCGCGCATCGCCTCTTCCACCAGGGCTGCTTCATAAAGCAGCTCGTAGCGCTTAAGCGTGAGATCCTCGTTCCACGGACGGTCGTCGAAGCCGAAGGCGATCGCCGCCCGTCGTCGGCGCTCGAGGCGCGTCGCGTCGTCGTAGGCGCCATCCGCCCACTCGATCAGGCGTGGCCGCAGGAGGTTCGACACCATCGGCGGAGTACCGGCACGGTGATCCTCCCAGGGAAAGTAGTCGTACCAGCTTTGCCAGCTGGACTTGGACGGAGCCGTTGCATGTTCCTTGCGGGTGAGGGCGAGATAGCTGATGGAGATGACGCGCTGCTCCAGCTCGGCGCCGGCGCGGTCCCGATCGGCGAAGGTGTAGAGCTGCTCGATATATCCTAGTGGGTGGCCGGTTTGCTCCTCGACCCACGTTCTTAAACCGGACTGCAGCGATCGGTGCTCGAGCGCGAGCGGACCGGAGGGCAAGGTGTCCGTCTGCCCGATGGTGAGGACACAGGGCTCATTGTTGCTCACCGCCACGACGACGGCAGTCAGGTCCACTTTGGCCGCGTCGGCCTTGCCTCCGGGACTGTTTCTCCTGATCCTTTTTGCGCGATCGTCCATGGTCCCCTAAAGGTGCCTGGGCAGGGCCGAGAAGTAGCTGAACCGATTGAATTTTGTTCTCACCAATAACGGTCGCCACGTCAACTCATGCACCTCGTAATTTAGCCCTTCGCACCTGCACAAAAATATGCCAAACGCGACACCCGCGGTTGGTAACGTTAGGGAAGGAGTCCTCTATTGAGTGCGGTTGCTAACACCAAGGCGATCACACCGCCGGATATAGTGTCGAGCGCACTAGCTTCGACCGGCTAGTTGTTAGCTGTCGCGGCGCGGTTGGAAATCTCGGGGCTTTGCGGTGCCCATTGACGGACTTCCCAGGATAGGTCCTGTGGGCAGCGGCTGATTCTTGTCGTGGGCGGGTCAAGATTGATTTGATTGTTTCACTTTGCAGAGACAACTGCAATGAATGTAGCATGTTTTTTGGCGATTATTGAAGTTGCAATCACAGGCATTATTCCATGGATGACCTAGATCGAAGGATTCTTGCGACTCTACAAAAGAACAACCGGCTCTCATTTGCAGAACTGGCGGAATTGGTCGGTTCCTCGGCAGCGTCATGCATGCGTCGAGTGAACAAGCTGCGCTCTGATGGCGTAATCGTTGCGGACATCTCGCTCGTGGATCCGAAAGCTGTCGGCAAATCGCTCACCGTTGTTGTCACGGTTGAGTTGGACCGTGAGCGTCTTGACCTCGTCGACGATTTCAAACGCGCGATGCGCGCGGCCAAAGAGGTTACCCAGTGCTATATGATTACGGGCGACGCCGATTTTGTGCTGATCGTAGCCGTTGAGGACGTCGAGGCCTTTGACGTCTTCGTCAAGACAAAACTCTATACCAACCCTAATGTCCGAAAATTCCGGAGCATGATCGCGCTTGATCGGGTCAAGTTCGAGCCCCGGGTTACGGTGTAGAGTTGGGCCGGTTGCGCTGAAGCCATCACTCCGGGCCGCGTTTTGAAACTGCCATTGCGCGTCCACCATCAGATTGAGCGTTTTCGCTTAAGCAACTGTGCGATCTAGAGGGCGCAGTCAATCCTGCGTCAGGACGGTGTGGGTTGCCCGACCGCTCGACGCAATCAAAGCAACCGTCCCGATGTAAGGAAAAAGAATGGCGACCCCGATGACACAGATCTTGCCTGTTCTTCCAACTGTCGATGAGCACTACGTCGATCGACGCCTCTATCCGCATGGGGTCGCGTTCATGGATGGGCAATACCTGCCGATGTCCGAGGCCAAAATCTCCGTGCTCGATTGGGGGTTCCTGCACTCAGACGCCACTTACGACACGGTGCACGTCTGGAATGGCAGATTCTTCCGATTGGATCTCCATCTTGATCGTTTCTTCGGGGGCGTTGAACGTTTGCGAATGAAGGTGCCCTATGATCGCGAGACGATAGTATCGATCCTCAAAGACTGTGTCGCTTTGTCTGGCCATCGATCCGCGTACGTGGAGATGATCTGCACGCGCGGTTCGTCGCCGACATTCAGCCGCGATCCCCGGCAAGCGGAGAACCGCTTCATCGCGTTTGCTATCCCTTTTGGGTCGGTTGCCAACAAGGAACAGCTGGAAAAGGGTTTGCACGTCGCGATCAGCGAGACCGTCCGCATCCCGCCTAACTCGGTCGATCCGGCGATCAAGAATTACCATTGGCTCGATCTCGTGAAGGGCCTTTTCGACGCATACGACAGGGGGGCTGAGACAGCGCTGATCCTGGATACGAACGGGCACATTGCGGAGGGGCCTGGCTTCAATGTTTTTGTTGTAAAGGACGGATCCCTGAGGACACCCGCTTTTGGGGTGTTGCCGGGCATTACGCGCCGGACTGTCTTCGACCTTTGCGCCGAGATCGGGCTCTCGGCTACGGCTGCCGATATTGCTCGCGCTGAGATCAAAGCGGCTGACGAGGTGTTCATCACCTCGACTGCCGGCGGCATTATGCCCGTGACGCGTATCGACGACGCCGCGATCTCTAATGGGCAGGTCGGGTCCGTCACCCGCCGGCTAATGGATCTCTACTGGCGAAAGCACGATGATCCGGCATGGTCGACTGCTGTCATCTACCCGTGATCGGAAATGAGCCATGCGAGAGCAACTTTGCGAGCGGCTTTGTGATGATCTCGATGAGCTGTCGTCACGCAAACTCCCGAAATTCGAGCAGGCGCGCTTCGTCGGGGCACCGCCCTGGATTTGGCAGAGTGCCCGATACACACCTACGTCTCCTGCTGCTGGGAGACAGCAGTCGGAAGACGAGCGCGATCCGCGATGGTGCGGCAACTTTCTGCGTCGCCGAGCTCGCGCCCACGCTCCGTGGACGTGCATCTCAACGAGGCGACCGACCCGTCGATCTTCCGCGAACTGGTGATGGCGGTTTTGCTCGGTGTCACAATCCCTGTGGAATATGACAGGCTCGGAGCTGGCTACGCTGCCTATGCCTCGTGGCGCGCGGGGTTGAGCGAATCGACAGCCGTTACCACGATGATGAGCGTCCAGTCGTCACTGATCATGTACTTGTGTTGGACGTATCCATGCCATTCCTGCGGAGGTGCCGATGAACAACGATTTCATTGCCTATTTGTCTGCGGAACTGGCTGGGTTGAAGTCTGCGGGGCTCTACAAATCCGAGCGCGTCATCACCTCGACGCAGTCGTCTAAGATCGAACTCGCAGATGGCAGCAAGGTCCTGAATTTCTGCGCCAACAACTATCTCGGTCTCGCCGACAATGAAGAGCTGCGGAACGCGGCTAAGGCTGCGCTCGACCGCTATGGATACGGTATGGCGTCGGTCCGCTTTATCTGCGGTACTCAGGAGGAGCACAAGCAACTCGAGGCACGCATCTCCTCATTCCTCAAGATGGAAGATGCGATCGTCTATTCATCCTGTTTTGACGCCAATGCTGGTTTGTTCGAGACGCTGCTCGGCGAGGAAGACGCCATTATTTCCGATGCGCTGAACCACGCCTCGATCATTGACGGCGTACGGCTTTCAAGGGCCAGGCGCTTCCGCTATGCCAACATTGACATGGAAGCGCTGGAAGAAGAGCTGAAGAAGGCCGAGGCCAGCCGCTTCAAATTGATCGCGACCGATGGCGTATTTTCCATGGACGGCATCATTGCCAATCTTGGCGGGGTTTGCGACCTGGCGGAAAAATATGGCGCCATGGTCATGGTCGACGACAGTCATGCGGTCGGCTTCGTCGGCAGGCATGGGCGCGGCTCGGCGGAGCATTGCGGCGTCGAGGGCAGGGTGGACATCATCACCGGCACGCTCGGCAAGGCGCTCGGCGGCGCCTCGGGCGGCTACACGGCAGGCAAGCGCGAGGTCATCGACTGGCTTCGCCAGCGCTCGCGGCCGTATCTGTTCTCCAATACGCTGATGCCTGCCATTGCAGGGGCGTCGCTGAAGGTTCGATCTGTTAGAACAAGGCGATGCGCTGCGCGAAAAGCTCTATGCCAATGCCGACCGCTTCCGCTCGAAGATGTCGAAGTCGGGCTTCATGCTGGCTGGCGCGAACCATCCGATCATCCCTTTGATATTGGGCGACGCGAGCCTCACGCAGCAGATGGCCGAGAAGATGCTCCAGCTCGGCATCTATGTGGTCGGTTTCTCCTTCCCGGTAGTGCCAAAGGGGCAGGCGCGCATCCGCACGCAGATGTCTGCCGCACATTCGAGCACGGATGTTGACCGTGCCGTTGAGGCCTTCACTGAGGAGGATTGGGAGTCATCCGATGTCCAACATGACGGAATGCCTTCGTCGATGTACGTCATATAGTCCTTGGCGTTAATCTACGGTCGAACTTTAGTGACACGTTGATGCCAGCCCGAACGAGGAAGTGCTCGCCCGCCCTCAAAGTCTAGTGATCGCCCGCAATACCTGCACCGGTTTACCCGTTTATCTGTTTGGAGAGTAAATGCTCTGGAACCGCTGGTCGACGGTTCGGGGATCAAGAGGATGATCAAACGCGACGCTCCACTTCTAATGAACCCTGCTCCCAGCTCGAGTATCCAGCTAAAGACGAACTCCAAACGCGGATCGGAAGATCACTAAGGCCAACCTCTCGGCAAGGCGGCATTCACGAAGAACCGCAGCCAGACACGCTGACATCACGAATGGGCCACAGCCCTCACCGGAGGCTTGCCGTACGCGACATTGTATTGGCTGCCCAGACGAGAGCTCGCCGCCACCGGACGCAAGCCTGTCCTCCGAGTGTCTCTTGCTCACCATCTGACAAAGGAGACGAAGGCCAATGATCGCCACATCACCCGCGCTGCTTGTGCCCGACCTGCGGCGGGTAAAGCGTTCGGCCGGATCGGCGTCGACCAGCGCGCGGTTGTGGAAACGGCTCGTGCGTATGCGACCCGCTTGTGGCGTGCGCCCCGGACCAGGCGAGGCGTTTCAGATCAGGCCGCTTTTTGGGGCTCGCATTTCAGTAATTGACGCTTTTTGGCCCAAACCTACCTCGGTAGGTGCTATCGTTTCGAAAATGGCGTCTCCCGCCAAAGTCATTCGTGGGAGAACGAGACGTCTGCCGCCGCTTTGAGATCGAAAGCCTCTCTCGTGGTGTCGGCCGAACTAAATAGGTGCCTATTGACCGCACCGCCAATACAAAAAAGGGAATCGGAACGTGAGAAGCTCGCGACGAGACCTCATGATGCAGAAGGTCTAAGGGCGCAATGACTGCCTACATTCTTCGCAGAATGGTCTCGACCGTCGCCGTCATGACGATGGTCGGCATCTTCGTCTTC
>NZ_JAAKZF010000115.1 GCF_011045125.1 Allomesorhizobium camelthorni | reverse complement strand
TCTGCTCGACCCGTTCTATAGCAGCGCCCATATGGCGATCGATCATCATGGGCTGGAGATGTCGCGGTTGGCCAAGACGGCGATCGTGGCTGATTGGCCGGTGGCATTGGATCACGTCAACGTCTGCGTTTCACCGGAGGCCGTCGGCGAGAACTGCGGGCGATGCGAGAAGTGCCTCCGCACGATGCTGGCCCTGATAGCGCTCGGGAAGCTGAATGCGTCCGCGGCGTTTCCTCGACGCGACTTTCGAGCCGCGGACCTCACGAACCTCGAGATCGGAAACGCCTATCAGGCGAGTTGCTATCGCGATCTGCTTTTGCCGCTACGCGATCGGGGACGATCCGATCTTGCGGCCGTGCTGGAGCGCAAGCTCGCTCCTCCAACCCGCCTCAGTCGACTTGTGAGGACGGCGCGCACCACCTTGCGGCCCGTCAAAAGCGTCTTCAAGGCCGCTATTTCCCGATAGCCGCCTCATGGGGCATGGGGTGAATGCGGATTGCCTCTTATCTGATTGGGTGTCTCGGATATCGTTACTAAACATTCCGGGAAGTGTTGGTGCGGTTACAGCATCAGGTTGTGCCGACACAATCTGGAAACGCAGTGCTGGCACCATGCTCGACAACGGTCAGCTTACCGGGCAGGAGGGGTCCTAATGCCCCTTTGGGCTCCTCCTGAATTTTCCTGCTCGCTGCCCGTTGGCCAACCGAACCATTGGCTTACGCGGTATGCTGACCACCCTCGACGACCCTCCGCAAACCAGCCTTGTCTGAACACCTCGTAAGCAGCCATTAGCGCCTGCGCCAAATGGCTTGCGGCGGCGGAATTCGCTGCCGTCTCGTTCTTGGCGCACGTCTCGCACGTCTCTTGGAAAACTTCGTACAGGAGCGGAAGATCAATCGAAGTAACGTACCGTCTGTGAACCATCGCCAAACCCAGAGCCCATTGAGCGCATCGCAGTATCCTTTCCGCCGCGTCAACGTAGTGAAAGTTGAGGCGCAACCCGCACTGTCGAGCTAGACGACACGAGGGGCCGCTCGCCCGAACGGCTGTCATTGACCAGCGATCCCGACGAAACTAACGTGGCGTTGCAGCCTGACCGCAATTCAGGGTGCACTGCTTAGGCGGGAAGATAGGGAAGATCGCGCCCCCCGTGGTTTCCCCTATCAGCGGTCGCACTGGAAGCAGTAACTTCTCCAGCGCTTTCGCTGCCACCCTAAGCGGCTGCAGCCATCGCGATCCTGAGAGTGGAGTACCGATTACATTTATCCGTTGATCGCCTCGCCGCAGCAGCGGGAATGAGCCTCACCGGCTTTCACAAGCATTTCAAGTGTGAACCAGACCCGAAAATTGACCCCAGGCCAGATCGGCAGCAAGCACATGACTTTGCAGGTAAATTCATAGTTTCGGTGGGTCATGGTCGGCGCCGATCATGACCCACTCACTTTTTCATATCGTGTCGCTAAATCAAATAGTTGGGCTACGCTCGTTAGGGGTTAACTTTCGATACTGACACACACAGATGCTGCAGAAATGGCTCTGTCCCACCTCGGAGCTGCCGGAGGATGTTGGCGCGCCCGCGGCGAGCTCAAACGCGCCTTTCGGCACAACAACAGAAAGAGAAACCGGCGCTCCGCTTCAGTGGCGAGCATATTAAAGCGAGCGGATCATGCGGAAGATATCGCCCGGCGCATCGGCCGTGATCTGGCGCACCTTCGCTTCGACGAGCGTGCAGAGGGTGGCGTCGCGAGTCTCTCGACCGGGATTGACCGTCCAAGCGTCGGTCTCGATGCCGAGGTCGAGAAGGCGCGCAACGAGCGGGAATCCCTGCTTTTCGGCGGCAACTATGGCGTCGAACCGGAGGTAGACGAGGGTCACGCCGGCCATGCGACGCTCGATGTGACGCAGGAGGCGCTCCGGATCGCGGAGGCCTGGCTGGCGGGAGACTGCCAGCATCGGATCATAGCCCAGTCGAGCTCCGGGGATGGCAGCGGCGAGGCGGCGTGCATCGTCGAGATGGTGCGATCCGATGATGATGCCTTCAACGCCGGTGACTGCTGCCGCGTCAGCGACCGCACTGTCAGGCGGGCGGCGTCCGCCGACAATCTTGAGGTCGAGCTGAAGATTGGCCGACGGCGCTCTCGGCATAGTTCGAAGCGGGGCCAGCAGCTCGGCGAGTGACAGAACCGGCGCATCGGGATCGCCTTCGCCGTCGGCGTTACGGTGGAAAAGCCCTTTCATCGATGCGATTGGCATACCCGCAACGAGGCCGCGGCCGGTCGTAGAGGGACCGAGCGTCGGATCGTGGACAACGGCGAAGCGGCCATCGGCGGTGGCGAGTATGTCGACCTCGAGGCTCGCCCCGAGCTGCCAACCGAGCGCGAGGTTCGAACGCTTGAACGGAGCCTCGGCCAGGCGCGTCCGCAGTTTGTGCCATTTAAGCCGGATCGGGCCGTGGGGACCCTCGACCGCTACGGGCGTGCTCGACGTCCGATCCACGATTTCGACAACGGTCATTGACATCCCCTCTCCCGCTCAAGCGAGTTGAATACAGGTGGAAGTGCCCCACCATGCTTCGCGTGGTCCCCCTTCCCCCCGTTTACAAGGGAGGTGCCGAGCGAGCGAGGCGGAGGGGTCGCCAACCGCATCAATTGAAAAAACGCTAGCGCGACAAGCCAGCCCTTGCCCGGCGGTGTCAAGCCGGCGCGTGGACATGTGCGCCGGGGAGAAGCTTCTGGTGCGCCGTCTCGAAGACGAGCGAATTCTCCGGCGAGAAACCGATCTTCACCTTTTCGCCTGTCGCGTGAGTGGCTGATGAGCCCTGCTCGAGCACGCGAATAATGCCAATGCCGGTTTCGACGACGTAGAGGATCTCGCGGCCCATCGGCTCGATCTGCACGATATGGCCGGTGAAGCCAGAGTCACCAAACCTGAGGTGTTCCGGCCGCAGTCCGACGGTTACAGCCCCTGATGCACCCTCGACCGGAAACTTGGCGCCGTTCACGGCGACCGTTCCACCCTGGGCTTCGCCCGCGATCAGGTTGATGGGCGGGGAGCCGATGAAGGAGGCCACGAACAAGCTCGCCGGCCTCAGATAAAGGTCGTCCGGCGTCCCGATCTGCTCGATCCGGCCGGCGCGCATGCAGATGATGCGGTCGGCCATGGTCGTCGCCTCGATCTGGTCGTGCGTGACCAGCACGGTCGTCACGCCGAGCTTCTCCTGCAGCGACTTGATCTCGGTGCGCATGGAAAGCCGCAGCGTCGCGTCGAGGTTTGAGAGCGGCTCGTCGAGGAGGAGAAGCTGCGGCTCCTTCACCAGCGCACGGGCCAGCGCGACGCGCTGCTGTTGCCCGCCGGAAAGCTCGCTGGGCTTGCGCTCCAGCAGTTCCGCGACCCGGACGAGGTCGGCGGCACCCTTCACCCGGCCGAGAGCCTCGTCACGTGGTGTCTTCTTGAAGCGCAGCGGGAACAGGATGTTGTCGCGCACGCTCATATGCGGATAGAGTGCGTAGGACTGGAAGACGATGCCGACATTGCGGTCGCGCGCCTCGACTTCGTTGACGACATGGCCGTCGAACAGCAGCTCGCCGCCGCTCGGCACATAGATGCCGGCGAGCATGAACAGGCTCGTCGACTTGCCGCAGCCGGAGGGGCCGAGCAGTGCGACGAACTCGCCGTCCTCGATGACGAGATTCATATCCGGGATCACCTCGACATCGCCGAAGCGCTTCACCACGTTGCGGAATTCGATCTTCGCCATCGCAGTCAGCCCTTCACGCCGCCGATCGACATCTGCATGAGATAGCGCTGCGCGGCCAGGTAGAGGATGAGGCTCGGGACTAGGTAGAAGACGCCGACCGCCGAGACCACGCCGTAATCAACACCCATGACGTCATCGCGCACCCAGTACATGTAGAGGCTCATGGTCCAGTTGGTGTTCCTGATCAGGAACGTGAACACGAAAATGTACTCTTCCCAGCCGCGGATGAAGGTGAAGACCGCGATGGCGAGAATGCCGTTCCTGACCTGCGGCAGCACAACGCTCAGGAACGCCTGCCGCCGCGACGCGCCGTCGGTGAGAGCGCTCATCTCGATGTCCCACGGCACCGCGTCGAAGAAGCCCTTCATGATGAAGATGGCGAAAGGCAACTCGAATGCGACAAGCACCAGGATGACGCCGAAAAGCGTGTCGAGGAGCCCGATCCAGTAGAGCATCAGGAACATCGGCACGATCAGCGTCAGCACGGGGAATGCGTGCAGCACCAGGAGCGAGCGCAGCATCGCGGAACGGCCGGGGAACTGGAACCGCGACAGTGAGTAGGCTGCGAGCGAGGCCACAGTGACGACAATGGCCGTCTGTGTCCCGGCGATCAGTATCGAGTTGCCGAAGGCATGCCAGACATTGGGGAACTGGACCGCGCCTTTTACTTCTCCGATACGCGAGCGCACCACCGAGGCGAAGTCCGGCTCCCACAGGAAGATGAAATTGCCGATGTGCAGATCGGGGCCGACCAGCAGGGCGAAAGCAAAGGCAGCGACCGCGGCGACTGCCCCCATGCCGATCCACATTTGGCGCCGGCTTTGTGCGAACGCAGCGGCGAGCCACAGCGCAATGACCGTCGGCACTACAACCGCCATCGAACGCCAGAGCACTGCCGTCTCGGCGACGCCTGTCTTAGCCGAGAAGGCGATGGTGACCAGCCAGAAATAGGGCAGGATGATCGGCAGCGAAACTGCGATCAGGAAGGCGTAGAGCACAACCGCCTTGGCGCGGCGAAGCCCGCGCGCCCGTGCCGCCAGCACATCCCAATCGACTACGGGTTCGGGCGCCGAAAAGACCGCGGGGGTTGCTTTCACTGCCATCAATGCACCTCGATGCGCGGCCGCTGGAGCAGGCGCTCCATATCGAAGAAGCGCCAGCCGAGCAGCGCGACGGCTACGCCGATGACAATGAGAAAGAGCGCCAGTGCCGCGCCATACGCGTACTGGCCGCTCTCGAAGGCGCGCCGGTACACGTAAAGTGCGTAGACCGTCGTGTCGTAGAACGGCCCGCCCTTGGTTAGCAGCAGGATGTACTCGAAGCTCACCAGCAGCGAGAGCGTCTGGTAGATCGTCACGAAGCTGATCGGCCAGCGCAACGCCGGCAGCGTGATGAACCGTATCTGCGCGAAGGTGCCGGCGCCGTCCACTGCAGCCGCGTGGAACAGGTGTTCGGGAATGCCCCGGATCGCGGCGGTGAAGATGATCATGCCCATCGAGGCGCCGATGAAGCCGTTGGAGATGATGATGAGCGCGATTGGGGCGGAGGTCAGCAGGTCGAGCGGCGCGTCGAGGCCGAAGCCCTGCATGAGGACCTGGTTGACGAGCCCCGCTTCGGCCGGGCTCACGGCCCAGAGCCAGAGCAGGATGTAGAGCACCGACGGGCTCATGCGCGGCAGCAGCCAGACACCCCGGAAGAAGCTGCCGGACACATTTCTGAGCGACGTTGTAGCGATGGCGAGGATCAGGCCGAAGGTCACGTTGAAAATCGCCAGCGTGCCGAAGACGTAGATGAAGGTCAGCCCGATGACCGGCGTCAGCCGGCGGTCACCGCGGAAAATCTTCTCGTACTGCTCGAGAGTAAATCCGGTGATGCGCAGCGAGCGGCTGAGGTCGGTGAAGGAGACCGCGATGTCGATGAGGACCGGGACGATGAAGAAGAGGACCGTGAGGACGATCGCCGGGCCGAGAAAGATCAAAAAATTCGCACGCATGCGTGTCGCGGACCGCGCATGGCCGCGCCGCTCGATCATCAGTTCATCTGCTGTCGTCGTCATCGCATGGCCGCTCGTCGCGACGGCCGATCCCGACCGTCGCGACTCGGATCGCAGCTACTTCACGACGACGTCTTCGAGGCTCGCCGACGCCTCGTCGATCACGAACTCCGCTGCATCGTCCGCCGAAAGCCGCCCCGACTCTATGCCTTGGATCGCGGCATAGATGATGCCGTTAAGTTCGCCGAACTGCGCATTGTTGGGCAGGAATTTTGTGATCTTGAGCAGTTCGGTTGCCTTGGCAAGCGGCCAGGCCTCGGCATAGCGCGGGTCTTCGAGTTGCTCGGGCTTGATGCCGATATGGGTCGTGGTGACCGCGTGGTCGGTGTTGAGGTCGGCCGCCGAGGCATGGCCTAGCAGGCGGACGGCGAGTTCGGGCTCCTTGGTACTGGCAGAGATCGCATAGACGATCGGATGTGTCAGGCTGACCGGCGAGCCGCCTTTCGCGGCTGCCGGCCCGGCGATCCAGCCCCAATCGGCAAAGAAGCCTTTCTCGTCCTTCGGGAGCCCGTAGGTCGGGAACGCGACACTGCCGAGGTCCCAGATACCGTACATCCAGAAGGCCGCGTTGCCGGTGTAGAATTCCTTGCGCAGCGCGTCGAATTCCATCGCCGTGTTGTTGGCCGGGATGACCCCCTCCTTCACCGCGCGCTCGAACCAGCCGAAGGCCGCGGCAAGCTTGTCGCGCTCGAGCAGCAGGTTGCCGCTCGCCGGATCGACGAAATCGTTGCCGTAGGCATTAAAGGCCATGATGTAATCGGGGCCTTTGTTCGGCCGGTGGAGGATGCCGTACTTGGCTTTCGTCTTGTCGACCACCTGCTTGGCGATATCGATGAGCTCATCCATCGTCAGGTCGCCCGACAGCGCCCGCTCGGGCAAGGCGTCGACGAAGGCGTCGTCGTAGCCGGCTTCGCGCAGGAGCTTCTTGTTGTAGAAGAACATCCGCGCTTCCGCGTCCTGCGGGATGGCGTAGGTGCCGTCCGGGCACTTTGCCGACGACCAGAGCGAGGGAAAGATCGTGCCGAAGTGCTGCGGATATTTGGCGATGTAGTCGTCGAGCTTGAGGAGGAAGCCGTCCTCCTGGAAGGCGCAGACCCATTCATGCGCAGCGATGAACATGTCCGGGCCCTGGTCGATGCCGAACACTTTCAGGAGCTGCAGCGCGTCGTCGTCGAACCCCTTGGCCGGGCTCTCGCGCACTGCGACCTCGACGCGCTTGGGCGAACCTTCGGCCTCGAGTTCCTTGTTCAGCCGCTCGGCAGCCTTGACCACATTGCCGGCGCGCAGCGGCCCAGACGGATCCTGGCGCGACCAAAGCTCGAGTTTCACGGTCTCCTGCGCATATGCCGGCATTGTCGTGAAGACGGCCGCCGAGCCGCCCATCAGAATTGCGCTCAGAAGCGCTGCGGCAGTTCCACTGTTCCAGTGATTCATCCTGTTATCCTCCCGGTTGCGACACGCTTCACCGCGTCGTCATGTTATTGCAATGCTGTGCAACACGATTATGAATGGGCTTCGGGGAATGTCCAGTGGGAGGATTCGGCCGTGGCTGACGGCAAGGACAATGGCCAGGGCCGCTTCGTGAGCGCCCAGGCGGTCGCCGAGCGGGCGGGCGTGTCTCGGTCCGCTGTCTCGCGCGCCTTCACGCCCGGCGCGAGCATCGCCCCGGGGACGCTGGCGCGGGTGCATGAGGCAGCGGCGGCCCTCGGATACCAGGTCAACGATCTCGCCCGGGGGCTGCTCGCCAATCGCAGCCGACTGGTCGGGCTCGTGACCTCCGATGCCGATTCCCCGTTCCGGGCGCAGATGATCGCCGCGCTGTCTCAGGCACTGATCGAGCGCGGCAACGTGCCGGCGATCATCAACATCGGCCCGACGACGGAAGACGTTGCGAACGCCAGCCGACAATTGCTGCGCTACCGGGCGGAGGCGACAGTCTTCCTTTCCGGTTCGCCGCCGGAGAGCATGGTCGAGCTGACGCGGCAAAACGGGCAGCCGCTGATCCTGATAAACCGCGCCGAGACCGGCCTCGACAGTGTCCATTGCGACGACATGGACGGCGCGCAGCAGGCCTTCGAGGCCTTGTCCTTGACCGGAGCCTCCCGCTTCGCCGTGATCAACAAGGAGGATCCGAGCCCGAGCCTGGGCGCCCGCGAGCAGGCCTTCGCCGGGTTCGCCGTCGCGTCCGGGTTTAAGCCGGGTGTCGTGCGCGTCGGTCACTCCGATTACGATGGCGGACGAGAGGCGGCGCGCCGGTTGCTGGCAAGCGGACCGGCGCCCGACGCTCTCTTCTGCGTGAACGATCTCATGGCGTTCGGCGCGCTCGATCACCTGCGCGAAGCAGGCCTGCGCGTGCCCGACGACGTCTCGGTCATCGGCTTCGACGACGTGCCCATTGCCGCATGGACCTCCTACAGGCTGACGACGCTGCGGCAAGATCCCCACCGTATCGCCAAGGAGGTCGTGTTAATCCTCGACCGACGCATTGCCGATCCGGATGCGCCACCGGTCTCGGTCTATTTTCCGGTCGAGCTGGTGGTTCGCGAAACTGTCAAGGCGCGCCGGTAGGGAAGCGCGTCGTCATAACGAGGGAGGGCCAACTGAATATGGCTTTCAGCTTCCTGGCCCGCGAGATGGGTCATGTCCGTGTCTGCGGCCATCGCGGCTACAGTCTTCGCTACCCGGAGAACACGCTGCCGGGGCTCGAAGCGGCGAAGGCTGCGGGCGCGACCACGGTCGAGATCGATGTCGTGCTGACGGCTGACGGCGAGCCGATCGTCCTGCACGACCTGACCGTCGACCGCACCACGGACGGCCACGGCTTCGCGGCCGACCTCACCCTGGAGCAAGTCCACAGGCTGGATGCCGGCGGCCGGTTCCATCCTGCTTTCGCCGGCACGAAGATACCGACCGTCGCGGAGGCGCTCGACTGGGCGAAGGTAAACGACATGGGGATCGTGCTGGAGATCAAGGAGGCAAAGCAGCCGGACCTCGCAGTCGATCGGGTGGCGGCGTTGCTGCGAACAACCGGCACGCTCGACCGCGTCATTATCATCAGCTTCGACCATGTGGTGCTGAAGGGTGCGGTAGAGCGCCATCCAGGCCTTCGGACGGAAGCCATCACTCACGCCCGCCATGTCGACATTGTCGGCGTGCTGAAGGCGTGCGGCGCTGCGTCGGTCTCGATCGAGCTCGATATGTTCCACGTCGACGACGCGCAAGCACTGCATGATGCAGGTTTCAGCATTCGCCTGAGCCTGCCCCGCCCCGACAAGCTCGCCGAATACTGGCGCGGCGGCCGCGACCCGCTGCCGAAGATCGTGCGATGGATGGCCGGCGGGCTGATCGATTTGATCTCGGGTGACGACGTGCCGTTCATCGCCCGGCTCGTCAAACAAGCCGGCCAGACCGGCTGAGGACATCTCGTCATGACTCAACTGCAGCCGAACCTCCTCGATAACCGTCTGCGAGCGGCGGAAGCCGTCGTCCGCGAGGCGGGCCGGCTCGCCGCCGACCATTTTGCCCGGCGCGAGCTCCTCAGCATCGATCGGAAAGGCGCGCAGGATTTAGTCAGCGAGGCGGACCGCGAATGCGAGGACCTCATCGTCGCCGGTCTCAGCCGCCTCTTTCCGGAAGACGGCTTCCTCGGCGAGGAGCGCGGGACCCGCAACCCGGATGCGTCTGCCGTCTGGGTGATCGACCCGATCGACGGCACGCACAATTTCCTGACCGGCGTTCCATTCTGGTGCGTCTCGGTTGGGCTGGTCGTCGACGGCGATCTGACGCTCGGCATCATCTACGATCCGACGGCGGCCGAGCTCTTTTCAGCTAGAAAAGGCGGCGGCGCCTTTCTCAACGGCCGGCCGATCAAGGTGAGCGGCGAAACGGATCCGACGCGAGCGCGCATCTGCATCGGCTTCAGCTATCGCCGGCCGGTCGCGGAGCATGTTCACGCGGTCGATGCGCTGCTTTCGGCAGGGTGTGAATATCTGCGGCTCGGCTCCGGGGCGCTCGGCCTCGCCTATACGGCCGCGGGACGATTCGACGGCTACTGGGAGCGCCACATGAATTCGTGGGACGCCGTGGCCGGATTGCTCCTGGTCCGCGAAGCGGGAGGCTGGACGAATGATTTCGCGACTGTGCACCTGACGGAAGGCTGCGAGATCCTCGCCACGACGGCGGCGCTGGTCGACACAGTCAAACGGCATGTAACGTTTGGCAGCTCCGAGTGATGGCCTACAAGGTCGATGAAAGCTGTCTTCGTTCTTTTCGACTCGCTCAACCGCCATGTGCTTGCCCCTTATGGCGGGAAACGGGTGCCGACGCCCAATTTCGCCCGTCTTGCCGAGTGCGCCGCAACCTTCGAGCGTCATTATGTCGGCAGCCTGCCCTGCATGCCGGCGCGCCGCGACATGCAGACCGGACGTCTCAGCTTTCTCCACAGAAGCTGGGGGCCGCTCGAGCCGTTCGACAATTCTTTTCCCGAGTTGCTGGGCAAGGCCGGCGTCTACAGCCATCTCGTCACCGACCACTTCCATTATTTCGAGGATGGTGGCGCCACCTACCACACCCGCTACGACAGCTACGACTTCATCCGCGGGCAGGAGGGCGATCCTTGGAAAGCCATGGTGCAGCCGCCGTGGGAGCGCCTGCGCGAGATGTACCATGAGCGGCAGTTCAGCCACGCGGCACGCGACAAGTTCCGCCGCAACATCGTCAACCGCGAGTTCATCAAAAAAGAGAGCGAATACCCGTCGGTGCAATGCTTCGTCGCCGGTTTAGAGTTCCTCTACCAGAACAGGGCAGCGGACAACTGGCTCCTGCAGATCGAAACGTTCGACCCGCATGAGCCCTTCACCGCGCCCGAGCGATTTCGCGAGAAATTCAGGACCGCCTGGAATGCGCCGATCCGCGACTGGCCGCGCTACGGCCGCGTCGACGAGCTGCCGGAGGAATGCGAAGAGCTACGAGCCAACTACTACGCCGTCGTCGCTCTTAGCGATTTCCTGATGGGACAGCTCCTCGACTATTTCGACGCGCACGACCTTTGGCGCGACACGGCGCTCATCGTCACCACCGATCACGGCTTCCTGCTTGGCGAGCATGATTTTTGGGCGAAGAACCGGATGAACATGTACGAGGAGATCGTGCATATCCCGCTCTTCGTGCACGATCCGCGCCGGCCGGCAGGCGCCGGCGTCCGCCGCTCGGCGCTCACCCAGACCATCGACCTGGCGCCGACCTTCCTCGACCTGTTCGGCGTTCCGGCCGCCGCCGAAATGCAGGGACATTCGCTGCTGCCATTGCTGCGGGCCGACGGCTCGCGCCGTCGCGGTGCGCTGTTCGGCTATTTCGGCGGCGCGATAAACGTGACGGACGGGCGCTACACCTATCACCGTTTTCCACCGAATCCCCGTTCGCAGGAACTCTACCAGTATACGTTGATGCCGGCGCATATCTGGGAGCCGTTCACGCCGGAAGAACTAGCCCAGGCGTCGCTTGCCGACCCCCTGCCCTTCACGAAGGGAGCGCCGGTCCTCAAGATCCCGGTGACCGAACGTTCGCCCATGTTCGACAATTGCGGTCCGGGTGCGTTGCTGGAGAACGAAACGCGCCTCTACGACCTCGCCAATGACCCCGGGCAGAATTCGCCGCTTTCCTCGCCCGACATCCAACGCAAAATGACGCTTCTCATGCACGATCTGATGCGTGCCAATGACGCTCCGCCGGAAGCTTACGCGCGCATTGCAATGTAGCCTGAGTAAGACGAGCGCTTCTAATGCACCGCGCTT
>NZ_JAAKZF010000114.1 GCF_011045125.1 Allomesorhizobium camelthorni | reverse complement strand
CAGCGTCGTTCGCAGCCTTGGATTGCCGGCTTTCGATACCCCCTGGTCGTGATCGACCGAGCCGCTCTGCCACGGCGTCGGTGCGAGGCCCGCATAGGCGGCAACCTGTCGTCGGTTGTCGAAGTGACGCGACAGCCCTTCTGACCAGAGCACGGCGGCGAACTCCGGCCCGATGCCTTTTAGATTGAGCAGCATCGCCGGTGCCGGCGAGACGATCGGCACGGCAGCAAGCATCGCATCGCGCGCGGCCTCGACAGTCTTGATCTGTTCCAGCAGCAGTTCGAGCCTGTCGAGTTCTCGGCCGACCTGCGCCTGCAGATGTGCCGGCAAGGGTCGGCCGTCGCCGGTCTTCAGCGCCTCCAGTCGCTTGCGCCGGTCGCGGCGCAGCGGCTCATAGCCGGACACGCCCTGGGCAAACAGCAGGCCCTTGACGCGGTTGACGTGGCGCACGCGCTCGTTGGTCAAAGCCTTTCGCTCACGCGTGATGCGGCGACGGTCCTCCTCCTCGGGCGTGGGCACCCGGAGCATCGCACACACCCGTGGCTCGCCTCGCTTATAGGCCAGCAACGCCCGGACCAGCGCCTCACCGTCGATCTTGTCGGTCTTTGCGCGGCGGCGCCGGCGCGAAGTCGCAATCGACGCCGGATCGACGACGTGACTTTCGATCCCTTCGGCCTCCAACACGCGATGGATCCATAAGCCATCGAGCCCGGCCTCCTGGATCACGATGATCGGAAAACACTGCCCGGTCCGCGCCTCTGCCTTCTTCTTAAGCTCGGCAAAGCGCGCCAGCAGTCCGGCGATGTCGCCGGCCACCACCGAATGCTTCGACATCTTCTCGCCGCCACCCGGCGACAGCGAGGTGATCAACCATTTCGAGCGGCTCAGTTCCAATGAGACGAAGATTGCGCCAAGATCGGTACGGATAGCGGTCGGCGCTTCGGATTGGTGAGCTGCAACGGGCATGCTTGCCTCCAGGGTAAGGTGTTGATTAAGCGACATCACTTTGCCACAGCGCAGGTCGCTATCCACCCTCCTCATAGGATCTGGATTGGACGGTGCGTTCTTGGCGCATTGTCGGCTCCGGCGGTTGCGGGTTTTCCTTTGGAATCAGTAGCTTGATGCCAAAGTGTACCTGAAACCGCCGGGCTTTTCCCGCGCAAATATAGCGATTCTTCCAATAAATTCAGTACCTTGCCGTTTATGGACGGGCACTAGACTAGCCTAGAAACCGCTCAACATGAACTTCGCTTAAATCCTGGAGATCGTGCCCGTTGCCGACATGCCAGTCTCTCAGCTCACGAAATAGGCTTAGCGATCGCCAGGTGCATTGCCGACCGAAGCCTTCGTCCGACAATCTGCCCGCATAAACGCGTGCAAACTCGCCATATGGCCCGTGGATCAGCTTCCGATACAGTGAGCTGCGTTGCAGATAGTCACTTGCGTTCATGTGTCCTCTCCTTCGCGTCAATTGCGACGGAGAGAGCCTAAGCTATGCCGATCCAGCTACCGCTACGTTGAGGAAAGTCTTGGTAAAAACTTGCTCACTCGGCATAGTTCGGCGGTCGGTATAAACCTGCAGACTCAACGGCGTCGAGCCCCTCGGGTATCTCGCCGATGTCCTCACCAGGATCGTCAACGGCCACCCCAACAGCCAGATCGACGGCCTACATCCGGGCTCCCGAACTTATGGCCGTGCCTGAGAACAGCGCTCACGACAGATCGTTACTAGCGATCAAAACCAAGTGCCTGATGGCAGCAATTATGTCGCCGGAAGCTGTTGCGCTGTCCGCGCCGCCGCTTGGCTGTCCCGTGGCGACAGAGCAGGCAAAAGCGGCAGAAGGCCTGCGGTTTCGACGCTTCTGATCGCGGTGAGAATCTGCTCCTGCCACTTTGGGTCAACGTGCTCTCTGCTGATGTTCTTGAACTTTTCCACCACCTGGTCGGTGGATAACGGGTTTGCCTCATCCCCTAAGGCATGTCGTACGACCATTTCTTCCGGCCCTCTGCCCTGATCCATGACAACGCGGGCAGGCGTCCCGGCTGGGAACGCCGAAGCGAAGTCGGAGGACGGCGCAAGCTCTATACGCGCCGCGAAATCTAGCACGCGTGCGTCAGTAAGGCGTTCAAGCTGAACAGGCTGTAGAGCTTCCCGCCCGTATAGAGCGGCCAGTGCGCAACTAAAATAGAAGCTGTATTGCCCGCCCTCCAAGGTGCTGGGGGCGCGTTCGTTTGCAAGGCGCATCGCCTGTGGGAAAGTTTCGATGCGCAGCTTTCGAACCTCTTGACCCTCCCGGCGCAGGGCAAGGATCGCATCGATAGCTGCGTGAATGTAGCGGCAACATGCATATGGCTTGATATAGCATTTTTGAACCTCCCAAGACGACCCAAGATTGTCTGTCAGGAGATGGCGTTCGAAACGATCATTGTCATCAAGAAGATCAAGCGGTCCGGTTGCGGCTGCTCGCGCGCGATAGGCCGCGGTAACGCCTGCAACCACGGCAGGGGGAATCCCTTCCTTGATTGTATTGCCCACGAACTTGGATGTTGCAGTCAAGAATACGATCGGGCCTTCGGATCCGGCGATCGCCAACGCATGAGCAGTTTCTGTTGCACCCATGCCTAGGAGACGGCAGGCTGCGGCCGCAGCCCCGTAGCCGGCCCAGCGTCCACTCGCATACGTGTCGACTGTTCCAAGGGGACGAGAGCTCGCAATTCGCAGCGCGATTTCGTATCCGAGCGCAATTGCAACCATCGTCTCGGAGACTGACGCGTCGACAGCCTGGGCCACCGCCAAGGCGGCGGAAATGACGCCGGAGCCAGCGTGGCCTGCTGCGCCGCGGTGACCGTCGTCGATATCCAGCGCGCTTGCGGCAGCGCTATTCGCCATCGCGGCGCCGACCACACTAGCGTGCTTGTCTTTCAACCATATGCTGATCGGCCCCTCGCCGTAAGCTTCCAGTGCCGCCTTTCTGGCTGCGCTGGCTAACGGCGATTGCAGACCCGCAGCGGTGGCACCGATGAGATCCAGTATCAGTAAGGAAATTGTACGCCGTGTCGCCGTTGGAAGCGCATCTGCTCGGTAGCTGCTAACAAATTCGCTGAGTTCACATATCGCTCGCACTGGAAGAGCTCCAATAGACCACGTTTTTTTGGAATGAAATGGTTTCGGCTGCCTTTGCCCCCGCGCGGTTCGAGCCTAGTAACCGACTCACCTCGGTCAAGTGTCATATCGATGTGTCGTGGGGATGCCCGCCAGAAGTCGCTGAGTATGGGTTGGCCCGGCCTGCCAATTACCTCGTCACGCGGGCCAATCTGCAAGGCGATCTGCGTGGGGACGAAAGCGTCGCTCGGCATGCGGATCTGGCGACGAACTGACATGTTTCTTTCCCTCCTTCATTCCATTGGCGGCGATACTACCCGTGAATATCGTCAGCAGCTCTTGCCGCGTCGCGGCTTAGGCGTTTCAAGAAATGTGCCAACTGCCGCGTGATTCTCAGAACGAACTTTCTGCTTGCCGGTCAATGGCTTGAATGGCTGCAGCAGAAGCCAAGCTGAACGCGACCGTGTCACGGACTCGCCAAACCCGACAATAGGCATCGACTGCTCGGCGTCTTCCTAGGAATGGCGGGTAGGCCCCTTCTGCAGGCAAGCGGAATTCACCTCATTTAACCGACTCTCTGTATGTTAGAGTTAGAGGTGCCTGTCACGCATGAGCCGTCCGGGCGACTAAACTTCGGATGAGATCGACAAGCGCTATTTTGTGACGAGCCCTGGAACCTCCCCGAGTATGTTTTTGGTTCGACCGCGTCGCTGGTGTTTTTCTGTCCCGACCGCCCCACTTCACAGCCGCCGCGCGCAGGGGCAGTCTGGCCGCGTTTTACGCGGGCCACCGCAAGGCTTGGCCTTGATCGGCCCGAGCACGGCGGCACGCTCGATCGGATCGGGGTGCAAGACCCCGAGGGCTGGCGCAACTGGAAATACCCGCCGCAGTCAGCTATTGTCGTCGTGTGCGGGCGACCTCGCGGCGAAGCGTGGTGCATCGGCTGAAAGCGCCGCCGGCCACCTTATTCGAGCCTTGCCGGACTGAGGCGCCCGCGGGCCCTTTCTTTGGCAGGCGCGGGCGCAAAGCCTCAACGAAGTGTTCGTATCCTTTCTGGTCCTGCTCGGCGACGCGATTCTCCTGATTCCGCAGCTCCTTGACATTGTAGGCATAGGTCGGTCCGCGGCGGTTGCCCTTTCTTCTGCGGCTTGCCAGCCTTCAACTCCATGCTGCACATCTTGTGGGCAACCTGACTGGGTCGCGCCCAGAGGTAGTCCGTCTCTTTCGTCAACATATGCCAGACGAGCACCGTCAGCTTGCGCGCCACGGCGACGGCGGCAACTTGATGGCCGCGCTTGGCCCGGATGCGGCCAAAGAACGCATGGAGCGGACCCGGCGTCTTGGCGGCCGCGCCCAAGCGGCTTCGACCGAGCATCGCGCGGGCATGGCTGCGTCCGATCTTGCTGATCCGCCCGTGATGGCAGCACCGAGCCCCGACTGGCGCACGGGTGGGTTCAGGCCGAAATAGCTCACCAGCTTTTGCGGGTTGAAAAACGGCCGATGTCACCGACAGCCGCCACTAGCCCGGCCGACACCGCGAGATTGACGCCGGTGATTGTGAGCAGCCGTTTGATCGCCGCATCGTTGATGCGCGCGCTCGGCAATCTCCCGGTCAAGCACGCGGAGATCGTCACTCAGCCTGTCCAGTTCCCGGATATGGCGGTGGATTGCGGCGCGATCGTCATGTGGCACCGGCTGACGGGTGAGCCAGGCACGACCGAGGCTTGATCCGGGTCCGATGCCGCACGACCTGGTAGCGCCGCGCGACCAGCCTGCACATTCGCTCCGTGGCGGCATCCGGTGTCTAGATCTCCGGCAGGTAGCCGGCTGCGTACAAGCTGGCCAGCGTGCCGGCGTCGATCTTGTCGGTCTTCACATGAGCGCGCGATCGCCTTGACCTGCAGCGGAGTGGCGATCACCACCCGCTTCACGAATAGCGCCAGCACCCGCGACACCGCCATCCAGTTGTCAGTGGCCTCGATGACCACCTCATCGGTGGCCAGAAGTGCCAAAGCCTTCCAGCGCCGTTCGTGTCATGTCGACCCGGCCCCACACGCCGCAGCCGACCGTCTTCCCAGATCACCACCTCCCCAAAGATACGGTGGGTGTCGATTCCGATTACACGTCGCATTCCCCCTGTCTCCTCTCGATCAGTCAGTGGGTGGGGAGCGGCGAGCGACACGACAACTACGGATTCGCGCTCTCAGCGCAACCGGGCGAGTCGAAGAGGCGGCCATCTACTAACACGAGCTCGCAGCTCAACGCACTGGATCGGCCTGCCCGCACCTTCGTGCTCCCGGTGCCTCTGTCCCCGATGGTCGCACCATACGCCGCGATCGCGAAAACAGCAGCCGGACATCGGCACCGAGAATTTTATACCGGTTACTGATCCGTTGGCTAACCAGGGGGCTTGTTGGCCATGAGCGGATGCGCCAACTACCAGATGCGGTAGTATCGGTGCTTACCCGGGAGCTGTAGAATCAACGTGTTTCAGCGAACTGATTAGGGTGTTTCAGCATACGGACACGTAACGACGCAGACGGGCTCGAATGAAATTCGTGCAGCAGATGAACTGGGGCGCAAGTGTGGTCTCCGCTACGGTCTGCGCGAGACAACCGCACCGGCTATTCGCTCGAACTCAATTGCCGCCCTTCGCCGGCGAATTATCTACGAAGCCGTGCGAGGCGTGGATGGGTACAAGAGGCCGGGATAGTGTTTTATATGCAGATGATGGCAGCTGGGATGGGCTACGGCGAGACGGTGCTGGTGACGGGGTCGGAAAGGCCTAACCAGCATAGAGCGCGAGCTCTTCTCGCGTACTTGAGCGCCATCCACGAGGCTAACGGGAAGCAGATGAAGTAAGCGCGGCACTCGATCTCTGACCTTTGCCGGCGTGGAAACAATCTCCACTAGCGGGTGAACAACGAACCAAATTACGCAGCCAACAATGAAGGACCTAAGACGGTGAGTGAGCTTGCGAACAATGATATGGATTTCCCTGCTGATGAATATCGAGCGCGGCTGCATCGCACGCAAGAACAGATGGCCAAGCATGATCTTCCCGTCCTACTGCTGCACCAACCAGAAAACATCCTGTTTCTGACGGGGTTTTATACAACTGGCTATTTCTCCTATCACGCCTTGGCGGTCCCGAGGCGCGGCGACCCGGTGCTGATCTTGCGCGATATGGAAGTCCCGGCCGCGCACAGCACCTCGTGGGTAAAACACCACACGGTCTATGCAGATGCCGCCGAGCCGCTCCCCGTCTGGCTCGACGCGGCGCGAAGAGCCCTTGATGGCCTCGGCTTGGCAGGCGGGCGCGTCGGCGTAGATGAACACTCATGGTTCTTGACGGTGGAACGCTGGAAAATGCTTCAGGCGCTGCTACCGAATGCAACTCTGGTGGGAGAGCCGCGCATTGTCGACCACCTGCGCCTGATCAAATCGCCGCGGGAACTAGAATGTCTGCGCGCCGCTGCCCGCCAGGTTGAAGTGGGCATGCGCGCTGGCATCGAGGCTATCGCGCCTGGTGTCATGGAGCGAGAAGTTGCCGGCGCCGTCTTCAGCGCATTGGTGAAGGCCGGGTCGGGAATGCCGCTCAGCGGTATCATAACCTCGGGCAATCGAACGGATCTGATACACGGAGATTATTCCGACCGGCGCCTCGAACGTGGCGATACTGTCTACTTCGAACTCCAAGGTATCCATCAAAAGTATTGGGCTCGCTTAATGCGCGCGGCGGTGGTTGGTAGCCCGACCGCCGAGCAGCAGCGCATTGCCGAGACAATCCTGCGCATCCAAGACGAGGCCATCGCGCTGATGCGGCCGGGCACACCGGCCGGCGTGATCGACCGAGCTTGCCGCGAGCCGCTCTTGGCTAGCGGTCTGCGCGAGACTTACACAAATCGCGCTGGCTATTCGCTGGGTCTTAATTACCGCCCATCCGCCGGCGAGTTCATCCGCGAGTTCGTGCCGGGCGTGGAATGGGTGCTGGAGCACGGAATGGTGTTTCATATGCTGATGATGGCAGCCGGGATGGGCTTCAGCGAAACGGTGCTGGTGACGGAACGCGGGCCGGAACGCCTAACGAGAATGGAGCGCAAGCTTTTCTCCGTACTTTAGGACCAACCACGAGGCTAGCGCATGCAATCACACCTCTCCTCTCCTGACGTCGAACGCGCAGATGGTTAAGACCACGGACGAGGCGCTCCGCTGCGCGGCAATCAAAGTGAGAGCGACCTCTCTCCCAGATTGATGGGTCGTCTAATCTATAATCTAGTTTCGTCCATAAACGCACACATTTTGCCGCGTTTACAGGCACTTACGCTCGTCGAGAAGCGATTGTAGGGGCACGGACGGGGAAGAGCGCGCCGGTTTGTGGCGAAAACGACGTCGCGGGCGCAGTGGCGCGAACGCCGCGAGACCGGCGTTGGACCGGATTCCAAACGGCGGACCGGCGTCAGCTTGGTTTCAGGCGGGTGAAGAGGACGAGGTTGTAGGCCACGACCGAGGACCGGACGTAGCCCTTGAAGTGGTCAAGCCCGCGCCAGGTGCAGCGTGCCAAGCCGTAAGCACGTTTGAGGCAAGAGATGCCGGCTTCGATGCCGGCGCGGAAGTTGCGGAGCTTGCGGTAGCCCAGTTGCTTCTGACCATGTCCTCGATCCTGAGGCCGGCATTCTTGTGGAAAGCCATGTCGGAGACGCCCCATGTCTTCGCTGTGGCCAGGTTGTCGCGAGTGGCGAAGCCACCATCGGTCGCCGCCTGCCGCGGCGCCTGGCCATAGAAGGCTGCATGGCGCTCCAGCATCGGCAGCAAGCGGTCGCTGTCGGCCGGGTTGCCGGTTTCGATCACCAGATCAAGGACCATGCCGCTCCTGCCGGTGGTCAGGTGAGTTTGTGGCCGTACTCGGTGTCCGCGGCTGCCTTTGACGATGATATCGGCATGCGGTTTGAACAGGCTGCGTATTTCAGGCGACCGTGAGCACGGATTTCACCGCATCGTGAGCACGGATTTCACGGGATCATGAGCAACGATTTCAGACGGTCGTGAGCACCTTTTCGGAGGTGCGGGACGCTTCGGCCGACAACTCAGCCAGTCTACAGGATGCCTCGTTCAAAACGAGGAAGCCTGATGCCAACCCAGAGATTGTCGATGCGCCGGATCAGAGAAGTGACCGAGCGCGCCATCGCGCACACGCTTGGGGTGAGCAATGGCGTCGTGCATGGCGCGCCCGTCTTGCTGGGTTGAGCTGGCCGCTGCCTGAAGGGATGGATGACGAAGGCGGACCGGCGGCGAACTGGCGCTGCAGGAACTGACGCGCAGGAAGCCGCTGTTGGCCAACCGCACGCCACCGGAGATCGAGGCGATCATCCTCGAGCTGACGCTGGAATATCCCGCCTATGGACAGACCCGCATCGCCAACGAAATGCGCAAGCTAGGCCACTCGGTCTCGCCATCGGGCGTACGCGGGGTGTGGCAGCGTCACGATCTGGAGACGATGAAGAAGCGGCTGAAGGCGCTGGAGGCGAAGGTCGCCCAGGACGGCATCGTGCTCACCGAGAGCCAATTGGTGGCGCTGGAAAAGGCCAAGCTGGACAAGGAGGCGCATGGTGAGTTCGAGAGTGAATGCCCGGGCTTTGCGGCGGCCAGGACACCTTCTATGTCGGCAACATGAAGGGGATGGCTATGTCGGCAACATGAAGGGGGTGGGACGCATCTATCAGCAGACCTTCCTCGACACCTATTCGAAGGTCGCCTTCGCCAAGCTCTATGACCGCAAGACGCCGATCACCGCCGCCGATCTCCTCACCGACCGCGTGGTGCCGTTCTTCGACGCCCACGACGTGAAGCTAAACCGGGTGCTGACCGACCGCGGCACCGAATATTGCGGCAATCCCGAACATCACGAGTACGAGCTCTATCTGGCGCTCGAGGACGTGGATCATTCCCGCACCAAGACCAAGAACCCGCAGACCAATGGCATCGTTGAACGGTTCCACAAGACGGTGCTGGACGAGTTCTACCGGGTCGCCTTCAGGAAGAAGATCTACGGCTCGATCGAGGAGTTGCAGGCCGATCTGGATGAATGGGTCAGAAGTTACAATGAGGAGCGCCCACATCAGGGCCGCTGGTGCTTCGGCAAGACGCCGATGCGGGACTGTCAGGAATTCTGTGCGCGAGGCCGGTTTCGTCATTGGCTGACGAACCTTTCGCCGAAGACGACGGCGAACTGGGTTTTGGCCTCGAACCACTCGCGCGGCGGTCGTTTCCAATCCTCGGCGGCGTGGTTCAGGACCAGATATAACAGTTTCATTGCCGCGTCGTCGTTGGGGAAATGGCCTCGGGTGCGGACGGCGCGGCGCAGTTTCGAGTTCAGCGCCTCGATCGCGTTCGTAACCGGTATGATCATGACGGTGCCATCCGGTCCGCGCTGGAGATACGAGATTTTCGGCGTATGGTGCGACCATCCGGGACAGGGGCACCGGGAGCACGCCAAGTGCGGGCAGGCCGATCCATTCGATGAGCTGCGAGCTCGCGTTAGTAGCTGGCCGCCCCTGCGACCTGCCCGGTTGCGCCGAGAGCGCGGATCCGTAGGTGTCGCGTCGCCCGCCGGCTCCCGACCGTCTGAGGAGAGGAGCCGATGAGACGTGTGATTGGAATGGACATCCACCGCACCTTTGCGGAGGTGGTGTTTTGGGAAGACGGCCGGCTGCGTCATCACGGACGGGTCGACATGACCCGCTCGGGACTGGAAGGGTTCGGCCGCAGTCTGGGCAAGAAGGACGAGGTCGTTCTCGAGGCGACCGGCAATGCTATGGCGGTGGTGCGGGTGCTGTCGCCTTTCGTCGGCCGGGTGATTGTCGCCAACCCGATGCAGGTGAAGGCGATCGCCCACGCGAGGATCAAGACCGACAAGATCGATGCTGGCGTTCTGGCGCAGCTGCAGGCCAGTGGCTTTTTGCCGGAAGTGTGGGTTCCGGACGAGCGCACCGAGCGTCTTCGCCGCCTTGTCGCCCGACGCAATCAGGTCGTACGGCACCGCACGCGGGTGAAGAACGAGGTGCACGGCATCCTGCAAGCGCATCTGGTGCCGAAGTGCCCGCATGCCGATCTGTTCAACAATCGCGGCCGGGCCTGGCTCGAGCGTCAGGTGCTCCCCGACGATGAGCGGGCCGCCATCGCTCGCCACATTCGCGAGATTGATCGCCTGGCCGAGGACTTGGCAGACCTTGATGTCGACATCGCCATGGAGGCGGTCGACGATCCGCAGGTCCGTCGGCTTCAAACGATCACCGGCGTGAATGCCATCGTGGCAACCGGTATCATCGCCGCCATCGGCGGCATCCGGCGGTTCAATGAGCCACAGAAACTGGTGAGCTACTTTGGCCTCAATCCGCGTGTCCGCCAATCCGGCCTTGGCATCGCTCAGTATGGACGTATCAGCAAACATGGGCGTTCCCATGCCCGCGCCATGCTGGTCGAGGCTGCCTGGGCGGCGGCGAAGGCGCCCGGCCCACTCAGAGCCTTCTTCCTGCGCATCCGCAGCAAACGTGGCCATCAGGTCGCGGCGGTCGCCGTTGCCCGCAAGCTCGCCGTGCTGATCTGGCACTTGCTGACCAAGGAGCAGGACTACTTCTGGGTCCGCCCTGCGCTGGTGGCGGCGAAGCAACGGCAACTCGCCCTCAAGGCCGGCGCGCCGAGCGAGCGCAGTGTTGGGCGCCGCGGAGCGGCCTACGCCTACAATGTCAAGGAGTTGCGCAACCGGGAGAAGGCCGCGGCCGAAAATGCCGAGCGTGCCTACGAGCTGATGGTCCGGCACTGGCGATCACGAGGGCCGAAGCGGCGCACGGACGCCACAAAGGAGGAGCGACTATAGGCTGCGCGGCGGCGCTCTCATCCTCTCGCGCCACTCTTCGCCACGTGGTCGTCCGTGCTGGGCGATCATAGCACAAAGAATGTGCCGCCACGACAATCGCCGACACGGCCTGCTCCAGCCTGGCTCCGTGCTCGACGCCGTCAAGGCATGGCCTCGAAGCGTCGTGACCTGCCGAACCGTCAGTGCGACGGCCAGCCTTGACCGCGTCTCGACACGGGAGCCGATGGCGATGCGTCGGCCGGGACGAAGAAACGGGCTCACCGGAACCGAACAAAGAAACGAATGAGCCAACGTCAGACTTGTCGATGTCATCCGTGGTGTAGATGATCCGGCGCACGCTTTCGGGGAAGGCGAAGAACGGTACCACGTGTTGCCAGTTGCGCCGCCAGCTCTGGGTGATCGCCGGATACCGCTGGCCCCAGTAGCCGGCCTCGAATTCCTCCAGGGCCTTCATGCCGGCTTCGGCATCCTTTGCCCGGTAGATCGCGCGCAGCGCCGGCACGACCGGCTTGCGATCCTTCCACGACACGAACTCCAGCGAATGGCGGATCAGATGCACGATGCAGGTTTGGACCACGGTCTGGGGGAAGACGGCGTTGATCGCCTCGGGGAAGCCCTTCAGGCCGTCGACGACGGCGATCAGGACGTCGGCGACGCCACGGTA
>NZ_JAAKZF010000113.1 GCF_011045125.1 Allomesorhizobium camelthorni | reverse complement strand
TGGTTACAAGCGTTCGATCGCGCTTGCTGGCCGCGATACAGGCAAGCGGCGTGCGCGGCCGGGTCTTTATCAATGTTCCAATGGCGCTTGCCGGTTCCAGTTCACAGTGACGACCCATACCCCGCTGCATTCGACCAAGCTGCCCTTGCGTGTTTGGCTGAAAGCCATGTGGCTGATGCTCCAGTCGGACAAGGGCTTGTCCTCGGTCCGGCTCGCCGAGATCCTTGGCGTGAGCCAACCGACGGCCTGGCGCATGGGTCACGCCCTGCGGCTGATGGTGGCGCGGGAAAACATGCTCGACGGCACCGTTGAGATCGACCATTTCCATCTCGGGGGAAGTCCCCGAAAGCGGCCGGATGACCCACCTCCAGGACGGGGCCGGAAAGGTCAGGCGAATACGGAGAAAGCGCCGGTCATGGCGATGGTGCAGCGGCCGACCGAGGTCACGCCCGGCGCTCCGGCCGGTGACGCACGGGCCGCGGTCGTGACCGGTCTTTCATTGCGTGCTGCCGAACGTGCGATTGAAACACAGATCGAAACCCACGCGCATTTGATGAGTGATGAGGCGAAGGCCTTCATGGCCATAGGCGAGAGTTTTGCCAAGCATGAGACCGTGAAGCATTCCAGCCGCGAATATGTTCGCGACACCGTTCACGTCAATTCGGTGGAGGGTTTCAATTCCCGGGTCCGGCGGACCATCGCCGGCGTCTTCCACCACATCAGCCCACAACACGCCGATCTCTATTTCCATGAAATCGGCTTCCGCTGGTCTCAGCGCGTCGTGTCTGGAAGCGCCGTTCGGAAAACTCGGCACGGCCGGGAAATCATGCGAACGCTCTGGTCACGGGTGCCGCCAGCGCTGCAACTGCCGACTGTCTTTCGCGCCGCCACGGGACGTCAGATGCGCCGAAGCCCCGATGGTGGCATCACCATCAAATCGGCCGTAGCTGTCTTTGGTTGATAAAAGCCGCGTTGTTTAGCGGGAAACCAACGCTACGCCCTCAGGAAGGACAGTGGGAGCAAAACGAGCGCTGAGACAGCGGCAAATCTGGGAAATCCCCGCTGACGGGCATCTGCCGTCTTTCGGTATCGGTCAAGCCGCCAATCTGTGCTAACCCGCCACCGAAACAACCAAAGGAGTAC
Organism: Allomesorhizobium camelthorni; assembly: GCF_011045125.1. Classification (GTDB taxonomy): domain Bacteria; phylum Pseudomonadota; class Alphaproteobacteria; order Rhizobiales; family Rhizobiaceae; genus Allomesorhizobium; species Allomesorhizobium camelthorni. The sequence continues at coordinate 10,777 of NZ_JAAKZF010000113.1, read as the reverse complement.
AACCGTGAGCGAGCCGACCGTATCGGAGGCAACCGACAGCATCTATGCATCGCTCCAATCAAACAATGCCGACATCGACGTACATATAGCGACCCTCAAGGCAGCGCTGATACGGGAGGGCATGAAAGAGGCAGTGTTCGATCCGACCAGGCTAGCACAGAACAACCGTTCGGGCCGCAAGCTGATGCAGGCATATTTTCGGCAGCGCGGTGTGAGCGTGAAGTGTTCCGCCTAGTAAAGCCGCCCGGGTGCGTGAATTAGTGCTCACGGCAGCGGGTGACCACATGTTCGGAAGTGTTCGTCTAGCGCTTTCGTGCAAAGAGCGGCAATGATGGCTTTGCGCCGATCAGCTTCGATTGAGAGTTTGAAGACGGCGACGAAACGAAGGATTGCGGGAAAAGACCATGACAACAGGCACCCCGTTCCGAGGTCTGTCAGCCTTCCCGCTCACGCCGGCGGACGAACACGGCCGCGTCGACACCGAGACGCTCGCGCGCCTCGTGGAGCGGCTATGCGAGGCAGGTGTCGACTCGATCGGCCTTCTCGGATCGACGGGCATCTATGCCTACCTCTCGCGCGAGGAGCGGCGGCGTGCCGTCGAGGCCGCAAGCGAATGCGGGCGCGGGCGCGTGCCGCTCGTCGTCGGAGTGGGCACGCTGCGGACCGACCATGCGGTGGATCTCGCGCGGGACGCCGAGGCCGCGGGTGCCGACGCGCTCCTGATGGCGCCGGTCTCCTACACGCCGTTGACGCAGGACGAGGCCTACGAGCATTACCACGCGGTGACGGGCGCCTCGGGCCTGCCGCTATGCATCTACAACAATCCGGGCACGACGCACTTCACCTTCGGCATCGACCTGCTAGCGCGGCTGTCACGTCTCCCGACGATCCGGGCTGTGAAGATGCCCCTTCCGGCAGGCGGTGATTTCGCAGGCGAGCTGGCGAGCCTGCGCGGCCGCACGCAGCTCGCTGTCGGCTACAGCGGCGACTGGGGCACGGCCGATGCAATGCTGGCGGGGGCGGACGCTTTCTACAGTGTCCTCGGCGGCACACTGCCGCGACTGGTTCTGGCGCTGGTTCGTGCCGCCCAGGCTGGTGACGCGGAAGAGGCAAGGCGGCTCGACGGGGTCCTCCAGCCGCTCTGGGACACCTTCAAGACCTATGGCAGCTTGCGCGTGATGTACGCGATTCTCGATGTTGCCGGACTTGGGCGAGCGGAACCACCTCGTCCGATCCTCTCACTCAAAGCAGAGGCGCGCAAGCAAGTGCTGGCCGCGGTGGAACCCCTTCTGGCCTCTGGATGATGTAAAGTTCCTCCACCGCTAAGATCTGCGGCCTATGGGCCGGAGGGCAGATGTCGCGACACGAGTAGCCGTAGCGGGTCGGAGAATGGCTGCTTCCGAAGCCAAGCCGCATAAAGCTGCCGGTCCGGAACGGCCCGGTCGAGACGTAGAACGCTCCATCGCGGTATTAATCCGAGCCGATGCCCCGGCAGGCTCGGTCGCGTCCTTGCCGATCACGGCTCCGACCCTTCGCACTGAAGCTCTATGGTACCGCCGCGCCCGACGTCTATGGCACGCGCTCCGTCGGGCGCCATCGGCAGTGGTCGGGCGGACAAGCCGCAAACGCGCCGCGCCGTCCGGTTCGCCGGCAGGACGGCGCGAAGTAAGCCTTGCGCCGCGTTACGGGTTACTGAGGAACGCGATGATGGCTACCCGCTCATCAGCGTTGTTGAAGCGTTGGACCATGCGAGTGCCCCGAACCATCGCGGTCGGATTGGTGAGATAGGTTTCCAGCGTGTCGGCTGTCCAATTGATGCCGGAGTCGCGCAGGGCCGGCGAGTAGTTGAACCCTTCGACGCTGCCGGCGGCGCGGCCGACCACTCCCTGCAAATGAGGCCCGGCGCCGTTGCGGGTCGTCGCGATCTGGTGGCAGGCGCCACAGCGCTGCTGGAACAGGCGCTCTCCTGGAGCGGCATCCGCTTCCTGGGCAACGGATGCGCCCGTTGCCCAGGCCGCCGCGATCACCATCGAGGCGACTAATACGATGTTCCTCATCCTTCCATCCCCTTCAGGTCGAGCTTCGAGAGCGGCAGGCTGCGGATGCGCTGGCCCGTGAGCACCGAGGCGGCATTGACGACCGCCGGCGGCACGCCCGGCAGGCCGGGCTCGCCGATCCCGCCCATCGGCGAGCCGCTCTCCACGATGCGAACATGAACGCGCGGCATGCGGTCGGGCGGCAGGATGGGATAGCCGTCGAAGTTGCGTGCCTGAGGCATGCCGTCGACATAGACGACTTCTTCCAGGAGCGCCGAGGACAGGCCTAGGGCGACTGCCGAGTTCACCTGCGCCTCGATGATGGCCGGATTGACGATGCTGCCTGGATCGATCGCCACCCAGACGTCGTGAACCACGACCCCGCCATCCCTGAGCGACACTTCGGCGATCGTCGCGACCTCGCTGCCGAATGGCGAGGCCATGGCGACGCCCCTTGCACGCCGCATGCCATCCTCCGCGGTGAATGGACCGCGCTTCCACCCGCCGGAGAGATCCACGACCGCCTGAAGGAGATTGCTGTGCCGCGGGCTGTCCGCCAGAAGCTGCATCCGCAGTTCATAGGGGTCCTGCTGGCCCGCATCGGCCATCTCGTCGAAGAACGTCTCGTAGAAGAAATCATTCATCGAATGGCCGACCGAGCGCCAGAAGCCGATGATCGCCGGGTCGTCCACGTGGATCTGCGCCACACGCCTGTTCTCGATCGCATAGATCTTCCCGGCAATGCCCTCGACTGCCGAACTGTCGACCTTGTCCGGCTGGCGGCCGAACCAGCGACCGGTTGGCCCCTCGCACACGGCGACCGCATCCAGGGCGACCGGCACACCGTTCGCATCGAGGCCGGCTCGGAAGCGCACCGCGCTCATCGGCCGCAGCGTGTCGCGCAGGAATTCCTCTTCGCGGCTCCATACGAGCTTGACGGGTTGCCCCGCCGCCCTGGCAAGCAGGATAGCCTGCGGGAACGGATTGGCTGACTGATAGAGGAAATGCCGGCCGAAGAAGCCGCCGAGCATTGGGGAATGGATGATAACCTTGTCCGGCTCGATGCCCGCGACTTTCGCAGCGTCAGCCTGGAACATCTCCGGCGCCTGGTTGGGGATCCACAGCTCAAGCGTGCCGTCCTCGTTCCAGCGCGCGATCGCCGACGGCGGCTCGAGTTGTCCGTGCACGAGATACGGCGCATCATAGGTGGCCTCCACGACTCGCGCCGCGCCTGCAAGGGCACCCGCGGCGTCACCTTCCTGCTCAAAGGCGATGCCATCGCCCGGCGTCGTCTTCAGCATCTTCTTGTGCGCGTCCGACGAGAAATCGGCTGGCATGGCGTGAGGCGTTCCCCCAGCAGGTTCCGACCAGGTGACCTCAAGGGCTTCGACGGCCCGGCGCGCCCGCCACCAACTGTCCGCCAAAACTGCTACCGCGCCGGGCAGCCGGTGGATGGAATGCACGCCCGGCATGGCCTGGACTTCGCCCTCATTTGCCAGCGCGCCCGGTTCGCCGCCGAGGCGCGGGCTGTGCTGGACAGCGGCGTGGAGCATGTTGTCAACCTTGAGGTCGATTGCGTAGTGCGCGCGACCTGTGGACTTGTCTCGTGCGTCGAGCCTTGCGACCGGCTTGCCGATCCAGCGGAAGTCGGCACGGTCACCCAGCGCGACATCAGTTGGCACCGGTAACTCAGCCGCAGCATCGGCGACTTCTCCGTAAGCCAGCGACTGCCCGCTTGCCGCATGGATCACGCGGCCCGGTTCGGTCGACAGCTCCGACAGCGGCACGCCGAGCCGTTCAGCCGCTGCCTGAAGCAGCATCTGCCGCGCCGAGGCGCCGAGCTTGCGCATGATCTCGTAGCTCATGCGCACCGACATGCTGCCGCCGGTGAAGCGGCCACCGCCGGTCAAAAGATAGTCGGGACCGGGAGGGGCGCCTTCGACCGTGAAGTTCGTCGGGTCGACATCCAGCTCTTCGCCGACGATCTGCGCCATGGCGGTGAAGATACCCTGCCCGCCTTCGATGAAGGCGCTGCGAAACAGCACGGTGCTGTCGGGGCGGATTTCCAGGAAGGCGTTGACGCGCGTGCCGGGCGTCACGGCAGCAGCGGCCTGCGCCCGGGCGCGTCCGACCGGCACCGCGACCGAAAGAACCAGTGCTGCAGCACCGCCGAGGAAGCCGCGACGCGAGACATTGAGCGGTCCGTCTTTGCCGCGAGTGGACGAGCGGCCGTGAATGGGAGTCATGTCGTTCATGGACTTCTCCTCAAGCCTGCGCGGCCTGCCGGACGGCAGCCGAGATCGCGTTGTAGGTGCCGCAGCGGCAGAGATTCACCATCGCGCCGGCGATGTCGTCCTCGGTCGGCTGCGGCGTCTGCTTGAGGAGCGCCGTCGCAGCCATCACCTGGCCGGACTGGCAGTAGCCGCATTGCGGGACTTGATGGGCGACCCACGCCTCGACCACCTTCCTGCCCTCGGCATCCTGCTCGATGGCCTCGATCGTCTCGTATCCGAAGACCTCGTCCCCAAGGGCCTTGCCATGCTAAACGCAGGTAATGCGATCGCGGCGACGATCGCCGCCCCGCTGGGCAGTTTTCTCGGAGCCTATGTCGGATGGCGTGGCGCTTTCTTCCTCGTCGTGCCTCTCGGCCTGCTGGCAATCGTCTGGCAGTGGATCAGCCTTCCTTCACTCCCGCCGCGCGGAAGGAGTGCGTCCGGCAACGTGCTTGTGCTGCTCGGCCGCCGCCCGATCGCGCTCGGCATGGCTTCCATCCTGATGCTCTTCATGGGACAGTTCGCGCTCTTCACCTATCTGCGTCCATTCCTGGAGGGCGTGACCCACGTGAACATCACGGTGCTCTCGGTCATGCTGTTGGTCATGGGTCTGGCGGGCGTTGCGGGCACCTGGTGGATCGGCCTGTTGCTGCGAACCCGATTGTTCGGCATCCTGGTCGTAATCCCGCTCGTGATGGCTGTTCTCGCCGTGGGGCTCATCGCGTTCGGAGCGATACCGGTCCCGGTCACGTTTCTGCTCGTTGCCTGGGGTTTCTTCGGCACTGCCGCGCCTGTCGGCTGGGGCACGTGGCTCAGCCGTACAAGATGTTCCTCGGTGAGTTGGCGTTCAAAGTGGCTTCTTGAGCCATTTGGACAAAACCCCGATGATGCCCTCGCGAAACAAAAGGACGCTGATGACAAAGATCACGCCTTGGATGACGGTCACCCATGCGCCAAAGGTCGCAAGGTAATTCTGCATCGCGACAATGATCGCCGCCCCCACGATTGGACCGAACACGGTGCCCATGCCACCGAGAAGTGTCATCAGCACGACCTCGCCGGACATCGTCCAGTAGACGTCGGTCAAGGATGCGAGCTGGAACACGATCGCCTTGGTTGCGCCGGCAAGGCCTGCGAGCGCGGCCGACAGGACGAACACCGCGAGCTTGTAGCGGTCGACGCGGTAGCCGAGCGAGACCGAGCGCGGCTCGTTGTCGCGAATGGCCTTCAGCACCTGGCCGAACGGCGAATGGATGATGCGGTAGATGATCAGCAGCCCGGCGAAGACGACCGCGAGTACGAAGAAATAGAGGTTGCGGTCAGGCGCCATCGAGATCAGGCCGAAGAGATGGCCGCGCGGCACCGACTGGATGCCGTCCTCGCCGCCGGTGAAGGGCGCCTGCACGGAGAAGAAGAACACCATCTGGGCGAAGGCCAGCGTCACCATGGCGAAGTAGATGCCTTGCCGGCGGATCGCGAGCGAACCGATCGCGAGGCCGAGCACGGCCGCCGCGAGCGTTCCGGTCAGGATCGAGAGTTCCGGGGTCAGGCCCCAGACCTTGGCCGCATGGGCCGAGACGTAGCTCGCGCTGCCGAAATAGGCGGCATGGCCGAAGGACAGGAGCCCGCCGAAGCCGAGCAGCAGGTTGAAGGCGCAGGCAAAGAGCGCGAAGCAGAGCACCTTCATCAGGAAGACGGGATAAAGCACGTAGGGCGCCACGAGGGCGAGCGCCAAAAAGCCGAGGAAGATCAGCTTGTGGTGCGTCGGCATGCCGATCGCGCCGGGGCGGCCGACGGCGGGCAGGTCGAGCGTGTGCGTGTTGGCGGCCATCAGGCGGCCCTCCCGAAAAGCCCGGCGGGCTTGACGAGCAGCACGATCGCCATGATGACGAAGATCACGACGGCGGAGCCCTCGGGGTAGAAGACGCGGGTCAGCCCCTCGATGAGCCCGAGGCCGAAGCCGGTGACGATCGAGCCGAGGATAGATCCCATGCCGCCGATGACCACCACGGCGAAGACGACGATGATGAGATCAGCGCCCATGTTCGGGTTGACCGCATAAATCGGCGCGGCAAGCACGCCGGCGAACGCCGCGAGCGCGACGCCGAAACCGTAGGTGAGCGTGATGAGCCGAGGGACGTTGATGCCGAAGGCGCCGACCATGGTCGGGTTCTCCGTCGCGGCGCGGAGATAGGCCCCGAGCCGCGTCTTCTCGATGACGAACCATGTGCCGAGGCAGACGACGAGCGAGACGAGGACGACCCAGCCGCGATAGTTGGGCAGGAACATGAAGCCGAGATTCTGCCCGCCGGCAAGCTGGCTCGGCATGCCGTAGGGCAGGCCGGAAATGCCGTACTGGTTGCGGAAGAGGCCGGTGATGATGAGCGCGAGGCCGAAGGTCAAAAGCAACCCGTAGAGATGGTCGAGATGGTAGAGGCGCGAAATGAGCAGCCGCTCGATGACGACGCCCGTCGCGCCGACGATGACCGGCACGAGGATCAGCGCGCCCCAATAGGGGATGCCGAGGTAGTTGAGCAGCATCCAGGCGACGAAGGCGCCCATCATGTATTGCGCGCCATGCGTGAAGTTGATGATGTTCAGGAGCCCGAAGATGATCGCCAGTCCGAGGCTTAGCATCGCGTAGAAGGAGCCGTTGATGAGGCCGAGCAGAAGCTGGCCGAACAGGGCCTGCGGCGGGATGCCGAGGAGATCGAACATGGCGGGCGATCCTGGTCGTTGGACGTGAACGATGGAAACGAAGGACGCGCCGGCGGACCCGCGCGTCCTTCGGTCAACCCGTCATTTGACGAGCGGGCAGCCGCCGTCGGTCAGCGGACGGAACGCCTTGTCGGCGGGAATCGTGGCGACGGTCTCGTAAAGGTCCCATTCGCCCTTCGACTGGTCCGGCTTCTTCACGCGGAAGAGGTACATTTCGTGTACCTTGCGGCCGTCGGCGCGCACCACGCCCTTGCCGAACAGCGGATCGTCCGTCGGCATTTCCTTCATCTTGGCCATGACGGCGGCCGGATCCTTGCCTCCGGCCGCTTCCACGGCCTTCAGGTAGTGCAGCACGGCTGCATAGACGCCGGCCTGGATCATGCTTGGCTTCTTGCCGGTCTTGTCCTCGAACTTGGCCGACCATGCGCGGGTCTGGTCGTTGAGATCCCAGTAGAAGCTCTCGGTGAGCACGAGGCCCTGCGCAACGTCGAGGCCGAGCGCATGGACGTCGTTGACGAACATCAGAAGCCCGGCGAGCGACTGGCCGCCCTGGGTGATGCCGAATTCCGACGCCTGCTTGATGGCGTTGATCGTATCGCCGCCGGCGTTGGCGAGGCCGATCACCTTGGCGCCGGACCCTTGAGCCTGCAGCAGAAACGAGGAGAAGTCCTGACCGGGGAACGGGTGGCGCACCGTGTCGAGAACCTTGCCGCCCGCGGCCTCGACGACCGCTGCCGTGTCGCGCTCGAGCGCGTGGCCGAAGGCGTAGTCGGCGGTTAGGAAGAACCAGGTGTCACCGCCGGCCGCAACCATCGCACTTCCGGTACCGTTGGCGAGTGCCCACGTATCATAGGTCCAATGGACCGTGTTGGGAGAACAGGCCTTACCAGTCAGGTCCGAGGAGGCGGCGCCCGAAACCAGGAAAATCTTGTTTTTCTCCTTGGTGATGTCGTTGACCGCGAGGGCCACCGACGAAGTCGGCACGTCGGCGATCACGTCGACGCCTTCGGTGTCGTACCACTGGCGCGCGATGTTGGAGCCCACGTCCGGCTTGTTTTGATGGTCGGCCGAGACGATCTCGACAGCGATGCCCTTGTCCTTGCCGAAATCGTCCGCCGCCATCTGCGCGGCGACGACCGATCCTTCGCCGGAAATGTCGGCATAGATGCCCGACCGGTCGTTGAGGACGCCGATCTTGATCGCCGTCTGGGCATACGCTGCGCCGGCCATCAGCAGGCCCGCGAGAGATGCGAGAATGAATCCTGTCTTCCTCATTGATATCTCCTCCGATTGCGGCGCACCGCGCCATTGATGATAGTTCAGACGCCCAGATAGGCGTGCAGCTTGTCGATGTTGGCATTGAGTTCGCCGTTGGGGATCGTGTCGATCACGCGCCCCTGTTCCACCACGTAGTGTCGGTCCGCGACCGACGCCGCGAAGTGGAAATTCTGTTCGACGAGCACGATGGTGAAGCCTTCGTCCTTGAGCCGCGCGATCGTGCGCCCGATCTGCTGGACGATGACGGGCGCCAGCCCCTCGGTCGGTTCATCGAGCAGCAAGAGCCGCGCGCCGGTGCGCAGGATGCGGCCGATCGCCAGCATCTGCTGTTCGCCGCCGGAAAGCTTGGTGCCCTGGCTCGACAGGCGTTCCTTCAGGTTGGGAAAGAGTTCGAAGACCTGCGCGACACTGAGCCCACCGGGCCGCACCTCGGGCGGCAACATCAAATTCTCCTCGACCGAAAGGCTGGAGAAGATCGCGCGTTCCTCCGGGCAATAGGCGATGCCCATCCGCGCGATCGCGCGCGACGGCAGCCTGATCGTCTCCCGTCCGCCGAAGGCGACGGAGCCCGAGCGCTTGGAGAGGATCCCCATCACTGCCTTGAGCGTCGTCGTCTTGCCCGCCCCGTTGCGGCCAAGCAGCGTCACGACCTCGCCTTCGCCGACCTCGAAATTCACCCCGTGCAGGACATGGCTTTCGCCGTACCAGCCTTGCAGGCCTTCGACCCTCAGAAGCGGCGTGACGGCGGGCGGCGCCGCCGGCTTGGCCGCGAGTGCTGCGTCAGCCATGACCGGCTCCGGTATAAACTTCTCCAATATAGGCCTCGATCACGCGCGGGTCCTTCGAGACGGCGGCATAATCGCCTTCGGCGAGCACCTGGCCGCGCGCAAGAACGGTTATGCGGTCCGACAGCGACGCCACGACCGACAAATTGTGCTCGACCATCAGGATGGTGCGGTTCTTGGAGATGCGCCCGATAAGGCCGGAAATGCGCTCGATGTCCTCCTGCGCCATGCCGGCCATGGGTTCATCGAGAAGCAGCATGTCCGGGTTGAGCGCCAGCGTCGTTGCGATCTCCAGCGCCCGTTTCCGGCCGTAAGGAAGCTCGACGGCCAGCGCGTCGGCGAATTCGGCAAGTCCGACTTCATCGAGCAATTCCAGGGCCCGGCCGTTCAGCGTCGACAGCACGCGTTCTGACCGCCAGAAATCGAAGCTGTCGCCGCGCTGACGCTGGAGCGCGATACGCACATTCTCGAGCGCGGTCATGTGCGGGAATACGGCGGAAATCTGGAACGATCGCACGAGCCCCAGCCGCGCGATGTCGGCGGGCTGCATGGCGGAAATGTCGCGACCGTTGTAGACTATCGTTCCGCGCGTCGGCTGCAGGAATTTGGTCAGGAGATTGAAGCACGTGGTCTTTCCGGCGCCGTTGGGGCCGATGAGGGCGTGAATGGCTCCGCGGGCGACCTTCAGGTCGACATTGTTGACAGCAAGGAATCCCTTGAATTCCTTGGTCAGGCCGGCGGCAGACAGGATCACGTCCTCAGCCATTGTCCTCCCAATGCGTTTGTTCTTTCCTCCGGGTCTTTGCCCGGTTGACCAAACGCTACTCGGGCCCGTCTGGCGAGTCAAATATCTTTCATTGCAGAGCAAAGAAGTTCATGTATATGAACAGAGGAAGGCATGCACGCGACTTCAGGGAGGAAGGCATGCGGGTGAAGCAGGTCGAAAATCTGCTCGACCTATTTGAGATCTATGCGCGGAACAAAGCGCCCCTGACCCTAACCGCGCTTTCCAAGGTGCTGGGCATGCCGAAATCCAGCACCTTTAACCTCATCGACACGCTGGTCGTCCGCGGCTTCCTGTACGAGACCAAAGCGAGGGGCGGATTCTATCCGACCCGGCGCCTGCTCGATCTGGCGCGCTCGGTGATGGAAGGAGACCCGTTTCTCGAGAGAATTCACGGGGAACTGGAGGCGCTTGCCAAGAGCACCGGCGAGACGGCCCTTCTGTCCGCGCGGGATAACGACCATGTGATCTATGTCGATGTCGTGGAGTCGCCGGCGCTCATCCGCTATTCTGCGAAGGTGGGCGACAGGCGCCCGATGCACACGACGTCAAGCGGCAAGGCGATTCTCACCACCTATCCCCCGGACGAGCGCGAGCGAATCCTGCGTTCGCTGACCTACGTCGCTCATCAGACGACCACGAAGACGACGTCCAAGGAACTAGCCGCGAACCTGGAGGAGGCGATCGCGCGTGGCTGGTGCGAGGACCACGCAGAAACCACGCCGGACGTGATGGGACTTGGCGTGCCAATCCTGGATGGCGAAAGGCGTTTCGGACTTGCTGTGGCCGGCCCCCTCTATCGCATGCAGAACAGGCGCAAAGAACTCGCCGCGCTCCTACAGTCGGCGGCGAGGAGGATTAAGCAAATCGTTGGTCCTGCTTAGCTCCGGAGCTCGTCACGGC
>NZ_JAAKZF010000112.1 GCF_011045125.1 Allomesorhizobium camelthorni | reverse complement strand
AAGATCCTCGACCTCGGCCTCGGAATAGATGTGGGGTTGGGGACGACGGTGTTGCGGGAACACTCCGGTGGGCGGGATCTCCGTTCGCGGGTCGCTGTTCGCTAGGTACTTGGCGAACGACCTCACCGGCGAGAGCCGTACTTCCCAGGTTGCTGGAGCGCCGGCTCTTGTAGCCCACTCGATTGCCAATCTGCCGGTAATGACGTCAGCGCCGCTCGCATTCATAAAGGCCACGAAGTCCCGGAGCCGGCCCTGGTCGCCTTTGGTTCGGAAGCCGTAATCTCGTCGCGTCTGGAGATAGGGCTCGAGCATATCCAGGAGCCGGGTCATTGTGCGCCTCCCGGCCACGCTAGGCTCAGCATCCGCAACCTGGGAAGATCTACCTTGGCGTAGATGCGGGTTGTATCGTGATGCTGGTGACGCAGGATTTGGCCAATCTCGGTGAGTGTTGCACCTGTCCTGATCATGCTGGTCGCCAGAGTATGGCGAAAGACATGCGACCCGTGATGAGCCAGTCCGCTTATGCCAGCTCGCTTTATTGCTCGCCTGGCAATGAGCACGACACCGCCAGCTGAAGGAAACGCTGTGCAGGGTGTGTCGGCACGCAGAAACACCTGCCGGCAGGCCGACGAGGGACGACCGTTTTGAAGATAATCCACGATGGCTGTCCCGACATCTGTGGGGAGTGGCATTACTGCTTGCTGGCGACCTTTGCCCTGGATCGAGAATAGTCCGGATTCCCAATCGATATCGTCCAGCTTGAGTGTCGCCACCTCGTTGGCACGGAGGCCGAGTCTCACCAGCATCAGCAGGATGGCGTAGTCGCGACGGCCCGCAGCCGTGCTCCGATCGCAATGGGCCAGCACGGCATCCAACTGCGGGGCCGTCAGAAACGTTGGGAGCGTCGCGTGCTTCCACGTTCTTAGCGACGGAACAGCGGAAGCAAGGTCGTCATCAACAAGACCTTCCGCATGCAGATACCTCAGAAAGGATCGAAGCCCTGTGCACATCGTCTGCGTCGTTCGGGCACTTCGACGACGAGCGCGGCGCTCCACGTATTGGACGACATCTAGCCGCTTGATCGTCCTCAGCTCACGGTCGCCCCCGCCCCAAATCTCCCTTAGAAACGGAAGCGCGTGCCATGTCTGGGACGCTATCGTCCGCAACTGGAGGCCGCGTCTGTGCTGCAGGTACTGCCCAAACGCGGCAATGACTTCCTGGTGCTGATCCCGCTTTGGGGTAGCGGGCGGAACATCGCCGCTCTCGCGTAGCAGAAACAATAGGCGCGAAAGAGCCGCTCGATAGCCATTGGGAAGCGTCCTGCGCTGCGCTCGAACAGCTAGGTATTGGGAGATGGTATATTCGTTGACGTCGCCTCCGTTCCCATGCTCGTCCATCAACCATCGAGCAAACTCCCCGACTGCCCTCGTGGAATTGTACGTGTGCGGGCGACTGTAGCCGTCGTCTTGCATGCGCGAGATGTAAAGGCGAACACTTGGGCGATAGCGCCAATCATCAAAGCGTTGCCGTAGTCGGCCGCTATTTAGGTCATAGGCATTTGTCACGTCATTCTCCTGAGCGTTTGCTGCAGGAGAAGAAAACATTATGCCGATCCGGCGAGTCTATTTTATCGAAAGTCCCGTGGCTTAGGCAGCTTGATCGGCATAGTCTCCGGGTCGGGATAAGATCCCTTATGCCGAGCTCGGCATAAGGGATCGACGATGTTTCGGCCCTTCGGCAGGCTCCGCGGATCGATGCCCGATCCGCCATGGTGCGCCTCGTCACCGCGGCCGTGCGGCAATGGAAACGGCGTCTCGCGGTTTCCCACACTGGCGAGTTCGGCCGACAGATCGGTCAGCTCGTAGGCGACGAGATGAACCACCTCGCCTTCGCGCTGGATACGGCCGCGCACGCCGAGCATGGCCGACGAAAGAAGCACGCGCCGGAATTTCTCGAACACCTTGACCCAGACGACGACGTTTGCGGCGCCCGTCTCATCTTCCATGGTGAGGAACATCACGCCTTTGGCCGAGCCCGGCCGCTGCCGGACCAGCACCAGGCCCGCAGCCTCGAGCCAACTTCTGTCCCGCGCCTGCATGGCTTCCTGACAGGTCACGATGCGACGGCGACGAAGATCGGCACGCAGGAACGAGACCGGATGGCTGCGCAAGGTCAGCCCGACATGACCACAATCCTCCACGACCTCGCGGCCGGCCGTCATCGGCCTGAGCGTGATGACGGGCTCGTGGATCTCCGGCACGGTCTTCTGCTGGCGGGAAGTAGCGGCCGCAAACAGGGGCAAAGGTTCATCGCGCAGCGCCTTGATCGCCCAGAGCGCATCGCGGCGGGCAAGGTTCAGATCCGGCAAAAAGGCATCGGCCTCGGCGAGCTGGACCAGTGAAGCCGCTGGCACGCCGGCGCGGCGCCAAAGATCGTCTACCGAGGCGAAGGGCTCGTCGGCCCGCGCCGCGACGATCGCCGCCCCGTCATCATTGGCGAGACCCTTCACCATGCGCAGGCCAAGCCGGACAGCGAAGCAATCTTCGTCATCGATCGGCTCGAGCGTGCAATCCCAGCGGCTGGCATTGACGCAGACGGGGCGCACCTCGACGCCATGATCGCGGGCGTCACGCACGATCTGGGCCGGCAGATAAAAGCCCATCGGCTGCGAGTTTAAGAGCGCCGCACAGAACACATCCGGATGCCAGCATTTCATCCAGCTCGAGGCATAAGCGATCAGCGCGAAGGAGGCGGCGTGGCTTTCAGGGAAGCCGTAGCTTCCAAAACCCTCCAGTTGCGAAAAGGTCTTTTCGGCAAACTCAGGCGTGTAGCCGTTGGCGATCATGCCGTTGATCAGCTTGTCGCGGAACTTTGAGACACCGCCGGTGTGCTTGAAGGTGGCCATGGCGCGCCGCAGCTGGTCGGCCTCGCCGGCGGAAAAGCCGGCGCAGACCATGGACACCTGCATTGCCTGCTCCTGAAACAGCGGCACACCGAGCGTCTTGCCCAGAACGCGCTCGAGCTCCGGTGTCGGAAACGTCACCGCTTCCTTGCCGTCGCGCCGACGAAGATAGGGATGGACCATGTCGCCCTGGATCGGCCCCGGACGGACGATCGCCACCTCGATGACCAGGTCGTAGAATGTCCGGGGTTTCATGCGCGGCAGCATCGACATCTGCGCGCGGGATTCGATCTGGAAGGTGCCGAGCGTGTCAGCCTTTCTGATCATCGCGTAGGTGCGCGGATCCTCGGCCGGGATCGTTGCGAGGTCGAGTGTGACGCCCTTGTGCTCGGACAGGAGATCGAATGACCGCTTCATCGCCGTCAGCATTCCGAGCGCCAACACGTCGACCTTCATAAACTTCAAGGCGTCGATATCGTCCTTGTCCCATTCCACGACCTGGCGATCCTTCATCGCCGCCGGTTCGATCGGCACGAGATCGTCGAGCCGATCGTGCGTCAGGACAAAACCACCCGGATGCTGCGAGAGATGGCGCGGGGTGCCGGCAAGTTGCGCGGCGAGTTCGAGGGTGAGGCGCAGCCGGCGATCGCCGAGATTGAGGTTGAGCTCTTGCGCGCGCTGCTCATCGACCGCCTCGCCATGACCCCAGATCTGGGAGGACAGGAGTTTGGTCATGTCTTCGGGCAGGCCGAGCGCCTTGCCGACATCGCGAACCGCGCCCTTGGTGCGATAGCGGATGACGGTGGAACAGAGTGCTGCATGATCACGGCCGTAGGTTTCATAGACCCACTGCATGACGATCTCGCGCCGCTCGTGCTCGAAGTCGACATCGATGTCAGGCGGCTCCCGCCGCTCCTGGCTGACGAACCTCTCGAACAGGAGGTTGTTGCGTTCGGGATCGATGGAGGTGATGCCGAGCACGTAACAGACCGCCGAATTGGCGGCCGAGCCGCGGCCCTGGCAGAGGATGTCCTGGCTACGGGCGAAACGAACGATCGAGTTCACGGTCAGAAAATACGGCGCGTATTGGAGCGTCTCGATCAGCCGCAATTCGTGTTTCAGGATGCCGACCACCTTGTCGGGCAGGCCCTCGGGGTAACGGCGGGCCGCACCTTCCCAGGTAAGTTTTTCGAGCGCCTGCTGCGCGGTGAGGCCCGGCATGGTCTTTTCCTCGGGGTATTGGTAGGCGAGCTCATCGAGGGAGAATCGGCAGTGCTCGGCGATTTCGACGGTGCGCGCCAAGGCCTCGGGATAGCGGCCGAATAGCCGCGCCATCTCGTCGCCAGGTTTGAGGTAACGATCGGCATGACGTTCGCGCCGGAAGCCGGCGTCATCGATGGTGACGTTGTGGCGGACGCAGGTGACGACATCCTGCATCATGCGGCGAGCCGGCTCGTGGAACAGCACATCATTGGTGACGACGGTCGGCACACGCATCGCAGCCGCCAGATTTGCCAGCTCGTAAAGCCGCAGCTGGTCGTTCGGGCGTCTGCGCAAGGTGAGCGCCAGATAGGCGCGATCGCCGAAGATCTCGCGCAGCCGCCGCAGACGGACGGCACATAGGTCATCGGATTCGTCGGGAACGAGCACCGCGATCAGTCCTTCGCCATAGGCGACGACATCATCCCATTCGAGATGACACTTGGCTTTGCCGGCGCGGCCCTTGCCGAGCGACAGCAGGCGGCAGAGCCGCGAATAGGCCGGTCGGTCGGTCGGATAGACCAGCACCGACATGCCCTCGGCGAGATCGAGACGGCAGCCAACGATCAACCGGACACCTGTCGTCTTCGCCGCTTCGTGGGCGCGCACGATGCCGGCAAGCGAATTGCGGTCGACGACGGCGAGCGCTTCGATGCCGAGCAATGCCGCCTGTGCGAACAGCTCCTCGCAGGACGATGCTCCCCGCAGGAACGAGAAATGCGAGGTGACCTGCAACTCGGCATATCGGGTTCCGACAGTCATCCGAAGATCCCATGCATGAACCATGTGTGTGATCCGGTCGCCGCATCCTCGCCGTCGCCGGCGCGGTAGACCCAGTAGCGCTCGCCGTTCTCGTCCTCGACCTGAAAATAATCCCGCACCGCCGCGAGCTCGGCGTCGCGCTTCCACCATTCTCCGAAAACCCGTTCCGGGCCGTCCGCCCGCTTCACGCGGCGGCGCACCCCGCGCCAGGTGAAGGTCACGGGCGGATGGTCGGGAAGAAGTGCGACCGTCTCGATCGGCTCGGGCCGCGGCAGCAGCCGCGACGGACGCGGCCAATGGCCGGGCCAGCCCTCGCCGGTGTCGGGCGCCATCGGCGCAATGCGTTGGACCGACCGTTCGGGAACGTCGCTCTGCACCGGGGCGAAGCGATAGAGCCGCTCCTCACCGACACGGTTGGCGAGGATGTCGATTACATCCGAGACGTCGGGTTCGGGTGCCTCGGCGAGCGAGGAAATCGTCTGCTTGGCCCGCAGCGGCTCGGCAACGGTCGCGGCAAGCCGAATCTGCTCGATGCCGAACCCTGGATCGATTGTTTCTATTTTATCTGTGAGAAGCCGGGTCAAGCGCTTCGTGTCACGCACCGGCATTGCTGTGCCGATACGGATCGCCTCGACGCGATTGTCGACACGGAAGAACAGAAGATCGAGCCGGCGCGCGCCCTGCCCTCGCGTCTCGAGTTCGGCGCAAAGTTCGGCCGCCAGCTTGCCCGTATAGCGGGCGATCGTCTCTGGCGCGCCGATCGGTTCGGCAAAATTGCGGCGCACCTCCACAATCTCCTCCGGCCGGATCGGATCGATCGGTTCGCTCACCCGTGCAAGGGCCTGGTCAAGGCGGCGGCCGGGCTCCGGTCCAAAACGCAACGCGAGCGACGCGCGTGGCATAGCGGCGAGGTCGGCAACTCTCTCGAAGCCGAGCCGTCGCAGGCTATCGATCGTCACGGCGGGAAGACGGAGGGCGGCGATCGGCAAAGGCAGGATCGCCTGTGCAATCTCGCCGGACGGAACGACAAGGGTCTGCCGTGTACCGAAGCGGGCCATTGCGTGAGCCGCCCCCCAAGTATCGGCGATTGCGGCGCGCGCCGCTAAACCGGAGCCGCCAAGCCGCGCCACCATTTCGGTCAGCATCACAGCCTCGCCACCATGCAGATGGTCGGCGCCGGTCGTGTCGATCACGATGCCGTCCGGCGGATCGGCAGCGACGATCGGCGCATAGCGGCGAAGCGCCCATAGCGCCAACCGCTCGAGCGCGTCGACATCTGCCTCAGGTTCTGCATCATGAACGATCAGGCCCGGAACGAGGGCCTGCGCCTTGCTCGCCGGCATGCCGATGCGCAGGCCGGCGGCGCGTGCTGCCGCATCGGCCGCGAGCACAACACGGCGACGTCCGTCGCGGCCGATGAGCACGAGCGGCGTCTCAGGCGGAGGCGCGGCGTCGCCCGATTTCCTTCTGAAGCGGTCTGTCGGCCACGACGGAAGGAAGAGCGATACGACCCTTGGCATCGCATGCCTCCACTATGAAATCTGCACTCTCTCCGGCCCGGCATCGGATCAGCTCGAGATACCAGCGCGCGCGTCCAATCCCCTGAACGGGCAATGGTGTCGACGGCAGGACCGACACCCGCCACCGGGTTTCTGAGGCGGTTGGTTGGCCAAAGTCCGTGGCCTCCGTCTGCCGACGCCAGCGGCGAATGGCGATGCCGATGGCGCCGGAGCTCTCGGCGGCGAGTTGCAGCCGCCGCGAGGCCGTCATCGAAAGCCGGACAATCTCGGCAATAACCGCGCCGAAACCGCCTCGAAGGCCCTCCTCAAAACAGGCGAGGACGGATTTCTCGTCGCCGGCCTCAACATAGATGACTCTCCCCGGAGGAAGGCCGGCCTGTTCGATCGCAGGCGCGAAAAGATCGGGCCGGGTAACGCACCACAGCACCTTGCCCACCGTGCGCGCGGCAATACCGGCAGCGAAGAGTGCCGCGGCTGCGCCATCGACGGAGCCATTTCCACCGCCCGCGACCTCGTGCAGGCCGCCTAAAACCAATCCCCCTCCCGGCAGAACCCTGTCAATCGCGGCCACTCCGAACGGCAAAACCGTACGCTCGCGTGCATTTCCACCTTCGAGACGCGCGATGCGGTCTCGAAGCTCGGAAATGGCAGCAGGGGGCGCCGATACACTCATCTGACCCTTTGAAACGCGGAAAGCCTGTGATATGTTCTACATTTGTTCTCGTCTTGGCTAAGAGTCAACCGGGATGATGTCGTGCCCCTGCGGAAGGAGGCATTCGATGCTCGGGCCATATCCTTCAATGCGAAAATGCGAGTTCCATTTTGGAGTTTGGACGCCACGGAGTGTCCGAAAATTGTAGCATATTTCGGACTCATACCTTGCCTTTGTCCGAAACTTGTAGCATATTTCGGACATGCCCATAGTTGAGCCCGATACCGATCTTCGCTCGCGCCTGCTTGCCCGCATTGAGTCCAAACCCGACGAGGTCTGGACCCCCGGCGACTTCGCCGATCTCGGCGCGCGCGCCGCCGTGGACAAAACCCTGCAGCGCCTGGCAGCCGCCGAGGAGCTGCGCCGGATCGACCGAGGCCTCTATGACCGGCCGCGCACGAACAACCTGACTGGCCGCGCCACCGTGCCGGATTATCGCGCTGTGATCCGCGCCGTCACGCGCCGCGATCGGGCGCGCGCCGTCATCGATGGTATGACGGCCGCCAACGACCTCGGCCTGACGACCGCCGTCCCCGCCCGAATAGAAGTACTGGTCGATGCGCGGTTGAAGCCAATCAAGCTCGGCACGCAGGAAATCCACTTCAAATACGCTGCCCCTAGCCGCCTCTATTGGGCGGATCGGCCGGGGATGCGGGTCGTCCAGGCCTTGCATTGGATGCAGGACATGCTGACCCAGAAGGGCGAACGGAAGCGTATCCAGGCGACGTTGCGCCGCCTGTTTGCTGACCCCAAGCACGGCGAGGCCATTCGCGAGGATCTGCGCGCCGGTCTCTCCGCCGTGCCGATCTGGATGCAGGAGTTCCTCCGCGAAATCCTGAGGGCGGACCCGCACGAGGCGAAGCCATGAGCACCGATGCTTACCGCCAGGTCATCGCGGCATCCCCACGTGACCGGCTCGACCTGTTCCTCGCCACGGCCAATCGGATCGGAGCTCCGGTGGGCAATGTCGAAAAGGATTTCTGGGTCTGCTGGACCCTCAATTCGCTCTACCACGAACGGCCTGCGGGGGAGCCACGACGAGGCTGCCTCCGTCGTAGAGCTTGAGAGACTGTCGAACAAGAAACGCCGCGCCAAGCTCGACGCCATCCGGGACGCCTGCCGTGCGTATATCACAGGGCCGCTGCGAGACTTCCTCAGCGCTCAACTTGCCGACATTACGAACGGCGCCGGACGGGTGGAGCTCGACGAAGCCGATGCCGATGGTCAGACCCTGCTCCTCTGGTATCCCGAGGTCGAGCCGCGTGATGGCGCCTATGTGCGACCGGCCATACGCCTCGAGTCCGGGGCGAAATCGGCGCTCGATCCCAATCGCCCCATCACGATCACGCCCTATGTCGCGGAGGAAGCGGCAGGCATTGATCTCACCGTCGCCGACGTGACCACGATCGAGGCGACCCGCACCTTTTGGGACAAGGTGGTGATCGCCCATGGATTGCGCCGCTGGTACGAGCGGCGCGGCGAACTGCGGCAGGAAGGCCAGCGGGTGTCTCGGCACTATTATGACCTGCACTGTCTTCTCGGATCCGAGACCGGAAAGGCCGCGCTCGGCGATCTCGATCTTGGCGCCGATTGTGTGCGGCACACACGAATGTTTTTCGACCGTCCCGACTATGACCTCGCCTCAGCAGTCCCGGGCAGTTTCGCGATCGCGCCCGCTCCAAAGATGGTGGACGCGCTCACGCGCGACTATGCCAATACGGCGGCCATGATCTTCGGCACCCCGCCGAGTTTCGATGACATTCTGGCATCGGCACGGCAGCTTGAGCAGGACATCAACGACCGCGCCTAGTCGGACGCGTCGTGGTAGGCCGCTTTATGCGCGGTGTCGCGCCGACCGTGGCTATGACCCCTGGTATTCGGGCAAGCTGCCGATCTCGATTGGAACGCCGAGCTCGCGGGTCGTATCGAGATAGGCCAGGTCAATGCCGCTGAACGTGCCACGCAGCAGCAGGCCCCGTCCCAGAGCCGCCTCACGGGCGACCATCTCGGCGAAGTTCAGCGTTCGCACCGCGATGTGGTGCACGCCCTCGCCCTTCTCGGCCAGGAACCGGCCGTAGATGCTCTGCGGGTCAAGTGGTTGGATCAGCTCCCACTGCACGCTGCCGATGTTGGCACATGCTACCCGCGTGTGCAGTGACGAGGGCTTTCCCTCGATCGTCACGTCAGTACCGTATTCCGGCGGGATTTCGAACCGCTCCCATGGGCCGACGCCGAAGGACTCGTATGCTCGCACGGTCGCATCCAGGTCACGCACCACCATGCCGATCTGCATGGTCTCGGTGAACAACGGTTTGGACGATGGTATCGAATTGTCGGTCATCGCATGTCTCCGGTGTGGTCTTCGGGAACCATCGCCTCGATGTCCGTGTTGGGCGGGAAATGGGAGTGAGCCATGATCCGGCTGTTTGTTCTCGCTGTATTGGCCTATGCCGCATACATCGTCTATCAGGCTGAACGCCGGCAGGCAGCTACGCCTCCTCCGCCGAAACGCCGCAAACCGCGGCCTGCAGCAAAGAGACCGAGAGACGGAGGCGGGCACCGGGCAGCAAGGTCGTAGAGATAGACTCACCACACCCCGCCCCCCTTTGGGCGGCGGAACAATTGGGACCGTCTTTCGTTGCGCGTGACCACCTACTTTCGGAGTCCAGCACTATGGCCAACGAGCGCAATGACGATCCCAACTTAGATGATGATCTGGCGGATGAGACCGACGGGCTCCGGCGCGAACTTGCCAACCTAAGAGCGGTGCTGGCCGAGCGGAGAGACGATATGGTCGCTGCTGCTTCCCGCGGTGCTCAGGCTGTTGTCACGCCCGTCATGGAGAACCCCGGCGTTGTTGGTTCGGTCTTCGTCCTTGGCGGGGTAATCGGCTTTTTTATCGGCTTGGCTGTCGGCCAATCGGACGAACGCTCAAGGCACTGGTACGACAGGTACCGGTAGTCCGGCGACCTCCAAAGAATCGGATGCCTCGCGCTCTTGCGCGCACGCGCGACGCAAAAGCCTGTATTAGCGTTGGTGCAGTCCTGCGGTACCGGTACTCTTCGCCATAAGGCTGGAGGCGGTGCCCCGCCCTACGCCGAATTCAAGCTCCATGACCTGAACGCGACTTCCGTCGCAAACGCGGATAGCCGTCGCCACCACACACGATCGAAGAGTATTGGTGCTTTCACCAGGACTGCCTCATGAATCTCGATCGACCTCTCGGCGTGATCCAACAGCGCCTCCCCTCCATCTGATTTGCTTGCGGTCGCGGGGCAACTCGTTGGATAGGCTTCCCGGAAAAGCGGGAAGCTCTAGTCGAGCGGCATGACAAGAGGCCATGCGCTCGATGCTGATGCTACAACGTGCGTCGTCCGGTCATCTGATGGTAGAGCCAGAGCACGACGATCGAGCCGATAACGGCGACGATCAGGCTCCATATATTGAACCCGGTAATTCCCGATGCTCCGAAGAAGCTGAAAATCAGACCGCCGACAACCGCTCCGACAACTCCAAGCACGATGTCCATCAGCAGGCCCTGGCCACTGCTGTTGACGATCTTGCTGCCGATAAATCCGGCAACTAAGCCGAGAACAATCCATCCGATAACCGACATGAGAGGCTTCCTTCTATCGCCCCTTCCGCCCCGAAATCATGCTCACACAGGGTCGAGGGAAACTCAAGGCTGCAACCAGAGGCCTAAGCCTTGAAATACGGCTGCCGTGGAACAAGTATGCTTTCTGGGGGTGCACTGTAACAGCAGGAGGCCCATATGGGACTTTTCGACGACGCGGTACCTGGCGGTAAAATCGGCAAGCCGTTGATGATTGCGCTTGGCGCGCTTCTCGTCAGCAAGATGCTAGGCGGTCGACGTGAGCAGTCAGATCCGGCCAACCCGCAAACTCAGACTCCCGGTTCCGAGGATGGCGGCCTTCTTGGCGGCCTTGATGGCCTGCTCGAGAATCTGAAAACTGCAGGGCAGGGTGACAAGGCGGATTCTTGGGTCGGGACCGGTGAGAACAAGCCCATTCAGCCCAACGATCTGGGCAAGGCGCTCGGCGACCAAACCGTCAAGGAACTGGCGGCCAAGGCGGGTGTCAGCGAGGAAGAACTGCTGAAGCAGCTTTCCACTGCTTTGCCGGGCGTTGTCGACAAGCTCACGCCGAACGGGAACCTGCCGAAGAAAGAACAGGTCGCCGCTGCCCTCAATGCCGCATAGACAAATAATCGCGGCCGGGTCCGGGCGAACCGTGCCGAAATGACGTTAAGGCCGCTCGCAACGGCGATGAAACTTGGACAATGGAGAGGGAATCACATGAGCAGGCGAGACGAACTGGTCGCCAAATACGCGACAGACTTAAAAGAAAAGTGCGGTGTCACGCCGGACATGAGCCTTCTGAAGAAGGTAACAATTGGTTGCGGCCCGTCGATCTACAGTGCAGACGCTTCGACCATATCTGCCTCTGACAAATCCGAGTTGGAGACGATCAAGAAGCGTTTTCTGATCGGTAAACTCGGTTTGAAGGACGGACCGGACCTCGACAAGGGACTTTCCGACGTGATCGAGCAATATGGCCGGTCCAACCGCAACAAGTACCGGGCGGTCGTCTACTATCTTCTCGCCACGTATTTCAAACGTGAGAAGGCCTACGCCTGATCGTTGAGAAAACGCTAGGTCGTGTGGGCAGTTACCTAGTCCACAAGATTTTAGCTGCGATAGTGACGATCGCGAGGAAATTTCGTGCGGTCTTCTCGTATCGTGGTGCGACCCTTCTGCACCGCTTGAGCTTGGAAAAGCAGCACTCGACGAGATGCCTTCCTTGTTGAAGCGGAAGCTGTCGTTTCCGGTTTCAAGGATGTGGCAATGGTGCGTGAGCCGGTCGAGAAGCGCGGTCGCATCTTGGCATCGCCGAAGACGCTCGCCCATTCGCTGAATGTGAACAAGCGCCGAACGATCAACCACGGCCACACAGACCCTAACCTATTGCCACCTAATATAAACCGGGATTCGCGAAGGGACATCGCCGGCGCCGACCGTGACCCACTGATCGGACGGAAACGCGAGACAAATCAATGGGTAAAACCAGTCGTGGCCGGGGTCAAGCTTCGGTACTGGTTCACAGCCATGGATGCGAACTCGAGCAATTCGCCAATGTTGACGATGAGGGTACCGGGGATCGGATCGACATCGACCTAATTTCCGGCGTAGTCCGCCTGGAGTCCCTTGCTCTCGTCTTGCAGCAAGGTCAGGAAGCCGATGCCTTGATCGTCACCGGTCTGACCTCAGGTCGGCAAGAAAGGCGTTGCGGTCGGGGCGCCCGCATCAAAGTGGCCGGACACCAGATACCAGCGGACGCAAAGCAGGATGACAGACTGGTCGAAATGGCGACCCTTGAACATCTGAACTCTCCGGCAAACACTGGACGCAAATCCCATGCTCCCGGTTACCGAAAACTTTGCAACAGAGCCCCGGCGTCGTCGTGGCCTTTATTCTATAATTATCTTATGCCCCTCCGAATGCGGCGACAATGATCTCAGCCCCTAACATCGGCGGTGCCGAGATCGGCTTCAGTCGAGGTGCGGGAAGGGATTGTGTGCGACATTCACGAAGGTCGAAAAGATGGTGCAAGAGGCGGCGAAGTGCACGTCGGGCCACCCGTCTTGTATGTCGTGCACCCGGACCGATCATAGCAGCAACGACATAGCTGTGGTATTATTACACAAAATGGGTCGTCGTTGACAAACTGCCGTTCCCGCGCAGCCCAACAACTGCGTAAGTGCTCAGTGTGCGGTTGCGGATGTCAACCCGTCGAACAAGTAGCCGTGGATCATGGAACTTGTCGTCGCCCTTGCTCTGATCGTCTTCAAGGTCGCGTTGCTGATAGCGATCCTGCTGCTGCTGCCCTTGCCGCTGACCTGGCTGGAACGCAAGATCGGCGGACACATC
>NZ_JAAKZF010000111.1 GCF_011045125.1 Allomesorhizobium camelthorni | reverse complement strand
CGGCCGTTCGCCATGGCTCGGAAATCTTGTCCAGTTCGATGTTGATGATCGTATCGGTGAGTATCAGCGTCCTCGACGCCTTGTGGAAAAAATGAATTCTTTGAAATAACCGCCGGGAAAAAGCACTTGATCGATCTCTCGACGCCATTCTTCAGGCGGATTGGCTTCCAGGTCTCTCTTGAAGTCGATATCCACATGCCGTGCCCGTGCCCGTTGGCGCACGCGGGGTGACGCCCAGGCGATCGTATCGGGAAACGCCGCCGACCATTCCCCGATGTGCGCATAGTGGAATTGGTTGGGCGATACGAGATGGCGAACCCTCCCCACACCTTGCAGTTCCTCGGCCAGCCTCGCATCGAATTTGATCGGCGAATGAAGGAAGAGGTCACCGCTTGAAAGGTGAACCACAGTCATTCGGGTCGTGAACGGAAGCGGCAGCTTAATTCCGCCTACAGTCAAGTATTCCAAGGGACCATCGACGATACCGATGTCCGGCGCGAGTGGCTTATAGACGTTAATCGGCTCGTAGAGGGTGGCACCCATGTTGCTGTCAAGATTACCGCATCTTGGCGCAGGCTGGCTACGGGTGCCGAAGTCTGCGTCGGGTCGAGAGCCGAAATCCAAGTTGGGGCGCTGCCAAGCTGCCGCCTCTCTTGATCAGGCGCGAGACGATGTGGGATAAGCGCCGGTCTCGTTGCAACCGTTCAGCCGCGCTCGTTCCTCCGGCGCGGACGGGCATAGAAAAGCCGCCCATGAAGATCGCCCACCTCGTAGGTCATGATTCACTCAACGGGGTGGCGACGAGCACCAAGATTCTGATCGACGCGCAGATCAGGGCCGGGCACGAACTGATGCTGGTGCATCCGAAGAAATCGTGGATCGGCCGGCAGAGCTTTGCCGGGCCGGTGAAGATGCTGGAATCGACCTTCAAGACCATCCCGGCCGATCTGCGCGCCACCGGCTATCCGATCCGCGACTGGGGCCGCACGCTGGTCCATGCGCATGGCAGCCGGGCAAACAAGTTTTTGATGGTCTTCACCATCGCCGACGGCGTACCAGCTGTGATGACCGCGCATTCGCGGCAGTTTCAGCTGCCATGGCGCTTCGCCCATGCGGTGGTGGGGCTGAGCCGGCAGACTGCCGACTACTACACAAGCCGGCTTCTGGTTCCCAAAAGCAGGATGCACGTCGTGCCCAACATGTTCGACGTGTCGGCGCTAGCGCCGGTCTTGCCGCAAAAGCGGGGGGAGGCGCGGCAAAAGCTAGGCATCAGGCAGGACGCGCTGCTGCTCGGCTCAATTGGCGCGGTTAGCGTGCGCAAGAACCAGATCGACATGATCCGGGTGCTGAAGCGGCTGGTCGCCGCGGGAGTGGACGCCGAACTGCTGTTGATCGGCGGCTTTTCCGCGAAAAAGGAGGCAATGCCCGGCTGGTATGAAGCGTTGGACAACCCCGCGGTTGACGGCCGGGTGCATCTTGCCGGCCGGCGAGCCGATGCGGTGGAACTGGCCGCGGCGATGGATATCTTCCTGTTCACCTCGGTCGTGGAGGAGGCGCCGATCGCACCGCTGGAGGCGATGGGGCAGGAAGTGCCGGCGGTTTCGACCGATGTGGGCAACATGGCAACCCTGTTGCCGGCCGAGCGGATTTTTGCGCCTGGCGACGTGGACGCCATGGCGCGGGCGGTGGAGCGGCTTGCCCGCGACGAAGGCCTGCGGCGGCAAGCGGGCGCGTTCGACCGCGCCACGGTCGCCGAGCACTTGTCGCCGCAGAACATCCTGCCGCGGATCGACGCCGTCTACCGGGCGGCGCTCGCCCGCTCGCGCGACCGTGGCTGGAAGTACTTCAAGAATCCGGCGGATCGCTACGTCCTCGACCCAGGGGAATAGGCCGCCGGGCTCGTGGTTCGGCGGCGCTTTGGTCGCCGAACCAGCAGTGGCGCTCCACCCCGCACCTCTATCTCTATATGTGCTCGTTCTTCGGCGCGGAGGGAATGCGCCGGCCTCTCTGCCAGAAGTGTCGCCTGCTGTGAAGCGACGGTGCGGCCTGGCACAATCGGAATGCTGACCGGCGCAACAAGCCGCTGGTACGCGTCTCTATCGCAACGACGCCGCGAGGAAGAGCAGCGTCGCGGCGAAGCCGAGAGCAGTGCGGACGGCATGCAGCCTTGCCCATCTCTCCAATAGTTCGCGGCTGTCCGGTCCGGCAGATGCGGGATTCGTCGCCATCAGCCTGTTGTTGACGGGCAGCATGACGAGGAGCGTGAAGGGCCAGTTGGCAATGAGGACCAAGGCGCCGGCCAGCCAAAGCCAGCCGCCCGTCTGCCACCACGCCAGCAAGCCGAGCAGAAACCCCGCTACCGCGAGCGAGGCCTGCATGGCGAAACCGCTTTTATAGGCCGGCTTCCACTGGATGAGCATCGACCGATCGTCGAGACCCCGTCGCGCCGGGTGCTCGGCGAGGTTGATGTAGACTGCTGCGCCGGAAAACACGGCAGCGACGATGAGGGCGAGATGTCCGGCAATCATGATCGTCTCCAATGCAGACGTGACGGTAGCAGAACGAAAAGCCGAATTCGCCGCCGAAAAATTTCGGGGCTTTGTGATCGCCGGCCGCGCAAATTCTGGCGGGGAAGGGGCGGTAACACGGCGCCGGCCCTATTGCGCCAAGCGCGTGATTAAGAAGCGAAGCGGCTGTAACAATCCGGCCCGCCGACGGCGCGCGAAGCAGCAAACAGGCTGCATTTGGGCAAATACGGCATAATTAAGCCATTGTTCTTGTTGCATTAACTTCACCGTTCGTGATTTGCGGCGGGTCATCGCCCGGCCTATTTCCAGGGCGTCCGACGGCAGCCAGTCCGGCGACCGAATGGACAAACCCAAACGGGAGTACCAAGCATGAAGAAGATACTTGCAACCACCATCGCCTCGCTCGCCTTCATCGGCGCTGCCTACGCGGCCACCGTCGAGGGCGTGGTGCAGTCGGTCGATCCGGCAACGCGCACCGTCACGCTGGAAGACGGCACGGCGGTCGTCGCGGCGGAGGACATTGCGATCGACGCGCTTGCCCCTGGGGCAAAGGTCAAGGTGACGCTCGAGGACGGAACGAGCAACGCCACCGCCATCGAAGCGGCTATGTGATTTTTATCGCCTAGCAATTTTGAATGACGGCCGGCCGGTCCCTTTGGGGCCGGCCTTTTCGCGTGCGCGGCGCGCCAAACTATTCGTGCGCGGCGCGTGATCAACCGCCATCGTTTCGTGCCTGGCGCGCCCAACACGCCGGCTTTTTGTTGTGTGCTCCACAGCCCGCTCTTCGTAAATCGTCGCGATCGTGGCATTCTGGCCGCAAGGCGGTGGAGGGCACTATGACGGAAGATCTGTGGTTCGGCGTTGCGGTTATCGTGCTGCTGGCCGCGATGGCGGCGGCGTTTGCGCGCTGGGGCAGGGAGCCGGGCGAAGGCAGAGGGTCGCCCGTCGGCCGGTTCGTGCTGATTGCCACTGCCGTCGGCGGGCTGATCGGCGCGCCGTTCTGGTGGCTCGATCTGCAGCCGAGCTTCGCCTGGGACCTGCCGCCGCTGGCCTCGCGCATGCTGGGTGTGGCGGCGCTGGCATTCGGCGTGACCGGCATAGCGGTGCTGGAATATCCGAGCGCTGCGCGCGAGCGGCTGTTCTACATACTGATCCTGGCCTATCTCGTGCCACTGGCGCTGGCGGCGGTGACGCTGCATCTCGACCGCTTCGACTTCGTCCGCCCGGTGACCTACGGCTTCTTCGCGGTTGTGATCGTGCTCTGCATCGGCTCGGCACTGGAACTTTCGCGGGGCAAGGACACCGGGCCGGCGCAATTCGCCCCGGGCGGGACGGTGCGGGGCTGGCTGCTTCTGGCCGGGCTGGTGCTGGCAGTCTGGGGCGTGGCGCTGTTCGTGATCCCCACTGCACCCTATCCGCTGGTGTTCAACTGGCCGCAGGACGAATTGAGCTCGCGGTTGATCGCGGCGATGCTCATGACCGTCGCCATCGCCTTCTTCCTGTCGCGGCGCGATACCGGCCTAGCGCGGCTAGCGCTGCTGTTTGCCGGCGTTTACGGTATAGGAGTGGTCGCGGCTGGGCTGACGAACGCTGTCGGCGGCAAGCCGATGCCGCTGCTCTACGTCACCGGCTTCTGCATTGTCGGCCTGGTTTCGCTCGGGCTTTTGGCAGGCATGAAGGGCCCGAGGATTTCGCCGCAAGCCGCGTCGTGACGGCGCGCCCAGCTTGAGCGTCCTGCGCTTGACAGGCCCGCTCAGCCCGCGGCGAGCTTCGGCCGGAAGCCGTTCTTGGCTTTGGGCTTGACGCCGAACGTGTTCGGGAAATCGGCCGCCTTGACGCGGACCTTGGCCAGTTTCTCGTAGCGCTTCAGACGCTGCACGGTCTTGGTCAGCTCTTCGATCCGCTGGCGCATCGCCTCGGCCTGCTCGGCGTTCAGGCCGCCGGCTGCTTCGTCCTCGCCGGATCCGTCACGCATCGCCTCCTTGCGCTCGCTGTCGACCTCGGCGGCCAAGCCGGCATATTTGCGTTCTGCGAACTGCTTTTCGGATTCGAGTTCGTTCAACCGGGTCTTCAGCGCCGTCAGTTCGGACGCGGTTTCGGCCTGCTCGGCGACGCCTGCATTCAGCCGCGACAGCAGTGTCTGGATCTCACCTTTCAGCGCGTGGTTCTCGCTCTGGTATAGCTCCTCACGCTCGTCCATTTCGCGCTTGAAGCCGGCGATGTGCTCGTCGGCCTCGACCAGGCGCGCTTCCAGCGTATCGGTCAGCTTCTGCAGCCGCGCCGCTTCCTTCTCCTCGCTCGCAAGCTTGGCCGTGGTCTTGGCGATCAGCGCGGATTCGCTGGCGTGGGCCGCAGCCAGATCCTCGTATTTGCGACGGGTCTCGGCCTGGCGCTGCAGCGCCTTGTCGAGATCGAGCGCGATGTTGACGTTCTTCTCGCGCAGCATCTCATTCTCGCGCATGTAGCGCTCGGCCTCGTTGCTCTTGGCGGCCAGCGAAGTGTGGAGTTCGCTCTGGACGAACTCGGCGCGGGCGATGGCGTTCCTGGCTTCGACGGCCTCCAGCTTGGCCGAGCTCAGGGATTCGCGCAGGTCCTCGGCCTCGATCATCAGCCTGCCCTCGCGCCGCTTCAGCACCTCGATGAGCTGGTCGTAGCGGGCCCGCAGTTTTTCGAGCTTGTCGACACGGTCGCCGAGCCTGCGGTTCTCGGTCGCGTAGTTCGTGTTCATGATCTCGAGTTCGTTGGCGCGACGAATGTCGGCGTAGCAATCATCGAGAAATTCGCGGCTCAGATTCTGCGAGGCGACGATGTTGGAAAGCGCCGTGCTGATCTGGGTCAGATCCTGTTGGATATTGTTGCGGGCCTCGTCCACGGCGGCAAGGCCGGCGAGGCGGTTCTGTGTGTGCGAGGTGAGGCGCTCGGAATTCTCTTCCGGGGCAGGGGG
Source organism: Allomesorhizobium camelthorni (assembly GCF_011045125.1). Lineage (GTDB taxonomy): Bacteria > Pseudomonadota > Alphaproteobacteria > Rhizobiales > Rhizobiaceae > Allomesorhizobium > Allomesorhizobium camelthorni. The sequence continues at coordinate 7,744 of NZ_JAAKZF010000111.1, read as the reverse complement.
AGCTTCGACCGGAGCGGCGCCAGCCTCGATCTCGGCCGACAATTCGGCGTCGAATTCGGATTCGAACTGCTCGGCCAGCTCGTCGGCGAGTTCGTCGCTGCCTGTCGCGACAGCTTCCGTTTCCTCTCTGGCAGGGGACGCAGTCTCCGGTTCGGGCGGGAGCATGAATTCCTCATTGAGGACATCAGTCATGCCGTCTTCGAGCGTGACGAACGCCTTCTTGAGGGGATCCTTTCTCGTCAGGATGTTTGCGAGATTCATGATACTGCTCCACCTGTTACATGACAGCCAAATACAACCGCCAGCATTCATACTTTATTAATAAATCATACATGGTTCCGCAGGGGTAGGAACAGGGGGTTCATGCGGAAATTCGGATATAGTAAATAGCTCCATGCCGGAATTCGGCCATATGTCGAAAACGTACGGATATACGGCAGGTTGTAGCGGCTGCTATTCTTGCTTTGCTGCCTCACGCATAGAAGCCAACTTGAGCCAGGGAAAATTGACCGTCGCCGGTGCTGACGCATCTCATCAGACGCTTGAGACAATGATTCAAAGGGCTCGGAAATCGATTCCGCAGTGTATATTAGAATATTGAAATTAAAGGGATTTGCAGCAACGGGACTGCCGGTGAAAACGCCGGCAGAAGCGCCTTCCTTGCGGGACCGGGGGGCAGGGCGAAAAGGCGCCCGACGCTCAGGGAAAGAGCGGGTTCTGCGCCATCTGCAAATGCAACTCTTGGCCGGTCCAGGGATGCGCCTCGCAGACGGCTTCGTCGAGTTCGACGCCGAGGCCGGGCTCCTTCGAAGGGATGACATTGCCGTCCTGCCACTCGATTTTTTTCTTCAGCAGCGTCGCGTGAAAGCCGTCCCACTGTTTGAGCGACTCCAGAATGAGGAAATTGGGCAGAGTGGCGGCGAGCTGGATATTGGCGGCGCCGACGATCGGACCGCAATAGCAATGCGGGGCAATCTGGATGTGGTAGGCCTCGGCCATGGCGGCAATCTTCTTGGTCTCCAGGATGCCGCCCGAGCGGCCGAGATCGGGCTGCAGGATGGTCGCGGCGCGGGTTTCGATCACCCGCGCGAACTCGAATTTGGTGGTCAGGCGCTCGCCGGTGGCGATCGGGATGGAGGTGCCGCGGGCGACTTGAGCCATCACCTCCGGCATGTCCGGCGGCACCGGCTCTTCGAACCAGAGCGGATCGTAGGGCTCGATGGCGCGCGCCATGCGCAGCGCCCCCGAAGCGGTGAACTGGCCGTGAGTGCCGAACAGGATGTCTGCGCGGTTGCCGACCGCCTCGCGGATCGCCTTGACCATGCGCGCGGAGAGGTCGACGTCCGCGAGGCGCGGCTGGTGGCCGTCGAAGGCGGTATAGGGGCCGGCTGGGTCGAGCTTGACGGCATTGAAGCCCTGCTCGACATATTCGAGCGCGCAGGCGGCGGCGAGGTCGGGATCGTTGTAGACGTTCCTGCCCACAGCGTCCTCGGAGTGGACGCTGCCGGTGTGCGGATAGAGGTAGGTGTAGGAGCGCAGCGTCTCGTGCACCTGGCCGCCAAGCAGCTTGTAGACCGGCTTGTTTGCTTCCTTGCCGATGATGTCCCAGCAGGCGATTTCGAGCGCGGAGAAGCAGCCCATGACCGAGACGTCGGGGCGCTGCGAGAATCCGGACGAATAGGCGCGTCGGAAGAAGCTCTCGATGTCGTGCGGATCGCGGCCGACGAGGTAGCGCTCGGCCAAGTCCTCGATCATTTTGGCGGTGACGTGGGCGGAGAAGGTGGCGTTATAGGCCTCGCCATAGCCGACGACATTGGAGTCCGTCGTGAGCTTCACGAAGATAAAATATTTGCCGCCAATGCCGGGCGGCGGATTGCCTACGACGAAGGTTTTGACATCGGCGATTTTCATGAGTGGTCCTCCAATATCATCGCGGCGCCCTTGGCGCCGGTCATGATGGCAGGCGCGTTGGTGTTGCCGGAAATGTTGTCGGGGAAGATCGAGGCGTCGACGATGCGCAGGCCGGCGAGGCCGTGGACCTTCAGGCGCGGATCGACGACGGAAGTTGACGGGTCCGGGCCCATGCGGCAGGTCGAGACGGGATGATAGACAGTACCCGAGCGCTTTCGGAAATCCTGAATCACGTCGTCGTCGGAAGCGATTGACGGGCCGGGCAAAACCTCTTCCTCGATGATTTCGGCCATGGCTGGCATCGAAGCGATCCTGCGAACGAATTTCACCGCGGCCAGCATTTCGGCGACGTCCCTGTCCGTCGAATAGGCGTTGGGCATGATTTTCGGATAATCGAGCGGATTTTTCGACCTGATCGTTATCGAGCCGCGGCTGGTCGGACGGCAGTTGGACAGGCCGATGGAGAAGCCGGGCCATGGGTCCGGCGTCAAGATCGGGCGCTCGCCGTTCTTCGGCATGACGGTGGAAAAGGCCTGGAAATAGAGCTGCATGTTCGGGCGCGACAGCGCCGGGTCGGTGCGGAAGAAGCCGCCGGCATTGTTCATCGAGAGCGAAAGCGGCCCGCTGCGCAAAAGCACATATTGCATGCCGACATAGAGCTTGCCCCACCAGGGCCGGAGCAACTGGTTGAGCGTCGGGACCTTGCCCTTGAAAGTGTAGTTGATGCCGAGGTGGTCCTGCAGATTGGCGCCTACGTTGTTGTTGTCGTGAACGACCGGGATGCCGAGCGACTGCAGGAGATCGGCCGGGCCGACGCCGGAAAGCTGGAGCAGTTGCGGCGTGTTGACCGAGCCGGCGCAGAGCACGATTTCGCGGCCGGCCCGGGCGGTCATGGTGCGGCCATTGCGGATATATTCGACGCCGACGGCGCGGCTGCCCTCGAACAGGATTTTCGTCGCCAGCGCATGGGTTTCGACGCGGACGTTCTTGCGCTTCATGGCGGGGCGCAGGAAGGCGCGGGCGGCCGACATGCGGCGGCCGTTGCGGGTCGATATCTGGTAGATGCCGACGCCTTCCTGGGATGCGCCGTTGAAGTCCGGGTTGAGCGGCAGCCCGGCCTGCTGGGCAGCCTGCAGATAGCGCGCCGTCAGCGGGTGGACGGAGCGCGAGCAGTCGGTGACGTGGAGCGGACCGCCGACGCCGCGCCATTCGTCGGCGCCAGCCTCATTGTGCTCGATCGCCTTGAACAGCGGGAGGAGGTCGTCATAGCCCCAGCCCGGATTGCCGGCCGCCGCCCAGGCGTCGTAATCCTCGCGCTGACCCCTGATCCAGACCATGGCGTTGATGGAACTGGAGCCGCCGATGATCTTGCCGCGCGGCCAGTGATCGGCATTGCCGGCGAGGCCGGGGTCGGGCTCGGTCTTGTAGTTCCAGTTGACGGCGGGGTCGAAGAAGGTCTTGCCGTAGCCCAGCGGCATCTGGACATAGAAGCGGCGGTCAGTACCGCCGGCTTCGAGCACCAGCACCGAAAAACGGCCGCTCGCCGACAGGCGCTCGGCTACCACCGAACCGGCGGAACCGGAACCGACGACAATGAAATCATAGCTTTGCATGGAAAACGAAAGGCCGCTCGCGAACTGGCTCATGTGTCGATTCATCCTAATCGCCGCTGCGCTGCTTCGGCACCGGGGCTTCCGGCATGGCTTGTGACAAAAGCGACGGTGTTGCCGGTCCGGCTTGTCGTTGACGCGACAGGCCAGCGACGTTACGGCAGGAAGAGAGATGGAGAGGAAGCGCTATGGTGCATTACGCCGACGGACAGCCGACGGGCGAACTGACGCTGCGCACGCTGGCCATGCCTTCCGACGCCAACGCCGCCGGCGACATTTTCGGCGGCTGGGTGATGGCGCAGATGGATCTGGCCTGCGGCATTCGGGCCGCCGAGCGGGCCAAGGGCCGGGTGGTGACGGCCGCGGTCAAGGAAATGTCGTTCGCCAAGCCGATGAAGATCGGCGACACTTTGTGCGTCTACACCCATGTCAACCGCGTCGGGCGCACGTCGATGACGCTCAAGGTCGAGGCCTGGGCGCAGCGCTATCTCACCGACCTGATGGAAAGGGTGACCGACGCCGATTTCATCATGGTGGCCCTGGACAGCGAGGGCAGGCCGAAGGTGGTGCCGGAAGAAGCAGGCGGCGAATAGCCGGGCGGCGTCCTGGGCAGCGTGCTGGACCGGCCTCCTGCGTAGCCAGCTTCTCCAAAGGGATTGGCGCCCACGGCTAAAGGTACGGCTTGCAACTATCGCTGTTTGAGAGGAGCCTCAATAGAGGAAGCCTGCCGTGGGGGACACATCCACGGCCATGGGGGTTTCCATAGAACGAGCCGGGGCCGGAAGCGATTCATCGCTGCCGGATGGAAAGCATGACGGGCAAAGAATCCGCGCGTCCCTCGCCGCTGCGGCAGCGGCGTGGGCGGCCGCACCAATTTGCTCGTGTCCCGATCCGTCAAGTTGACGATTGACAAGCGCCAGCCGGGCCCATGCCCGTTCGAAAATCAAGGGAGGAAGCACAATGCCTAAGTGCAGTGTCGGCCGTCTTTGTATCGCGGCGGCGATGTCGCTGGTCTGTATGGGGCCGGGGATCGGAACAGCGAAGGCCGAAGACGTGCCGAAGGCCGAGATCAACGCCATGCGGGAGGCGCTCGTAAAGTACAAGGATCCTTACGTCGCGGTCCGCGACCTCTATCTCTCGACAGTGGGCTGCGTCCACTATGACGGCTCGAAGATGGAGGGGCATATGGATTACCCCAAAGGTGGCATGGGCATCCACTTCGTCGACCTGACGATACAGGGGCCGCCCGACCCCATGAAACCCAACGTGCTGATCTATGAGCCGGTCGGCGGAAAACTCCAGCTCGTCGCGGCCGAATGGCTCGTGCCCCTAGCGGCCGCCAAGGAGCGTCCGAGCCTCTTCGGCCAACCTTTCCAGGGGCCGATGGAGGGCCATGAACCGCTAATCCCTCAAGGGTTTCACCATTACGACCTGCATGCCTGGCTATTCAAGGACAATCCGCTGGGAATGTTCAGCCCGACCCATCCCGACATCACTTGCGAGGATGCGGAGTTCTCCTTGCTGGAGATGCCGACAAAACTGGTGCCGGAGCAGCAATAGGGAGTAGGGCAGTAGGGGAAGCGTTCCTTACACAGCCGTAAACCCGAGGCAATTCCGCTATTTACTCCCCTATTCCCCTACTGCCTCAGAAATGGCTCCCGCTCCTGCCTTCCGGGCAGGCGGCGTCGAATTTCCGCCGCGCTTCGTTGACGCGGGCGGTGTTCTTGCGCGCCCATTCGCCGAGCGCGTGGACCGGCTTCAATAGCTCGAAGCCGAGGTCGGTCAGCTCATATTCGACGCGGGGCGGGATGGTCGGATACTGCGTGCGCGTGACGAAGCCGTCGCGCTCGAGCCCGCGCAGCGTGGTCGTCAGCATTTTTTGCGAAATGCCGCCGACCGCGGTCCGCAATTCACTGAAGCGCATGCGGCCCTTGCCGAGCTTGCCAACCACCAGCACCGTCCATTTGTCGCCGACGCGCTGCAGGATCTCGCTGACGGCGCGGCAATCCTCGCTGCGGTGAATGTGCCTTGGTTTCAAAAAAGTGCCTCCTTGCGAGGGATTTTACTGGTCTCCTATATAGTGTCGGTATCCAGTTTATACCAACACAAGAGGTGAAACCATGTCCAAACCCAAGATCGGCATCATAATCGGCTCCACCCGCGAAGCCAGATTTGCCGACAAACCCACCGAATGGATTGCCAGCATAGCAAAGGCGCGCGGCGATCTCGACATCGAAATCGTCGATCTGCGCGACTATCCGCTGCCCTTCTTCGAGGAGGCGAAGTCGCCGGCCTGGGCCGCACCTGAAAGCGAAGTCGCCCGCAAATGGGACGCCAAGGTCGCGGAACTCGACGGCTTCATCTTTACGGCCGCCGAATACAATCACGGCCCGACCGCGGTTCTGAAGAACGCGATCGACTACGCCGGACGCGAATGGAACCGCAAGCCGGTCTCCTTCATCGGCTATGGCGGCGTTGGCGGCGCGCGCGCCATCGAGCAGCTGCGCCAGATCGCGATCGAGATGCAGATGGCGCCGACAAAGGCCGCCGTGCACATCCTCTGGCCGGATTATCTCGCCGTTCTGCAGGGCAAGAAGCTCGAAGAGCTTGACCATCTCAACCAGGCGGCGGGCGCCATGCTCGACGATGTCGCCTGGTGGGCCAAGGTGCTGAAGGCGGCGCGGGACAATGAGGCGGTGATCTCGGAAGTGAAGGCGGCATAAAAGCGAATAGCGAATAGGGAGTAGCGAATAGGGTTCTTGTTTTCAGGCCCAAAGCCGAGACAATTCTATTCGCTATTCGCTATTCGCTATTCGGCCCTCAATGCCCGCTTTGGCGGCGGTGCACGCCGGGGAGGCGAGTGACGAGCACCTTGTCGATGCGGCGGCCGTCGAGGTCGACCACTTCGAAGCGCCAGCCCTGGGCGTCGACGCTTTCGCCGGTCGCCGGCAGATGGTGCATGTGCGATAGCACATAACCGGCGACGGTCTCGTAATCGCGGTTCTCTGGCAGATCGATGCCGAGATGATCGCGCATCTCGTCGGCCTGCATGTAGCCGGCGAGCAGCCATGAGCCGTCATCACGCTGCACCGCGTAGGGTTCTCCCTCTTCGGCGTCGGCGCGAAACACGCCGGTGATCGCCTCGAGGATATCGGCCGGCGTCACGATGCCTTCGAAATGGCCGTACTCGTCATGGACCAGCGCCACCGGCACTTCCGATTCACGCAGCGTGGCGAGCACGTCGAGCGCGTCGGCCTGGTCGTGCACGATAGGCGCTGTGCGCACATGCTGCCGCGGGTCGAAGGCGCGCCCGGCCAGCATGGCGGCCAGGATCTCGCGCGTCTGCACCACGCCGACCATGGCGTCGACGCTGCCTTCGCCGACCGGCAGGCGCGAGTGCTGCGTCTCCATCAGCATCTTGCGCGCGGTTGCCTCTTCCCATTGCAGGTTCATCCAGTCGACCTCAGTGCGTGGCGTCATGACGGCGCGCACGGCGCGATCGCCAAGCCGCATGACGCCGGCGATCATGCGGCGCTCGTCGGATTCGATGGTGCCGTGATGCTCGGCCTCGGCGACCAGCATCTTGATCTCCTCGTCCGTTACCTTTTCCTCGCTCTCGCCATGCTGGCCGAGAAGCCGGAGAACGCCGCGGCCGGATACATCGAGCAGCCAGACCAGCGGCGCGCTGATCTTCGACAGGATGGTCATGGCAGGCGCGACTTTCACGGCGACGCCTTCCGGGTTTTTCAGCGCGATCTGCTTGGGCACAAGTTCGCCGATGATCAGCGAGCCGTAGGTGATGAGGGCGACGACCACGCCAACGCCGCCCGCGTTGGCGATATTTGCGGGAACACCGGCCGAGATGAGCACGCCGCTCAGGCGAAGGCCGAGCGTTGCGCCCGAAAAGGCGCCGGAAAGCACGCCGACAAGCGTGATGCCGATCTGGACCGCCGACAGGAATTTACCGGGATCGGCGCCGAGCGCCAGGGCGCGGCCGGCCCCCTTGACGTTGCGGTCGATCATGGATTTGAGGCGGGCGGGCCGGGATGAGACGATGGCAAGCTCGGACATCGCGAGCAGGCCGTTGACGCAGATGAGGACGACCACGATGCCGATTTCAAGGTACAACATGGTTTTCCAATAGCATCACGGCGGCGCGTTCGGGAAGGTACCCGGGAGGTAGAGCGGCTCGGAGGGTGCGACAACGGTGTTTCCGGTTGGTT
>NZ_JAAKZF010000110.1 GCF_011045125.1 Allomesorhizobium camelthorni | reverse complement strand
AACCTGCCTGCGCGTCGGCGGCTACATCCGCTACGACATCGGCATCGGGCAGCGCGGTCTTGAAGATGTCCTCGACAAGGAAGATCTGTCGGACGGCGTCATTGACGAGAACGACACCTACTACAAGCGCGCCCGCTTCCAGTTGCGCGTCGACAGCCGCTCGGAAACCGAACTCGGCACGCTGCGCACCTACGCCGCGATCAACTTCCAGTACAGCACGGTTGATGTCGGCGGCATCACCGATGCAGTCTTCGCTACGGAGTTCGAGCATGCCTATATCGAGCTCGGCGGCTTCCGCATCGGCAAGACCGATTCGCTGTTCTCGACCTTCACCGGCTACGCCGGTGGCGTGATCGGCGACGATTTTGTCAGCTACGGTCCGTTCGGCACGCACCAGATCGCCTATACCTTCAACGGCGGCAACGGCTTCTCGGCCGCGATCGCCCTCGAAGAGGGTGACGGTTCGTCTGCTGATGGTGTCCTCTTCAACGACTTCACGCTGGACAGCTATGTCCCGCATGTGGTCGGCGGCTTGGCCTGGACGCAGGGCTGGGGCGGCATCTCGGCGGTTGCTGGCTACGACGCCAACTGGGAAGAGTGGGCCGGCAAGGTTCGCCTGGACGTGAACGCAACCGAACAGCTCGCTCTGTTCATCATGGGCGGCTACAAGTCCGGCGCGGATGAAGATTTCGACGGCGTGCTGGATGCCGACCGTCCGAACTACTATGGTAGTTGGTCGGGCGACTGGGCTGTCTGGGGCGGTGGCACGTTCACCGTTTCGGAAAAGGCCAAGATCAACGTCCAGCTTTCGTATGATGAAGACGAGAACTTCGCTGCCGTTGCGAACGTGAACTACACGCTCGTTCCGGGCCTCGTGATCACGCCTGAAATCTCGTATGTCGACAACCTCGACGACGACGATGATGATGGCGACGAGATCGGCGGCTTCCTCCGCTTCCAGCGGACGTTCTAATAGCACTTGGTGCGCAGTTGACCCGGACGGCTTCGTCCGGGTCAACTTTTTAGCAGATCGATCGTGGACTGCTGCGTTCGACGTGATTTTGACGGGCAACAAGTCAGGGGGCTGACGGAGGGGGTAAACCTAGAGCAGAGTTTCGCTGGGCTGCGGAATTTTGCGTATCGCGATCTGAGGCGAAGAATGTCTCTCGCTATTGTCTTTTTCTTACATTTCGTGCTTGTGCTTCGTCGTCTTTTATTCGGGGCGGGGGCGCTTTGGTAATGAAACTTGACGATGACAATAGGCTATGGAAAGATGGTATATCCTTCACTTCCTTCAGCTCGCAAACGGCGGATTATGCGCTTTCCAAGCTTAGCAAAGTCGAAGCTTTCAGCATATCCGACCTTTTTTCCCTCTATAAAGACATTTTGTGGGACGACGGAAACCACAAATACAATGTCAGTTCCTTCCTTGGCGAACTAGACGAGATACTGCTTGGAGAACGCTTCAGCGTTCTTGACCAGGATACCGTCGACGGCCTGATCGGAAAATTGCGCGAACGCGGCAACAGCAACGCAACCATCAATCGAAAGATGGCGGCGCTCAGCAAATTGCTGCGCAAGGCGTATAAAATGGGAAATATCCACAACCTTCCGGAATTCCGCCGCCAAAAAGAGCGCGCCGGACGAATCCGCTTTCTGGAGCGGGAGGAAGAGGACCGCCTTTTCTCCGCCGTGAGATCGAGAAGCGAGGATTGCTACCGGCTCTGCATCTTCCTGGTCGACACCGGTTGCCGCCTGGGCGAGGCGATCGGGCTCATCTGGAACGACGTGCACGATCATCGCGTGTCCTTCTGGATAACGAAGTCTGGGCGCAGCCGAACCGTTCCGCTCACGGCCCGAGCGCGGGAAGCGCTGATCGTCGGAGGCGTCCGGGCGAAGGGGCCGTTCTCGATGCTGAACCAGCCGAATTTCAGGGCAATCTGGAACGACGCCAAGGCGGAAATCGGCCTGGGTACGGATCTACAGGTGGTTCCGCATATTTTGCGCCATACCTGCGCTTCCCGCCTCGTCCAGGGCGGCATCGACATCAGGCGGGTCCAGATGTGGCTTGGCCATCAAACCCTCCAGATGACAATGCGCTACGCGCATCTCGCGACCAACGACCTCGATTCCTGCGTCGGCGTCCTCGAACGCAGGATCGCCTAGAGCCATTCTGGTGGGCGAAAAGAACCGGAACCTTCGGTCCGCCAACCCGTTTTTCTGACGATCGCCTGCTGATCGATCCCAGTCGAACAGGAAAGGAAATCATCATGAAACTCAAAGTGCTCCCGATCGCAGTTCTCGCGGCGACGCTTGTCAGCGGCGCCTTTGCGCAGACAGCCCCGGTCCAGGACGAGAGCGGCCCGGCCCCGGCGGTCGACCCGACCACGACCAGTTCCCTGGAAGACACCAATCTGATGAGGCCCTTCTTCACCGACGACACGTTGACGACGATGCGTCCGATCGAGGAGTTGAGGAGCGCCTGGGCGGCAATGTCCGAGCAGAACCGCACGACCATGCTCAGGGATTGCGAGGAGAACCCGTCCATCAAGTACCGCGAGTTCTGCGGCGCCATTGAAAGCATGTAGCAGCAGGAGTATCGCGCTTTCGAAACGGCGGGCCGCGGCCCGCTGTTTCGTTTTGCGCCGCTATTCGGGATCCGCAGCCGGCATCGCAGCCAGAAAGCCCAGCACGGCTTCCCGTTCGGCCGATCCGCCGCCATGCAAGGAGCTCGTGCGCTACGAGATCAACCGGTTCCGGTGTTCCGGCCCTTGCGCTGAGGGAACAGCCTGAACCCTTTTGTGATGGTCCAGCCCGCCTTCCCGCAAAAAAATCGCATGCAATCCGAAGGTTTTTTGCTATCGCTGGCCGGCCGCCTTGTCCCCATGCCAAAGTGCCCGCCATGCCCAGCCGCCCGCTGCTTACGCCGATCGTCGAAGCCCTTCCGGCAACGGTGCCGTTCGTCGGCCCCGAGGCGCAGCAGCGCGCCAGCGGCAAGCCGTTCCGCGCACGCATCGGCGCCAATGAGAGCAGCTTCGGCCCCTCCCCCCGCGTCATCGAGACGATGGCGGCTACGGCGCGCGATATGTGGATGTATTGCGATCCCGACAATTACGAGCTGAAGGCAGCACTTGCAGCCCATCTCGGCGTCGACATCAGGAATGTCGTCGTCGGCCAGGGCATAGATGGGCTGCTCAACATCGCGGTTCGCATGTATGTCGCGCCGGGCGATGCGGTGGTCACCTCGCTCGGCGCCTACCCCACCTTCAACTTTCATGTCGCGGCCAGCGGCGGCCGCCTCGTCACTGTTCCCTATGCCGACGACCGCGAAAACCTCGATGGTCTGCTCGCCGCCGTGAAGCGCGAAAATGCCCGCATGGTCTATCTCTCCAATCCGGACAATCCGATGGGCACATGGTGGGAAGCCAACGAAATCACCCACTTCATCGAGGCGCTGCCTGAAACCACGATGCTCATCCTCGACGAGGCCTATGGCGAAACCGGGCCGGCATCGGCTATGCCGCCGATCGACACGGCGCGTCCCAATGTGCTGCGCATGCGCACATTCTCCAAAGCCTACGGGCTTGCCGGCATACGCTGCGGCTATGCAGTCGGTGAGGCGCTGGCCATCGCCTATTTCGAGAAGATCCGAGACCATTACGGCGTCAGCCGCATGGCGCAGATCGCAGGGCTCGCAGCACTTTCAGACCAGGCCTACCTCCACGAGGTCATCGCCAAGGTCGCCGCGGGGCGCGACCGCATCGCCGGCATCGCCCGCGAGAACGGCCTCTCCCCCATCCCTTCGGCCACAAACTTCGTTACCATCGATTGCGGCCGCGATGGCGCGTTCGCGCTCAAGGTGCTGCAGAACCTCATTGCCCGCGGTATCTTCATCCGCAAACCGATGGCTCCTGGGCTCGACCGCTGCATCCGCATCAGCGTCGGGCTACCTGACGAGCTGACGCTGTTTGCCGAAGAACTGCCGGGGGCGCTGGCTGCGGCTCGCCGCTGATCAGAGCATTTTTGGCTCGGGCGGAACCGCCCCTCACCTGCCTGCCGGCATCCTCTCCCCGTGAAGGACGGGGAGAGGAGCGCGCTCCAGCGTTGATGCCCCCTCTCCCCGTCCTTCACTGGGAGAGGGTAAGGGTGAGGAGCGGCATCTAACCAAACCAAAAGAGCCCTAGCCCTCTTCCGAGGTCGCGGTTCACTCTCGCAAGTGCTCGCGCAACGTCCGCTCGAAAATAGAGAGCGCCTCGGCGAACTGGCCGCATTTCAGCACGGCGAAGCCGACGCGCATGTGTTCGGGCATTGCAAAGCAGTCGCCCGGCGCTACCAGCACTCCCTTGGCCGCCAGAGCCTCGCAGAACGGGCGGCTGTCGCGCCCGTCGCGAAACCATGGGAAAGCGACAGTGCCGCCAGCGGGCTTTACCCACGCCAATATGTCCGCCACACGTTCCATATGCGCCGAGAGCGCGGCCAGATTTTCTTCCGCAACCGCCTGAAGCCTTGCCAGCAACGCCTCGCGATGAAGCAGCGCATCGGTCGCCAGCGCCTCCAGAACCGGCGAACTGCTGATCGTGAAGTAGCTTCGTGCGTCGATGATCTTCTTGCGTCGCTCGGGATCGGCATCGACGATCCACCCCATGCGCAGACCCGCCAGCGACAGCGCCTTGGACATGTCGCCGATCACAAGCACATTGTCGACGGCCGCCGCCGATGCTGGCCGTGCGTCGAAATAGAGCGGGTGATAGACCTCATCGACAATAAGCGGCACGCGGCGTTCCGCCAGCGCGGCAGCGAGCGCGCCGATCTCGTCCGACGGCATGATCGCGCCCGTCGGATTGTGCGGCGTGTTTACCAGAGCCAGCACGGTTTCGCCGTCGGCCGCCCCAAGCACACTTGCAGCGGACAGCCGATAGCTGTCTTCGCGCGCCATACCGTAATGGCGCACGCCGAGGCCCCAGACATTCGCCATGACCTCGAAGGCAGGAAATGCCGGCGACGGCAGGACGACATTTCCGCTCGGCCGGGCCGCCAGGCAGAAAAGAACCGATAGCGCCTCCGACGCGCCGGTCGTCACCACGACCCAGGCGGGATCGACCCCGAGAAACGCTCCGATTGCCTCGCGAAGCGTGCGGCTTCCCTCTGGCGGCGCGTAGCTGACCGTCACATCGTCGAGACCCGACCTGCCTGAAAGGGACAGCAATTCGCCTACAGTCCATTTCGGCCCGGTGCTTGACGCCAAGTCGTACGCAATGGGTGGCGACGCAAATTGATACTTTGCGAGCCAATGGTCGAGGAGAAAAGGCGGCAGATCCATGGCGTAGCTTTCTCTGGCAGGATTTCGGGACAAACGATCTTTTCGCGAGGCTTCTGCACTATCCGGCAAACGGCTTGTTTTCCCATAGGCCTGGCAGATGGAAAGTGTTGGCCGGCAGCGGCTGTTACACACCACTGCCGAGAAGCTCCTCCAGCCGATCGAGCAGCGGCCGCTGGCCTTCGATGATCTTTTCACGCGCATCCGCCAGCGAGAACCAGCCGGCGCGATCGACTTCGGGAAAGGAGGCGACGCGTCCGCTTCGCGGTGGCCATTCCATCTCGAAGCTGTTGCTTGCCAAAGTGGCGGGATCGAAATCGCATCCGGCCGCGAAGGCGGTGACGATCTTGCCGGCTTTCTGCCTGATGTCGCCGAGCGGCGTCATTTCGTCGGCGATCGTCCAACCGGTCTCTTCGGTGAATTCTCGCCGGGCCGCGGCTTCCGCATCCTCATTGTCAGCATATTCGCCTTTCGGGATCGACCACGCGCCCAGATCGCGCTTTTGCCAGAACGGCCCGCCTGGATGGACGAGCAGGACTTCGATCGCCTCTGCCCGCTTTCGATAGACGAGAGCACCTGCGCTTCTTGCGGCCATGCCTCACCATCAGCCGTTATGGGCTTTCATGCAAGTCCATTTGCCTTGAATTAATTGAACGTTCGTTTTATTATCCCTAAACAAGGAGCGATGATGGCGCGCACGACAGGATCGGACGGCGGCAGAACCGAGGCAGCGACGCGTGAAGCGGCGCTTAGCCTCATCGCGCGCCATGGCTACGAGGCCGTCTCGATGCGGCAGCTCGCTGCCGAAGTCGGTGTCCAGGCGGCGGCGCTCTACCGCTATTTCCCGACCAAGGAAGACCTGCTGTTCACGCTGATGCGCGAGCATATGGAGGGCCTGCAGCAAGCTTGGGAGGCGGCGCGGCCGGCAGCGCCCGATCCCGCCGCGCGGCTCTCGGCCTTCGTCGAGAACCATATCCGCTTCCATGTCACCCGCCGCCATTCCACCCATGTTTCGAACATGGAGCTGCGCAGCCTGTCCAAGGACCGGCTTTCCCAAATCCTGCGCCTGCGCGCGACTTATGAGAAGGAACTGCGCCAGATTCTTCGCGACGGCGCCGAGGCAGGGCTGTTCACCGTAGACGATGTCGGCATGACCGCCATGGCCATTATCCAGATGATCACCGGCGTGATCGTCTGGTTCCGCCCGGACGACCGGCTCTCTGTCGAAGAGGTCGCAGAAACCTACCTTTCCATGACAAAGCGCCTTGTGGGCGCGGACGCCGCCAGGGAGAAGCAAAATGTACGACCGCACGCTGAATTTCGGGCTGGGTGAGGACATAGACAGCCTGCGCGACCTGGTGCGTCGCTTCGCGCAGGATAGGATCGCGCCGATCGCGGCGGAGATCGACCGCAGCAACGTCTTCCCCGCGCATCTGTGGGCCGAACTCGGCGCGCTGGGTGTGCTCGGCATCACCGCCGATCCCGATTTTGGCGGCTCCGGCATGGGCTATCTCGCCCATGTTGTGGCTGTGGAGGAGATTTCGCGCGCCTCGGCCTCCGTCGGGCTTTCCTACGGCGCTCATTCCAACCTCTGCGTCAACCAGATCAACCGCTGGGCGACGCCTGAGCAGAAGGAAAAATACCTGCCGCCGCTGTGCTCCGGCGAGCATGTCGGCGCGCTCGCAATGTCGGAATCCGGCTCCGGCTCTGATGTCGTTTCGCTGAAACTGCGCGCCGAGAAGAAGAACGACCGCTACGTGCTGAACGGCACCAAAATGTGGATCACCAACGGCCCCGACGCCGACACTATGGTGGTCTATGCGAAGAGCGATCCCGAGCGCAAATCGCGCGGCATCACCGCCTTCATCGTCGAGAAGAAGATGCCGGGATTTTCGGTTGCGCAGAAGCTCGACAAGCTCGGCATGCGCGGCTCCAACACCGGTGAACTGGTGTTCGAAAACGTCGAGGTGCCATTCGAAAACGTGCTGCACGAGGAAGGAGCGGGCGTCGAGGTCCTGATGTCCGGCCTCGACTACGAACGCACGGTGCTCGCCGGCGGCCCGCTCGGCATCATGGCCGCCTGTCTCGACGTGGCTGTCCCCTATGTGCACGAGCGCAAGCAGTTCGGCCAGCCGATCGGCGAATTCCAGCTGGTGCAAGGCAAGCTTGCCGACATGTATGCGACGATGAGCGCCGCGCGGGCCTACGTCTACGCTGTCGCGGCGTCGTGCGACCGCGGTCAGACGGAGCGCAAGGACGCCGCCGGCTGCATCCTCTTCGCCGCGGAAAAGGCGACGCTGATGGCGCTCGACGCGATCCAGCTGCTCGGCGGCAACGGCTATATCAACGACTACCCCACCGGCCGCCTGCTGCGCGACGCAAAACTCTACGAGATCGGCGCCGGCACCAGCGAGATAAGACGCTGGCTGATCGGGCGGGAGATCATGGCGGAGGGAGTTTAGTTGGCAGAGCTTTACATGTTGCCATGTTTTGCATATTTGCCATAGTTAGGCTTGTCTGGTAGCATCCGGTCCGGAACGATCGGAGTGAATGATGCCTCCTCCCAAGAAGGCTCGCCGGTTTGCCGAAGAAGCCGCTGAGTTCAACCACGCACAAGCTGTAGCCGGGACCGCTTCCGTCGGCCCTGTGAGGGCGACAGTGGGTGAAGGCGGGCGGCTGGTCATCCCGGCCGAAATGCGGAAAGCTATGGGAGTCAAGCCGGGAGACACATTGGTCCTGAAAGTCCAGGGTGGCGAACTGACGGCAATCTCTCAACTGGTCTCGATCCGAAAGGTCCAGGAGCGCCTGGCTGCCTACAAGAAGCCGGGAGAGAACGTGGTCGATGAGTTTCTGGCGGATCGGCGGGAAGAGCGACGGCGAAGCGATGAGCGGCTCGACCGACTGCATGCTGAAGGCATGGCGATGAAGAAGCCATGACGGCATACATGCTCGACAGTTCCGTCGTGCTCGCGGTGCTGTTCAACGAAAAAGGCGCTGACAACGCGTTGCGCTATTTCAAGGACGGGCAGTGCTGCGGCGTGAACGTTGCGGAAATCGTCGCGCGTCTAATCGACAAGGGCCGCACTCCGGATGAGGCGGTGAGCGACTTTGAGGCCTTGGGGCTGGACATCTCCGGATTTAGCCCTGAGAGCGCCGTTCTTGCCGGGCGGCTGCGTCTGGCCACCCGGCACAAGGGCCTCTCCCTCGGCGACCGCGCCTGCATCGCGCTGGCCATCCACGAGAACGCCGTCGCTGTTACCGCCGATCGCTCCTGGGCCGACCTCGATCTCGGCTGCAAGGTCGAGCTCATCCGCTGACGCGGATGCGCCCCATCATCCCGAAGCAGCCTCTCAGAACCTGATATCCGCCGCCGAGGTCAGCTTGCGCTCGGCGACGACCGCGCCTTCGAAAACTTCGCGCACGCCCGTGGCGGCCATCGGATCGACATTGCGCAGTCCCTTGAAGTCGAGCCCCGTCAGTTCCTCGATCCGGCTTATTCGGACCTGCCGCAGATCGAACCGGCCCACGTCGAAGCGCTCGGCCGCGAGGTTGCTGATGAGGTCCGTCTGGTGCAGCACGAAGCCGACGGCGCGCAACTCGTCGCCTCGCGACCGGTAAGCCACCACCTTCCAGAAGGCGCTCGGAATGAGCAGGCCGCGATGCGTCCTGTCGTCCTTGCCGAAGACCGGGCCGTTGAAGATCGACAGGCGCTGCATGTCCTGCTTTGCCTGGTCGGTGATGTGGTTCTCCAACTCGCCCCAAAGCCGCAGATCGCCCGGCTGCGACAGCTTGCTCTGGTTGAAGACCTGGTGCTGGGGCGCGCAATTCGTCCAGTGGAAGGTGTCGTCATTGGCGAGCTTGGCCTCGTCGGCGGTCATGCCCCAGCCGGCGTCGTAGCGCCGGGCAAGATGGCCGCGATCGAGCGGGTTGTTCTTGTAGAAGCGGTTGTCGGCCTGCAGGCCCACGTCGATGCGGGGATCGAGGAACCAGTCGTCGGCGCCGCGTTCCTCGACGAAGGGCGCGGCCGCATCGTAGTTGACCGCCGAGACGTAGGCCAGCCGCCGGCCCGCGTTCATGAGAACGCTGAAATGGTAGTATTTCAGTTCGACCGAACCGTCGGCCAGCGCCGCCGGTTCGCCGTGCCGCCGGTCGACCAGGTCGGGCATCGGCACGGAGACGCCAAGGAAGCCGACGTCGAAGCCCGGCCGGCCGTCATAGTCGGGCGCGGGCCGGACCCGCTCCGCCAGCAGCGCCGCCCCGCCAAGCTCGGCGCGCACCGAGCGTACCCCGCCGACCTCCACCGTGATCGTCACCGGTACGGTGATCGTCGCCGTTCCAGCGAGATCGAGCGCGCAGGTTTTCGCGGAGCCGCCGTCAAGCGCCACGCCTTCCTTGCGGAGCGGCCCTATTTCCGTCGTGTCGGATTTTCCCAGCAGTTCCGTCAAGAGCGCGGCCGCGCCGGCCGACAGGCCCTCGCGCTGTTTCAGGTGGTTGATGATGCGCGAGATGCGGATGCCCTCGTTGCCTATCCAGGCGATGTCCTCGACGGGCATGGTGTCTTTCCAGACCTTGCCGTCCCTGGTCAGATAATTGCCGGCGGCGTCACGCGCGGGCACCGAGGAATGATGCAGCGCGACCACCTCCCAGCGGTCGTTGAAGACCGGAGAGCCCGACGAGCCGGGTTCGGTGTCGCCGAGATAATGCGCGAAGCCGTCGAGATCGCCGAGCGGCAGCGCGCTGAGTTCGTTCTCGCGGATCACCACTTCCTTCATCCGGCCCTGCGGATGCTGGACGATGTTGACCGGATCGGTGACGAGGATTTTTCCCTCCACGCCGACCAGCGGGCAGAGGCCGAAATCGGCGAGTTTTGCGGTCCCCATTCCCGGCGCGGGCTTCACCGCGACCAGCGCGAAGTCCAGCGCCTTGTCGTTCAGGAAGAAGCGGGCGGGGTCGAGATGGAACGACTGGACCAGCTTTTGCCTGCCGAGACGGTCGCGCTGGTAATCGAACTCGGCCATGCTGGCGGCGGCCCATTCGGCGTTCTCCAGCACATGCTCGTTGGTGAGCAGCAGCGACGGCGACACCATGAAGCCGGTGCCATAGCCGAGGCTGCCGCCAAACTCGGTCCTGATGCGGGCGACCGAGCGCATGGCGAACGAGCCGAGTTCGAAGAACTCCGCCGACAGGAAATCCTTGGTCGGGCCGATCACACGCTCGACGAACAGAGAGTCGATATTGGCCCTGGTGACCGGCTTGCGCCCGGCCAGTTCGCGCACCGGCGCCGGCAGCGCCGTCTTCTCCACTGCCGCCATGTTCTCCAACTGGTGGCGCAGCCGGTTGGCGTGCTTGACGATGCGCTCCTTGCTGTCGATCTCGTCGAAGCGCCCTTCCGCCTTGGCTCGCGCCCTCTTGTCACGTTCGGGCTTCGTCGCCTCCCAGCGGTCAGCCGCCGCGTTGATGATTTCGTAAGAAAAATGAAACGTCCCGCCCACAATTTTTCTCCCCTCAAGGTTGAAAATCGTTCCCACGCCCTGCGATAATACTACTCCTGCGTGTCTTCCTTTGCAACTCTCCTCACCCTACGTCAGTTGCACATCCGCCGTATGACAGGGGCCGAGTTCCCCGGCGCCGCCGCATCGGGCGGCCCCGCGGACGCCGTTCCGCCCCGCTGTTGCGCCGGCCTTGCCGACCTGTGTAAACATCCGGGTCCAGCGAACGGCGCAGCAGGCCTCCATGACCGTCATCCAGTCCCAGATCTCCCCCTCCTCCGATCTCTTCCGCGCCAACGCCGAAAAGATGCGCGCGCTCGTCGCCGACATCTCTGAAAAGGCCGCGACCGTGCAGCGCGGCGGCTCGGACGAGGCCCGCGAACGCCATGCGTCGCGCGGAAAGCTCCTGCCGCGCGACCGGCTGACGCAATTGCTCGATCCCGGCTCGCCCTTCCTCGAGATCGGCCAGTTCGCCGCCTTCGGCATGTATGACGACAATATCGCCGCAGCCGGCATGATCGCCGGCATCGGCCGCATCGAAGCCAAAGAGATCATGGTCGTCGTCAACGACGCCACGGTGAAGGGCGGCACCTATTATCCGCTCACCGTGAAAAAGCATCTCCGCGCCCAGGAGATCGCCATGCAGAACAATCTGCCCTGCGTCTATCTGGTCGATTCCGGCGGCGCCAACCTGCCCAACCAGGACGAGGTCTTCCCGGACCGCGACCATTTCGGCCGCATCTTTTTCAACCAGGCCAACATGTCGGCCATGGGCATTCCGCAGATCGCCTGCGTCATGGGATCGTGCACGGCGGGCGGCGCCTATGTGCCGGCAATGGCGGACGAATCAATCATGGTGCGCAACCAGGCGACGATCTTTCTCGGCGGCCCGCCGCTGGTGAAGGCCGCGACCGGCGAGGACGTGACGGCGGAGGAGCTCGGCGGCGCCGATGTCCACACGCGGCTCTCCGGCGTCGCCGACCACTACGCCATGGACGACGACCACGCGCTCGCCATCGTCCGCCGCATCGTCCGCAACCTCAACCGGAAGAAGCGCATCGACCTTGACCTCCGCGATCCTCTCCCGCCGCTTCATGCAGCCGACGAGATTTATGGCATCGTGCCGCAGGACACGCGCCAGCCCTACGATGTGCGCGAGATCATCGCCCGCATCGTCGACGGGTCGGAACTCGACGAGTTCAAGCAGAATTACGGAACGACTTTGGTCACTGGCTTCGCCCACCTCCACGGCATGCCGGTCGGCATCATCGCCAACAATGGCGTGCTGTTTTCCGAATCCGCGCTCAAGGGCGCGCATTTCATCGAGCTATGCTGCCAGCGCAAGATCCCGCTGGTCTTCCTGCAGAACATCACCGGCTTCATGGTGGGGAAAAAATATGAGGCCGGCGGCATCGCCCGCGACGGCGCCAAGCTGGTCACGGCGGTCGCCACCGCGCAAGTGCCGAAGGTGACGATGATCATCGGCGGCTCGTTCGGCGCCGGCAATTACGGCATGTGCGGCCGCGCCTATTCGCCCCGCTTCCTGTGGATGTGGCCCAACGCCCGCATTTCGGTGATGGGCGGCGAGCAGGCCGCGACCGTGCTCGCCATGGTCAAGCGCGAGGGCATCGAGCGCCGCGGCAAGAAATGGTCGTCCGAGGAGGAAGCCGAATTCCGCCAGCCGATTTTGGAAAAATACGAGCGCGAGGGCCACCCGCTCTATTCCTCCGCCCGCCTCTGGGACGACGGCATCATCGACCCTGCGCGCTCGCGCGAAGTGCTGGCGCTGAGTCTATCCGCTGCGCTGAACGCGGAGGTGAAGGAGACGAAGTTCGGGGTTTTCAGGATGTGAGGGGAGCGCACAACCGCGGTATCGCGGTTATCTTCCTTTTCCTGATCTGGAATTGTACTCTTTTACAAACTCCGTTGTAATCCAAACTGTTTGCAAATCCCTTCTTCCATATTCGTCGATTCCGACTGCAACATTCTTATAATACCGCTTGGGAAATTGTTTAAGAGCCTTTTCATACTGAACCATAATAAGTACGGCATCACTTGTCTGTGGAAGATCATCGTCGCTCAATATGTCAAGAAATTTCGCCTCCGGCTCTTTCTCAAGGACCTTCCTGAGCTCATTTAGTGCTCTGTTAATTATTGAAACCTTTCCTTTATTCAGGATCGCGTCCGGTTTCTTTCTAGAAAGCTCTCTGACTTCGGCTATTAGCCCAGAAAATATGCCCTTCGTAGCTTCATAGGTTTCGACGATCTCATTTGTTGTGATATGTTCGAACTCGGTCATCTCCGTCCAATCTTTGACCCAACTTGAACAGTTGGAGGTGAACGGATGGCGAACACTGTCCGTTAAGCTATTGAATTCACTTGCATTGAATTTCCGGCGCGAAAATGTGTGGTAACAACATTTGTGCTGTTATCCGTGTTTTGTATGGATCTTACGGCA
>NZ_JAAKZF010000011.1 GCF_011045125.1 Allomesorhizobium camelthorni | reverse complement strand
ATCATCACCGATCTACGGCATGCCGATCCTCGATGTCGACAAGGCGCGCACCTGCCTGTTCGTCAAGCGCTCCCTCGGCTCCGGTTATGCCGGCATCGACAACACGCTGTTCTACAAGGACGGCACCATGATGCTGCTCGGCGACGCCAAGAAGATGACCGAGGAAATCGTCAAGGCAATGGACCACTGACAAAGCGCCGGCGCCTTAGATCGGTTCACCGCTCCACAGAAGCGCTGAACCGATCTAACTCATTGTTTTGTCGCAATTCCGGACGGAAAACCGGCTTCCACTTTTCCTGGAATTGCTCCAGCCGCTTCGCTCTCAATCTCCCGGGTCGGGGATCTTCAGCGCCGTGCCGCATGCCTTGCAGTGCACAGCGTCGACGTCGTGCCGCTGCAACCCGCAGACCGGGCAGGGGAAGAACACCTTGCCCGGACGGAACATCGCCTGCGCCAGGCGCACGAACAGCGATATGCCGATGATCATCGTCGCGATCGAAGTCAGCTTGCCCCATGGGCCGGGCAGCACGATATCGCCGAAGCCCGTCGTGGTCACCGTCGCCACGGTGAAATACAGCGCATCGACATAGCCTTCGATGCCGGAGCCTTCGCGAAAGAAGAACGTGTAGACGAAGCCGGTGACCACGAACAGGAAGGTCAGAAGGTTGACCACCGCATGGGCTGCGTCGCGCCAAGACGAATAGCCCGCGCGACGCAGCGGCCTCCACAACATGCCGCTGCGCGACAGCGACCACAGGCGCAGGATGCGCAGGAAGCCCAGATTGGCCAGCGTGTTGGGCATGAGCAGCGTGACGAGGATGAAGATGTCGACAAATACGGTCGACTGCCGCAGCCAGCGCAGCGCGTCTGACGATGCCAGGCCACGCATGACGATGTCGCCGGCCAGCAACGCCGCTACCGAATAATCCACCCACAGGAATGACGGCTGGTCCCTCAGCACCGGCGAGGCGATGAAGAAGGCGATGATGGCGAGATCGACCAGGATCACCGCCATCTGAAAGCGGAGCGCCGCCGGCGAACTGCCGTGATAAAGAATGCGCAACGCGCCGCGGAACCGGTCGAAGGCCGAGCCGCTGCTTTTGGTCCCATCATTTCCAGACTGCATCCCTGCTGGATAACCCTTCGGCGGCGACCGCGTCCAGCACGAACAGAAAGAGGGGAGCGCGCGGGCGCCATCCTCTGCGATTCAGCGTGCGCTTGACGCGGGAACAGTTCGATGCAAAGTTAATCCGTAACTAAGATATACATTCCATAAAAATGGAATAGAAGAGAGGAACGAATGAAGCGCATCGTGCAAGTATTCGCCTCGCTCACCGCCGTACTGTGGTCGGCCACGAGCCTGGCAATAGCCGAACCCGCCACAGGCGGCGTGATCGACGTCGCCACCATCGGCGAACCGCCGACGCTGGACCCGATGGCGTCGACGGCCGACCTCGTCGGCATCGTGACCCAGCACATGTTCGAGACGCTCTACACATTCGACGCCGAATGGGGCGTCACGCCGCTTCTGGCGGCCGACATGCCGCAGATCTCGGCCGATGGGCTGACCTACACGATCCCGCTCCGCGCCGGCGTCAAGTTCCATGACGGCAATCCCATGACCTCCGCCGATGTCGTCGCCTCGCTGGAGCGCTGGATGAAGGTCGCTACCCGCGGCAAGCAGGCCGCCGAGACCATCACCGGCGTCGAGGCCGTCGACGACAGCACGGTCAAGATCACGCTCTCGAAGCCGTTCGCGCCGCTGCTTTCGCTGCTGTCGCTCAACAACGCCGCCGCCATCATCATTCCCGCCGCAAATGCGGCCGAGGAGCCGCTGGCGACCTTCGTCGGCACCGGCCCCTACATGCTCAAGGAGCGCAAGCCCGACCAGTTTATCCAGTTGGTTCGCTTCGACGGCTACGTTTCGCGCGACGGCGAGCCGGATGGTTACGGCGGTGCACGCAAGCAGTATCTCGACGAGATCCGCTTCGTGCCGGTCCCCGATCCCAACACTCGCGTCGAAGGGGCGGTCGCCGGTCAGTTCGCCTATGTCGACCAGCTTCCTGTGGAATCCTTCGAGCGCGTCTCCGGCGGCAAGACCGAAGCGATCCTTTTGAAGCCGTTCGGCTGGCCGGTCTTCGTCATGAACACCAAGGAAGGGCTGAACTCCGACATCCGCATCCGCAAGGCCATTCAGGCCGCGCTCGCGCCGGAGGACATGCTGCTTGCCGCATTCGGCTCGACCGACTTCTTCAGCGTCGACGGCGCCATGTATCCGGAGGGCTATGCCTGGCACACCGAAGCCGGCACGGAGCCCTACAAGCCGGCCGGCGATACGGAGGCCGCCGCCGCCCTGCTCAAGGAGGCCGGCTACGACGGCTCCAAGCCGCTGCGTATCCTGACCAGCCGCCAGTACGAGTTCCACTACAAGATGGCGCAGGTCGCCGCCGAATATCTGAAGGCCGCCGGCTTCCAGGTGCAGATGGACGTGGTCGAGTGGGCGACGCTGACCAAGAACCGCGCCGACCCGGCGCTGTGGGACATCTACATCACCCACAGCCCGTTCCTGCCCGAGCCCTCGCTCACCGGCATCATGTCCGACGCTTCGCCCGGCTGGTGGGTCTCCGATACCAAGCACGCCGTGCTCGGCGCGTTCAACGCCGAGGCCGACCCGGCCAAGCGCGTGTTACTCTGGGCCGATGTGCAGAAGGCCATCTATGACGAGGTTCCCGCCTACAAGGTCGGCAACTTCAACGCGCTGGCCGCGCAGGCGCCGGACCTCGAAGGCGTGGCGCCGGCTCCGTGGCCCTATTTCTGGAATGCCTATTTCGAGAAGAAATAGCCCTTCCACACGTCCGCGCATCCTCCCACACTGCGCGGAAGAGGGCGGGGCGGCGGACCAGAAGTCCGGCGCTCCGCATCCGCCCCGATCAAACCATCGAGCAAGCAGCCATGTTGCGTGCAGCCCTCAACCGCCTGTTCGGCATGCTCGTCGTGATGGCGCTGGTCGTCACCGTCGTGTTCGTCATCGTCCGCGTCACGCCCGGTGACCCGGCCGCGGTCATGCTCGGCCCGGACGCTTCGGCCGAAGACATCGAGCAATTGCGCGAGAAACTGGGGCTGAACGGGACCATCCTCGAACAGTTCGCAAACTATGTCGCGGGTGTGCTGCGCGCCGATTTCGGCCAGTCGATCTTCCTCGGCCAGCCGGTCACCCAGGCATTGATGGACCGCGCCGAACCTACCTTCTTCCTCACGATCTTCTCGCTGCTGATCGCAACAGTCATTGCACTGCCGGTCGGCATATTGTCGGCTTACTGGCGCGGCTCGATGTTCGACCAGGCGGCAACCGCGCTCGCAATGTTCGCGGCCAGCGTGCCGAGCTTCTGGCTCGGCCTGCTGTTCATCCAGTTCTTCGCCGTGCATCTCGGCTGGTTCGCCACCTCAGGCTATGGCGGCCCGGGCACTACGTTGTTCGAGCGCCTGCACTATCTCGTGCTGCCGGCTTTCGCGCTCGGCCTGGTCAGTTCGGCGCTTATCACCCGCTTCACCCGCGCTTCCATGCTCGACGTGCTCAACGACGACTATGTGCGCACCGCGCGCTCCAAGGGCATGAGCGAATGGCGCGTGGTGCTGAAGCATGCGTTGAAGAACGCGCTGATCCCGATCCTGACCGTCATAGGCCTCACCGCGGCGCTGCTTATCTCGGGCGCCGTCGTCACCGAGACGGTGTTCGGCCTGCCCGGCGTCGGCAATCTCGTCGTCTCGGCGGTGCTCAGGCGCGACTACCCGGTCATCCAGGGCGCGCTTCTGGTCATCGCCGGCCTCTACGTGCTCGTCAATTTTGGCATCGACATGCTCTATCTCCTGATCGATCCCCGGGTGCGCTACTGATGGCCGCGGTTGCGCAAGCGCTCCAGAGCGAGCCGAACATCCTGTCGCGGCTGGTCGGGCGGCGCACCTCGCTCATCGGTATAATCATCCTGGCGATCATCGCCGCTGCTGCGCTGCTCGCGCCGTTCATCGCGCCCTATTCGCCGTCAAAGCTCTCCATCGCCAGCCGCCTGCACGGGCCGGAAATGGCGCATCTGTTCGGCACTGACGATCTCGGCCGCGACATCTTCACCCGAATGCTCTATGCCGGCCGCACTTCGCTCACCGTGGGCTTCGCGGTCGTCGTATTCTCGTCGATCATCGGCATCGTGCTCGGCCTGACCGCCGGCTTCTTCCGCAGGCTCGACCAGCCGGTCTCGCGCCTCATCGACGCGATGATGGCGTTTCCCGACATCCTCCTGGCCATCGCGCTGGTCGCGGCGCTCGGCGCATCGGCCACCAACGTCGTCATTGCGCTCGGCATCGTCTATGCGCCGAGGCTGGCGCGTGTCATCCGCGCCTCCACGCTGGTCATCCGCGAGCTGCCCTATGTCGAGGCGGCGCGGGCGCTCGGCGTGCCGACGCCCGTGATCCTGGTGCGCCATGTGCTGCGCAACGTCACCTCGCCGCTCCTGGTGCAGGGCACCTTCATCTTCGCCAATGCGATCCTGGCCGAAGCCGGCCTGTCGTTTCTCGGTGTCGGCATCTCGCCGGACACCCCGACCTGGGGCACCATGATCAGCGTCGGCCGCCAGTACATGGACCAGGCCAGCTGGATGATGTTCTTTCCGGGGGCGGCGATCGTGCTCACCGTTCTGTCGCTGCAACTGGTCGGCGACGGATTGCGCGACCTTCTCGACCCGCGACTTGCGAAGGACATTTGACACATGATCGGCAATCGTTTCGCATCCGCCGCCCAGCCGCTGCTCCTCAAGGGCGCGAAGCCGATCGGCTTTGGCGAAAAGTCCGTGTCGGACGCGCCGCTGGATATCATGATCGGCAAGAATGGCCGCATCGCCGAAATCTCGGCGCGGATCGACGCCGGCGGCGATGTCCGCACTGTAGAGGCGAACGGCGCGTTCGTCTCGCCGGGTTGGACCGACCTCCATGTCCATGTCTGGTATGGCGGCACCGACATCTCCCTGAAGCCGGAGCAATGCGGCGCGGCGCGCGGCGTCACCACCATGGTCGACGCCGGTTCGGCGGGCGAGGCCAATTTCCACGGCCTGCGCGAATTCATCATCGAGCCCGCGCGGGAAAACATCTATGCCTTCCTCAATCTCGGCTCGATCGGCCTCGTCGCCTGCAACCGCGTCAGCGAACTGATCGACATGCGCTCGATCGACATCGATCGCACCATCGCCGCGGTAGAAGCCAACCGCGATGTCATCGTCGGGCTGAAGGTCAGGGCCAGCGCCGTTATCACCGGCGGCTGGGATCTCGCGCCGGTCAAGCTCGCGAAAAAACTCTGCCGTATCCTTAAGCTTCCGCTGATGGTGCATGTCGGCGAGCCGCCGCCGCTCTACGACGACGTGCTCGGCGTGCTTACCGATGGCGACATCGTCACCCACTGCTTCAACGGCAAGGCCGGCGGCTCGATCCTCGAGGACGAGGATCTCTACCAGCTCGCCGAGCAGGCAGCGGCGCGCGGCATCGTGCTCGATGTCGGCCATGGCGGCGCATCCTTCTCCTTCGACGTGGCGAAGGCTGCCCTGTCGCGCGGGCTGAAGCCGCAGACCATTTCGACCGACCTGCACAATCGCTCGCTCGACGGATCGGTCTGGGACATGGCGACGACCATGTCCAAGCTCCTGTCGCTCGGCATGAAGCTCGACGATGTCGTGGCGGCCTCGACCACCGCGCCGCGCCGCGCTATCCGCCTGCCGGCGGACAATTTGCTGGAAAAGGGCAAGCCGGCCGAGTTCACGCTGTTCGACGTTGTCGATTCGGACCTGACGGTGAAGGATTCTCAAGGCGCGACCAGCCGGCTCACCCGGCTCTTCGAGCCGCGCTACGCCATTCTCGGCGCGGAGCCCGTGACGGCGCACAGGCACGTTCCGGCGGAAGGCTCGGCCGGCGGGCATGCCTGTCCGCATTGCGGGTGGAAGTCATGACACTCGACGCCGACACCATACTTTCGGTCCGCGACCTGAAGACCTGGTTCGTGACGCGCCGCATGACGGCCAAGGCGGTCGACGGCGTCACCTTTGATTTGAAGCGCGGCGACACGCTGGCCGTGGTCGGCGAATCCGGCTCTGGCAAGTCAGTCACCAGCCTGTCGATCATGGGCTTGCTGTCGCGGCCGGGCGCGATCGCCGGCGGCAGCATCCTGTTTCGCGACCGCCAGGAGCGGGTCCACGATCTCGCTGCCTTCGGCCCGAAGGAGTTCCGCAAGATCCGCGGCCGGGAGATCGCCATGATCTTCCAAGAGCCGATGACCAGTCTGAACCCGCTCTACACGGCGGGCGACCAGATCGGCGAAATGATCGCGCTGCACGAGCCGGTCAGCCGCAGCGAGGCCCGCAGCCGCACGCTCGAAATGCTGAGGCTGGTCGAAATCCCGGATGCCGCCTCGCGCCTCGACGATTACCCGCACCAGATGTCGGGCGGCATGCGCCAGCGCGTCATGATCGCCATGGCGCTTGCCTGCGGTCCGTCGCTGCTGATTGCCGACGAGCCGACCACGGCGCTCGACGTGACCATACAGGCACAGATCCTCGATCTTTTGCGCCGGCTGCAGAAGCAGTTCGGCATGTCGATCCTGTTCATCACTCACAATCTCGGCGTCGTCGCCGAAATCGCGCACAATGTCGTGGTCATGTATGGCGGCCGCGTCGTCGAGCAGGCGCCGGTCAACGACCTTTTCGCGCATCAGCGCCACCCCTACACCAAGGGGCTGCTCGCCTGCACGCCGAACGCCGCGCGCGACATCAGCCCGGACGGCGAGCGCCAGGCGCTCTATTCGATCCCGGGCAGCGTACCGCCGATCACCGCTTTGCCGCCCGGCTGCGCCTTTGAGCCGCGCTGCAAATTCGCGCTGAAAGCCTGCCGTGAAGCGCCGCCGCCGCTGGTCTCTGCGGGCGTGGGCTTTTCCCGCTGCATCAGGAGCGCCGAGCTATGAGCGCCGCCGCCACGCGCCTCCCCGACCAGAGCCGGCAATCGCCGGCTAAACAGCCGGTCCTGCTCAGCATCGAAGGCCTGACCAAGCATTTTCCGGGGCGCGGCGGCCGCATCGTGCATGCCGTCGAGGATGTCAGCTTCGAGGTGCGCAAGGGCGCGACCGTCGGGCTGGTCGGCGAATCCGGTTCGGGCAAGACCACCGCTGGTCGCTCCATCCTGCGGCTGGTCGAGCCGAGCGGCGGCAAGGCGATCTTCGACGGCGTCGACCTGTTCTCGCTCACGCCGCGCGAGATGCGCGCCTATCGCCGCCGGCTGCAGATCGTCTTCCAGGATCCGTTCTCCAGCCTCAATCCGCGCATGCGCATTGCCGCGATCATCGGCGAGGCGCTCGACGCGCGCGGCTTTCCGCGTGGCAAGAAGCGGGGCGAGCGGGTCGCGGAGTTGCTGACGCTGGTCGGCCTCTCGCCCGATCATGCCACGCGCTTCCCGCATGAATTTTCGGGCGGCCAGCGCCAGCGCATCGGCATCGCCCGCGCGCTCGCCGTCGAGCCGGAATTCATCGTCGCTGACGAGCCCGTTTCGGCGCTCGACGTCTCGGTCCAGGCGCAGGTGCTCAATCTGTTGAGCGAATTGCAGAAGAGCCTCGGCCTCACAATGCTGTTCATCGCCCACGACCTCTCGGTGGTCGAATATCTCTGCGACGAGGTGGTGGTGATGTATCTCGGCCGGGTCATGGAGCGGGGGCCGAGCCGCCGCGTCTACGCCACGCCGCGCCACCCCTACACGAAAGCGCTGCTGGCAACCGCGCCCATACCCGACCCGACCCGGCGGCGCACGCATGTCGCGCTGCACGGCGACATTCCAAGCCCGATCAACCCGCCTTCGGGCTGCGTCTTCCGCACGCGCTGCCCTCTCGCTCTCCCGGCTTGCGCAGAAAACGTCCCGCCGGTCGAGGCGGTCGGCGGAGGCCAGTTCGTGGCCTGCATCCGCCACAATGAAACAGCATCCTGACTGGAGTTTGCATGACCTTTTCCGAGCTTCTGAAGCGTCCGGAAACCACGCCGTACGACCGGCTGAAAGCGCTTGGGATAACGCTTCCCGGCGCACCGCCGCCGATCGCCAATTTCGTCACCCACGTGCTTGAAGGCAATCTTCTCTACCTTTCGGGGCAGGGCCCGAGCGAGGCCGATGGCTCCCTGCATACCGGCAAGGTCGGCGCGGAGATTTCGACGGAAGCCGCCTATACCCATGCGCGGCTCACAGGCATCAACCTTATCGCGGTCATGCACGAGGCACTGGGCGACCTCTCCCGCGTGCGCCGTGTGGTAAAACTGTTCGGCATGGTCAACGCCGCGCCCGACTTCGCCGATCATCCCTCCGTCATCAACGGCTGCTCCGATCTTCTCATCGAAGTATTCGGCGACAGGGGCATCCATGCGCGCTCGGCCGTCGGCCAGGGCTCGCTGCCCGGCCGCATCACCGTCGAGATCGAAGCCATTGTGGCGGTGGATTGATGACGATCACTTGTTCAATTCATGAACTCCCGGAGTCCTGACAGAATGCCGACCAACGATATCCGCGCCGACCTTGGCCTCCGCCCGGTCATCAACGTCTCCGGCACCATGACCTCGCTTGGCGCTTCCATAGTCGTCCCAGAGGCGGTCGAGGCGGTTTCGGCGGTCCTCACCGAATTCGTCGAGATGGGCGATCTCCATCGCCGCGCCAGCGAGGTCATCGCCGACCTCACCGGCGCGGAGGCGGGCTTCGTCACCGCTTCCTGCTCCGCCGCGATCAGCCTGGCGGTCGCAGCCTCGATGACCGGCTCCGACCTTGCCGCCATAGAGCGGCTGCCGGACACGACCGGCCTGAAGAACGAAGTCGTCATCCAGTCCGGCCACATGATCAGCTACGGCGCTCCGGTCGAGCAGGGCATAAGGTTGACCGGCGCCAAGGTCGTGCCGGTCGGGCAGGCGACCAGCGCCTCGGCCTATCATCTGCGCGGCGCGATCAACGAGCACACGGCCGCCGCCGTCTATGTCGTCTCGCACCATGTCGTCGAATACGCCCAGATCCCGCTGAAAATATTCGCCGAAGTCGCGCATGAGCGCGGCGTTCCGGTCATCGTCGATGCGGCGTCGGAATACGACCTCGCCGGCTTTCTCGCTGACGGCGCCGATCTCGTACTCTATTCCGGCCACAAATTCCTCGGCGGCCCGACCTCCGGCATCGTCGCCGGCTCGAAGGCTCTCGTCCGCAACGTCTATCTCCAGAATCGCGGCATCGGCCGCGGCATGAAGGTCGGCAAGGAAGGCATTGTCGGCGCGCTCGCGGCGCTGACCGCGTGGAAGTCGCGCGATCATGATGGCATCCGCGCGCGCGAGCGCCGTGCCCTCGACTGCTGGCTGGAAGCGCTTCAAGGTCGTCCCGGCGTCGTTGCCGAGATCGTGCCTGACCCGACCAACAATCCGCTCGATCGCCTGAAGCTTCGCGTCGACACGGTGGAGGCTCGCATCAGCGCCTGGGATATCGCCGACCGCCTCGCAGCCGGCGATCCGCCGGTGATCGTGCGCGATCACGAGGTCGAGCACGGCTATTTCTACCTCGACCCGTGCAATCTGCACCCCGGCGAGGAGCACAAGGTTGCGGCAAGGCTGACGGAGGAACTGGAAAAGGCCCGCAAGTCCAACGAGACAATCGTGACGCCGTTTACCGAACGCCTGTTGCGGCAGGAGGCGGCGATCCTGAAATGGCCCGACTGATCGCCGTTCCCGCGTGGGCGGAAACATCCTAATGTGCCTTGGACATCAAATCCTGCGAGCAGCCGGCGGAAAATGACCGACCTCAATGTGAAACCCGCCGATACGACCATCGCCGAGGTGCGCCGCTCGCGCACCAGCGGCATCGACCGTGCGCTGCAGATCCTCGACTTCCTGCAGAAGGTCGAGCGGCCGGCTACCGCCTACGAGATCGCCCGCCATACCGGCGCGCCGCTTTCGACCATCTATGTCATCGTCGACGATCTGGTCGAAAAGGACCTGCTCGGACGCCAGGAAAGCGGCCTGATCTGGCTCGGCCCGCGCCTCTACCATTACGGCCTCACCTATGCGCGCAGCGTCGATCTTCTCACCATAGCGACCGAGGAGATGCATGAACTTGCCGCTGCTTCCGGCGAGACGATCCAGATTTGCGGCCGCGACGCCGACCACATGGTGGTGCTGGCCATGGCGGAAGGTTCCGATCATTTCCAGGTCACCTCGCGCGTCGGTACGCGTAGCCCGCTGAACTGGACTGCGTCGGGGCGGCTCCTTGTCGGCCATTTGCCCGAGCCGGAGCGGCGCGCGTTGTTCGAGCGCTGCGCCACCGCATCGCCGACCGGCCGCGCCGAGACCGACGTCAATGTGCTGGCGGCAAGCTCGCGCGCCGCGCTGGAGCAGGGGTTGTCGATCCAGGCGGGCGAGTCCGACTTTTCCGTCGCCTGCATCGCCGCCCCCATCCGCGACACACAGGGCGCATGCTGCGCCACCATCTCTATCGTGGTTCCCGACATCAAGGTCAGGCAAAAGGATCCCGACCTGATCGCGCTGGTGAAAGCCAGCGCGCGCCGCATCGAATCGCGCCTCGGCTGGCGGCCGGGCAGGGCGTAGATCCAGCCTGCTGGACTAGGCTTCCCGCAGAGCCCGCGAATCGCGGGTCAGCTTCGCCGCCGCCAGGCAGCCGATTAGCCCCAGCGGCAGGAACGCCAGGAAAATCCAGGAAGCCACACCGGCGGATGTTTCGCGGCTCAGCCCTTCCGAAAAGCCGACCGCGTTGGCGATGATGCCGGTCATGGCCGCGCCGACCGCGTATCCGATGCGCTGCATGGTCGGCACACCGGACGACGCCACCGTGCTTTCGGCCGGGTCGGCGGTTGCCACGATCACCCGCGTGACGAACGGCCAGGCGATGCCGAAGCCGCCGCCCTGCAGCACCGCACAGAACAGGATCAGCGGTACCGATCCGAGCGGCACGGCATAGGCGAAGCCGGCAATTCCGGCCGCGATCATCAGCGCGCCGCCGATGATGATTGACCGCTCGCTGCGCGGCGGCGCATTGGCGACCAGTATCGACAGGATCGACCAGGAGATCGATTCGGCGGCGATGATGTAGCCCGTCGTCAGCAGCGGAATGTCGTGCAGAGTTGTCAGGATCAGCGGGCCGTAGAGCGCGAAGGAGCAGGTGGCGACCGAGAATGCGAACACCATAATCATGCCGCTGCCGACGGCCGAGCGCGGATCGAACGGCCGCGTCGGAAACAGCCGCGAGCGCGGCTTCCTCCCATCCAGCAGGAAGAACAGCGCAAGCCCGGCGAGTCCCGAGGCCAGGAAAAGCGACGAGCGCAGCATCTCGATGTCGACGCCGGCAAGCGCGATCAGGAGCACGCTCGCCGCAAGGCATGCCAGCGCGGCGAAGGGGAATGGCGGCAGTCCGGTTCCGGCCGCCTTGCGCGTCGTCGCCTCGGGACTGCGCAGCACGGCGTAGCAGGCGATGGCCATTG
This sequence comes from Allomesorhizobium camelthorni, assembly GCF_011045125.1. Lineage (GTDB taxonomy): Bacteria > Pseudomonadota > Alphaproteobacteria > Rhizobiales > Rhizobiaceae > Allomesorhizobium > Allomesorhizobium camelthorni. The sequence goes on along the minus strand of NZ_JAAKZF010000011.1, from coordinate 128,112 downwards.
CCAGGCCGCCGAAGACGAACAGACCGAAGGCCCAGCGCCAGGAGAAATACTGCGAGAGCAGCGCGCCGATCAACGGACCGGAGAAAGCCGCGACACCCCAGATCGCCGACATGACCCCGAATAACTGCGGCCAGATATTGCGGGGAAACAATCTTTCGACCGACACGAAGGCCAGCGATACCAGCGCACCGCCGCCAAGCCCCTCGACGACGCGGCCTGCCAAGAATACCGGCATGGAGGGCGCCATAGCGCAGATCAGCGCGCCCGCCGCGTAGAGCAGGGCGGCTGCCATCATATTGGTGCGCAGCGGCACGTAGCTTACCATCCGGCCAGCCGCGGCCCCGGCGGTGATCGCGCCGATCTCGTAGACCGCAAGCGACCAGCCGACGAGCTCCACACCGGACAGGTCGCCAACCATGGCCGGCATGACGGTCGCGACCATGGTCTCGTTGGTGGCGTGCAGGAGAATGCCAAGGCTGATGAAGCAGAATCGCGCCAGGTCGCCGCTTGCCCACAGCGCCCGCCAGTCCACTCTTTCCGCCTCGGTGTAAGTCATGGCCGCCTCGTGGCGGTCATGGATAGGGCGGCCGGTCGCGTCCAGCAAGCGGAAGCGGTGGGGCCAGCATTGCCTCACATGCCTGTTCGTTCACTCCTCGCGAAAACCCGCTTCGATATTGTTGCCGTCGGGATCGAGCACATAGGCCCCGTAGTATTTCATCTCCGCCGGCCCGCGAGGGCCGGGCGCGCCGTTGTCGGTTCCACCATTGGCCAATCCTGCTCGGTGGAATGCATCGACACTGGCGCGATCTTTGGCCTGGAACGCGATGTGAATGGGGCTGGCCGAAACCGTGTGCTCCTCCGACCAGAAGGCGGGCTGGTCGGTGCCGATCCAGAGAAACGGCATCGGCTCGGCGGCGCTGCGGCCGAGCAGGAACGAGGTGTCAGTGTTGTCGCCCGTCGCAAGCCCGAGCGCTTCCGCGATGGCGTCGTAGAAACGCCGCGCCGCTTCGAGATCGCGGACCCGGAAGCCGATATGGTCGAACATTGCAGGCCGCACCGTCAGTTGGCGACGCTGCGCAACTGGAAGTCGGTGACGCCGAGCGCGATATTCACGCCGGTCTGCGCCTGCAGGCTCAGCGGCTGCAGCGTAAACGTCTGGTTCGAGCCGCCGACGAGCAGGTTCGCGCCCACTCCGACAGCGGCCGAGGCCTCCGCGCTTGCCCCGACATAATTGCCGGCGAGCGCGCCCGGTGCATAGACATTGGCGCTGGGAGCCAGCACCGCCCACTGGATGTAGGTGGTCCCCGTCGTGCCGACATCGAGGCCGATCTTCCTGATCACGCCCGAGTAGGTTTCAGGCGCCATGGACGCGTCGGCCGGCCCGTAGGTGCATTTCACGTCCTTGGTAGAGCCGATGATGAAGCCGGTCCCGCCTTCCACCTGGCATTCGAGGAGCCCGAGTTCCACGCCAGCCTGCTGCGCGTGTGCGGACAAGGCGAAAGCCGAAAGCGCGGCTGCTGCCGCTGCGGCAATGTAGGATTGTTTCACCTGACGTCTCCTTCGTATCCCGTACGGCCAATAACTGGCGGAGACAGACATGGTTCCGGCGGCCAGCCCCGCCTTGACTCAGCTGGCGCGGGTGCGGGCCAGACCTTCGACGGCGGGCTTGTAGTTGGGGTCGAGCTGGGCCGCGCGAGCGTAGGATTTGGCGGCTCGCTGCTTGTCGCCGCGGCGCTCATAGATCAGCGCCTGGTTGGCCCAGCTTTCGGCGATCTTGCCGTCGAGCTTTATGGCCGTGTTGAAATCGGCGAAGGCGTTCTCCTCGTCGTTGGTGGCGATGTAGGAGAGGCCACGGCCGTTGTAAGGTTCGGCGGCGTCGGGAGCCAGCGAGATCGCGGTCGAGAAATCCTCGATCGCGAAGGCGTGCTGGCCCTGCGACTGATAGATCAGGCCGCGATTGTGATAGGCGCGCGGGTCCGTGGTGTCGAGCTGGATGGCGCGCTGGAAGTCGCTGAAGGCTTCCTGCACGCGACCCGCCTTGCGGTAGAGATTGCCGCGGCCGATATAGGCGGCGTCGTAGCTGGGGTTGAGCTGGATCGAGCGGTTGTAGTCGGCCAGCGCACTCGCCTGGTCGCCGAGGAAGCGGTGTATCAGCGCACGATTGGCGTAGGCCTGGTAGAAATCCGGGCGCAGTGCCAGCGCCTTGTCGAAATCCCCCAGCGCCTCGCGATATTTGCCGCCGCGGCCATAGGCCGATCCGCGCACATTGTAGGCTTCGGGATCGCTCGGGTTGCGCTCGATGACGGCGGTCAGCGACGAGATGTTCTCGTCGGAGCCCTGCGCCACCTCGATGGTCGCGAGTTCGCCGGTCGGGGTGGTTGTGCAGCCGGCCAGCGCAACGCCGGAAATCATGGCCGCAAGCATTGCGAGGCCGCGTCCCGAGAGTTTGCGGTTGCCGGGCAATGCGTTCATCGATGGTGCTTCCTCAGGCTGCCGGTAAAAGAAAAGGTGGTGGCGACTCACCATCGCCCCACCTCCGGTATCCTTTGAAAAGGACGAAATATTGGCGGGATCAGCGCGGCGTGCGCGGAGCTCCGGCGCCAGCGGCGGCAGCCGGGCGCGGCGTCATCGGCAGCAGGCCTTCGCGCTGTGCGCGCTTGCGGGCCAGCTTGCGGGCGCGGCGGACGGCTTCTGCCTTCTCGCGGGCGCGCTTCTCGGAGGGCTTCTCATAGTGTCCGCGCATCTTCATTTCGCGGAAGATGCCTTCGCGCTGCATCTTTTTCTTTAGCGCGCGAAGCGCCTGGTCAACATTGTTGTCGCGGACGAGTACCTGCACGGGCAATCCTGTCTTTCGGTTTAAAATCAAAAGGCAAGGGCCAATAGCCCTATGCCCTCGCGGCGGTCACCACCGCGAATTGCGCTGGCTGTTAGCAGAATCAGCGGGGAATGTCGAGAGGGAAGCCGGCAATTGCGTGATCGCCCTGTCAAGCAATGTAGGCCTTGCAGCAATCCATGGCAACGGCAGCAGTTGTTGGCGGCATTCTTTCCATACTGTGAACAACGTCTGGAAAAACAGTGTTCAGCGGAAAGTAATATGATATAATTTGTTCCGCATGGGCTTTTGGGGGATCCAGATCCAATCCAAAAGGGCACCAGCCGGCTGGCGGCTGGCCCTATCCGGCCGCCAGCCTCGCATTCCCGATCTCGCGCAGGGAGCGCTTGCGGCGCGGAAATTGTCGCTGTTGCAAGCCAGATAATTTCAGCCGCCAGCGCTTGGCGGATGCTTACGTTCGGTTGATCGAGACGCCGCCATCGGCCAGAAGCGCCGCGCCGGTGGTGAAGCTTGATGCGTCGGAGGCGAGATAAAGCGCCGAACGGGCGATCTCCTCCGGTTTGGCGATGCGCTTCAGGGCGTGCAGCCCTTCCACGAAGGCCAGAACCTCAGGTCCCGCGCCCGGCGCGTTGGTGATGCTTGCCGGCGTATCGGTGCCGCCTGGCAGCAGCGCGTTGACGCGAACGCCCTTCGCTCCGTATTCGGCAGCTAGAACCTGCGTCAGGCCGATCAGGCCTGCCTTGCTCGCCGCGTAGGCCGCCATGCCGGGAAAGCCGACGGTGTGGCCGACGAAGGTCGAGGTGAAGATCAGCGAGCCGCCGCCGCGTTCGATCATCGCCGGAACCTGGTATTTCGCGCCGAGGAATGCGCTGGTCAGATTGGTGTCGAGCGTTTTGCGCCAGCTTTCCAGCGCCATGTCCGGCACCGAACCCGCATTGCCGACAATGCCGGCATTGTTGAAGGCGATGTCGAGGCCGCCGAACTTCTTCACCGCCAGTTCGACCAGCGCCCGGGCGTAGGCCTCGTCCCTTACATCGCCGGCAAGGGCGGTAGCCTCGCCGCCGGCCTCGGCAATTTCCTCGACCAGCGTGTCGAGCTCGGCCTGCCGCCGGGCGGCGACGACGACGCGCGCACCTTGTTCGGCAAACAGCAGCGCCGTGGCGCGCCCGATGCCGGAGCTTGCCCCGGTGACGATTGCGACCTTGTTCACGAGTGAAAACATTTTCCTAAGTCCTTCCGATTTCCCACCGGCGGTTGCCGGCATCGGTGACCGTGGTCGCAAATCGGAAAGGAACGAACCACCCGATACGTGCGGCGAGCATCCATTGACGTGCCGCGAAAGGCGGTCTACGCAATTTTTCAGAAATCTTGCGGGTGGACGCGCCACCCACCACAATGACCCCAGAGAAAATGATCGAGAAGTTGCTGGATCCCGGCTTCGCGGGTGACGGCGTGCTGGCCAATGATATTCTTTGCGAATTTGAGCGAGGTTTTCCGATCGAAAACCTCCGTCCCTTGTTGGTTTCCAGCAACGAGAACACGCTGGCTGCGGTGGCCTTTCTGCTCACTTTCATGGGCTTCAGGGCGAATTGTTTTGTGGTAGAGATTACCGCTCTTCTTGACGCTCAGGACTCGCGCACCCGATCCGATGCTATCGAATCGCTAGCCAACTGCACCACTCCAGCCGATGACGCGGCCCTTGGGCGTGTACTGCTGCGGCTGGATGACGAGCATCCCGGCGTGAGATGGAAAGTCATCCAGTTCATCCGCCTCGCACAACCATGGCAATTGAAGCTCGGACTGGAAAACGCTGCTAAGCTTCGCCCTGATTCAGCCTTTGCGACGTTGGTGAAAGTTCACGGTCAGCATTTCGCTGCCACCGAAAAGAAGCTGCGTTGGCTGCTCGCACATACCGATCCGATTGTACGGCGATTTGGTGCGGCGATTGCGACGAAGCCCCGCTATGTGGTCGACGAGGGCTTTGTGGAAATGGCGCTTCAGTCCGACGATGCCGAAGTAAGCGGCATCGCCACTGATTGTTGTCAGAGTCATTTGACCCCAATTTATGCGGTTTGGTCATCTTTACTTTCCCACATACGCTTGCAAAGCACGCACTGAGCGCGCCGGTCGGCGGACCGGCTATGCCGTCCGCAGGCGATGTCGGCTGAAAGATCAGCTCTGCTCGACCGCCGTCGCCGCTTGATCGATGATCGCGGCGATGGCGTTGGCCTGCTCGTTGGTCAATGGCTGGCGGCTGAGCCGCATCCTGAGCGCGAGGTTGAAATTCTCGGTCGCGCGGACGATTTGCGGCATCGCGCTCTGGCCCTGCGCCTGCTGGATACCCGCCATCCGTGCGAAGATCGCATCGACGGCCTCGCGGTTCCGCTCGAGAAACTCGGCTCCTTCCGGCGTGATCTCGTGGAGTTTTCTGGCGCTCTCGTCGGTCGTGACGCGGACATGGCCGATGTCTTCGAGCAGGGTCAGCGTCGGATAGACGACGCCGGGGCTCGGGCTGTAGGCGCCGCCGACCTTTTCCTCGATGGCGCGGATAATGTCGTAGCCGTGGCGCGGCTTTTCCGAAATCAGTTGCAGCACGACAAGACGGAGGTCGCCCTGGTCGAAGATGCGCCGCCTGCCGCCGCGTCCGCCGCCATGGCGGTGTTCGGCGCGCTCGGCGAAATGGCCGTGCGGCCCTCGGGATTTCCAGTTGTAGCGGCTGTGGCCGCAATGTCTGAAGGGGTTCATTCGAATGCCTTTCGATATGTTAAGATGCAACTTAGATATATCGAAGTTGCATCTTGTGCAAGCCTTCGATCAAAATTCGGCTCCCCGGCGATGCCAAGCCGATCTGGAGAGCCGTCTCGTCCGGCGCAAAACGGCAATCGCCGTCGCAAACAGCGCAAAGGTGACATCGGCTTTTCGCTAGTGGTATGCCTCGCCCTCTGATTTGAGACGACAAGCTTCCGACATCCACGAGGCCAGCGCCCATGCGGAAATATTCGGTATTTGCGATCGCCCGCGAGGCGATGCGCGGCAACAAGGGCTGGGAGGAGCAGTGGTCCTCGCCTCAGCCGAAGGCCGAATACGATGTGATCGTCGTCGGTGCGGGCGGCCATGGCTTGGCGACGGCCTACTACCTCGCCAAGGAACACGGCATCACCAATGTCGCGGTGCTGGAAAAGGGCTGGCTCGGCGGCGGCAATACCGGCCGCAACACCACCATCATCCGCTCCAACTACCTCTACGACGAATCGGCCGGCATTTACGATCACGCCCTGAAGCTGTGGGACGGGCTCTCGCAGGATCTCAACTACAACGTCATGTATTCGGCGCGCGGCGTGATGATGCTGGCGCACAACGTCCACGACATCCAGGTGCTCAAGCGCCACGTCCACGCCAACCGGCTGAACGGCATTGACAATGAGTGGCTGACGCCGGAGCAGGCGAAGGAGTTCTGTCCGCCGCTCAACACTTCACGCGACGCCCGCTACCCCGTGGTCGGCGCATCCCTCCAGCGCCGCGGCGGCACGGCGCGTCACGACGCGGTGGCGTGGGGCTATGCGCGGGCGGCTTCGGCGCGCGGCGTCCACATCATCCAGAACTGCGAGGTCACCGGCATCAAGCGCGCCGCGGGCGGCCAGGTCACCGGCGTTGAAACCAGCAAGGGTTTTATCGGCGCGAAGAAGATCGGCGTCGTCGCAGCCGGCCATTCATCCGTCATCATGGACATGGCCGGCGTCAGGATGCCGCTCGAAAGCTATCCGCTGCAGGCGCTGGTGTCGGAGCCGGTCAAGCCGGTGTTCCCCTGCGTGGTCATGTCCAACACCGTGCATGCCTATATCTCGCAGTCCGACAAGGGCGAACTGGTCATCGGCGCCGGCACCGACCAGTATATTTCCTATTCGCAGACCGGCGGCCTGCACATTTTGAACCACACGCTCGACGCCATCTGCGAGATGTTCCCGATGTTCACGCGCATGAAGATGCTGCGCTCCTGGGGCGGCATCGTCGACGTGACGCCGGACCGCTCGCCGATCCTGGCCAAGACCCCGGTGAAGGGGCTCTACGTCAATTGCGGCTGGGGCACGGGCGGCTTCAAGGCGACGCCGGGCTCCGGCAACGTATTCGCCCATACCATCGCCCGCGACGAGCCGCACCCGATCAACGCGCCCTTTACCATCGAGCGCTTCCGCACCGGCCGCTTGATCGACGAGGCGGCAGCCGCCGCTGTCGCGCACTGAGTCCCGAGAGAAAATCATGCTGTTGATCCGCTGCCCCTATTGCGAGGAAGAGCGTCCGGAACTCGAATTCCGCAACGGCGGCGAGGCGCATATCGCCCGCCCGTCGAACATCGCCGCTGAGAGTGACGAGGACTTCGAAAAGTTCTTCTTCATCCGCTCGAACCCGAAGGGCATCATCTTCGAGCGCTGGCGGCACATGCATGGCTGCGCGCGGTTCTTCAACGCCGCGCGCGATACAGTCAGCGACAAGTTCATCCTTACCTACAAGGCCGGTGAGCCGAAGCCGGACCTTTCCGCAATTGCCGAAAGCGGCCCCGCGGCGTGGGCCAACCGCCCGCCCGACCAGCTCAATGTGAAGAAGCCTGCGGCAAAGCGTAAGCCGGTGAAGAAGGGGGAAGCGTGATGGCCGTTCTTCACCGACCCCCCTCTGTCCTGCCGGACATCTCCCCCTCAAGGGGGGAGATTGGCAGCGTCATCCGCGTCGCCTCGATTTGCGACGATTGGCGAAATCCGAACGGCCGGCTGATCTCCCCCCTTGAGGGGGAGATGTCCGGCAGGACAGAGGGGGGTCGGTTGCGACTTCACTCGGCATCAGTGGAGATCGCATAATGGCGGCCAGTTTCCGCATCTCCGGCCATGGCCGCTTGGCGCAGACAAAAACCGCGCGCTTCTCCTTCGACGGGCGTGCCCTGTCGGGCGTCGAGGGCGACACGCTGGCTTCGGCACTGCTCGCCAACGGCGTCCACCTCGTCGGCCGCTCTTTCAAATACCACCGCCCGCGCGGCATCCTTTCGGCCGGCGCGGAAGAGCCGAACGCACTGGTGCAGATCGTGCGCGATGCGGCGCGCAATACACCCAACGTCCGCGCCACCGTGCAGGAGCTCTATGACGGGCTGACGGCAAACTCGCAGAACCGCTGGCCCTCGCTCGCCTTCGACGTAGGCGCCGCGTCCGACCGCGCCGGCGGCATGTTCTCGGCCGGCTTCTACTACAAGACTTTCATGTGGCCGAAGGCCGCCTGGAAGGCGCTTTACGAGCCGCGCATCCGCGCCGCCGCCGGCCTCGGCGTTGCGCCAGACCAGCCCGATCCCGATCATTATGCCTCGCGCTTCGCCCATTGCGACGTGCTGGTGCTAGGCGGTGGCGCTGCCGGGATCGCGGCCGCGTTGGCTGCGGCCGAAACCGGCGTCCGTGTCATCCTCTGCGACGAGCAGGCCGAATTCGGCGGGAGCTTGCGCTTCGAGGCCGGCGCTTCGGTCGACGGCGCGAACGGCTGGTCGTGGGCGCAAGCGACCGTGGCGAAGCTTGCGGCCATGGACAATGTCCGCGTGCTGCCGCGCACCACCGCCTTCGGCTATTACGCGCAGAATTTCGTCGGCCTTGTCGAGCGCGTCACCGACCACTTCGCCAGGCCGGGCGAGGGGCTGCCGCGCGAGCGCCTATGGCAGGTCCGCGCCAAGCGCGTCATTCTCGCCACCGGCTCGATCGAGCGGCACATGGTGTTCGCCGACAATGACCGGCCGGGCGTAATGCTGGCGTCTGCGGCTCGCACCTACCTCAATCACTACGGCGTCGCGGTCGGCCGCAATGTCGGCGTCTACACGGCGAACGACACTGCCTATGCTGCGGCGATCGACCTGAAGAAGGCCGGCGTCAACATCGCCGCGATCGTCGATCTGCGCGACAACCCATCCAGTCCGGCGGTCGAGGAGGCGAGGGCGCTCGGCATCGAGATCAATCACGGCCGCGCCGTCATCAAAGCGGGCGGCAAGCTGCGCGTCTCCTCCATGACGATCCAGCCGAAGGCCGGTGGCGGCGAGCGCACCATTTCGGTCGACGCCGTCCTGATGTCGTCGGGCTGGACACCGTCGGTGCACCTCTTCTCGCAGTCGCGCGGCAAGGTCGCCTTCGACGACGCCACGAAACGCTTCTTGCCCGGAGCCTACGCGCAGGATTGCGTCTCGGTCGGCGCCTGCAACGGCGCCGACGATCTCACGGCGGCGGTGGACGAGGCCTATGCGGCCGGCGAGAAGGCCGCGGGGGATTCCGGCGGCAAAGCAGTAAAATCCCCCAGGCTGAAGGCCGCGAGCACTGAAAGCTTTGCCGGCAACATGCTCGGCGCGGCACCCGGCGCGGGTGCAAACACGGCCGTAAAGGCCTTCGTCGATTTCCAGAACGACGTCACCGCCAAGGACATCCGCCTCGCCGTCAAGGAAGGCATGCGCTCCATCGAGCATGTCAAGCGCTTCACCACCACCGGCATGGCGACCGACCAGGGCAAGACCTCCAACATGCACGGTCTGGCTATCGCGGCCGAGACGCTGGGCAAGGAAATCCCGGAAGTCGGGCTCACCACCTTCCGCGCGCCCTATACGCCCGTCACGTTCGGCGCGATCGTTAACCACGGCCGCGGCGCGCTGTTCGACCCGACCCGCAAGACCGCGACGCACGCCTGGGCCGAAGCCCACGGTGCGGTGTTCGAGGATGTCGGCCAGTGGAAGCGCGCCTGGTACTTCCCCAAGGCCGGCGAGGACATGCACGCCGCCGTCAACCGCGAATGCGTGACCGTGCGCCGGTCGGCCGGCCTGTTCGACGCCTCCACCCTCGGCAAGATCGAGGTGGTCGGGCGGGACGCGGCGAAGTTCATGGAACTGCTCTACACCAATCCTTGGGAGAAGCTCGATGCCGGCCGCTGCCGCTACGGCATCATGCTGCGCGAGGACGGCTTTATCTATGACGACGGCGTGGTCGGTCGGCTCGCGCCCGACCGGTTTCACGTCACGACGACGACCGGGGGCGCGGCCCGCGTCATGAACCATATGGAGGATTACCTCCAGACCGAGTTCCCGCATCTGAACGTCTGGCTGACCTCGATTTCCGAGCAGTGGGCGGTTATCGCGGTGCAGGGGCCGAACTCGCGCAAGATCATCGAGCCGCTGGTCGAGGGCATCGACATGTCCGACGAGGCGATGCCGCATATGTCGGTACGCGAAGGAAAAATCTGCGGCGTACCGACCCGGCTGTTCCGCATGTCGTTCACCGGCGACCGCGGTTTCGAGGTCAACGTGCCGGCGGATCATGGCCTGGCTGTCTGGGAAGCGCTGTGGGCCGAGGGCCAGAAGCACGGCGCCTGTGCTTACGGTACCGAAACGATGCATGTGCTGCGGGCCGAAAAGGGCTACATCATCGTCGGCCAGGACACGGATGGCACCGTCACGCCGAACGACGCAGGGCTCGACTGGGCCATCGGCAAGAAGAAGACGGACTTCGTCGGCATTCGCGGCCTGACCCGCCCCGATCTCGTCGCTCCGGGCCGCAAGCAGCTTGTCGGCCTGAAGACGAAGGACCCGAAGAGCGTGCTCGAAGAGGGCGCGCAGATCGTTGCGGATCCGAAACAGCCCGTGCCGATGAAGATGATCGGCCACGTCACCTCCAGCTACTGGTCGGAAAATTGCGGCCGCTCCATCGCCATGGCGCTTGTCGCTGACGGACGCGCCATGATGGGCAAGACGCTGCACGTGCCGATGCCGAACGGCGTCGTCGAGGTCGAGGTGTGCTCGCCAGTGTTCTTCGACGAGAAGGGAGGCCGCATCAATGGCTGACGCAGTATCGAGGATCGCCGCGCGCGCGCCGGCTTTGGCAGGCCGCGAGTTCGGCGCGAAAGACGTCCGGCTGGCGGTGCTGCAACCCGCCGACCGCATCTCGCTGCGTGCGCCGGCCGCTTCGCTTGGCGCTTTGTCCAAGGCGCTCGGCCTGACGCTGCCCACCGCGCCGAAGACCTCGGCAAGCAAGGGCAAGAGGTCGGCGCTTTGGCTCGGGCCGGACGAATGGCTCGTCATCGACGACGGCGGCCGCGATCCGCTGGACGACTGCGCCGGCGTTAAGGCGCTGCACTCGGCCGTGGGCATCTCGCATCGCAATGTCGGCATCTCCGTCACCGGGCGTGCAGCCGCTGCCGCCGTCAATGCCGGCTGCCCGCAGGACCTGTCGCTCGCGGCCTTTCCGGTCGGCGCCTGCTCGCGCACCATTCTCGGCAAGGTCGAAATCGTCCTCTATCGCACCGCCGAGGACGCCTTCCGCATCGAATGCTGGCGTTCCTTTGCCGACTACGTTTTTGCCTTCCTGGTCGAAGCCGCGCGCGACGCCGCGGCCTGACGAGGCGCGGGCCTTTCCCTTCCCTCAAGGGGGAAGGAGACGTCGAGCGTTACTCTCCGCCGATCATTTCCACGGCAAGGCCGGCCAGCAGCGGCACCAGTTCGCCGTGCCTGAGGCCCCATTCGGGATTGGAGGCGTTGCCGTCGAGCGCGCGCTTATAAACACCCTGGCAGATCGCCGCGAGCCGGAAGAAGGAGAAGGCGAGGAAGAACGTCCAGTCGGCGATGCCGTCGATGCCGCGCCGCCGGCAATAGGCCGCGACATACTCTTCTTCGGTCGGCAGGCCGATCGCATGGCGGTCGAGGCCGCCGAGTCCGCGAAAGGCCGATGCATGCGGCAGTCGCCATTGCATGCACTGGTAGGCGAGGTCGGCATAGGGATGGCCGAGCGTCGAAAGCTCCCAGTCGAGCACGGCGAGCACTTGCGGCCGGTCCGGCGCGAAGATCATATTGTCGAGGCGGTAGTCGCCATGCACCAGCGAGACGACGCCGTCGTCGGCCGGAATATGCGCCTCCAGCCAGTGGATCAGCAGGTCCATGTCGGGCAGCGCGCCGGTTTCGGTCGCGCGATACTGGCTGGTCCAACGGCCGAGCTGGCGTTCGAAATAGCTGCCTGGCCTGCCGAAATCGCCGAGCCCGACTGCCGCCGGATCGACATCGTGCAGCGCGGCCAGCGTCGCGTTCATCGCATCGTAGATCGCCGCGCGTTCGGCGCTGGAAGCGATCTCGGGCAGCGCCGGATCCCAGAAGATGCGGCCTTCGACGTAGCCCATGACGTAGAACATGCGGCCGATCGGCGAGTCCTCACCGGAAAGGTGCAGCATTGCGGGGACCGGAACCGCCGTGCCGGCCAGCGCCTTCATAACGCGGACTTCGCGGTCGACCTGATGCGCAGATTTCAGCAATTGCCCCGGCGGCTTGGCCCGCAGCGCATAGCGGCCGGACTTCGCGGTGACGAGATAGGTTGGATTGGACTGGCCGGACTTGAACTTCTCGATCGACAGGAGCCCGGAAAAGCCCGGGATTTCCGCCTCCAGATAGGGCGCGAGCGCCGCCTGGTCGAGCGCGTTCGGGTCGCTCATCCCGTCGCTTTCTCCGGCTCGACCATGGTCAGCGTCAGCCAGCGCGCCGTCAGCGCCGGCTTCTTCGATCCCTCGATCTCTATGGTGACCTCATGCGCGACCTGGATCCAGCCGGAGGGACGAACCTTCACGTCGGCAAGCACGAATTTCGTCCGGATACGCACCCCGGTCTTCACTGGCGCGACGAATTTCAGGTTCTCAAAGCCCTGATTGATGCCCATGCCGGCGCCCTCGAGCGGGGGGATGGTCTCGTAGGCCATGGCCGACAGCAGCGACAGCGTCAGGAAACCATGCGCGATGGTGCCGCCGAATGGCGTCTCCGCCGCCGCCCGCTCCGGGTCGCAATGGATGAACTGGTGGTCGTCGGTCGCGTCGGCGAACAGGTTGATCATCTGCTGCGTGACGATGCGCCAGGGCGATGTGATTTCGGACCCGACGCCGGCCACGAGTTGATCAACGGTTATGGGTTTCAAGCTTTCGGCTCCCGGTACGAAATCATTCCTTGAACAGCGTCATGCCATGCTGCACCGACTGTCCGCCGTCGATGGGCAGTATGGCGCCGGTGACATAGCTGCCCGCACGGCTGCACAGATACAGGGTCGCGCCGGCAATGTCATCGGGCGCGCCGATCCGGCCGATCGGCACATGGCTCGCCACCCGGCCTGCGCCTTCTTCGGTGCCGGTGGCGAATGCCGTCATGCGGCTGCGGAAGGGTCCGGGCGCAAACGCGTTCACGGTGATGCGCCGGCCCGCCAGCTCGATCGCCAGCGTCCGGGTCAAATGATGCACCGCCGCCTTCGAGGCGGTGTAGGAATAGGCGTCGTCGGCCAGCGGTTGCGTTCCCATCACCGAGCCGAGATTGACGATGCGCGCCGGATCGTCATCAGTCGCCGCTTTAGCCAGCAGCGGCAGCAATTCGCGCGTCAGGTGAAAGAGCCCGGTGACGTTGACGTCGAACACCTTCGCCCAGGCCTTGTAGGGAAAGCTCGCCAGCGGCTCACCCCACGACGTGCCGGCATTGTTGATCAGGATATCCAGCCGGTCGGTTCGTTCTTTCACGGCAGCGGCAAGCGCCAGCACGCCGGCCTCGGTGGCGACATCGCCGCCGAAGCCCTCCGCTTTACCGGGCGCGCCGAGCGCGTTCAGTTCGCCGGCGACGCGGGCGCAATCCTCGCCCTTGCGCGAGGCGATCATCACGCTCGCGCCCGCCTGCACCAGCGCGGTCGCAGCCATGCGGCCGATGCCGGTCGCCGCCCCCGTCACCAGAGCAGCCTTGCCCGCCACCGAGAAAAGCTCGTCGAGATAGGACATGGAAAAACCTCCGGCCGCGCCGTAGCGCCGCGTGTTCGCGATGGCGTTGCAATGGCAAGCCAGTATGTTGATGCTGCACCGGCCGTAAAGACCCGAACGCGGCTTGTTCGGCCGAGTTTGTATCTGAACAGGTGGTGATCAGCGCGTTGCGTCGGCTCGGCGTCACGGAGGAGAAATCGATGTCTGAGATGGCCCTTGGCATGACGGAGCGGCTGAAGCCGATCCACGAACGCGTAGCCCGCATGGTGCGGGAAGAGATCATCCCGCTCGACGCGGAATTCCTCGCCGACGTAGGCAAGGAGGGCGACCGCTGGGCGTTCACGGCGCGGCAGAAGGAAATCCTTGGCGGCCTGAAGGCCAAGGCGCGCGAGCGCGGCCTGTGGAACTTTTGGCTGACCGGGTCGGAGAGCGGCTACGGGCTCTCGACCGTCGAATATGCCTACCTTGCCGAGGAAATGGGCCGCGCGCATCTCGGGGCCGAAACCTTCAATTGCTCCGCACCCGACACCGGCAATATGGAGGTGCTGGAACGCTACGGCTCGGAGAACCAGAAGGAGAAGTGGCTGCGGCCCTTGCTGGACGGCAAGATCCGCTCCGCATACCTGATGACCGAGCCGGACGTCGCCTCCTCCGACGCCACTAACATCGCCATGCGCTGCGAACCCGACGGCAACAATTACGTGCTGAACGGCGAAAAATGGTGGGCTACAGGCGCTGGCGACCCGCGCTGCAAGATCTACATCGTCATGGTCCGGACCGGCGACGACACCGCGCCGAAGCACAAGCGGCATTCGATGATTCTGGTGCCGGCCGATACAGGCGGCGTCAGAAAGCTGCGGCCGATGAACATCTATGGCGACGACGACGCGCCGCACGGCCATTTCCACATCCGCTTCGACAATGTCAGGGTGCCCAAGGGCAATCTGATTCTCGGCGAGGGCAGGGGCTTCGAGATCGCGCAGGGGCGTCTCGGCCCCGGCCGCATTCACCATTGCATGCGGGCAATCGGCCAGGCGGAATCCGCGCTCGAGATGATGTGCCGGCGTTCGCTCCGCCGCGAGGCCTTCGGCAGGCCGCTGGCCGAGCTCGGCGCGAATTTCGACATCATCGCCGAATGCCGCATGGAGATCGAGATGGCGCGGCTGCTCTGCCTCAAGGCGGCGTGGATGATCGACCAGGGCGACGCGCGCGCCGCCGCCCCCTGGATCAGCCAGATCAAGGTTGTCGCGCCGCGCGTGGCGCTGACGGTCGTCGACGAGGCGGTGCAGATGTTCGGCGGCGCCGGGGTCAGCCAGGACACGCCGCTGGCGCGCTCCTGGACGCATTTGAGGACGCTGCGCCTCGCCGACGGGCCCGATGCCGTGCACCGGCGGCAGGTCGCGCGAACGGAACTCAGGAAATATACGCAGGAAAAGATCTGAGATCGGGCCGAAGAGCCGGACGAAGCCGAACGAGAGGAGGTCCGGCGCTACTCCGCCGGTTCCATGCTTGTATAGGCTGCCTCGTCGAGTTCGCGCTTCAGCCGCGCCTCTTCCTCGATCTTCGGCGTCACGAACCGTCCGAGCAGCAGATAGGCGACGGGCGTCAGGAACAGCGTCGATGCGGTCGCCAGGCCAAGCCCGCCGACGATGATCCAGCCGAGCGCGATGCGCGCTTCGGCCCCGGCGCCGCTCGCCAGAACCAGCGGCAGGCCACCCAGGATGGTGCAGATCATGGTCATCAGCACCGGCCGCAGGCGGATGTTCGACGCCTCCTCGATCGCTTCGCGCACGCCCATGCCCCTGTCGCGGAGCTGGTTGGCGAATTCGACGATGAGAATGCCGTTCTTGGCCATGATGCCGACCAGCATGACCAGGCCGATCTGGCTGTAGACATTGAGGCTGGTCCCCGTCAGCAGCATCGCGAAAACCGCGCAGGCGAGGCCGAGCGGCACTGTCGCCATGATGATGATGGCGCTGACGAAGCTCTCGAACTGGGCGGCGAGCACAAGCAGGATGATGACGATGGCGAAGCCGAATATCACGAACATGCTGCTCGACTGTTCGCCGAGCGTCGCCGTTTCAGCGAGCGGTATGATGCGGCTGCCGGCAGGGAGCAGCGGGGCCGCTATCTCCTGCGCGACCTCGTAGGCGGCGCCGAGGGCAAAGTCGTCGCGCAGTCCCGAGGTGACGGCGACGGCGCGCAATTGCTGCTCACGCGCCAGCGACGGCGGCACAGCCTGTTCGGTCAGGCTGGCGATCGTCGACATCGGAACGAAACGGCCATCGCCGGCGCGAAGGTAAACATTCTCAAGATCCGTCGGGTCGTTGATCGGGTTGGTGGTCGAAACGAATTTGACGTCATAGGCACGATCATCGATGAAAACCGAGCCGACTTCGCGCCCGTCGAGCATGGACTGCATGGCTTCGGCCAGCCCGGCTATGTCGATGCCGACGTCGGACGCGCGTTCGCGGTCGATGCCCACGGAAAGCTGCGGCTGCGTGGTGTCGGTGGAAAGCCGAGGCTGCTGGAAGCGGGGATCCTTCTCCATCTCCGCGACGATCGCGGCTGCGGCCTTGCCGAGGTCGGCGTAGTTGTTGCCGGCGACCGCGAATTGCAGGCCACTGCCGGCGCCGCGAATGCCCAGGCTGTTCGGCTGGGCGGCGAAGACCCTTACGCCCGGCACCTGCCGCATCAGATTTTCGACCTCGTCGACGATTTGCTGCTGGGTGCGCTCGCGCTCGTGCCATGGCGCGAGAGACAGCACCATGAAGCCGCTATTGGACGAGCTGTTCGATCCGGCGATGCCGAAAGTGTTTCGAATCTCACCCGACTGGCGCATGGGGGCGACCAGCTGCTCGATCTCGCGCATTTTCTGCGACAGGTAGTCGAGGCTGACGCCTTGCGGCGCGGTGATGCGCAGGAAGGCCGACGAGCGGTCCTCGGGCGGAGTGAGTTCCTGCTGGATGGAGCCGGAGATGCCGAACGCCGCCGCGCCGAAAAGCACTGACGCCAGGACGACCAGCGCGGGAGCGTTCAGGCAGGCGCGAAGCAGGCGGCGGTAGAGGCCGGCCAGGCTCTGGCCGACACGCGCGGCGACGCCGGTCCGCTCCTCGCCGGCATGGCCGCGGAGCATTCTCGAGGCGAGCATGGGACAAAGCGAGAGCGCGACCACTGCGGACAGGGCGACCGAACACGCCAGCACGAAGCCGAATTCCCGGAACAGGCCGCCGGTCTGGCCGGGCAGGAAGGACAGGGGAACGAACACCGCGATCAGCGTCGCCGTGGTGGCGATCACCGCGAAGAACACCTCCTTCGCGCCCAGCACGGCGGCGGCGCGCGGGCCCATGCCCTGGTTGCGCAGACGCACAATGTTTTCGAGAACGACGATGGCGTCGTCGACGACGAGGCCGGTGGCCAGGACCAGCGCCAGCAGGGTCAGGATGTTGATCGAGAAGCCGGCCAGGTAGATCGCCGCGACGGTCCCGATCAGCGCGACCGGCATGGAGAAGCCGGGAATGAGGGTCGCGCGCCAATCCCAGAGGAACAGGAAGATGACGAGCAGCACCAACGACACCGAAAGGCCAAGGGCGATCTCGACCTCATGGATAGCGCCCTCGATGAAGGTCGCGTCGTCGCTGGTGACGCGGATTTCCATGCCTTCGGGGAGCGTCTCGTTGAGCTTCGCCGCCGCTGCGCGCACGCCCTCGGAGATGTCCAGAGTGTTCGACTGAGCCTGCCGCACGATGCCGAGGCCGATGCCGGTGGCGCCGTTGGCGCGAAGACGCGACTCTCCCAGGTCGGGACCGAGCGTGACGGTCGCGACGTCGCCCAGACGGGTACGGCCGTCACCGATGATGATGTTCTCGAAAGCCTCCGGGGTCGTCAGCGACGCCGTTGCGCGCACGACCAGATCCTGCGTGTTGCTGGTCAGCGATCCCGCCGGTGCGTCGAAGGCCATTGATGACAGGGCGCTGCTGATATCGGCGACAGTCATGCCATGGCCGGCGAGGCGCGCCTGATTGATGTCCACCCGGAAGATCTTGTCGCGATCGCCGTAGACCTGCACATCGGCCACGCCGGGAACCGCGGCGAAGGCGTCAACCACCTCCTCCTCGATCAGCACGGTCATGTCCTCGACGGACATGTCCTGCGAAGTGACGGCCAGGCGCAGCACCGCTTGCGCGTTGGCGTCGGCCTTCACGATGCGCGGTATGTCGGCCAGATCGGGAAGCTGGTTCTGGACCCTGCTCACTGCGTCGCGCATATCGGAGGCTGCGGCATCGAGATCGACATCATCGCCGAACTCGACCGTGACCCGGCTGCGGCCGAAGGAAGAGGTCGACGATATTGCTTCCACACCGGCCACGCGCGAGACCGCGCCTTCCACGATGGCCGTCAGTTCGCGGTCGATGGTTTCCGCGGCGGCGCCGGTGAAATCGGTGGAAATGGAGATGACGGGCCGGTCGACATCCGGCAGCTCCCGAATCTCGACGCCGGCCAGGGCCGCAAGACCCGCCACCACGATCAGCGTGTTCAAGACGAAGGCCAGCACCGGGCGGCGCACGAAAAGCGCCGTCATGCCTTTTTCGCTGTTGGGATCCTGGTTTGCAGCCATAGCGGCGCCTCAGGAGCCGCTGCCGGAGGCGAGCGGCGTCGGCATGGCCGATGCCGCGGGTTCGCGGCCGGCAATGAGCAGTTCGGCGCCCTCGCGGACGACGTGGATGCCCTCCGTGACCACTTCGACGCCGGCGCGTATGTCTGCGTCGATCAGGACGCTCTCCGTGTTGCGCTGGACGATGCGAACCGGCGTGCGCTTGGCCCTGCCGTCTTCGCCTATCGCCCAGACGAAGGCTCCGTCGGCGCCCCACTGGATGGCCAGCGGATCGACCGACGGATAGGTGTCGCCGGCAAAGCGCATCGAGACCTGGAAGGACATGCCCGCCCGCAGTGTATCGTCGGGATTGCCGATGCGCGCCCGCACATGCAGCGTGCGGCTGGCCTCGTCGAGGCGGTTGTCGACCGCGCTGACCGCGCCTTCGAATACCTGGTTGGGGCGCGCGATGGAGGTGGCGCTCATCGGCATGCCGACGGTAATGGCGCTGGCGTAGCGTTCCGGCACCCAGAAATCGACGATGATGCTGGAGCGGTCGTCGAGTGTGGCGATGGCCGTCTCGGTGGTGACGTAGTTGCCGGCCTCTACCGGGATTATGCCGACAATGCCGGAGATCGGCGCGACGATGGAACGGCGCTCGAGCGCAAGCTGGGCGTCACGCACTCCCAGGCGCGCATTTTCGAGCGCCAGTTCCGCTTCGGTCATCTGGACGGCGGTGGCGGTGTTGGACGAACGCAGCGCCTTGATCCGCTCGACGCGCGCCTCGGCGTCGGCCATGGCGATGCGCGCCCGGTCGACCGCGATCTCCTCTGTGTCGGCGTCGAGCCTCGCGATGACGTCGCCGGCGCGGATGCGGCTGCCCGAGGCAACAGCCAGTTCGGTCAGCCGGCCGGCCGAGTAGGGTTTGACGACAACAGACTTGTCGGCGCGGCCGGTGCCGATCGCCGACAGCCGGTCGTTGATCGTGGCGGGAGTGACTGGCCGTGTCACGACCGCGGTCTGAAGGCCCGTCTCCCGTTCCCCGCCCTGACGACGGCCGCTATTGGCTGCATTTTCGGATTTGGGCGTAGCTGCCAACGCCCATTCGATCCCCCAGTCTGCGAGCATTTCCGGTGCACCGGGGAAAAACCGCACCCAGCCCGCGGCAGCCGCCACGAGGATGACGGCGGCGATAAGAAATTGTTTCCAGGCGGCCATCGGCACTCCGGTCGGCAGTCGGCTTCGTGTCCACCCGGCCTCTGCCGTACCGAAAAGCGAGCCGGGGAACTTTCGGGCGCAAAAGCACCCGGAAATCAGTACGCGGCCTTTATGACAATTCGCAGGCCGGTCCGCACCTTAAATATCTGTAATATCACACCGCACCCCGCCTTGGCCAAAATCACGAAAGTCTGATTTTCAGCGCAGATCCTCCATCTCGCGGATGCGTCTTGCGCTCTCGGCCTCCAGTTCGCGCGTGATCTCGCCGATCAGCGCTTCGGCAACCACGAAGAGGGCGGAGGACGAATCCCACGGCGAGGGGACCGCCGTGCGCCCGGCGATGACATGGCGGGCGAAGCGGGCAATGGGCGACAGCCATTGGTCGGTGAAAAGCACGATCTGCACGCCGCGCTGATGCGCCTTCTCCGCGAAGCGGACCAGGCTGTCCTGATAGCGGCGGATGTCGAAGATCAGCAGCACGTCACGCTTGCCCATGTCGATCAACTGGTCGCGCCAATTGCTTTCCTGGCCTGTCAGGTGGAAGACGTTGGGCCGGATGATCGTCAGATGCGCCGCCATGTAGCGCGCCACCGGGTCGGTGAAGCGGCCGCCGATCAGGAAGGTCTTGGCGCGCGGATTGGAAAGCAGCATCACGATTTCGCGCATCTGCTTTTCCGAGACGTGCCGGAATGTCTCGCGAATGTTCTCGAGCGTCGCCTCCAGCATCGGCGAAGCTTCGCCACGGCCATGCGACGAGGGCGAAGCGGTGCGCGACAGCGGCGACTGGAGCTGCGCGGCAAGCTCATCCTGCAACGCCGACTGGAATTCGGGATAATTCTGGAAGCCGAGGCGGGAAACGAAGCGCAGGATCGTCGGCGAACTGACGCCCGCCTGCATCGAGAAGTCGGCGACCGTCTTCAGGCCGATCATCGGATAGCTGGCGATCAGCGTCTGCGCGGCGCGGCGTTCGCTGGCCGGCATCGTGTCGATGCGATCGGCGATCAGTTCCGCAATGCTCAATGCCAATGAACCCTCCCACAACGCGCGGCCGATCCCGGCCCACGCATCTCCCCACCTTTGCATCATCAACAGCGCGAACGCGTTTGACAAAGCTTCCGAATGTGTATGAAATCATTCATCGAGGCGCAATGAAACAAAATACGTAACATACGATACGGCGCCTCAGGGGACGACGACACAATGGAACCCGCGCTGCAAGGCGAGCACGCAATCACCAATGCCGTCCGGATCACGAACCGCAACGGTCGTAGTCCGATCGTCCTCATTTGCGATCACGCATCGAACTTCATTCCCAAACGCTTTGGAGGTCTTGGCCTCGGAAAGCGCGAGCTCGAAAGCCATATCGCCTGGGATCCGGGGGCGTTGCCGGTCGCCCGCCGATTGTCCAAGGCGCTCGATGCAACGCTGATCGAATCCCGGCTCTCTCGCCTGCTGATCGACTGCAACCGGCCGCTCGACGCGCCCGACCTGATCTGCCCGGTCAGCGAGGCGACGGCTGTTCCGGGCAACGCGAACCTTTCGCTTGAGGATCGCCAGGCTCGTGTCGCATTGTCATGGCAGCCCTTTCACGAAGCGGTCGAACAACTGATAAAGGGAAGGCTGTTGCAGGACCGGGGAACCATGCTCGTTTCCGTCCATTCCTTCACCCCCGTCTACAAGGGAGTGAAGCGGCCCTGGCATATCGGCATATTGCATGACGAGGACCGGAGTATCGCCGATCCCATGATCGCGGCGCTGAAATCGTCGGAAGGCATCGTCGTCGGCGACAACGAGCCCTATTCGCCGGCCGATCGCGTCTATTTCACGCTGGAACGTCACGGGCGCTCGCGCGGGCTCCCCTGCGCCATGATAGAAATCCGCAATGACGAGATCGGCGACGAAGCCGGCCAGCGGAAATGGGCGGGGCTTCTCGCTCCCATCCTGACCGTCCTGGAACTCGGCGAAGGGTCGGCGCCGGGCGGCAATCTGGAGAAGGCAATGGCGAACGGAGGTAGGGAAATTGCCTAGGGCGATGAGAGCTTTCGTGCGAGGCGTCGAGGCAATAAACCGTGTCGTCGGCCTGTTCTCGATGTATCTCATCTTCGTGATGATCGGAGTGCTTCTCTATTCATCCATCGTCAAGACGGTTGCCATTCCGCCGCTCTGGACCCTTGAAATGGCCCAGTTTCTGATGGTCGCCTATTTCATGCTCGGTGGCGGCTATTCGTTGATCGACGATTCCCATGTCCGCATGGATCTCTGGTACGGCCGCTGGTCGCCGCGCCGTCGCGCCGGCGTCGACATCTTCACCATCTTCTTCCTGATCGTCTATCTCGGCTTCATGCTTTACGGCGGCATTTCCAGCACCGGCTATGCGATCCGCTACGGCGAAACCAGCTATTCGTCCTGGTCACCCTATATGGCGCCTATCAAGATCGTCATGTGCGTCGGCATCGTCCTGATGCTGCTTCAGGCGATCGCGGAATTCTTCAAGGATATCGCGGCGGCTCGCGGGGAGAACACCCAGTGAGCTACGAACTCATCGCCATCCTGATGTTCGCGCTGATGATGCTGCTCATGATCACAGGGCAGCGCGTCTTCGCGGCGATCGGTTTTGTCGCCGTCATCTTCGCCTTCTTCCTGTGGGGAACCGGGGGCTCGGAGATGGGCTTCAACCAGGCGATGAAGATCATGAAGTGGTATCCGCTTCTGACGCTGCCGATGTTCATCTACATGGGCTACGTCATGTCGGAGACCGGCATTGCCGATGATCTCTACAAGATGTTCCACGTCTGGTTCGGCCCTGTTCGCGGCGGCCTTGCGATCGGTACGATCCTGCTGATGGTGGTCATCTCGGCGATGAACGGCTTGAGCGTCGCGGGAATGGCGATCGGCGCGACGATCGCGCTGCCCGAACTCTTGCGGCGAGGCTACGACAAGGTAATGGTCACTGGCGTCATCCAGGCCGGCTCGTCGCTCGGTATCCTCATTCCGCCATCGGTGGTGCTCGTCCTCTACGCCATGATCGCACGCCAGCCGGTCGGCCAGCTTTGGCTCGCAGGCGTCTTCCCCGGGCTGCTCATGGCCGGGCTGTTCGTTCTCTACATCGTCGTCCGCTGCCTGATCCAGCCTCAGCTTGGTCCGGTGCTGCCGGCCGACGAGCGGGCAATGCCGATCAAGGAGAAGCTGAAGCTGCTTTCGGCCGGCATCGCGCCGTTTTTCATTTTCTTCATGATGACCGGCCTTTTTCTCATGGGTGTCACCAGCCTGGTGGAAAGCTCGGCGGTCGGCGCGGTGGCGGCCACTATCGTCGCCGTGGCGAAGGGCCGGCTCACTTTGCGTGTGCTGCACACCGCGGTCCGCAAGACGCTCGGCATTTCCTGCATGTTCATGTGGATCATTGTCGCCGCGCTTGCTTTCGGTGCTGTGTTCGACGGGCTCGGCGCGGTGAAGGCCATCGAGAGCTTCTTCATAGACCAGCTAGGGCTGACGCCCTGGCAAATCCTGATCATGATGCAGCTCTCCTACCTGATCATGGGCATGTTCCTCGACGACACGGCGATGCTGGTCATTGTCGCACCGCTCTATGTGCCGCTGGTCAAGCTGCTCGGCTTCGACCTCATCTGGTACGGCGTGCTCTACACGATCACCTGCCAGATTGCGTACATGACGCCGCCCTTCGGTTACAATCTGTTCCTTATGCGCGCCATGGCGCCGCCAGAGGTCTCGCTCGGAGACATCTACCGCTCCATCATTCCCTTCGTAGCCGTGATGCTCCTGGCGTTGGTCATCGTCATGGTGTTTCCGCAGATTGCGCTATGGCTACCGCAGCATCTCTATTTGCGGCAGTGACGGCGGCGGCGCGCGAGACGACTGAGAAAGAAGAAACCGACCGATAACAGCCGCGGCAAGCGGCGATCAAACGAAGCCAACAGAGTGGAGACCTATCATGCAATCAAGACGCACATTTCTGACCAAGGCGGGCCTGGTGACTGCCGCTGGCGCGACGACGCTGGCGGCGCCGAACATCGTCAGGGCGCAGGCGCCGATCAAATGGCGCCTGCAGACCTACGCCGGCCCGGCGCTCGGCGAACATGTCATCAAGCCGGCGATCGACGCTTTCAACAAGGCGGCGAACGGCGAGATGGAGATCGAGCTGTTCTATGCCGACCAGCTCGTGCCGACCGGAGAACTGTTTCGCGCCATGCAGAACGGCACCATCGATGCGGTCCAGTCGGACGACGATTCCATGGCTGCGCCGGTCGACGTTCGCGTCTTCGGCGGCTACTTCCCGTTTGCCACCCGCTATTCGCTCGATGTTCAGGCGCTGTTCTACAAGCACGGCTTGGCTGAAATCTGGCAGGAAGCCTATGGCGAGGTCGAGAACGTCACCTGGCTGTCGGCCGGCTCGTGGGATCCCTGCCACTTCAACACCAAGGAGCCGATCAGGAGCCTTGAGGATCTCAAGGGCAAGCGCGTCTTCACCTTCCCGACAGCCGGCAAGTTCCTGTCGCGCTTCGGCGTTGTTCCGGTCACGCTGCCCTGGGAGGACATCGAAGTGGCCGTGCAGACCGGGGAACTCGACGGCATCGCCTGGTCCGGCATCACCGAGGACTACACGGTGGGCTGGGCCGACGTCACCAAATACTTCCTCACCAACAATATCGCCGGCGCCTGGATCGGCTCGTTCTTCGCCAACACCGAGCGCTGGAACGCCGTGCCGCCGCATCTCCAGGAGCTGTTCAAGCTCACCATGGACTCCTCGCACTACTACCGGCTCCACTGGTACTGGGCAGGCGAGGCCGACCTTCGGGTGAATGGCGGCAAAATGGAGCTGACGACGATCCCCGACGCTGAATGGGCGACCGTGGAAGCCGAGGGCGAGAAGTTCTGGGACGAGATTTCCGCAACTAGCGAGCGCACCGCCAAGGTGGTCAAGATACTGCGCGACTATCGTACATTGATGCAGAAAGCCGGACCGCCCTATCGCTACGGCTGAGCCTCGCTTCGGAACCAACTTAAAAGCGCTCGGCCGTTTCGGCGGCCGGGCCTTCAATTTGAAACCTTGATGCGCCAGCCAGGGCTGCGGAGTAGTAAAGAATGGCCGGAAATGTTTCGTTCGATGAATTGAAAACGGCGGTCGCCGGAAACGAGATCGACACTGTGCTGGCCTGCGCCGTCGATATGCAGGGGCGGCTCGTCGGCAAACGCTTTCTGGCCAAATATTTCGTCGAGTCGGCCTATGACGAGACGCATGGCTGCAACTATCTGCTGGCCAACGACATCGATATGGAGCCGGTGCCCGGCTATAAGGCGGCAAGCTGGTCGAAAGGTTATGGCGACTTCGTCATGAAGCCCGACCTGTCGACGATCCGCCGCGTCCCGTGGCTGGAGAAGACCGCGCTGGTCCTCTGCGATGTGCTCGATCACCACACGCATGACGATCTGCCGCATTCGCCTCGCGCGATCCTGCGCAAGCAGGTCAAGCGCCTCCAGGAGCGCGGCTATCTCGCCTATTTCGCGTCCGAACTCGAATTCTACCTGTTCAGCGAAACCTATGAATCCGCCCGCGCCAAGCATTGGCAACACCTCGAGACGGCTTCGCCCTACATCGGCGACTACCTGATCGGCATCACGACCAAGGAAGAGGGCGTGATGCGCCGGCTGCGCAACGAGATGGAGGCGGCCGGCATCCCGATAGAGAACTCCAAAGGCGAGTGGGGACCCGGCCAGGAGGAGATCAACGTCCGCTACGCCGAAGTGCTGGAAATGGCGGACCGCCACGTCATCCTGAAGAACGGCGCCAAGGAAATCGCCGACAGCATGGGCAAGGCCATCAGCTTCATGGCCAAGTACAATTACGGCCTCGCCGGCAATTCGAGCCATATCCACAATTCGCTGTGGAGCGCCGACGGCAAGACGCCGCTTTTCTACGACAAGAACAGCGAATGGACGCTGAGCCGGCTCGGCCAGCAATGGGCCGCGGGCCAGCTCAAATACGCCAAGGAATTCACCTGGTTCCTGGCTCCCTACATCAATTCCTACAAGCGTTTTCAGTCCGGCACATTCGCGCCGACCAAGATCATGTGGAGCGAGGACAACCGCACTGCCGGCTTCCGCCTTTGCGGCGAGGGCACCAAGGGCATTCGCATGGAGTGCCGCATCGGCGGCGCCGACCTCAACCCCTATCTGGCGTTCGCGGCGCTGATTGCTGCCGGGCTCGCCGGCATCGACGAGAAGCTGGAGCTGCAGAAGCCTTTCGTCGGCGACGCCTACCAGGCAGCGGAACTGCCGGAAATTCCCAAGACCTTGCGCGAGGCGACCGAGACGTTGGCGACGTCGCGGATGCTGAAGGAAGCATTCGGCGAAGACGTGATCGAGCATTACCTGCACACGGCCCGCTGGGAGCAGTTGGAATACGATCGCCGCATCACAGACTGGGAACTGCACCGAGGTTTCGAAAGGTACTAAAGCTTTAATCAACGTTGATCCAGCTTAACTGAAGCTGTAGTGTGGCTACAGTTCAGCCTGGAGATACGAAAATGGGAAAGTACACACCGTTGCGTTCATATCTGGCGAGGCAAGACAAAGATCGGGTTCCGATGTCGTTCGACGAGATCGAGCGCCTGATCGGGGAAAAGCTGCCCGCTTCGAAGAAGTATCCTGCCTGGTGGAGCAACAACCCCAGCAACAATCCCATGACCAGGGAGTGGGTGGCGGCAGGATTCCAGTCGGAGGATGTAGATGTTGCTGGGGAGAGCGTTGTGTTTGCCCGTGTTCAACCTGTCGTCCACGCCGCGCCGCTGGAAGGATTCGGCGAAAGCCCGCAGGCAGAATTCGAGCGCCCAGTGCGGCGACACCCGTTGTTCGGTCGTTTGAAGGGGGTGATTACCTTGCTTCCCGGCGTCGATCTCACAGAGCCGGCCGATCCGGAGTTGGCTGACTATCTGGATCGGAAATATGGGCCTGAGGTCAGGGACTGACATGTGCCCGGGAACATACTGCTCGACACCTGCGCGGCCATCTGGATTACGGAGGAGGCGAAGCTAGACCCGACAGCCAAGGCGGCGCTTGATGAAAGCGCTGAAGCGCGGATACCTGTGATGGTTTCGCCGACCAGCGCCTGGGAGATGGGAATGCTGGTCGCACGGCGGCAAGTGTCGTCGACGATGTCTGTCCGATCCTGGTTTGACAGTCTGGTCATCCCCCCGTTTTCTGAAATGGCGATGCTCACGACCGACATTCTGATCAATGCCTCGTTTCTTCCTGGGAATCCACCGAGGGATCCCTTCGACCGTCTTTTCATCGCGACCGCACGGGAGCATGGCTATCGCATCATGACGCGTGATCGCAAAATCATAGACTACGCCGACCAAGGACACGTGCAGGTAATCTCCTGCTAGAACAACAAGACGGGGAAATTTCATGACGGAAACCATCAAGCTCAAATCCCCCATCGACGGCTCGATCTATGCCGAGCGGCCGGTCGCAACCGATCAGGCGGTCAATGCCGCCGTCGAGCGGGCGAGGGCGGCGCAGGCCGGCTGGGCCGAGACCCCGATCGCCGAGCGCGGCAAATACCTGCTCGCTTTCCTCGAGGCGCTGCTGGCCATGAACGACGAGATCGTGCCCGAACTTGCCTGGCAGATGGGCCGGCCGACGCGCTACGGCGGGGAGAAGGGCGGCGTCGAGGAGCGTACCCGCTACATGGTGGCGCTCGCCGAGAAGGCGCTGGCGCCGTACGTTCCGGAGGACCGGCCGGGCTTTCGCCGCTATCTCAAGAAGGAGCCGCTCGGCGTGGTGTTCGTCATCGCGCCGTGGAATTATCCGTATCTAACCGCCGTCAATTCGATCGTGCCCGCTTTGATGGCCGGCAACACCGTGATCCTCAAGCACGCGGCGCAGACGCTGCTGGTCGGCGAGCGTTTCGCAAAGGCCTTCGAACAGGCCGGGCTGCCGAAAGGCGTCTTTCAGAACATCGTGCTCAATCATGCGCAGACCGAGAAATTGCTCGGCTCCGGCAAGATCGACCACGTCAACTTCACCGGCTCGGTCGCCGGCGGGCGCGCCATCGAGAAGGCGGCGGCGGGCACCTTCATGACGCTCGGCCTCGAACTCGGCGGCAAGGATCCGGCCTATGTGCTGCCGGATGTGAAACTCGAACACGCTGTGGCCAATCTCGTCGACGGAGCCTTCTACAATTCCGGCCAGTGCTGCTGCGGCATCGAGCGCGTCTACGTGCACGAGAAGGTCTACGACGAATTCGTCGAAGGCTTCATCGCCGAGACGAAGAACTACGTGGTCGGCAATCCGCTCGACCAGGCAACCACGATGGGGCCGATGGCGCAGGCCCGCTTTGCCGATTTCATCCGCGAGCAGAAGGCGGAAGCGCTGCGCAAGGGCGCGGCCGCGCATATCGGCATGAAGGTCGATAACGACCGCGAAGGCTCGCCCTATCTGGCGCCGGAAGTGCTGACTAATGTCGATCACCAGATGAGCGTCATGCGCGAGGAAAGCTTCGGCCCGATCGTCGGCATCATGAAGGTGCGCAACGACGAGGAGGCCATTGCGCTGATGAACGACAGCCCCTACGGGCTGACCGCCTCCATCTGGACCACCGACACCGACCGCGCCGCCGCGATCGGTGACCGCGTCGAGACCGGCACGGTGTTTATGAACCGCTGCGACTATGTCGATCCCGGCCTGGTCTGGACGGGGGTCAAGGAAACCGGGAAGGGCGGCGCCATGTCGGTCGTCGGCTACGAGAATCTGACCCGGCCGAAATCGTATCACCTGCGCGAAACAATCTGATTTCTTCGAAAGTACATTTGATGACCAAACTCGTTTCCAAATGGAATTACCCGACTACCGTCCGCTTCGGCGCAGGGCGCATTTCCGAATTGCCGGATGCGCTTGCCGCTGCCGGCATCAAGCGGCCGCTTTTCGTCACCGATCCCGGCCTGGCGAAGCTGCCGGTCGTGGCCAGCACGCTGAAGTTGCTGGACGACGCCAGGATTCCTTACGGCGTGTTTTCGGACGTGAAGCCCAATCCGGTCGAATCCAACCTGACGGCCGGCATCGAGGTCTTCAAAAAGGGCAAGCATGACGGCGTCATCGCCTTCGGCGGTGGATCGGGCCTCGATCTCGGCAAGCTGATCGCCTTCCAGGCCGGCCAGACGCGGCCGGTCTGGGATTTCGAGGACATCGGCGACTGGTGGACGCGCGCTAATTCCGACGCCATCGCGCCGATCGTCGCCGTGCCGACCACCGCCGGCACTGGCTCCGAGGTCGGCCGTGCCGGCGTTATCACCCATGAGGAAACCCACACCAAGAAGGTCATCTTCCATCCGAAGCTGCTGCCCGCGATCGTGATCGCCGATCCCGAACTGACGGTCGGAATGCCTCCCTTCATCACGGCGGGAACAGGCATGGACGCCTTCGCCCACTGCCTCGAAGCCTATTGCGCGCCGGGCTATCATCCGATGGCCGACGGCATCGCGATCGAGGGGATAAGGCTCGTATTCGAGAACCTGCCCAGGGCATACGCCAACGGCAAGGATCTGGCCGCCCGCGCGCATATGATGAGCGCCGCCGCCATGGGCGCCGCCGCCTTCCAGAAGGGCCTCGGCGCCATCCACTCGCTGTCGCACCCGATCGGCGCTCTCTACGACACCCATCACGGCATGACCAACGCCGTGTTCATGCCCTATGTGCTGGCCTTCAACCGCGACGCTGTCGAAGAGCGCATCGCCAGGCTTGCCGCCTATATCGGCATCAAGGGCGGGTTCGACGGCTTTGCCAAGGCCGTGCTCAAGCTGCGCAAGGAACTGGGCGTGCCGCATGCGCTGCCGGACCTTATCAAGGGGCTCGACATGGACAAGAAGCGCAAGGCGCTGATCGCCGACATGGCGATCGTCGATCCGACGGCGGGCGGAAACCCGGTGAAGCTGACGCGGAAAGCGGCGCTTGCGCTGCTCGACAATTCGATCGCCGGCGCGGTGCAAGGCTCTGGCAGGTAGAACTCTAAATAAGGGAGGGGGAGCAAAATCGAACAGGCGAAAATCGTTAGCCGGAAAACAATGGCCGCGATTGCCACAAGCATAGAAAAGTAGTTAACTTTTTCCTGCCTGGGGGGTCCGGGCGGCCGCATTTTCATCTGTCTGTCATCGAATGCCGGTAACCGCATCGCAGGCGTCCAATGGCGTCAGTTCAACGGAGAGAACACATGTTCAAGTTTACGGGAAAGGTCCTTTCCCTTACCGCCGCATCGCTGATGGCAGCGACGGCAATTACCTCTGCCCAGTCCATGGACGAACTGGTCGCCGCCGCGAAGGCGGAGGGCCAACTGACCACGATCGCGCTGCCCCACAATTGGTGTGGCTATGGCGATGTCATCGCCGGCTTCAAGGCGAAGTATCCTGAAATCACGATCAACGAACTCAACCCCGACGCCGGTTCGGCCGACGAGATCGAGGCGATCAAGGCAAACAAGGACAATAAGGGTCCGCAGGCTCCGGACGTTATAGACGTCGGCCTCTCCTTCGGCCCGACGGCCAAGGCCGAAGACCTGATACAGCCTTACAAGGTGTCGACCTGGGACACGATCCCGGATTCGGCCAAGGATGCCGACGGCTATTGGTATGGCGATTATTACGGCGTTCTCGCCTTCATCGTGAACACCGATATCGTGAAGAATGTGCCGCAGGATTGGGCCGACCTTCTCAAGGACGAGTATGCGAATTCGGTTTCGCTTTCTGGCGATCCGCGCACGTCCAACCAGGCAATCCAGGCAGTTTACGCCGCTGGCCTGGCGAGCGGAGCGACCGATGCCAAGACCTCCGGCGAGAAGGGGCTGGAGTTCTTCAAGGAGTTGAACGCCAAGGGCAATTTCGTGCCGATCACCGCAAAGGCGGCTCCGATCGCTCAGGGCGCAACGCCGATCGCGGTTGCTTGGGATTATAATGCTCTGGCATGGCGCGATGGCTTCCTCGACAATCCGCCCGCGGAAGTCGTGGTGCCGAAAACCGGCGTCGTAGCCGGCGTTTATGTTCAGGCGATCAGCGCCTATGCGCCGCATCCGAACGCCGCCAAGCTCTGGATGGAATACCTCTATTCCGATGAAGGGCAACTCGGTTGGCTGAAGGGCTATTGCCATCCGATCCGCTTCAACGATCTGGCCAAGAACGGCAAGATTCCGCAGGAGCTGCTCGATAAGCTGCCGCCTGCGGAGTCCTATGAAAAAGCCGTGTTCCCGACGCTTGAGGAACAGGGTGTGGCGAAGGAAACGATTACCAAGAACTGGGACGCCGTCGTCGGCGCCAACGTCCAGTAGGCAGTCGAAGCGCGGGCGGCCCTAGGTCGCCCGCGCCTCGCACCAAATCTGGCGCCCGCATGACTCAAACAAGTATTACCGCAGCCTTGGAAGCCGCGCAGGAAGCGCCGCCGGCCGAGCGGCGCGGCGTTCGGCTGCCGTTGCATTGGCTCGGTGTTGCGCCGTTCTTCATCTTCGCGCTGATGTTCCTGATACTGCCGACGCTCTACCTGATCGTCGGCGCGTTCCAGAACAATGAAGGCGAGTTCACGTTCGCCAACATCGCCGAACTGATGCAGCCCTCGATCCGTTCGGCCTACTGGATTTCGATCAGGATCAGCCTTGCATCGGCCCTTCTGGGTGGTCTGGCCGGCCTGGCGATCGCCGTTGCGATCGTGCGCGGTGGCCTGCCCGAATGGATACGGGCTGCGACGCTGACCTTTTCCGGCGTTGCATCGAATTTCGCCGGCGTGCCGCTGGCCTTCGCCTTCATCGCCACGCTCGGCAGGCTCGGACTCGTGACCGTGCTGCTCAACACATGGTTCGGCATCAATATATATGCGCTCGGCTTCAATCTCCTCTCGTTCTGGGGCCTGACGCTGACCTACCTGTTCTTCCAGATACCGCTGATGGTGCTCATCATCGTGCCTGCCATCGATGGGCTGAAGAAGGAATGGGCCGAGGCCGCCGCGACGCTCGGGGCGACGCAGGCGCAATACTGGCGAATGGTGGCGCTTCCGGTCCTGTGGCCGAGCTTCCTCGGGACCGTGCTTCTGCTCTTCGCAAATGCCTTCGGCGCTATCGCGACCGCCTATGCGCTCACCGGTTCGCAGCTGAATATCGTGCCGATACTCCTCTATGCGCAGATCCGTGGCGACGTGCTGCATAACCCGCATCTCGGCTACGCGCTGGCGTTCGGCATGATCTTCATCACCGGCGTCGCCAATATCTTCTACATCTGGTTCCGCACGCGCAGCGAAAGGTGGCTCAAATGAGGGCCTCCCGAATCTGGGCGTGGGTGACGTTCGGGCTGGGCGCGACGTTCTTCTTTCTGCCGCTGATAGCAACTTTCGAATTCTCGCTGCGCATGAAGCGGGGTGTCTATTCCTTTGAGGCCTACCGGTCGGTGATCGGCGACACCCGCTTCCAGGAAACTTTCGCCTATTCGGTGACCGTTGCCGTGATGACCATTCTGCTCGGCGTTCTTCTCGTCGTGCCGACGGCCTACTGGATCAGGCTGCGCATGCCCCATCTGAGGCCAGTAGTCGAGTTCGTGACGCTTTTGCCCCTCATCATTCCGGCGATCGTCATCGTATTCGGCTATATCCGCATGTACGGCTCGTCGTCGCCGCTGCCTTTCCTGGCGACGCGCCGGGGTACGGATGTACTTTTGGTGATCGGCTACGCGACCCTGGCGCTGCCCTACATGTATCGCGCGGTTGATACGGGGCTACGCACAATCGACGTGCGCACACTGACCGAGGCCGCACAGATACTCGGCGCCGGCTGGGCGACGATCATCGGCCGCATCATCCTGCCCAATGTGCTGATTGCGGTGCTTTCCGGTGCGTTTTTAACCTTCGCGATCGTCATCGGCGAATTCACCATGGCGAGCCTGCTGAACGCACCAGCCTTCGGCCCCTACATGCAAAACATAGGCGCCAATCGCGCCTATGAGCCGGCGGCGCTAGCCATCATCGCGTTCGTCATCACGTGGGCCTGCATGGGCGGCATTCAGATACTTGCCCGGTTCGCGCCGCGATCGGCGAACCGCCCCAACTGACTGGAACCCGCTGTATGGCCGAAACCTTCCTCTCGATCCAGAATGTCCGCAAGGCTTTCGGCGCGACCACCGTGGTCCAGGATTTCGACCTCGACGTCGAGCGAGGCGAGTTCGTTTCGTTTCTCGGGCCGAGCGGCTGCGGCAAGACCACGATGCTGCGCATCGTCGCCGGTTTCGAGGAACCTAGCGCCGGCATGGTGATGATCGGCGGCAAGGACGTCACCAATCTGAAGCCCAACCAGCGCGACATCGGCATGGTGTTCCAGGCCTATGCGCTGTTTCCGAACCTGACGGTGGCGCAGAATATCGGCTTCGGGCTGAAGGTTGCGGGCGTCCCGCGAGCCGAATCGGATGCGCGTGTCGCCGAGATGCTGTCAATAATCAAGCTGCCGGAGTTCGGCGACCGCTATCCTTATCAGCTTTCGGGCGGCCAGCAGCAGCGAGTGGC
Organism: Allomesorhizobium camelthorni; assembly: GCF_011045125.1. GTDB lineage: Bacteria > Pseudomonadota > Alphaproteobacteria > Rhizobiales > Rhizobiaceae > Allomesorhizobium > Allomesorhizobium camelthorni. The sequence continues at coordinate 95,158 of NZ_JAAKZF010000011.1, read as the reverse complement.
GCTCGCCCGCGCGCTGGCGCCTAAACCGAAGCTGCTGCTGCTCGACGAGCCGCTGTCGGCGCTCGACGCCAAGGTCCGCGTCTCGCTGCGCGAGGAAATCCGACTGATCCAGAAGAAGCTCGGCATCACCACCATCTTCGTCACGCACGACCAGGAAGAGGCGCTGTCCATGTCGGACCGCATCGTCGTCATGTATGGCGGCAAGGCCGAGCAGGTCGGCACGCCGTTCGAGATCTACAACAAGCCGGCGACGCGCTTCGTGGCTTCCTTCGTCGGCACGCTCAACATCCTCGAAGGTACGGTTTCCGACCCCGCAAGCGGCACGGTGAGCATCAACGGCAGCGAGATCGCGCTGAAGCGCGCGCTCGACGGAAAGGCAGCCGGCGACGAGATTTCGCTTGCGCTTCGCCCCGAGGCGATTTCGGTCGGCAATCACCCCGGCCGCGATTCAAGCATCGCCGGCGAGATTTCCGACGTGAGCTTCCTCGGCTCTGTCATCCGCGTGCGGGTGGGCGTCGGCAAGAACGCCGTGTCGCTGGACACGTTCAACAGCCCATCCACGCCGCCGCCCGTAGTCGGCGAAACGGCGAACATAACCTTCGCCGCATCCGATCTTCTCGTGTTGCAGTAGCGCGGCGTTCCCCTGTCTCAGGGAGGGTGGATCAGCGGGTGAGGTCGGTTCGCAACTCGCGGTCCCTCGTTGGCCCAAACCTCGCCGCGCCGCTTCTTATTGCCAGCTAAATACCGAAGGCGTACTGCGATCGGGCGGGGGACTTTGGCGTGAAGCTCGTCAGCTATAACATCCAGTACGGTTTCGGAGCCGACGGCCGCTACGATCTGGAGCGGATCGCGCGGGTGCTCGCCGGGGCCGACATCATCGCGCTGCAGGAGGTCGAGCGCGGCTGGCGGCGGACCGGCTTCGACGACCAGCCCGAAATTCTCGGCCGGCTCCTGCCCGAACATTATTGGATCTACGGTCCCGCCTTCGACATGGACGCCAGCACCCGCATGGACGGCCGCGTCGTCAACCGGCGGCGGCAGTTCGGAACCATGCTCCTGTCGCGCTGGCCGATCGCCTGGTCGCGCCTGCACCTCTTGCCGATGCACCGGACGATCGCGCCGCTCAACACGCAGAACGCAGCACTCGAATGCATGGTCCGCACCCCGGCCGGGCCGGTTCGGTTCTTCTCTCTGCACCTCGCCCATATCGGCGCGGAGGAGCGGCTGGGGCAGATAGCCTTTCTGCAGGATCTGCATCGCCGCACGCCGTTTCAGGGCGGGCCGTGGAGCGGCGCTGACGACGAGCCGGAGCGCGGCTGGACGCATGGCGAGAGCGAGCCCGAATGCCCGCTGGCGGCGATCTGGCTGGGCGACTTCAACTGCGAGCCGGATAGCGCCGAATACCGCCGCGTCACCGGCACGACGCCACACCATGCCGGAGCTTCCTATCTCGACGGTTTTGTCGATGCGGCGACGGTGGCCGGCCACGGTCCTGGCGATCTTTATACCCACGTAAAGGAAATCGGCGGCCGCATCATGAAGCGCCGGCTCGATTATTGCTTCGTCGGCTCGATGCTGGCATCGCGCGTGCGCTTGGTCAGCGTCGACAATGCCGAGATCGCTTCTGACCACCATCCGCTCCGGATCGACATCGACCTCGACGATCCGGCCTCGCGGATCGCGCCGGAATGACGCTCACCGTTTTCTTCGCGGTGCTCGCGGCGGCCGCCATGCATGCCGCATGGAACGCGCTGATCAAGATGCGCGGCGACCGTTTTGCCTCGATCTCGCTGACGTCGCTCGGCATGAGCCTTGCGGCCCTGCCGGTCATCCCCTTCGTCGAATTTCCCGCCGCGGCGGTCTGGCCGTTCATCGCCGCCTCGCTCGCCATCCATATCGGCTACCGGCTGTTCCTGGTCATGGCCTATGAGGCCGGCGACCTCGCCCAGACCTACCCGCTGGCGCGGGGAGCGGCGCCGCTGATGACCACGATCGGCGCGATCCTACTGCTTGCCGAATTGCCGCCGCCGCTGGCGGTCCTCGGCATCGTGCTCCTGTCGACGGGCACGTTGCTGATGTCGTTTCGCGGCGGCAGGGGGCTCGGCAGGCTCGACCGCCGGGCGGTCGGGTTCGCGCTGACCACCTCGATCTTTGTCACCGGCTACACGCTGACCGACGGCAGCGGCGCGCGCCTGGCCGCCACCGCGTCGAGCTACGCGGCAGGGCTGTTCCTCTGCGACGGGCTGGTCTCGATGGCGATCGGGTTCTACTACCGCGGGCGCAGCCTGCTTCCGATCATGAAGACGGAATGGCATGTCGGCATTCTCACCGGCCTTCTAAGCGCCGCCTCCTACTGGATCGCCATGTGGGCGATGACCAAGGCGCCGATCGCGTCGGTGGCGGCTCTGCGCGAAACCTCGATCCTGTTCGCCATGCTCATTTCCGTCTTTGCGCTGCGCGAAAAGATGACGGGATGGCGGATCGCTGCGGCGCTCTGCATCGTCGCCGGCGTTGTAGCGCTCCGGCTGGGTTGAGCGCCGGCGCACCCGCCGTCGCCGGGCGTTGCAGTTGACATGTCCTACGATGAGCGACGCATGAGAAAAAGCGCAACGGGCAGGAGCAGGATGGGAAGCACATAGCTCACCACGAGCGCCAGGATCGGCTTGTCGGCCCAGCCGGCGCCGATCGCCGCAAACGCAAACGCCGTGGGCACGCTGCCCAAAGCCAATGCAGCTGTGAATTTTCTCGTTGGCATCCCCGCGAGCCCGGCAAGAAAGACCATGGCTTCCGGAATGCTGTAGGGGAGGCTGCGGGTGAGGACGATCGCCCAGGCGCCGCTCCGTTCGAACAAACTCTCCATCCTGTTCAATGACTGGGGGCCAACGAAGCGCTTCACCATTCGCCGTGCGGAGGTGAGCATGAGGACATAGCCCAGAAGGCCGCCAGTGATCTGGCCGACACTACCCAAGAGACCCCCGAGCACGGCGCCGTAGATCACACCGAGAGCAGCGATCACCACAGTCTGCGGGACCGGCAACACCAGATCGGCCCAGATGAGAACGATGCCTGCGGCCCATGCCCAGCTCTCGTATTTCCGAAGCATGAGAACTGCGTCGTTGGCCTCCTGAGGCGTCGGGATCGTGGCGCAAGAGGCCAGCACCAATGCCACTACGACGACCACGGCCAGGCCCAGTCTCAATTCGGCCTCCGGACTTCTCCAGGACCGGCCAACGGGGCCGGCGCTCTTGCTCAGGGCTACAGCCAGCGGCGGACGCGCGCTTTGTAGTCGCGGTAGGAGCCGCCGAAGCGCCGCTCGAGATAGGCCTCTTCGCGCGCGACCACGACATAGTGCAGGATGATGAGGAGAGGCAGCGCGAGGACAAGGACCCACGGGCTGCGCGCAGCTATGCCGATGCCGGCATAGAGGAGGAACATGCCGACATAGATCGGATTGCGGCTCCAGCCATGTATGCCGGTTGTGACCAGTGCGCGGACAGGCTGGTTGGAGCGCACGGGCGTAGCCGCGCGGGAGAAATTGCGAATTCCCGCGGCCATGATCGCGAGACCGGCCACGATCAGCCCTGCGCCCAGGGTCCAACGGAAGAGGGCGGCCTCCGGCAAGATGAGCGGCAAGGGAAGCACGCGATCGAGGACAACCCCCAGGAACAGGCACGCGAGATAGAGCAACGGCGGCCGCGCGATGCCCCGCGCCACCGGGGCGTCATTAGCCTGCTGGTCGGTGGAGCCCATTTTGGCTTCTCCCACTTGCCAAGCGTTGCGCCGATGGCCAGGATCGGCGTTAAGATGACAACATTGATGTCATTCTAGTTTTTGACAACATAGTTGTCAATCTCAACGATGGAGCGGAATAGATGGCGTCGGTGCGACAGGGGAAAGCGGAAAGTCGGATCGCCACGAGCAAGGGCGAGGCGATAGCGGACCTGATGCTCGAAGTAGCACAATTCTTCTTTCGAATACGGGCAGTTGGCCAGAGAACAGGGCTCATCACGAGCTGGGGCGGCGGCGCGTTCGGTTTCATGCGCAGCCTGGCGCTGCTTGGCCCGCTCACCGTGCCGCAGATCGCCCAGATGCGGCCGACCAGCCGCCAGCGCATGCAGCGGTTGGCCGACGAGCTGGCGGCGGAGGGGCTCGTGGAGTTCATCGACAATCCGAGGCATCGGCGATCGAAGCTGGTGCGCCTCACGCCCAAGGGTGAAGCGCACTACCGCGAGTTGAACGCCCGGCTCCTGGCGATCGCCTCGACGATGGGCGCCGGGCTCAGCGAAGCCGACATCCGCAACACTGTCGAAATCGTGCGGCGGCTCAGCGATGAGGCAAAGGAACGCTGAGGCGGCTGCCGCAGAGCACGAGGATCGCCGCGCCAGGGGCAGCGCTGCGCTGCTGAGCAACAGTTTGAAACCTTGGCATGAAGGAAAATTAGAATGGCTAGCGAGCAAACAGAACGGATGGTCCGGCTCTTGGCTTACGTCGCCCGGAACAAAGCAACGATCACTTATGGTGAATTCGCTGGAATTGTGGGCGGAATGATCGCTCGTGGTGCTGGTCAGAAACTTACGAAGGAATTGGCGCCGCATTGTCGGGAGCAGGGACTGCCACCTTTGTGGGCGCTGGTCGTGAATGCTGGTACCGGCCAGTCGAGTGATCCAGAAGTCACTCCCGCCGATCTGGCGCACTGCTACAGTTTCAAGTGGAAGGCACCACAGGACTGAAAACAGAAACTGTCAAAGGAATGAGGGTCGTCGCTATCAACGCCTATAAGGCAGATGGTCTCGGACACATTGACCTTGTTTGGCTTGGATGGTGGGCGTGACAGGGATTGAACCTGTGACCCCTGCAATGTCAATGCAGTGCTCTCCCGCTGAGCTACACGCCCATCCGAAGCCGCGCATACACCATATTATGGCCGAGCGCGTCAATAGCGAGATTGGCCGAAAGGCCGGCTATTTGCGCCGGCCTAACCCGGCGGCCGCGCGCCATCAGGCGGCTTGCAGCATCTTTTCGACCTCGTTGACGAGATCGCGCAGGTGAAACGGCTTCGACAGCACCTTGGCGTCCTTCGGTGCCTTGGAATCGGGATTGAGCGCCACGGCGGCGAAGCCGGTGATGAACATCACCTTCAGGTCGGGGTCGATCTCGGTCGCGCGCCGCGCCAGCTCGATGCCGTCCATTTCCGGCATGACGATGTCGGTCAGAAGCAGCGAAAACGGCTCTTCGCGCAGCCGCTCATAGGCGCTGGCGCCATTGTCGAAATCGCTGACGTCATAGCCGGCGCGCTCGAGCGCCTTGACCAGAAACCGACGCATGTCGTCGTCGTCTTCCGCCAGAAGAATGCGTGCCATGTTTTCCCGTCCGAATCACCTGCAAAGACTGCTTGCAGCCAGTCTGGTTAACCATCTCTATATGAAGAGCCGACGGTAAAGATCAAGTGAATGCAGCTATGCCGCCGCCGAAACGCAACGTCCGTCCTTGCACCGAACTGCTGGACAGAATGGCCGGCAGATGGCAGTTTCGAAGCCATGATGGAGTGGTGTTCGCAGGCAGGTGTCGATGACGGCGGGCGATGACTTTTCGGCGCTGGCGCCGTTCGAGATCCGCACCGCCGCAGATCAGCGCGTGCCGTTCGTCTTCAACTCCCCGCACAGCGGCTCCCACTATCCCGATCGCTTCCTCGCCATGATCCGGCTCGACCGCAACGCGATCCGCCGCTCCGAGGATTGCTATGTCGACGAACTGTTCGGCAGCGCCGTGGCGCTGGGCGCGCCGATGCTGGCGGCGAACTTTCCGCGCGCCTATCTCGACGTCAACCGCGAGCCCTGGGAACTTGACCCGCGCATGTTCGTCGAGCCGGTGCCACCTTACGCCAATATCCGCTCGGCGCGCGTGGCCGGCGGCCTCGGCACGGTGCCGAAGCTGGTAGGCGAGGGGCTCGACATCTATGCCGGCCGCCTGCCGCTCACCGAGGCGGTGGCGCGCATCGAGGCCGTCTACAAGCCCTATCACGACGCGCTGAAGCTGCTTTTGACGCGCACCCACCAGCGTTTCGGCTATGGCGTGCTGATCGACTGCCATTCGATGCCGGCCAGCATCCGGATCGGCGACAGCGGCGTGCGCCCCGATTTCATCATAGGCGACCGCTTCGGCGCGTCCGCCGCATCGGCGCTTACCGAAAGAGCAATCGGGCTCCTGACGTCGATGGGCTACACCGTCGCGCACAACAAGCCATATGCCGGCGGCTTCATCACCGAGCATTACGGCCGCCCGGCGCGCGGCCTCCACGCGCTGCAGATCGAGGTCAATCGCGGGCTCTACATGAACGAGCGGACATTGCAGAGATCGGCAGGGTTCGATGCGCTGGCCGACGATCTGGCGCGGTTCTGCGCCGATCTGATGGGAATGCCCGACCGCGACCTCGTGGACCTGCCGCTTGCCGCCGAATAGCCGGCGCATCCGCGGCCAAAAAAAACCGCGTTGTTCGCACAACGCGGTCGAAGTCTAGGGAGGAAACGCCCAAGGAGGGCATAGACAGGAGAACCTGTCCGACTGAAAATTTATTGTGCGCTGCACAAATGTCAAGCGCATACATGAATAATTAATTCATATTGATGTGGAGATCGGGGAATTTGCCTCAAAATGTTGCGCTCGCGCAACACAAAAACGCGCCAAATTGCCCGGTTAACCTGCGGAAATGGGCCTGAATCGACAGAAGCAGGGCTATAGTCGGCCAAAGTGATTCGGGCGTCGCTGGCCCTTGGGAGACGGGATTTTGAAGATTTCGGCCGAGTTCATGCGGCGTGTCGCCGAGGCTGCCGCCGCCGAGACCCTGCCGCGCTTTCGCGGCCGGGGGGCGGTCTCCAACAAGCTTTCAGGCGGCTTCGACCCGGTCACCGAAGCGGACCAGCGGGCAGAGCAGGCGATCCGTGCGGTCATCCGGGAAGAATATCCCGACCATGGGATACTGGGCGAGGAATTCGGTTCCGAGAATGCCGCGAGCAGCCACATCTGGGTCATCGATCCGATCGACGGCACGCGCTCCTTCATTTCAGGCGTTCCGCTCTGGGGCACGCTGGTCGGCCTCACCGTCGACGGCGACGCGGTGGCCGGCATGATGTCGCAGCCCTTCATCGGCGAGCTTTTCCGCGCCGACAGTGGCGGCGCCTTCTATGAAGGCCCTGGCGGCGCCCGCAAGCTGGCGACGCGCAAGGTGGATGCGCTTGCGCAGGCGACTTTGTGCACGACGACGCCGGCGCTGTTCCTTGGCGGCCGGCGCGAATCCTACAACCGGCTGGAGGCTGCGGTCCAACTGTCGCGCTACGGGACAGACTGCTACGCCTACGCCATGCTCGCGGCCGGCCATATCGACCTCGTCGTCGAGGTCGGCCTGCAGGCCTACGACATCGTGGCGCTGATCCCGATCATCGAGCGGGCCGGCGGCAAGATCACCAATTGGGACGGCGGACCGGCCGAGAATGGCGGCGAGATCGTCGCCGCCGGCTCGCCGAAGCTGCACGACGCGGCGCTGGAACTGCTGCACCGGGGCTGATCTTCAGCCGCCGCTCCCCGGAATGAAAGCATCGAAAGCGGCGAAGAACTGCTCGCGGAAAATGTCGGCTTCCTGCAGGATTTCGTGGCGGGCGCCGTCGATGGTCAGCAGCGAGCCGTTGCGCAGCCTCCGCGCCAGATCCTCGATCGGCCGGTTGGCCACCACCTCGTCTGCTCCCGCCGCGATGATCAGGATCGGCGTCTGGATTTTCGCGATGAAGTCCGGATCCTGGACCGTTGCCGAGGCCTCGGCCGCCGCGCGGATCCACGCCACCGTCGGGCCGCCCAGTCCCAGATGCGGATAAGCCTCGTAAAGCTCGCAGTTTCGCGCGTAGCGGGCCGGGTCGGACGTAAGCTTGTTGGAGGCGAACGGGTATCGTTGCAGCGGGCGCGGGCCGCCGGTGACGTAGAGCCGGCCCAGTCCGAGATAATAAAGCGCCATCGCCAGGCGGCGGATGGTCGGAAGCGTCAGCGACGTGCCGGTCACCATCAGGAAGGGTGCGATCAACACCATGCGGCTGACGCGGTTGGCCAGCGAGGGCGCCGCCAGAAGCGCCACCAGCGCTCCGGCCGAATGGGCGAGCACGTAGTAAGGGCCGCGGCAGTCGGGCAACACGAACTCGGTGAAGAACTGGTCAAGATCGTTGGCGTAATCGAAGAAGGTGCGCACATAGCCGCGCTGCGGATCCTTGATCAGCCGGTCGGAAGCGCCCTGGCCGCGCCAGTCGAGGGTCGCCACGGCAAGGCCGCGCGCGGTCAGGTCGCGGATCGTCTCGAAATACTTCTCGATGCACTCGTTGCGGCCGGGCAGCAGAACGACCGTGCCCTTGAAGGGACGCGCCGAGGTTGGAAAAAAGGCGTGGCGGAGCACCTTGCCGTCGCTGGCCGTAAAAAACCCGGCGGTGGCGTTTTCCGGTACCGGATTGCCGGCAAGTTCATGGAAAGGAGTGCTCATCGTCCACTTCGCTCTCGGCGCGCCGAAAGCGACAGCGCTGCCAAGGTGATAGAATCATGACGGGCAAAAGCAAAGAAAATCCGGGAACAGATCCGGTAACAGAAGAGACCGGAAGCTGCTTGCGCTGGCTTCCGGTCTCTGTCGATCCGGGAGGAAGGGACGTTACACCCGGCTCGGCTTCGTCGCGATGCGCACCGGCGCATCGCCGAACCTGATCTCGAATGCAAATTTAACAAATGTCGTCTGAACGCTTGCCGAAGCCGCGGTTCATCCTGCGTTCATGTTTCGAGCACGCTGCCCGCCGCGGATTATTCCCGGGTCAGAAACCCTTGAAACGGCCTTTTTCGCTTCCCAGATTATCGATGTGGCCGCCGAAACGGGGCCGCTGGTCCATGCGATACGCCGCTCAAGGGTTTGCACCGGGCCAAAACGCAAACAGTGTTGCTCAACAGGAGAACAGACCATGCGTCACGTTGATTTTTCGCCCCTCTATCGTTCGACCGTCGGCTTCGACCGGCTTTTCACGATGCTGGACTCGCTTGCCCAGCCGGACAACGGCCAGACCTATCCGCCCTACAATATCGAGCGGACCGGTGAAGACGCCTACCGCATTTCGATGGCTGTCGCCGGCTTTGCCGAAGACGAAATCGCCATCGAGGCGCATCGCAACGTGCTGAGCGTCAAGGGCGAGCGGAAGGATGAAGGCAATGGCGAGGGCTCTGAAGTCCTCTATCGCGGCATTGCCTCGCGCGCCTTCGAGCGCCGCTTCCAGCTTGCCGACCATGTCGAGGTCAACGGCGCCTTCCTCAAGAACGGCCTGCTTCACATCGACCTGAAGCGCAACGTTCCCGAGGAGATGAAGCCGCGCAAGATCGCGATCGCTACGGCGCCTGCCAAGGCCGCCAAGCAGATCGAGGCCACGACCACCAAATAATCGCTCCTCCCAAGCGAATAGCGGCGCCTCCGGGCGCCGCATTTTTATGCGATCAGTTCGCCGAAGCGGTCAACGTCCTCGGCCGTCGTGGCGAAGCTGGTGACGAACCGGCATATCGTCTCGTCGTCGCCGATGGCGCCTGCGTATCCGTGCGGCGTGTTCCAGGGATGGAAGACCGCGCCCGCGGCGGTCAATCTCTCCGCCAGATCCTTGCTCATGATCGCGAAGAGTTCGTTGGCCTGCGGCTCCCAGGCGACCCGGACCCTGGACGACGCTTCGACGCGCGCCGCGAGGCGACTGGTCATCGCATTTGCGTGCCGCGCCGTTTCTAGCCAGAGCCCGTCCCTGAAATAGGCGTCGAACTGCGCGGCGATGAAGCGCGACTTGGAGAATAGCTGCGCGGCGCGCTTGCGTATGAACGAAAAATCCCTCGCTCGCCCGGTGTCGAACAGTACCACCGCCTCGGCGCACCAGCAGCCGTTCTTGGTGCCGCCGAAAGAAACGATGTCGACGCCGCGCTTCCAGGTCATTTCTGCCGGCGTCGCATCGAGCGCCACCAGCGCATTGGCGAAGCGGGCGCCGTCCATGTGCAGCGGCAGGCCGTACTCCCTTGCGATCGATGAGATCGCAGCGATCTCGTCGAGGCCGTACAGGGTTCCGACCTCGGTCGCCTGCGTGATCGAAACGGCCATAGGCTGGCCGGCATGCACGAAGTCCGGCACGAAATGATTGATCGTGGCCTTCAGCTCGCCTGGATCCATCTTGCCAAGCCGGCCGTCCACGGCGCGAAGGCGCGCGCCGCCGGTCAGATATTCGGGAGCGCCGCATTCATCCTCGAGAATATGGGCCTCCCGGTGGCAGAATGTGATGCCGCCCGGCCGTGCCAGCGATGCCAGCGCCAGCGAATTGGCGGCGCTGCCCGTGGCGACAAAGAAAACGGCCACCTCGCGTTCGAAAATCTCGTTGAACCGTTGGGCGACCGCCCGGTCAAGCGCGCCATCGCCATAGGCCGGGTCGTAGCCGGAAGCGTGGGCCGAAAGTCCGGCGGCGATATTTGGGTGCGCGCCGGCCCAATTGTCTGATGCGAAAATCATTTTCTGTCCAAATGATCAAGGATTAAAGGCGATGCGACATTCACCGGTTTTGCAGCCGGAGTTCAAGAGGCCGGTTGCCCCATCCGCGCCGGACCGCATATTGCCGCAGTGGAGATGGCTGAAAGTTACCTATATCTGCCGTGAGGCGAAATTTTATGTCGCGCATACGTCAAGATGTTTGCAAATCGGTCTTGTTTCACCGGGAAAATTCTGACATAAGAAATTTAGGACAGCAGTGCTGTCGTATTTATCTTCGCAATGTGTGCTGGATTTGGCGTATGATCGCGCTTGTCCGGCTGCCGCTGCGGGTGGCGCCGGAATATCGACAGGCGGTGACGGCGCCGCAACAGGCGAAAATCATCTGGCTTGTCCGGATGTTTTCGCCGAATTTCGTAACATTTCCGCTCGTCGGGCGCCGTCAGGCACTGCGATGAAGCGGCGCGCGAGGCAAAAACGGAGGAAGGACGATGATGGACATTTCATCTGTGACGACGGAGCAGACCGCCCCCGCGCAGACGAAAGCCGTCGCCGTCAAACGCGCCATCGAGCATGGCCTCTACAATCCCCGTAACGAGCATGATGCATGCGGCGTCGGCTTCATCGCGCAGATGAAGGGCGTGAAGTCGCACCAGATCGTCGAGGACGGTCTGGCCATGCTGCAGAACCTGACGCATCGCGGCGCCGTAGGCTCGGATCCGCTGATGGGCGACGGGGCCGGCGTGCTGGTGCAGATTCCCGACCGCTTCTTTCGCGAGGAAATGGCCAGGCAGGGCATCGAACTGCCGCCAGCCGGGCAGTATGGCGTCGGCCACTGGTTCATGCCGCAGGACGCGGCGATGCGTGCGCACATCGACGAGATCATCGCCGAGTCGGCGCAGTCGGAAGGCCTGCCGCTGATCGGTTTTCGCGACGTGCCGGTCGACAATTCCTCGCTGTCCAAGGCGCCCGATATTGCGGCCGCCGAGCCGTACCACCGCCAGGTTTTTATCGGCCGCACGCCCGACATTGACGATGACGAAGAGTACGAGGCGCGGCTCTATCTCCTGCGCAAGGTGATCTCCGGCCGTATCTACGCCGAGAACGACAATCGCGACATAGGCGCCTACTGTGTGTCGCTGTCGGCGCGCACCATCGTCTACAAGGGCATGTTCCTGGCCTACCAGGTCAGCTCCTACTACAAGGACCTCAGCGATCCGCGCTTCGAGACGGCGCTGATCCTCGTCCACCAGCGTTTTTCGACCAACACCTTCCCGTCGTGGAAGCTGGCGCATCCCTACCGCATGGTCGCGCATAACGGCGAAATCAACACGGTGCGCGGCAACAACAACTGGATGGCGGCGCGCCAGGCGTCGGTCGATTCCGAACTGTTCGGCAACAATATCTCCAAGCTATGGCCGATCTCCTATGAAGGGCAATCGGACACCGCCTGCTTCGACAATGCGCTCGAATTCCTGTTCCAGGGCGGCTATTCGCTCGCGCATTCCATGATGATGCTGATCCCGGAAGCCTGGGCCGGCAACAAGCTCATGGATGAAGACCGCAAGGCGTTCTACGAATACCACGCGGCCCTGATGGAGCCGTGGGACGGCCCCGCCGCCGTTGCCTTTACCGACGGCCGGCAGATCGGCGCGACGCTCGACCGCAACGGCCTGCGCCCCGCTCGCTATATCGTGACCGACGACGACCGGGTCATCATGGCGTCGGAAGCCGGCGCGTTCACCGTGCCGGAGGAAAAGATCGTCAAGAAGTGGCGGCTGCAGCCCGGCAAGATGCTCCTGATCGACCTCGTGAAGGGGCGGATCATTTCCGACGAGGAGATCAAGTCGGAGATCGCGGGCAAGCACCCCTATAAGAAGTGGCTCTCCAACACGCAGCTCATCCTTGAAGAGCTGAAGCCGGTCGAGCCGCGCGCGCTGCGCAAGGATGTGACGTTGCTCGATCGCCAGCAGGCGTTCGGGTACACGCAGGAAGACGTGAAGCTGCTGATGTCGCCAATGGCGACGACGGGCCAGGAGGCGGTTGGTTCCATGGGCACCGACACGCCGATTTCGGCGATGTCGGACCGGTCGAAGCTGCTCTACACCTATTTCAAGCAGAATTTCGCCCAGGTCACCAATCCGCCGATCGACCCAATCCGCGAGGAGCTGGTGATGAGCCTCGTCTCCTTCATCGGGCCGCGGCCGAACATCTTCGACCTCGTCGGCTCGTCGCGCCGCAAGCGGCTCGAAGTGCGTCAGCCGATCCTTACCAATGCCGATCTCGAGAAGATCCGCTCGATCGGCCACACCGAGGACAGGTTCGACACCAAGACGATCGACGTCACCTATTCGACGGCTGAAGGCGCCGCCGGCATGCAGGGCGCTGTCGAGCGGCTGTGCGAGCGTGCCGAGGCGGCGGTCGCCGGCGGCTACAACATCATCATCCTGTCGGACCGCCAGGTCGGTCCGGATCGGATCGCCATTCCCGCGCTGCTGGCGACGGCGGCGGTCCATCACCACCTTATCCGCAAGGGGCTGCGCACCTCCGTCGGCCTCGTGGTCGAATCCGGCGAGCCGCGCGAGATCCATCATTTCTGCTGCCTCGCCGGCTACGGCGCGGAGGCGATCAACCCCTATCTCGCCTTCGACACGCTGCTCGACATGCACAAGCGCGGCGAGATGCCGGCCGAGGTCGATGCGAGCGAGGTCGTCTCGCGCTACATAAAGTCGATCGGCAAGGGCATCCTCAAGGTCATGTCCAAGATGGGCATCTCGACCTATCAGTCCTATTGCGGCGCGCAGATTTTCGACGCCGTCGGCCTGCGGACCGATTTCGTCGACAAGTACTTCACCGGCACCGCGACGATGATCGAGGGCGTCGGCCTCGAAGAGGTCGCGGCCGAGACGGTCGGCCGGCATCACGACGCGTTCGGCAACGACCCGGTGCTGCGCAACGCGCTGGAAGTCGGCGGCGAATATCTGTTCCGGATGCGCGGCGAGGCCCATATCTGGTCGCCCGACGCCGTCGCCTCGCTGCAGCATGCCGTGCGCCAGGGTTCGTGGGACACGTTCAAGGAGTATTCCGCCCAGATCGACAGCCACACGGCGCGCGCGCAGACCATTCGCGGCCTGTTCAAGATCAAGACCGCCGATGAGACCGGGCGCAAGCCCGTGCCGATCGAGGAGGTCATGCCGGCGGCCGAGATCGTCAAGCGCTTCTCGACCGGCGCCATGTCGTTCGGCTCGATTTCCAGAGAGGCGCACACCACGCTGGCGCGCGCCATGAACCAGATTGGCGGCAAGTCGAACACCGGCGAGGGGGGCGAGGAGCCGGACCGCTACCTGCCGCTGCCCGGCGGCGGCCGGAATCCGGAGCGCTCGGCCATCAAGCAGGTCGCCTCGGGACGGTTCGGCGTGACCGCGGAATATCTGGTCAACTCCGATGTCATGCAGATCAAGGTCGCGCAGGGCGCAAAGCCCGGCGAAGGCGGCCAGTTGCCCGGTCATAAGGTCGACGCGACCATCGCCAAGGTCCGCCATTCGACGCCGGGCGTCGGGCTGATCTCGCCGCCGCCGCACCACGACATCTATTCGATCGAAGATCTGGCGCAGCTGATCTTCGACCTGAAGAACGTCAATCCAGAAGCCGACGTCTCGGTCAAGCTGGTCTCGGAAGTGGGCGTCGGCACGGTCGCCGCGGGCGTCGCCAAGGCGCGCGCCGACCATATAACCATCTCCGGATATGATGGCGGTACCGGTGCGTCTCCGCTGACCTCGCTGAAGCATGCCGGCTCACCCTGGGAGATGGGCCTTGCCGAGACGCACCAGACGCTGGTGCTGAACGATCTGCGCAGCCGAGTGGCGCTTCAGGTCGATGGCGGGCTGCGCACCGGCCGCGACGTGATCATTGGCGCGCTGCTCGGCGCCGACGAGTTCGGTTTCTCCACCGCGCCGCTGATTGCCGCCGGCTGCATCATGATGCGCAAGTGCCATCTGAACACCTGCCCGGTCGGCGTCGCGACCCAGGATCCGGTGCTGCGCAAGCGCTTCAAGGGCACGCCCGAGCACGTCATCAATTTCTTCTTCTATGTCGCGGAAGAGGTGCGTGGGCTGCTGGCCGAAATGGGCTTCACCCATCTCGACCAGATCGTCGGCGATACCGATCTCCTGGAAAAGCGGGCCGTGATCGAGCACTGGAAAGCCCAGGGCCTCGACTTCAGCCGCGTGTTCTACAAGCCCGAGGCGCCGCGCGAGGCGACGCACTGGACCGAGCGCCAGAAGCATCCGATCGACGACGTGCTCGACCGCAAGCTGATCGAGCTCGCCAGGCCGGCGCTGGAATCGAAGCTGCCGGTCAAGATCGAGGTCGGCATCCGCAATGTGGATCGCTCGACGGGCGCCATGCTTTCGGGCGAGGTGGCCAAGCGCTACAAGCACAAGGGGCTGCGCGACGACACGATCTCGGTGAAGCTGACCGGCACAGCCGGCCAGTCCTTCGGCGCGTTCCTGGCGCGCGGCATTTCGTTCGAGCTGATCGGCGACGGCAACGACTATGTCGGCAAGGGCTTGTCGGGCGGCCGCATCGTCATCCGCCCGCCCGACGATGCGAAGATCGTCGCCGAGGATTCTATCATCGTCGGCAACACCGTTCTCTACGGCGCGACCGAGGGCGAATGCTATTTCCGCGGCGTCGCGGGCGAACGCTTCGCCGTGCGCAATTCGGGCGCCGTCGCGGTCGTCGAGGGTGTCGGTGATCACGGCTGCGAATATATGACCGGCGGCGTGGTCGTCGTCATCGGCCAGACCGGACGCAATTTCGCGGCCGGCATGTCGGGCGGCGTCGCCTATGTGCTCGACGAAGCGGGCGATTTCGCCAAGCGCTGCAACATGGCCATGGTCGAACTCGAACCGGTTCCCGAAGAAGACGACATGCTCGAGAAGCTGCACCACCATGGCGGCGACCTCGACCATAAGGGCCGCGTCGACGTGTCGGGCGATATGACCAGCCACGACGAGGAGCGCCTCCATCTGCTCATCTCGAACCACGTGCACTACACGGGCTCGACGCGTGGCAAGGAAATCCTCGAGGACTGGGCGAGCTACCGGCCGAAATTCCGCAAAGTGATGCCGGTCGAGTATCGCCGTGCGCTCCAGGAGATGGAGCGTCTGCGGATGAGCGTGGCGGCGGAGTAGGGGAATTTGGTCGCGGGTAGGATATGGAGTAAATTCGGGCGAATTCGCTAAGTGGACCGATGGAACACAGAAATGAAAACCGCTGACGGAAAGTCGAGAATTGTGGCCGACCCGGAAATCCGGTTTGGAAAACCGACCATTCGTGGCACCCGGATCACGGTTGAGGACGTGTTACGGCTTGCATCGCGAGGATTGTCCACAGCCGAGATTCTAGAGCAGTACCCGCGTCTGACGGAACAGGACGTTTTGGCTGCGAACGAATTTGCGGCGGATCACATCCGGGATGCGTTCACCTCTCACCCGGAAGCGGCTGAGTAAGGGGTGCGGTATCTCGCAGATGAATGCCTCGGGCGTTTGATCGTCTCCAAGCTGCGCGATCATGGTCACGATGTGGAGTGGGTTGGAGATGTATCCAAAGGAATACCCGATGAATTGGTGCTCGCTTGGTCGGTCCGGGACGAACGGGTGCTCCTTACAGAGGATTTTGACTATGGCGACCTGATCTTTTCGCGAGGTCATCCGGCATATGGAGTCGTAGTACTCCAGCTTTCAACCTTTCCGGGTCCGTGGGACGAAGTCGCTTCGGCAGTTGTGGAACGGCTGGCTGACCAGGAAAGCAGGTTCCTCGGTAATTTGACGGTCCTTGGCCGGACACGCATCAAACCGCGTGAACTTCCTGCGCGGTGATGTGGGCAGCTATCAATTCGGAGTAAAGATGGGCAAGGTAACAGGTTTTCTCGAGATCGACCGGCAGGTGCACAAGTACCAGCCGGCTTCCGACCGCATCCGGCATTTTCGCGAATTCACGCTGCCGATGTCGGACAAGGAGGTCGAGAAACAGGCCGCGCGCTGCATGGATTGCGGCATACCGTTCTGCCATGGCCCGACCGGCTGCCCGATCCACAACCAGATCCCGGACTGGAACGACCTCGTCTATGCCGGCGATTGGGACAACGCGATCCGCAACCTCCATTCGACCAACAATTTCCCGGAGTTCACCGGCCGCATCTGCCCGGCGCCGTGCGAGGAAGCCTGCACGCTGAACCTCGAGGACATCCCCGTCGCGATCAAGACGATCGAGCAGGCGATCGCCGACAAGGCCTATGAACTCGGCCACATCCGGCCCTATCCGCCGGAGAAGAAGACAGGCAAGCGCGTCGCCGTCATCGGCTCCGGGCCGGCGGGCATGGCGGCGGCGCAGCAGCTCGGCCGCGCGGGGCACGACGTCCATGTCTATGAGCGCGAGAGCCGCCCCGGCGGGCTGATGCGCTTCGGCATTCCCGATTTCAAGATGGAGAAGCATTTCATCGACCGGCGTGTCGAGCAGATGCAGGGCGAGGGCGTCACCTTCCATTGCGGCGTCAATGTCGGCGTCGACAGACCGGTCGAGGAACTGCTCGCCGAGTATGACGCGGTGCTCTATTGCGGCGGCTCCGAAACGCCGCGGGCGGCCGGCATTCCGGGCGACGACCTCGACGGCGTGCATGACGCGATGCCTTATCTCGTCCAGCAGAACAAGCGCGTCGGCGGCGAGAACATCCAGTCGGTTGCGTGGCCGGAAAAGCCGATCGTGGCGGCGGGCCAGCACGTCGTCGTGGTCGGCGGCGGCGACACGGCGTCCGACTGCGTCGGCACCGCCTTCCGGCAGGGCGCGGTGCGCGTCACCCAGCTCGACATCCGGCCTCAGCCGCCGGAAAGGGAAAACAAGCTCGCGGTCTGGCCCTACTGGGCGACCAAGATGCGGACCTCGTCCAGCCAGGCGGAGGGCGCCGAGCGCGAGTTCCAGGTGGCGACGCTGGAATTCATCGGCGAGGAAGGGCAGCTCACCGGCGTTAGGTGCTGCGAGGTCGACGAGAAGCGCCAGCCGATCGCCGGCACCGAATTCGTCATCCGCGCTGATCTTGCCTTCATCGCCATCGGCTTCGCCGGCCCTTTCCGCGACGGCATCGTCAAGGAGCTGGAAGGAAAGCTTGCGATCGGCACCGACGCGCGCCGCTCCACCAATGTCCAGGCCAACGATCGCGACTACCGGACCAGCGTCGACCGGCTCTACGCTGCCGGCGATGTCCGCCGCGGCCAATCTCTCGTGGTATGGGCGATCCGCGAGGGCCGGCAGGCCGCCCGCTCGATCGACGAAGCGCTGATGGGGTCGAGCGTCCTGCCGAGATAGCCGTTCGTTCGCAGCAGCTATCTCGCTCAGCGGCCGATTGCGGTCGTCGTTTCCGCGCTGTCCGGCGTGGCGGCCGGAACGGGCGGCTTGCGTGGCCGCGAAAAATCGTCGGCCCTGCCGGGCGCCGCTTCGGGAGCCACGCCCTCGATCGCCAGCCTTTCGCCGGGTGTGCGGGCCTCTTGCTTCTTCTTAGGCGCCTGCGCGCCGAGAAGCTCGGTCCCGCCATCAAGCTGTGGGTCGGCGAGCGAAATCGGAACCGTGCGGTCGACGGGCGCGGCGTTCGGCGTACCGGGTGCAACGGGCGTTGCCGGCGCCAATGCGAACGGGTCCGGGCCGGTGGTTTCGCCCAATATCTTGTTCAGGGGCTTTTCGGCGTAAAAGGCGATCTTGCGCTTTCCGGCCGCCGTCATGTTGATGCCGTCGCCCGAGCGCAGCCGCGCCGGCTGCCCGTTCACGTCCGGGCCGGTGGTCACGAACGCGCCGTTCTCGTCGACGAAGCCATCCCAGATGTCGATGAACTCCGCACCCGCGCCCTCGGCCGAAGTCCGATAGATGTCGTTGAACGCAAGCATGTCGGACGTCATCTTGGACGATTTGAAAGCCGGCATGCCGACCCAGACGAACGGCACCTTGCCGTCCGCTATGGTCTTGCCGAACTTCTCGGCGCGTAGCGTGTACTCCTTGGTCCAGCCTTCGGACCTGACCGGTTCGCGCTCACCTGCCGCCTTTATCTGCTGGCGGTCGTTGGAGCCGAGCATCACCACGATTGCGGAAGGCTTTTCCTCCTCGACGATGCCGGCGATTTCGCCCGGCCAGTCGAAGAAGTCGTCGCGCACGAAGCCCGACGAGCCGTTCGACCTGTCGACCACTTTCACACGCGGGTTTTCGGCATAGGCTTCTGCCAGCCCCTCGGCCAGTCCGCTGGCAAGAAAATCGCCGACCACCAGCACGATCTTTGCGTCGGCAAGCTTCTCGACGGCCGGCACTTCCGGTTCCGCCGGCGCCGCCCTCTCAACATTGCGACGGGCGACCGACTTGCGCGCCTGGCCGGTGCTCCTGCGGATGACTTTCCGTCTTGCGCCGGGCACCTCGCGCCTCGGCACCGCCCGCTGCGGCGCCACCCGCTGCGGCGCCACCCGCCGCTCCCTGCGCGGAAAGATCCAAAGATTGCGCAACCACGGACGGTATTCCTGCGCGGCGACCTGGATCGGCGCGCCGATCGAAAAGCCGGTGACCAGCACCGCAAGCGCAAGCATCATCGCAAACAAGCGCCGTGCGGCGAACCAGATGCGCTGATGCGATGGCAATGTCTTCTCCCGCTAAGAACCAGAAGCGAAGTTTCGCGGAGCGTAGCGAACCTTCGGGTAGTGCGCTCAAGTCAAAATAGGTCACAGCTCCTTCCGGTTCCACCCGGAACGGAATCGCGCGCTAGCGCTGCCTGAGCGTCGACAGCACTTCCATGCTCGGATGGCCGTCCGGCTCCAGGCCCAACTGCGCCTGGAAAGCCTTGATCGCCGAGCGGGAGCCTTCGCCGATCTTGCCATCGAACTTGCCGTCGTAATAGCCGTGAGCCGACAGTCTCTGCTGAAGCTCCTGCTTTTCCTCGAAGGACAGCTTGGTGAACGGCCGCTTCCAGTCCTGCACAAGGCCGCCATAGCCGGCGATTTCATCGGCGAGCAAGCCAACCGCCAAGGCATATTTGTCGGCATTGTTGTAGCGCTTGATGACCGAGAAGTTTTTTGTCATCAGGAATGCCGGTCCGCCGCGGCCGTCCGGCACTTTGAGTTCCGCCTTGTCGGAGCCGTTGCGGAATGGCTTGCCGCTGGCGCGCACGACGCCGATGCTCTGCCACTTGGCGAGCGACATGGAGCCGGCGGGGAATTTCCGGCCCGCCGGCAGGGTGACTTCGTAGCCCCAGGTCTTTCCGGCCTGCCAGCCATTCTTGCGCAGGAGATTGGCGGCGGTCGCCAGCGCGTCCGGGATAGAGGTCCAGATGTCGCGCCGGCCGTTGCCGTCGGCGTCGACCGCGTAGGCCTGGTAGGAGGTCGGGATGAACTGCGTGTGGCCCATGGCGCCGGCCCAGGAGCCGGTGAGGTGGCTCTCGTCTATGTCGCCGCTCTGCAGGATCTTCAGCGCCGCGATCAGCTGGGTGCGTGCGAATTTGGCGCGCCTCTTGTCGGCATAGGCGAGCGTGGCGAGCGAGCGCACGACATTGCGCATGACCTTGTCGTTCTTCAGGATCTCGCCGTAATTCGATTCCATCGACCAAATGGCCAGCAGAATGTGCCTGTCGACGCCGAATTTCGCCTCGATGCGGTCGAGCCACGGTTTCCATTTGCGCGCCATTTGGCGGCCGACCGCGACCGAGTTCTCATGCACGCGGTTGTCGAAATAGTCCCATACCGGCGCGGTGAACTCAGGCTGATAGCGGGCCTTCTCGAGAACCTCGGGATCAATATCGGTGACACCCCGGAAGGCGCGGTCGTAGGTCGCGCCCGAGACGCCGTTCTGCGTGGCGGTGGCCCGGAAGCTCGCGACCCAGCGCTGGAAGCCGGCGTCGGCCGAAGCGGGTCCGGCCGAGAAGAAAAGGGCGAGCGATAGGCCGGCAGCCGCCAAGACGCTCCCTAGGCGAATTGCGGTCTTGCGAACGAGCATCTGTTCCCTCCTTGAAAGCGTGCGGAAGACTCATTTTCGTCGAAGCCGGTTATCAATCGGTTTACCATAGCGCCGCGAGAACCAAAATCGGCCGGAACGCTTGATTGCCCCACACTGAAATTCGATTTTTCGCAGTAATGTTCAATTCCGGCATCAACATGTCATTCTTTGTGATTGCAGCCGGCCCATCGGAACGGATAATTGCGCCATGAAAAAAGTCCGCAAAGCAGTCTTCCCGGTCGCCGGTCTCGGCACGCGCTTCCTCCCGGCGACGAAATCGATCCCCAAGGAAATGCTGACCGTCGTCGACAAGCCGGTGATCCAGTATGTGGTGGACGAGGCGCGCGAAGCCGGCATCGAGCACTTCATCTTCGTGACCGGCCGCAACAAGGGCGTCATCGAGGATCATTTCGATCTGCAGTTCGAGCTCTACGACACGCTGGCGCAGCGCGGCAAGGACGACCAACTCGCACATCTTCAGCGCCTGCAGCCGGGTCCGGGCCAGACCAGCTTCACCCGCCAGCAGGTTCCGCTCGGTCTTGGCCATGCCGTCTGGTGCGCGCGCGACCTGGTCGGCGACGAGCCGTTCGCGCTGCTCCTGCCCGACATGATCATGCAGGCCGACAAGAGCTGCCTTAAGGCCATGGTCGAACTTTACGCAGAGACCGGCAACAACATCATCGCCGTGCAGGAATGCGATCCGGCCGAAACCCACAAATACGGCATCGTCGGCAAGGGCGAGGACATCCATACCGGTTTCGAGATCACCGGCATGATCGAGAAGCCGAAGGCCGGAACCGCGCCGTCCAATCTCTACATCAACGGCCGCTACATCCTCCAACCCGAGATATTCAAGGTGCTGGAAGGGCAGGAGCGTGGCGCGGGCAACGAAATCCAGCTCACCGACGCCATGCTCAAACTCGAAAAGCAGCAGCCCTTCTTCGGCTATCACTATCGGGGACGCACTTTCGACTGCGGCTCGCCGGAAGGCTTCATCGAGGCGAATGTCGCCTTCGCGCTGTGGCGCGCCGATATGCATGAGAGCATGTCGGCCACCATCGAGGCGCTTCTGGACGAGATCCAGCCGCTTGAGCGTCGCGAAGTGGGCTGAGCTGCTACCGCTGCAGTTTCAGGCCGAGAAACACGCTGTTGGCCTCATATTCCCGGTCGGGCAGATTGCTGTCCATCATCTCATGGCGCAGCCGGCCGGTGAGGCCGCCATAGCGGTTCAGCCACCACGTCGCACCCGCTTCGGCGGTCAGGATCAGATCGTGGCCGTCGGATTCGGCATAGTCGCGGTAGCCGGCGCCGACCGAGGCGTTGGCTGTCAGATTGGCGCGGATTTCGCGCTCCACGCCAATGCGCGCGGCATGCAGGATGGAGCCGCTTTCGCCGGCGGTCGTGGTGCCCTCCACGGACGTCGCCGCGGCTAGATTGACGATAGTGCCGCGCTCGGGCGACCAGGCGAGGTCTGCGTTCAGCGTCGGGCCCGAGAGCGGGTCAAGCCGGTCGTCGTCGAACGTTTCCCTTATCCAGCCGGCAGAGAACTCGCCGGTCAGCTTTTCGGTGAGGTCGAGCTCCAGTCCCGCCCGCGCGCCGACCCGGTCCGAAGACCGCTGGAAGCCGCTTGCATCCTCTTCCAGCGTATATTGCCGCCGGCCGAATTCGGCCTCGACGAAGGGCGTCAGCGCCGGCGAAATCTCATAGCCGCCGCGCAGCACGACGGCGCCCAGCGTGAAGTCGCGGTCTTCCTGCGAAAGCGTTCCGCCGCTCGACAGATCCGCGTCGCCATAGGTGTGGTGCTCGACCAGGCCGGTGATGCCGAAGCGGGCCTTGCCGACATCCTTTTCGAAGCCGAGGCTTCCGTTGAAGGTCTGGCGCAGCGGCTGCGACACGGTTCCCTCGATCACCACCGGCGACGACGCCGATTCCGGCCCGGCCTCGTAGCCGAGTTCGGCCAGCGCGCGGTAGTCGTTGGCAATATCCAGCGCCAGCGCCGCGTCGATGCCGCCCCTGGTCTCGTCGATTTCGTCGCCTGAGATCGTCTTTCTGAAATTGCCGTAGGCGTCGATCGTCGCGGTGTGGCGGCTCCAGTCCGATATGGCGTTGAGCCGCAAGGTCGTTTCCGAAAGCGTGGCCGGTTCGCCGCCGCTGCTCGCATCGGCGTTGGATGTCGCCGTCACGCCCTGTTCCAGTGTCGGCCGTATGATAAACGTCCCGACGCGGATGCCGGTGGCGGCAAACGGATTGTCCTCTTCGATCCCGTCAAGGCCTTCGATCGCCTCGATGCGTCCGGCGCCCTCGTCGAGCGCCAGATCTTCCGCCGAATCGATCGTGTCGACGCGCTCGGTCCCGGTGATCACTTCATCGACTGTAGCGCCTTCGGTGGTTTCGGCCGTTTCCGCCGCGCGCCGCTCAGATGCCGTCTGCGGCCGCGCCCGTGTGCGCGCTTCCTCGGCGCGCTGCCTGGCGGTCGTCGGCACGCGGGACGGAATGGGCGGATCGTCCGCGAAAGGATCGTCGGCGACATCGGCCGGCGCGAAAATGCTGTCGTTGTCGTCGGCAGGCTCCTCCGCCACCGCGCCGGGGCTCACCGGGACATAGCGGGGAAAAGGCTGGTTTGGTTCGACAGCCGCCTGGTCCGGAGCGCGCGACAGCAGCGAACCGGTGATCTCCGTTTCGGCGACGGCGCCGCGAAGGCCGCTTTCCTGGGCGAGAGCTGGTGCGGCCCACAGCAATGCCGCCGCGCTCACCGACAGCAGCCGGTAACCGGCTGCCGGGCGAGGCGCGCTTTTCGTCGATACTGGGCGAACCTGCGGCATCGTCACCTTGCTGGAAGGCGCGCTGGCGCCATGCTTACCGAACCGTAAATGGCGATGGTTAATGGAGGGTTGAGGCGGCGCCGTCGAACTGTCGAGCCGCGCGATAAATATTGGACAGCCGCGCGGCAAAACGCTAAGCGCATCGTCCATGCATGCTGAAACCTTGAAGAAGCGGAAGCCCGAGCGGGAGGCGTCGATTGCATCCGCGCTCCGCACCGTCCGCACCGAACAAGCCGGCGTGGCCGCGCTGGCAGACGCTCTGGAGAACGGCGTCGCCGGACCGTTTGCCGAAGCGGTCGAGCTCCTGTCGCAGATCAACGGCCGGGTGATCGTCACCGGCGTCGGCAAGAGCGGCCATATCGGCTCCAAGATCGCCGCCACGCTTGCCTCGACAGGCACGCCCGCCTTCTTCGTCCATCCGTCCGAAGCCAATCACGGCGATCTCGGCATGATCGCGCGCGACGACGCCATCGTCGCCATATCGTGGTCGGGCGAAACCGCCGAACTCAAGGGCATCATCGCCTATTCGCGCCGTTTCCTCATTCCGCTGATTGCCGTCACCGCCGGGCATAGTTCGGCGCTGGCCCGCCAGGCGGACGTGGTGATAAGCCTGCCGCGCGCCGCGGAAGCCTGCCCGCACGGGCTGGCGCCTACCACATCGACGCTGCTGCAACTCGTCGTCGGCGATGCGCTGGCCATTGCGCTGCTCGAGGCGCGAGGCTTCACGCCTGACCATTTCCGCACCTTCCATCCGGGCGGCCAACTCGGCGCCAATCTGACGCAGGTGCGCGAGATCATGCACACCGGCGACGAACTTCCGCTTGTCCGGCTCGGCGCCGGCATGCCCGAGGCCATCCGCGAGATTTCGCAAAAGGGTTTCGGCTGCGTCGGAGTGGTGGCCGCCGACGGAACGCTCAAGGGCGTCATCACCGACGGCGACATAAGGCGCCACCTCGGCAACAACCTTCTGGCGATGACGGTTGAAGAGGTGATGACGAAGGAGCCGAAATCTGTCGGGCCCGAAACGATCGTCGCCACGGCGCTGCAGACGATCAATTCCTCATCGATCACCAGCCTGATGGTCATCGAGGACGGCCGCGCGGTCGGCCTAGTGCATCTGCATGACCTGCTCAGGATCGGCGCGGCTTAGAGTATGATCCCGAACCGAAGGTCCGCGCAGCGAAAAGTTGCAGACTTTTCGGACAAGATCATACCGCCAAATAACTCGGCTCAGACCGCCTCGACGATCAGCTCCGAGTCCGATGCGGCCTTGACCCGGACACGCGTGCCGGACGGCAAATCGGGGCCTGACACCCTCCACAATGTGTCGCCGAGCTGGATGCGTCCGCGCCCCTCGCGGATCGGCTCGGTCAGAGTTGCGGTGCGCCCGATCATTTGTTCGCCGCGAAGGTTGAGCAGCGGCTGGTCGGTTTCGGCGTTTCTGCCGCCCATCAGCCTGTGGCCGAGATAGGCCGCGACCAGTGCCAGCGCCAGGAACGCGACCACCTGCACCTGCCAGATCCAGAAGCCGGCATCCCAGATCAGCAGCGACACCGCCCCGATGACCAGGGCGGCCAGCGCGATCCACAGCAGGTAGAAGCCGGGAACGACGAGTTCCAGCGCGAGCAGCGCGAAGCCGAGAACCATCCAGTTCCACGGCCCGAGTTCGACAAAGATGCTTTCGAGCATTGCCGCTATCCTCAACCCTGGTCGGGCCGCACCACCGGCGGCCGCGCCGCCTGGCGCTGCGCCCCGGCGGTGCCTTCGTTGCGGAAGACCTCCTGCGCGATGGCGCCGATGCCGCCCAGCGAGCCGATCAGCGAAGCGGCCTCAATCGGCAGCAGCACGACCTTGCTGTTGTTGGCCGAACCGATCTTGGCCATCGCCTCGGTGTATTTGAGCGCGACGAAATAGTTGAGGGCCTGCACGTCGCCCTTGGCGATCGCCTCGGATACGACCTGCGTGGCGCGCGCCTCGGCTTCGGCCGCGCGCTCGCGCGCCTCCGCGTCGCGGAAGGCTGCTTCCTTGCGGCCCTCGGCCTCCAGCACCTGCGCTTGCTTCAGGCCCTCGGCCTCGAGGATCTGCGCGCGCTTGGTGCGCTCGGCCATCATCTGGCGGGCCATGGAGTCGACCAGATTGGCCGGCGGGTTGATGTCCTTGATCTCGACGCGGGTCATCTTGATGCCCCACGGGCTCGCCGCCTCGTCGACGATGCGCAGCAGGCGGTCGTTGATGGTGTCGCGGTTGGACAGCAACTCGTCCAGATCCATCGAACCCATGACCGAGCGGATATTGGTCATGGTGAGATTGAGGATCGCGTTCTGAAGGTTGGTTATCTGATAGGCCGCCTGCGGCGCGTTGAGCACCTGGAAGAAGGCCACGCCGTCGACCGCGACGATGGCGTTGTCGCGGGTGATGACCTCCTGCGTTGGCACGTCCAGCACCTGCTCCATCATGTTCATCTTGGCGCCGATGCGGTCGATGAAGGGGATGATCAGGTTCAAGCCCGGCGTCAGCGTCTTGGTGTAGCGGCCGAAGCGCTCGACCGTATAGTTGTAGCCCTGGCCGACAGTCTTGATGCTGGTGAACAGTACCAGCAGGACGAGAATGACAAGGATCGGAATGATGATGTCGAGGCCGGTGAACGGCATGAAAGTTCCCCCTGGAAATGCGGCCGGCATAGTCGGCCGCCGGTTTCTGCTGAAACTTCTAATTGGGTTTCGGCGTCGACACAATCACGAGCGGAATGTCTGTCGTCGTAGAGCATGTAGTGACCGTCGAGGCATGGATTCCCAACACTCTCCGCTCGTTCCTCGCTCACGAGGTCGGGAATGACGAACGCATAGAGGCATGCTGAAAATCGTCAACGCCGGAGATTGGCAGGAGCCTCCATCAGATCCGTCATTCCCGACCTCATGAGCGAGGAACGAGCGGAGAGTGTCGGGAATCCATGCGGCACAGCGCAGATCTTTTTATACCCAGCCTGACAATTCGCGGCGCACCAGGGCCTCGATCACCGCCATGCCGCCGGGGCTGTCGTTGAGGCAGGGTATGTGGGCGAAGTTGGCCCCGCCCGCATGCAGGAAGATCTCGCGGGCCTCGACTGCGATCTCCTCCAGCGTCTCGATGCAATCCGACGAGAAACCGGGATTGACGATTGCAATCGACTTAACACCTTCCCGAGCGAGCCTTTCCACCGTCTTGTCGGTATAGGGCTGCAGCCATTCCTGCGCGCCGAAACGCGACTGGAAGGTGGTGATCAGCTTTTCCTCTCCCCAGCCCAGCCGCTCGCGCACCAACCGTGTCGTCTCCAGGCAGTGCCAGTAATAGGGATCACCCTTGTCGGAATAGGCTTTTGGGATGCCGTGGTAAGAGGCGATGACCACCTCCGGCGCGAAATCGAGAGAGGCGAGGTGCGTCTCGATCGAGCGGGCGACGGCGTCGATATAGACCGGATCGTCGTAATAGGCCGGCACGCTGCGGACAGCCGGCTGCCGGCGCATTTTCGCCAGCGCGGCGAACAGCTTGTCGTTCGCGGTCGCTGTCGTCGTTGCCGAGTATTGCGGATAGAGCGGCAGGACCAGCAGGCGGCCGCAGCCCTGCGCCACCAGGCGCTCCGCCACGCTTTTCGTCGACGGGCTGCCATAGCGCATCGCCCAGTCGACAACGATTTGCGGCTCGCCGCGCAGCGCCTCGGCGAGCTTCTCGCTCTGCGACCGGGTATAGGTGCGCAGCGGGGATTCGTCGCGCTCCCTGTTCCAGATCTTGCGGTAGTTCGCTCCGGATTTCTTCGGCCTGGTGTTCAGCACGATGCCGTAGAGGATCGGATACCAGGCGATGCGCGGTAGTTCGATCACGCGGGGGTCGGAAAGAAACTCCCTGAGATAGCGCCACATCGAGCCGAAGTCGGTGCCGTCAGGCGTGCCGAGATTGACCAGCATGACGCCGATCTTTTGCGATTTCAGCGCCGGATGCCCGGACGGCGATTGGCCGCCCGTCTCGGCTTTCGATGTCTTGCTGGTTTTCGCGGCATCCATTCAGCGCTTCTCCGGTAACGGCCGGGAACCTAGCCGCATGACCGTGGAATACAATGCTGCGTCTGGCCGCACCTCGCCATGAAAAAAGCCCGCCCGGATGTTCCGGACGGGCTCTCTTTCATCGCGGCCGGGACGCTCAGCTTGCCGGCGGAACCTTCAGCGTCGCCCCGACCGGCAGCTTCTTGGGCGCATATTGCGGGTTGGCCTCGGACAGCGCCTTCCACTTGAACCCGTCGCCATAGATCTTTTCGGCGATATCCCAGAAATTATCGCCTGGGACGACCACATGTCTGTCGGGCATGGCCGTCGCCGCGGGCTCGGCTGCTGCGGGTGCTGCCGCCATTTCCGGTTCGGCCGGCTTTGCCGGCTCCGCCGCCGGGGCAGGTTCGACAACCGGCGCGGCCGCCGCGGTTTCAGGCGCGGCTTCGACCGTCGGCGCTGCCGTGGCGATCTCGCCGGATGCGGCCGGCAAATCGGGCATCTTGATCGCCGCTTCAGGCGCGGGCGCTGGTTCAGCGGCGGCGACTGCGGGAGCCGGCTCTGCCGCCGGCGCTGGCTCAGCTGCCGGTGCTGCTGCGACCGCCGCACCTACCTCGGTGATGCGCCCTTCAAGTTTCGGCGCATAGGGTTGGTTCGCCGCGAGATAGTCGGCGACCACCTGTTCAAGGCTCGGGCCGTAATCATAAGCGTTCTGCGCGTTCTCGGCGAACAGCTTGTAGCCGTCGCCGCCGCCGCGCACGAAATTGTTGGTGGCGATCGTGTAGGTCTTGGCCTCGTCGATCGGGGCCCATGCGCCGCCTTCCATCACTTCGAGCGACTTCAGCCGCCCCTCATTGGGCGCGACCGACTTGTCGAAGGAATATTTCAGGCCGGCCACCTGCGGGAACTTGCCCTTGCCTTCCTCGATCTCGGAAAGGCCGGCCTCGATCGAGGCCTTGAGGTCCTTGCCGGTCAACTGGAAGGTCGCCAGCGTGTTCTGGAACGGCAGCACGGTCAGCACTTCGCCCATCGTCACCTTGCCGGCGTCGATGGAGGCGCGGATGCCGCCGCCGTTCTGGATGGCGATCGTCACGCCCTGGTCCTTGGTACGGTCGATCATCGCGTCGGCAATCAGATTGCCCATCTCGCATTCCTTGGCGCGGCAGGTTTCGCGGCTGCCGTCGATCGTCGCCGTCGTCTCGGCGACCTCCTTGTTCTTCAACTCCTCGATCGGCGCGCCGAGTTCCTTGATGCGAGCCAGCACCGCCTCGTCCGGCTTGATCGACTTGTCGAGATAGAGCGGATCGCCCTTGGCCTCCTTGACGACGCCATTGTCGTCGAAGGTGACGGTGAACTCGCCGAGATATTTGGAATAGGACGCGGCCTGCGTCACCGGAACCTTATACCCCTCGGGATTGTCGACCATGGTCGGGTAGGGGCCTTCGGCCTTGTCGTCGGTATTGGACAGAAGCGAGTGCGAATGCCCGCCCACCACCACGTCGACGCCGGGGATTTTCGCGATCATCTCCTTGTCGCGCGGGTAGCCGACATGGGTCAGCGCGATGATCTTGTTGACGCCGGCGGCCTTCAGCTTCTCGACCTCGGCGGTGATCGTCTTGATGTCGTCCTCGATCGTGATGTTCGGGCCGGGCGAAGCGACTTCCGGCGTGTCGTTGGTGACCGCGCCGACGATGCCGATCTTCTGGCCGCCGACGTCGAGCGTGATCGACGGCTTGATGCGGTCGCCGACCTTCGACTGCGCATTGGCGTTTACGTTGGCGGAGAGCACCGGAAACTTGATCACGTCGAGGAACGGCGCCAGCGCATCTTCGCCGTCGTCGAACTCATGGTTGCCGACGGTCATGGCGTCGAACTTCATCAGGTTCAGGAATTCGGCTTCGACCGCGCCCTTGAAGGTGGTGTAGAACAGCGAGCCCTGAAAATTGTCACCGCCATTGAGCAGCAGCACATTCTGGCCTTCGAGCGCCTTGCGCCGGTCCGTGATTGCGGTGACCAGGCGGGCCGCGCCGCCGATGCACTCGCCCTTGCCTTCCTCTTCGGCCGAGCAGGTCGATTCGAATTTGTTGTTGGATTCGATGCGGCTGTGCCAGTCGTTGATATGCAGGATGTTCAGCGTGTAGTCGGCAAAGGAAGCGCCCGCCGACATGGCGACTGCCGATGCCGATAGGGCTGCGATGGCGGCGAACTTCTTCATTTCAGTCTCCCGAGTGATCCCCTGTCGGAGCGCTTTGCGCGACTCCCATGACCGCTCATGCGAGACGGTCCCCGATCCATGTTCACATTGCGGTTTGCCGGATGCAAGAGGAATCCCGGGCTCTGGCGGGACCATCCGGTGCAATCAGGCGCTGTAGTCGCGCTCGTCGGAAATGACCTTGCCGTCATTGGCGAGCGAGCCGGGCGCTGCCAGGCGAACCGCGCCGCCGAGCTTGGTGATTTCGCGCAGCGAAGCCTCGACGCCGGCAAGATCGGGCGCAGCGCCGCTTGCCGCCTCGACATGCAGCACCATCGCGTCGCGGTCGCCGTCGCGGGCGACCACCAGCCGTGCCTTGGCAATTTCGGGATGCCGCCTGACCACCGCGGCGATCTGGGCCGGATCGACGAACATGCCCTTGACCTTGGTGCGCTGGTCGGCGCGGCCCATCCAGCCCTTGATGCGGGCGTTGGTGCGGCCGCAGGGCGACAGGCCGGGAAGGATCGCCGACATGTCGCCGGTGCCGAGCCGCACCAGCGGATAGCCGGCGTTGAAGCCGGTGACGACGATCTCGCCGACCTCGCTTTCCGCGACGGGGTCGCCGGTGCCAGGGCGAACGATCTCGACGATCAGCTTCTCGTTGAGGATCATGCCCGGATTGGGCGAGCCGTCGGCGGCAGCGCTCTCATAGGCGATGACGCCGAATTCGGCGGTGGCGTAGCATTGCAGCACGTCGATGCCGCGCGTCTTGTACTCGGCGCGCAGCGAGGGAAACAGCGCTCCGCCCGACACCAGCGCCAGCCGGAAGGAGGACAGGTCCTTGCCGGTCTCGGCGGCGCGGTCGAGCATGACCTTGAGGAAGTCCGGCGTGCCGCAGTAGACCGAGGGCCTCAGCGCCGCCGCTGCGTCGACCTGCATGTCGGTGTTGCCGGTGCCGGCCGGAAACAGGATGCAGCCGAGCGCGCGCGCGCCGGCGTCGAGGATGAAGCCGCCCGGCGTCATGTGATAGGCGAAGGCATTGTGGATGATGTCCCCGGCGCGGATGCCGGCGGCGAAGAAGGCGCGGGCGGTGTTTTCCGCGACATCCTCGCCGAGCTCCGGCTCCCATAGCGGGCCGGGCGAGTGGAACACGCGGTTGCCCCGCAACGCGGCCGGATCGGCAAAGCCGCCGAAGGGCGGATCGGCCTGCTGGAATTCCATCAGCCCGGATTTCCTGAGCACCGGCAGGCCGGCGAGCGCTGCGCGGTTCGTCACCGCCTCAGGGTCGATGTCGGCCAGCCAGCGGGCGAGGCCAGGCGCTGCCGCCGTCGCCCTGCGCAGGAATCCGGGAAGTGCCGCAAACAGCGCCGCCTCGCGCTCGGCGGGGTCTCGCGTCTCAAGGTCGTCGAAATGCTCGCTCATGCTGCCTCCCTCAGTCGCGGGAGGTTAGCGCGGCGCACAACAGCGCCGCAAGCAGACCTTGGCATGATTGGCTCCGGGGCCGGATCAGCCGACCGCCGGACGCCTCGTCAGCACGAATTGCTGGCCGGTGGAGCTGGTGCAGTTGAGCTGGTTGGAGGCGACCAGCGCGCAATTGACGCTTGAGGTCGTCTGGCGAATGAGCGATTTGACGGTGATCGCGACGTTCCGGTTGTCCACCATCTGGTAGCTGCCGTCGGCCAGCTTGTTGCCGGTGTCGAGCGCCGTCGTCTGGAACACCCCGCCCGAGAAGCGCGACACGGCGACGCCGTCTGTGCTCAGCCACTCGCCTTCCACGCCCGTCGGGGCGGCGGCCAATGGTCCCCCGCCGGGGCCGCCGGTCATGCAGCCGGCGAGGCCCGCCGCCACAGCGGCGATAGCGGCTGCGGAAAACAGTTTGCGCACCATGGCGATCATCCCTCTCTTCTCAAATCGTGATTGTGTCGCTTGGCGTACGCGGAAAATCAAGGCGCTCGCCGTTTTCAGGTCCCGCCTGGCCGGGTTTGCCCGAAAACTGTTTCGCATTTGTCACGGTCCCGCCGCCCCCGCAGATATTCTGCTTGCAGCTTCGGGCGCGAAGATTAGCACTCCCGGTAAACGGAAGCGAACCCCGATGCTCGCGCCGCTACGGCAGGCCGAGATTATGACGGCCTCTTTATCGGACCAGCATGTTGCGGAACTGCCAGGGGTCCTTCGTGTCGAGGTCTTCCGCGAACAGGCCGGGGCGGCCCTCCAGCGGAGTCCAGTCGGTGTAATAGCCCCTGACCGGCCCGAGATAGGGCGACTGCACTTCGAGGCAGCGCCGGTAGTCCATCTCGTCGGCCTCGACGATGCCTGCCTGCGGATTTTCCAGCGCCCAGACCATGCCGGCCAGAACCGCCGAGGTGACCTGCAGGCCGGTTGCGTTCTGGTAGGGCGCCAGCTTGCGCGCTTCGGCAAGCGAAAGCTGCGAGCCGTACCAATAGGCGTTCTTGGCGTGGCCGTAGAGCAGCACGCCGAGTTCGTCCACGCCGTCGACAAGTTCGTCCTCGTCGAGCACGTGATGCACCGGCTGCGCGTTGCCGCCGGACCCAAACATCTCGTGCAGCGACAGTATGGCGTCATTGCAGGGATGATAAGCGTAGTGACAGGTCGGACGGTAGGAGACCTTCCCCTTCTTGTCGCGCAGGGTGAAGAAATCGGCGATCGAGATCGACTCATTGTGAGTGACGAGAAAGCCGTATTGCGGTCCGGGCGTCGGGCACCATGTCCGTACCCGCGTATTGGCGCCCGGCTGTTCGAGGAAGATCGCGGCCTTCGAGCCCTTCTTCTGCTTGCGGGCGTTTTTCGGCATCCATTTCTCATGCGTGCCCCAGCCGAGTTCGGCCGGCTGCAGCCCCTCGGAAATGAAGCCTTCGACCGACCAGGTGTTCCAGAACACGTTCATCGGCTTGGGGTTCCTGGTGCGCTGCGTATCGCGCTCGGCGATGTGGATGCCTTTGACGCCGGCCTGCTTCATCAGCCGCGCCCAGCCTTCGCGGTCGCCTTCCGCCGGCTCGGCGAATTGGAGCCCGAGGTCGTTGGCGAGATCGACCAGCGCCTGCTTGACGAACCACGACACCATGCCCGGATTGGCGCCGCAGCAGGAGACGGCGGTGGCGCCGCCGGGATTCTTGCGGATCTCCTCGCGCACGGTTTCGCGCAGCGCATAGTTGGTGCGCGAGGCGTTGTCGGCCTTGGTATCGAAATAGAAGCCGAGCCAGGGTTCGACGACAGTGTCGACATAAAGCACGCCGAGCTTGCGGCAGAGCTTCATGAGTTCGAGCGAGGAGGTGTCGACCGAAAGGTTGACGCAAAAGCCCTGGCCGCCGCCCGCGGTCAGAAGCGGCGTCAGCAACTTCTTGTAGTTCTTCTTCGTAACCGCCTCCTGCAGGAAGGCGATGCCGCGTTCGTCGAGCAGCTTGCGGTCGTCGTCGCGCGGATCGATGACGGTCATGCGGGATTTGTCGAATTTGAAATGGCGCTCGATGAGGGGAAGCGTGCCGCGGCCGATCGACCCGAAGCCGATCATCACCACCGGGCCGGTTATCTCACCGTGGACGGGCCACTTTTCTTTCGCCATTCTTCAGACACTCCTGGTTCGCGCGTTATGCGTGTATCTCGACGGATGGTCGAGTTGAAGACCATAGTTCCTCGTCACAATAAAGCGAAAACCACAATGCTTGGTTAGCGTCTGTTTCGAAACTCGCTATGGCAGATGACCCGCCAGAGTAGAGTTTCCAAACAGACGCTTAGCGGACGCATGAGATGCCCCGCAGCACCGCCACCAGCCTGTCGCGGTCGGCGGTCAGGCCCTTATAGTCCAGCTGCGCCTCGTCGAGCCCTTCGAGCTGATCGGCAAAGGACGCGGCGAGCGCGGCGCGCTCAGGATGTTTTTCGATCGCCGCCAGCGGGTCGAGATGGATGCGGATGGTAAAAAGAATGTCGCCCGAAACCGGCAGCTTGCGCAGCGTTTGGCGCTCGACGCGGATGAAGGCCCGAGCCGCGATCTCGTCGCTCGAAAATTTCGGCGGCCGGTTCGTCGCCCGGTCCACGCGCTCCCGGTGCGAGAACGGCAGGTAAAGATCGTTGCCGGCCTGCAGCGACCAGTTCCAGCGCAGCACCGCCTGGCCCTGAAGGCTGTCGAACATGCGGCTTATCAGATCGGCGTTGCGGGTGCCGCCGCCGAATCCCGGCACCGGCGCGTGGATTTCATGCAGCGGCCGCCCGAATTTCTCGCCCAGCGACCAGGATGACGGAAAGCACAGCGACCCCGCCGCGAGCCGCCAGCCGTTCTCGCCCCTGCGCATCAGGATCAAATCTTCCTGGACGAGCAGGGATGCCGTGAGAAGCGGCGGCTCCGCTTCGTCGCCGTTTCGCGCGTTGCCCGTTAGCCGCTCAAGCAGTTCCGGATGATACCGGGCCAGATGCGCCTCGATGAGATCGAGCACTTCACGCTGCGCTTCCCGCGTATTCGGTTCCTCGACGAAAACCCTGTCGGGAACCGTCGCGTAGAGCCGGTGCTTCTCGGCCAGATACATGTCCAGATCGTCGCCGATCTCGATCCATTCGGCGAGGTCCAGCGGCTTCAGGCCGATCGAGAACGGCTTCGACGAGCCGTCATAGGGGGTATGGAGGGGAGGAGACAAGCCGAATTATCGTGACGGTTCAATGCTTAAAGCCATGGCGGAATCGTAGCGCGTTTCGATTGGCAGCGGTAGAGAATTGTCAAACTTGGCCTTCGGCAAAAACAGCGCATTCCTGTCCACCCCCTCTGTCCTGCCGGACATCTCCCCCGCAAGGGGGGAGATTTGCCTTCTCGAATGCCGCGTCCAGCTTGCGGCGCTGAAAGATTGGCGGCAGCGGCGAAGCTGCCAATCTCCCCCCTTGCGGGGGAGATGTCCGGCAGGACAGAGGGGGGTGGACAGGAGTGCTCTGTCTAACCCAGGCGCGCCCTGATCAGCCCGCGCAGCGAGTTGCCGACGAAAATCGCGTTCGCGCGGCGAAGATCGTCAACCTTCAGCACCGTTTCCCTGGCCTTGCCGCTTTCCAGCAACTCGCCGCGAAGCACGCCGGGCAGCAGGCCGCATCGCAACGGCGGCGTCAGCAGGACGCCGTCGCCCATATCGGCAAAGACATTGGTGATCGTGCCTTCGCAGACCTGCCCATGCTGGTTGAGCAGGATGACCTCGTCTGCCGCTTCGCGCGAAAATTCCGCGCGCGCCGCATCATAGACGGTGCGCCGCGTCGTTTTGTGGCGCAGCAGCGGATCGTTCGGGTCCAATCGGGTTTCGGCAATTCGCAGCATCCAGACAGCGTCCGGGGCGAGCGGCGTGAATGGCTGCGTCGTAACCTCCGCCTTACCGTCTCGTCGCAGCGTCAGGCGGACACGCAGCGGCGCGTCGCGGCCAGCGGCGTCTCGAAGCGCGCGATCGATCCCGGCCGGCGACAGCTTGAAACCAAGCTCGTGCGCCGAGCCTGCCAGCCTTGCCATATGCCGCTCCAGCCGCACGAAGCCACGCGCCGGCTCCCAGCGCAGCGTCTCGATCAGCTCGAAGCCGGCACCGTTCCCGTCGCGAACCGCGCTTTCAGAAGGCATTCCGCATACTCCTCCTCGGCGGTGGAATCGAAGACTATGCC
This sequence comes from Allomesorhizobium camelthorni, assembly GCF_011045125.1. GTDB lineage: Bacteria > Pseudomonadota > Alphaproteobacteria > Rhizobiales > Rhizobiaceae > Allomesorhizobium > Allomesorhizobium camelthorni. Next base: position 59,953 of record NZ_JAAKZF010000011.1, on the reverse strand, counting down.
GCCGCCGATATTGTAGACGGCCTCGCCGCCCGGAAAGAGCGAGATGGTGCGGATCGCCACCGAGAACCGCATCGTGCCGTCCGGCGCGATCCAGCCGATGGCGCCGCAATAGACGTCGCGCGGCGTCCCCTCCAGTGCGTGCAGGATTTCCATGGCGCGGATCTTCGGCGCGCCGGTGATCGACCCGCACGGAAACAGTGCGGCGAAGATCTGGGCGATCGTCAGATCGGGCAGGAGTTTCGCGCGCACCCGGCTCACCATCTGGTGCACAGTCGGGTAGGTCTCGATACGGAAAAGCTCCGGCACGTCGAGCGTGCCGACCTCGCTGATCAGCGAGATGTCGTTGCGCAACAGATCGACGATCATGCGGTTTTCCGCCTGGTTCTTCGGGTCGTTGCGCAGGAATTCGCGCTGCGCCTTGTCCTCCGCCTCCGTCGCGCCGCGCGGGGCGGTGCCTTTCATCGGATGCGTCTCGATCCAGCCTTTGCGGTCGATCTCGAAGAAGAGCTCTGGCGAGCGTGACAGGACGAGCGGCTCGCCGAGACAAACCAGCGCGCCGTATTTTACCGGCTGGCGCGCCGTCAGCGCATTGAAGGCCGCGAGCGCCTCGCCCGACCATTGCGCGTTTACCGGAAAAGTCAGATTGGCCTGATAGCAGTCGCCCTCGCGCAGATGCCGGTGCAGCCGCGCGAACCGCTTCTCGTAATCCTCGAACGACCAGCTTGCCCGCGCGTCGAAGATCGGCCCGTTGCTGGGGGGCGCTTGCCGGTCGGGCGGGGAGGCGTCGGATGGGCCGTCGAACACGCCGAGGCAGAAGAGCGGCGCGCGCCGACTTTCAGGCAGAAGCGGCCTGAGCTTCGGCTCGAACAGATAGCCGGCCTCATAGGAGAAATAGCCGGCAAGCCACTTTCCCGATTCATGGGCGGCCTGCGCCGCTTCCAGCGCCGGGAAGAAACTTTCCGCCGTATCAGGAGCGATGATCTCGCGCGGCTGCTCGAACAGCACCTCGCGCCCGGCCGGGTCGTCGCGGAAGAGGACGAAGGGTGAAGCGCTTTTACCCTCCCCCTTGAGGGGAGGGTCGGCGAGCGGCCGCCGTGGAGCGGCGGGTGCGAGACGGGGTGGGGGTGGAAAAGAAGATGCCACGCTTGTTACGACCCCCACCCCGATCCGCTGCGCGGATCGACCCTCCCCTCAAGGGGGAGGGTAAAGCCAACCTGTCTCACTCCAGCGCTTCCAATTCGTCGATCAGGTCGCCGATCATGCTGAGTCCGATCTGCCAGAAGGCTGGATCCGTGGCGTCTAGCCCGAACGGCGCCAGGATCTCGGAGTGATGCTTGGTGCCGCCGGCCCGCAGCATGTCGAAATACTTCTCCTGAAAGCCGCGCTCGGCGTTCTGGTAGACGGCGTAGAGCGAGTTCACCAGGCAGTCGCCGAACGCGTAGGCATAGACGTAGAAGGGCGAGTGGATGAAGTGCGGGATGTAGGTCCAGAACGTCTCGTAGCCCTCGCGCAGCCTGATTGCCGGTCCCAGGCTGTCGGCCTGCACCTCCAGCCAGAACTGGCCGAGCCGGTCGGCGGTCAACTCGCCATTCTTGCGCTCGGTGTGCACCTTGCGCTCGAACTCGTAGAAGGCGATCTGGCGCACCACCGTGTTGATCATGTCCTCGACCTTCTGGGCGAGCATGGCCTTGCGCTCGCGGCGGTCGATGGTTTTGTCCAGCAGCGAGCGGAAAGTCAGCATCTCGCCGAACACCGAGGCGGTTTCGGCGAGCGTCAGCGGCGTCGAGGCCATAAGCGGCCCCTGGGCGCCGGCCAGCACCTGGTGCACGCCGTGGCCGAGCTCGTGCGCCAGCGTCATCACATCGCGCGGCTTGCCCATGTAATTGAGGAGCACATAAGGGTGCGCCGACGGCACGGTCGGATGCGCGAATGCGCCCGGCGCCTTGCCCGGCCGCACCGGTGCGTCGATCCAGCGGCGGTCGAAGAATTTCCGCGCAATGTCGGCCATGTCGGGCGAAAAGCGGTGATAGGCCGACAGAACCGTGTTTTTTGCTTCGTCCCATCCGATGGTCGCCTGCGGTGTTTCGGGCAGCGGCGCGTTGCGGTCCCAATGGTTCATGGTCTCCATGCCGAGCCAGCGCGCCTTCATCGCATAATAGCGATGCGACAGACGCGGATAGGCCTCGCGAACGGCCATGGCAAGCGCATCCACGACGCTCCGCTCGACGCGGTTGGCGAGATGCCGCGAATCGGCGATGTCCTCGAAGCCGCGCCAGCGGTCGGAGATCTCCTTGTCCTTCGACAGCGTGTTGGTGATCAGCGTGAAGGTGCGCAGATTCTCCTTGAAGGTCTTCGCCAGCGCTTCGGCGGCGGCGCGGCGCACCTCGCCGTCGGGGTCCTGAAGCTTGTTGAGCGTCGGCTCCAGCGTGAGTTCCTCGCCGCCGACCTCGAAGCGCAGATCGGTCATCGTCTCGTCGAACAGCCGGTTCCAGGCGCCGCGTCCGGTTATCGACTTTTCGTGGAACAGCTGCTCGATGCGGTCCTCGAGCTGGTAGGGCTTGTCCTTCCGGAGATCGAGCACCCAGGGCCGGTAGTGGCCGAATGCCGGGTCGGCGTCGAGCGCGGACAGAATCAGCGCATCGTCCACCAGGTTCAGTTCGAGCGCGAAGAAAAGCAGATGCGCGCTGGCGTCGGTCATCTTCTCCTGCACGTCGCCATAAAGCTTGGCGCGCTGCGGGTCGGAAGTGTCGCCTGCATAGATCAGCCCGGCATAGGAGGCGATCTTGCCGACCAGTTCCTCGATTGCCTCATATTCGCGCAGCGCCTCGCCGAGGCGGCCTTCGGCGCCACGCGCGGCTTCACTCGCAAGCGTGCCTTTCCAGCGTTCCTCAAAGGCGACGGCGTCCTCGGCGGCCTTCGCCAGGTCGCGCCTCAGCTCGGGCGCATCCATGCCCGGATAGAGGTCGCCGAGATCCCATTCCGGCAGGTCTCCAAGTGCGGAGGGAGCCTGGCTTGCCGCCAGGGAGGCGGCCTTTGCGCCGGGGTTCAATGCCATGATGTCCGCCTTCCGATTCCAGGTATGCGCCGCGTAAACCCGAACGCTCGATTCCCCGGCTTTTTCGAAGCCATTTATTTAGAACCCTGTGCCAGGATGATCCAGACGGCAATAACGCCCGTACCCGCCATCTGCTAACGAAATATGTCATTCATGGCAGCCTGCATACTCATAGTCGACGACGATCCCGTGCAGCGCCGGCTGCTCGAGGCTGCGGTGACGAAATTCGGCCACTCGGCGCTCGTCGCCGATGGCGGCGAGGCGGCGCTGAAGCTGCTGGAGGGGCCTGAGGCCCGTCCGGTCGCCGTCGTCATCCTCGATCTCTCAATGCCCGGGCTGGACGGCATCGGCGTGCTCAAGGCCATGGCCGAGCGCGGCATCCATCTGCCGGTCATCGTGCAGACCGCGCAGGGCGGCATCGAGACCGTGGTGCTGGCGATGCGCAACGGCGCGTTCGACTTCGTCGTCAAGCCGGCCTCGCCGGAGCGGCTGCGCACGGCCATCGACAATGCGCTCAAGGTCGAGGCGCGCGAGATGGAGGCGAAGCGCTCCTCCAAACGCGGCGGCGGCACGCTCTCCTTCAAGGATATCGTCACCCGCAGCCCGGCCATGGACCGCGTGCTCAGGCTGGCGCAGAAAGCCGCCGCCTCCAACATTCCGATCCTCATCGAGGGCGAATCGGGCGTCGGCAAGGAACTCGTCGCCCGGGCCATCCAGGGCTCCGGCGAGCGCCGTTCAAAACCCTTCGTCACGGTCAATTGCGGCGCCATCCCCGACAATCTGGTCGAAAGCATCCTGTTCGGCCACGAGAAGGGCTCGTTCACGGGCGCGACCGAAAAGCACGCTGGCAAGTTCGTCGAGGCGCATTCGGGAACGCTGTTCCTCGACGAGATCGGCGACCTGCCGCTCGACGTGCAGGTCAAGCTCTTGCGCGCGGTTCAGGACGGCGAGGTCGACCCGGTCGGCGGGCGCTCGACCGTCAAGGTCGATATAAGGCTGATCTCGGCCACCCACCGCAACCTGCTGCAGCAGGTCAAGGACGGCAAATTCCGCGAGGACCTGTTCTACCGGCTGAACGTCTATCCGATTTTCGTGCCGCCGCTGCGCGACCGCCGCGACGACATTCCGCATCTCGTGCGCCATTTCATGGGGCGCGTCGCGCCCACTGAGGCGCGCGGTCGCATCACCGACATCTCGGCGCGCACTCTGTCGATGCTTCAGGCCTATGACTGGCCGGGCAACATAAGGCAGCTCGAAAACGCCATCTTCCGGGCCACCGTGCTGTGCGAAGGCGAAACGCTGACCGAGGAGGAGTTCCCGCAGATCAGGGCGCAGGTCGAGGGCACCGTCAATCTGGATCGCGGCGAGCCGGAACCCGTTGCCGCCCCGCTGGAGGCCCAGCGCGCTCCAACTGAAGACAGGACCACGCCGTTGCGGCCGGCCGCGGAAATCCGGTTCGGCATACTGAAGGCGCTCGACGAGCGCGGCAATGTGCGCTCGCTGGCCGAGGTCGAGCTCGAAATGATCAGGATGGCGATCGACCATTACAATGGTCAGATGAGCGAGGTCGCGCGCAGGCTCGGCATCGGCCGCTCGACCCTCTACCGCAAGCTGAAAGAGTACGGGATCGACCCGGAAACGGGCCGCTCCGAAAAGCTCGCTTCCTGAGAAAAGGCCCGGCCAGCACGGCGTAAGCTTCGCGCTATAAGGCGTCGTTTACCATGAAATTCGTTCGGCATTTTTGCCGGGATATCGCCATGGGGCTGCCGCATTTCGACTTCAATAAACTGTGATTAACCATTAGGATCGATATTCGGACGTCAGATTCACGCGTCCGGGCTTCAAATCCGGGGACAAACGGCTGAAGGCCTTTTGATTTGAATAGAACCGAGCCACACACGACCCGGCGACTCGTATCGACCGGCTGGCCGAAATGGCTTGCGGCTTTCATGCTCGCCCTCAGCTTTCTTCTGATGGCAGCGCCCGTCGCAAGCGCCGAAACGCGGACGCTGAAGCTTTATTTCATCCACACCAAGGAAAAGGCCGAGATCACCTTCAAGCGCAACGGGCGCTACGATCAGTCCGGCCTCAACAAGATCAACCGCTTCCTGCGCGACTGGCGCCGCAACGAGCCGACCCGGATGGACCCGCGCCTGCTCGACCTTGTCTGGGAGACCTACAAGGCGGTCGGCGCGCGCGACTACATCCACGTCGTTTCGGCCTACCGTTCGTCCGCCACCAATTCGATGCTGCGCAAGCGCTCCAAGGGCGTCGCCAACAAGAGCCAGCATATGCTGGGCAAGGCGATGGACTTCTACATTCCGGGCGTCAGCCTGAAGAAGCTGCGCGACACCGGCCTCAGGGCGCAGGGTGGCGGCGTCGGCTATTATCCGCGCTCGGGCTCGCCCTTCGTCCACATGGATGTCGGCAATGTCCGCCACTGGCCGCGCATGAGCCGCAGCGAACTCGCTTCCGTCTTCCCGAACGGCAAGACGCTGCACGTGCCGACCGACGGCAAGCCGCTGCCCGGCTTCGAGACGGCGCTGGCTTCCTACAAGGCGCGCAGCAAGAGCGGCGCAACGGCGCTGGCGCTTGCCAGCTCCAGCTCCAGCAGCGGCAAGCGCACCAATCTCTTTGCGGCCATTTTCGGCGGCGGCGCGGACGAGGAAGAAGAGAGCAGCGGCGAGGTCGCCGTCGTTGCGGCCGCAAGTTCGAAGGTCGAAGAAAAGCCCCAGGCCGCCAGGAAGGCCGTGGCCGAACAGCCGCAGCCGCAGCAGGCTGACAAGAAGCAGCTGCCGGGCATACAGATCGTCTCGCCAGACCAGGCGCAGCGCACCGAAATTCCGCAGGTCGCCGAGGCCGAAGAGCCGCGCGAGGAGACGCCCGAAACCATCATCGCCGCGCTGCCCGCGCGCAGCGTTCCGGTGCCCATGCTCGCGCCGCGTCCTGACAGCGAGGTCGGCCCGACCGTCGCCGCACTGGCCGAAGCCAAGCAGGTTCCGTTCGGAGCAGCCGCAGAGCCGTTGCCGGAGGAAGCGCCTGCCGCCAAGATCGAGCAGGTTCCGTTCGGAGTCGCAGCAGCGCCACTGCCGGAGGAAGCGCCTGCCGCCGAGGCCGAGCTTGCCCCTGGCATCCCGCTGCCGACGCGCCGTCCCGATTACGCCCCGCCGGCGGCGGTGCTCGCTAAGGCGGATGTCGCGGCCGCTCCGGTCCTGCTCGCCATGGCCTCGGCTGACGAGGGTCCGATGAGCGCCTTCGCGCCGCTGCCGTCCAGCCGTCCGAGCGAAGCCGAAGCCGTTTTCGATCTCGCGGCGGTTCCCGCCACACGGCCCGAGCCGGCCAGCACAGGCACGGTCGCGGCCGATTCGAAAGCCGCGCTTGAAGCGGTCATCAAGTCCAACGGCGCCCGTGTCGCTGCGCTCGCCACGACGGTTACGCCGCGTGCGGCCGTCGCCAGCCGTCCGGCCGGAACCGACGCGGCTTCGGCGCTGGATTCCGGCGTCAAGACGACACGCAAATCGCCGCGACCAAGCGCCCGCGACACCAAGCCCGATCCGAAGCCGGTGGTGGTGGCCGCGCAGCCGCAGGCCGCGCGCTGGGTGCTGCACAGCGACTACGTCACCACGGCCGGGCAGAACACGACCGCGCCGTCCTTCGCCTACAACATCGTGCGGACCGCGCCGCGCGCCGTCTATACCGCCGGCTTCCAGCAGGGCGACCAGGTCGCCGACGCCAACCGCTTCTCCGGCAAGGCCGTCAAATTTCTGTCGGTAGCCCGCTTCCAGTAGCGGCAACGCAAGCTGCAAGAAAAGCGCCGGTCTCCGGCGCTTTTTTGTTGGCTATGCTGACAATATACCCGCGGAACGTTTCGGTGCGATCGTGTGCAGCTAGCTTCTTCCTGAATCCTCGGAGATCGGCCTGATGCGCTCGAAAAGCAGCACCGGATTTCCGCGGTGGATCGCCTGACCGAACCGCTGGAATCCCAATCGGTCGGCGATCCGTATCGACGCGGTGTTCGTTGCGTGGATCATGCATACGGTTCTGCCTTCCTCGCCCCTTGCATCGAACCAAGGCATGATATCCGCCATGGCTTCCGAAGCTATGCCTTTTCCTTGATGGCGGTCATCGATTTTCCACATCGCTTCAGGCGCCCGGTCGAAGTCCTCGCCGACGCCACGACGGAATCGGGCGAGGCCTACCTCCGCGACGACTGTACCGGAAGTCCGCTCGATCGCCAGGAAAGGACCATAACCGAATACTTTCCAGTGCCCGATGAAACGGAGAAGCCGCGCCCAAGCCTCCTCTGCGTTCAAATCTCCCAACGGGCTCTGCCGCGCGGGTCTGTCCGGCGCGCCTGCCCAAAGCGCCGTGTATCCCTCGAAATCACCGGCAAGATGCGGCCGCAGCAACAGGCGCTTCGTTTCGATTTGCGTTCTTCCGTCACCAGCCACAGTCACCGCCTGCCATACGCCGCGAGGAACACGCGCACGCCTTCCGCGGCATGCCGGCGAAGCTCGGCCGGTTTCGGTATCGCCTCGTCACCCAGCAGCATGGCCTGGTTCAGCGGGGCGGACATGACCAGCCAGTTGAAATGGGAAGCGGCGAGCGCAGGGTCCTCGATCGTGAGCAGACCGCGTGCCGCGAGCCGTTCGAACATCGCCCCGAGCGCCGCCAATGCGCGCGCCGGCCCCCGTTCGTAGAGGACCCTGGCCAGTTCCGGAAAGCGGCTGACCTCGCCGATCACCAGGCGGCGCAACTGCATGATGCGTGGCGTCAGCACCACCTTCAGCTGTCGATACGCATAGTCGACGAGATACTCCGCCACATCGCCGCCTTCGTCGAGCTCGGCCACTTCGTTGCGCACAACGTCTCCCGCGTTGTCGGTCATCGAGGTCACGATCTCGATGAACAGCGCCTCCTTGCTCGAAAAATGCTTGTAGACGGTCTGCTTCGACACCCCGGAAAGCGCTGCGATCTCGTCCATATTGGCGCCGAGATAACCGCTCTTCAGAAACACCTCGGTGGCGGCGTCGAGGATCGCCTTGCGCTTGCGCGTCGAGCGGTTCGGGGCATCGGTCCCCTCCTGTGTTTTTGCTGAAGCCAAATCCGCCACGAAACCGCCAACCCCTGAATCAAAACTCCGATTGACTCTATGGTACTGGACAGTCTAGTTTTGTGCAACTACGGTACTGGACGGTCTAGTTTGCACTTGCCCCGACACCGGATGCAAGGAGAGGGGCGCGCAGACAGTCCGTGTCGCGGCTTCCCGAGAAAACGAGCAGGAGGACTACCATGCACATACAATTCGCCGAGCTTCCCGTATTCGACCAGGATCGCGCCAGGAAGTTCTACACCGACCATTTCGACTGCGAAGTCGCCGCCGACGCGCCGATGGGCAAGGATGGCTGGCGGTGGATCGAGCTAAAATTTCGCGGCGCCGAGACGGCATTGCATTTCGTCAGGCGCAAGGACGACGCACCGTCGGCAGAGCCGGTCCTGGTGCTGGTGGACGACGATGTCGAGGCGACCGTCAAATCCCTGAAATCGAAAGGCGCGGAAATCATCACCGAGCCGCAGGAGGCTCCGTGGCAGCCGGGTCGCACGGTTGCGGAATTTCGCGACAGCGAAGGCAACCGGCTGGTGATCGGCAGCAGATGACCATTGCTCGACGCATGCGAGAGGACATGGTCGCCTGTTTCACGTCGCGGAGAATGGCACAGAGATGAGCGGAACTACCATTATCGGATGTAGCTGCGGACGGACACGCCTGGAGGTGCTGGGAGCACCGATCCTTGTATCCGAATGCCTGTGCAACAGCTGCAGGGCTGCTGCGGATCGTCTCGCGACCCTCCCCGGCGCAAGGAATATCCTCACATCATACCGCGCGACGCCTTGTGCGGAATATCGCAAGGATCGAGTCCGGATCCTGTCCGGCGCGGAGCACATGAGTGAATTCCGGCTGTCCGCCGATTCGGGTTCTCGGCGCGTTGTCGCGACCTGTTGCAACACGCCGGTCTTCCTGGAGATGAAGGGCGCGCACTGGCTGAGCATCTATCTGCATCTCTGGCCGGCTGAGGCGCGGCCGAAAGCGGAGATGCGTACCATGGCAGGCGACCTGTCCGATGCTTCCAACCTGCCGGACGACATCCCCAATCTGAAAAGCCATACCGTATCCTTCTACGCAAAACTCCTTCGTGCGTGGATCGCCATGGGATTCCGGAATCCGAAAATCGAAGTGGTGGGGAAGATCGACGCCTGACGACGTCGAAATCGAGAACCTCCCGTTAGCCCTTGCGCAGTGTCGCGGCTTCCCGGGCCAAAGCTTCGATGGCGTCCCATTTGCCGGCCTTCACCAGATCGTCGGGCGCAACCCACGAGCCGCCGACGCAGGTGACGTTGGGCAGGCCAAGATAGTCTTTGGCGTTGCCGGCGCTGACGCCGCCGGTCGGGCAGAATTTTATGCCGCCGAAAGGCGAGGCCAGCGATTTCAGGAACGCCGCGCCGCCGGCCTGCTCGGCCGGGAAGAATTTCAGGAAGTCCAGCCCGGCTTCCCGCGCGGCCATGATCTCACCCGGCGTGATCGCGCCGGGCAGCAGCGGCACCTCGCTGCCGCCGGCGGCCGCCAGCAATTCGCGCGTGACGCCCGGGCTGACGATGAATTTCGAGCCGGCCGCCGCCGCCTCGTCGAACTGGCGCGCATCCAGTATGGTGCCCGCCCCGACGATCGCCTCTTCGACCTCGCCCGCCGCCCGGCGGATGCATTCCAGCGCATCCGCAGTTCGCAGCGTGATCTCGATGACGCGCAAGCCGCCGCGGGCAAGCGCCCGCGCCAGCGGCACGGCATCGGCGACCCTGTCGATCTTCAGCACCGGGATCACCGGCTGGCCATCGAGGAGCGACAGGAGTTTTTCAGTCTTGCTGGCCATGGGCGCCTTCTGTGCCGTTCGGGATTTCAGCCGGGATTAGCAGAAGCATCCCGCCAAGTCCACGAAAGCGGGCCGGTCAGCCTCGCCCGAGGAAGCTTGAAAATGTCCGAGCAAGCCTGTTCCAGAAGCGCGGCTTCACTGGCCTGACCGTCCGCGTCTGCGTCTGCGTCTTCGTCGGAATCGCCGTCGCCGGAAGCGCTTTCCTGGCAGGGCTTCTCGGGATCCTGAGCGCCGTATTTCTTTTCTCCGGCAAGGGCTCCCCGGATTCGGCACGGAAGCGGTGGTAAGCCGCTGCTAACTTCCTGTGGTAGCCGTAGCGCCGGTATTGCGGCCCGTTATAGCCGCGCGCGAAGGCCTCCCAGTCGCGCCGTCGCACCGCCGCCGTCAGTCCGGCCTTTTCGATGTAGCGCGCCATCAGCCGGACCTGCCCGGCGACGCCGCAGCGCGCCTCCGCCACCAGCGCGTCGACATCGGCATAGCCGAGCCAGGCCCAGTGCGCGCCCATCACCTGGCCGATGCCCCAGGACACGCTTTCGTTTGCGGCGCTTGCGTCGATCGCGCAGGCTTTTGCGAGGAGTGCCCAGCGTCCGGCTTGCGTCCTCGGATTGGCGACCGCGCCGGCCGCCGGCGAGGCGAGACCGTCCGCCCGCGCCCGCTGCCGGTTTGCCGGCGACAGCCGCCGGTCGAAATAATGGCCCTCGAAACGGATAAGCGGCTCGGGCCTGCCGCCGACAATGGCGAACCCCTTGCCGCCGCTCTCCACCTCGGCGATCGCCAGAAGCGCTTCCGGCTCCAGTTCGAGGTCGTTGGCGATGGCGGCGATTTCGCGTCTGGTTTCGTCGGTGAACATGCTCGGTGTATCCTTCCTTTTTGGCGTCAATCCGCGTGATTTTCGCCCCGCCCCGGCGGAAGTGAACAAATTCCGCGGTGTTGCACTGGCGCGCTGAAGCCAAGCCGCTGATTTCATGTGGATAAATCCGTGCCTTGAATTGCTCGCACGAGAGATTTATCCACACGCCATGGACACTTCGCCCGCAAATCCAGGCTTCCGCGTCGCCGCCCTCTACCGGTTCTGCCGGCTTGAGCGGTTCGAGGAACTGCGCGCGCCGCTCGCCGCTTTCTGCTGCGGCCGCGGCATCAAGGGCACGCTGCTGCTTGCCTCGGAAGGCATCAACGGTACCGTCGCCGGCAGCGAACAGGCGATTTCCGAACTCATCGGCTGGCTGGAGGCGATGCCGGAACTGGCTGGGCTGGAGATAAAGTACAGCGTTGCAGCCGAAATGCCGTTCCACCGCATGAAGGTCAGGCTGAAGCGTGAAATCGTCACCATGGGCGTCGAGGGCATCGACCCGCGACATGGGGCCGGGGCCTATGTCGCACCGGCCGACTGGAACGCGCTGATCGCCGATCCCGAGACCATCGTCATCGACACGCGCAATGATTACGAGGTGTCGATCGGAACCTTCCAGGGCGCGATGGATCCGCAGACGAAGAGTTTTCGCGAGTTTCCTCAATGGGTTGCGCGCCATCGCGATCAGCTCGAAGGCCGCAAGGTGGCGATGTTCTGCACCGGCGGCATACGCTGCGAGAAGGCCACCGCCTATGTGAAATCGCTCGGCCTCGAAGAGGTCTTCCACCTCAAGGGCGGCATCCTGAAATACCTGGAAGAGGTGCCGGCGGAAGAGAGCTTGTGGCAGGGCGAGTGCTTCGTTTTCGACGAGCGGGTCTCGGTTTCGCACGGGTTGGAAGTGGGGCAGTCGGAGCTTTGCCGCGCCTGCCGCCACCCGCTGACCGCGGAGGAACGCGTGTCGCCGAAATTCAGCGCCGGCGTCTCCTGTCCGCATTGTTATGACCAGCGTTCCGACGAGGATCGCGCCCGCTACGCCGAGCGCCAGCGGCAGGTGGAAATCGCGGAGAAGCGCGGGCTTCGCCACATCGGCAGCTGACCGGGGTCTCGTCGCGCGTCATTGTAATGTCGCGTTTTGCTGCCTACTTCCGCCGCACCGGAAACCGGCCCGGGCATGTGCCGGTGTCTTTGCTGGAGGCCTTTGATGTTCGATCCCAAGAAGCTGCTCGACGATCTGCTCGGCTCGAAAGTTCCGGGCACGGAATCCACTGTCCGCGACCATGCCGGCAGGGCGACGCAGATGGCCAAGGACAATCCGCTGGCCGCCGGCGCGCTTGTGGCGGTGCTGCTCGGAACAGGCGCTGGCCGGGCCGTTACGGGGTCGGCGCTCAAGCTCGGCGGCCTCGCGGCAATCGGCGGGCTCGCCTACAAGGCCTACCAGAACTACCAGAAGGGCAAGCAGCCGGCCGACGCGGCGGCCGAGCCCGAACTGCTGCCGCCGCCGGAGGATACGAGCTTCCATCCTTCGCAGGCTCCCCAGGGCGAGCAGGAATTCGCGCTGACGCTCGTGCGCGCCATGATCGCCGCGGCGAAGTCCGACGGCCATATCGATGATGACGAGCGCAAGAAAATCGCCAACAAGCTCAGCCTGTCGGGCATAGGCAGCGAGGCAGAGGAGTTCCTGCTTGCCGAGATCGAAGCGCCGCTCGACCTCGACGCGCTGGTGGACGCCGCCAAGACAGACGCCCAGAAGGTCGAGATCTACACGGCTTCGCGCCTGGCGATCGATCCGGATTCGCGGGCAGAGCGCGGCTATCTCGACATGCTCGCCGGACGCTTGAAGCTGCCGGATGCCTTGGTCGACCACGTTGAAGCCACTGTTACAGCGGCAAGCGAAGCGCCGGCCAAGCCAGCGACCGGAACCATCTGGGGCGCATGATTCGGCGTTAACTTTTCGTTAACCGGTCAAGCGCATCATTTTAATCAGTCGGATCGGCTCCTCCTCCTCCCAAGCTCGATCCAGATCAGGGGCGGTCGCCAATGACCGCCCTTTTTGTCGGTTGCCACATTATCCTTCATCTGCGATGCCATGCTTCTCTTCCAGGGAGGATTCTCGCATGCAGAACGGCAAGACCGCGATTGTCACCGGAGCCGGCACCGGCATAGGCAAATCGGTAGCGACGGCGCTTCTCAAGAATGGCTGGAACACGGTTTTCTGCGGCCGCCGCAAGGACGTGCTGGACGCCGCGGTCGCCGACGCCGGCGCCACTGAGGCCAAGGCGCTGGCGGTCGCCTGCGACATCACCATTCCCGAGCAGGTGGATAGTCTTTTCGCGACTGTTGTGGAAACGTTCGGCCGCGTCGACCTGCTCTTTAACAATGCCGGGATGGGCTACAAATCGACCACCATCGACGAGATCCCGGTCGAAGTCTGGAACGATGTCGTCGGCGTCAATCTGACCGGCTCGTTCCTCTGCGCCCGCGCGGCATTCGGCGCGATGCGGCGGCAGCAGCCGATGGGCGGGCGCATCATCAACAACGGCTCGGTCTCGGCCTACGCGCCACGCCCCGGCTCCGTTCCCTATACGGCGACAAAGCACGCGATCACCGGACTGACGAAGACGCTGGCGCTGGACGGCAGGCCGTTCGACATAGCCTGCGGCCAGATCGATATCGGCAATGCGCTGACCGACATGGCCCGGCCGATGACGGTAGGCGTGCCACAGGCAAACGGCACGATGGCTCCGGAACCGGTAATGGATGTTCAGCGCGTCGCCGCCGCCGTCGTCCACATGGCCAGCCTGCCGCTCGACGCGAATGTGCTGTTCATGACCGTGATGGCGACCAAGATGCCGTATGTCGGCCGCGGGTAGGCGTGTCGATATTCAGGTGATGCCGGCTTGCGAATGACGGCTTTCCGCGCTTCCGGTACTCGCGTACCTAAACGTACGCTCCGTTCCGGTACCCGAAATCCGCCATTTTGGTCGCTGCGCGCCCATCTACGATTCCAGCGCGGCTTGACCTGAATCTCAACACGCCATCGGGCAAACGTCACCAAGATATTTTAATCATAAAATTTCATGCTTGAAACTTTATGATCGTTCTGCAATTCTGGAGCAATGACTGACGCGAGGCGGCCGCGCGCCGCCGATCTGGGATACGCCGCATGACGCAGACAGGCACCCCCCATCCCGCCGCCCCCGAAGGCGCCCAGATGGAATTTCGCGGGCGCATGTCCTATGGCGACTATCTGCACCTCGAAAAGATACTCCATGCGCAGTCGCCGCTGTCCGGCGCGCATGACGAATTGCTGTTCATCATCCAGCACCAGACTTCCGAACTGTGGATGAAACTCGCCATCCACGAGATACGGTCGGCTTCCAAGGCTATCCACGAGGACCGGCTGCAGCCTGCGTTCAAGATGCTGTCGCGCGTGGCGCGGATATTCGAGCAGCTGACGGGCGCGTGGGACGTGCTCCGGACCATGACGCCGTCCGAATACACCCAGTTCCGCGGCTCGCTCGGCCAGTCGTCGGGTTTCCAGTCATACCAGTACCGGGCGATCGAGTTCCTGGCCGGCAACCGCAACGACGCCATGCTCAAGCCGCATGCGCACAGGCCGGAGGTGGTCGCCGAACTCGAGCAGATCCTCGCCGAGCCGAGCCTCTATGACGAAGCGCTGCTTCTGCTTTCACGCCAGGGCTTCGATGTCGGAGCGGACGCCACCCGCACCGACTGGCGCGCTACACGCACATCGAACGACGCCGTGCTCGCTGCTTGGCGGCAGGTCTATCTCGCGCCCGAAAAGCACTGGATGCTCTATGAACTGGCGGAGAAGCTCGTCGATTTCGAAGACTATTTCCGCCGCTGGCGCTTCAACCACGTCACCACGGTCGAACGCATCATCGGCCTGAAGCGCGGCACCGGCGGAACGTCGGGCGTTTCCTACCTGCGCAAGATGCTTGAGGTTGAACTGTTTCCGGAACTCTGGAAAGTTCGCACCGAGCTGTAAAACTTGGGAACATAAGAAATCAAAGGGAGAAGACCATGAAGAAGATACTTGCCGCTAGCGTGCTCGGATTGTCGCTCTCGGCATCCGGCCTCGCCTACGCCGAACCGGTCAAGGTCGGCATGATCACGACGCTGTCGGGCGGCGGTGCGGGTCTTGGCGTCGATGTGCGCGACGGCTTCCTGCTGGCGCTCAAGCAGGCCGGCAACACCGAGATCGAGGTGGTCGTCGAAGACGACGCGATGAAGCCGGAAACCGCGGTGCAGTTGGCCGACAAGATGATCCAGTCCGATCAGGTCGACATCCTGACCGGCATCATCTGGTCGAACCTCGCCATGGCTGTGGTGCCGAGCGTCACCGCGCAGGACAAGTTCTATCTGTCGCCCAATGCCGGTCCCTCGCCGCTCGCCGGCGCCAAGTGCCACAAGAACTACTTCAACGTCGCCTGGCAAAACGATTCGCTGCATGAAGCGGCGGGCGCTTACGCCACCAAGGCCGGCTACAAGAAGCCCTTCATCCTCGCCCCCAACTATCCGGCGGGCACCGATGCGCTGACCGGCTTCAAGCGCTTCTACACCGGCGAACTGGCCAACGAGGTCTACACCAAGCTCGGCGCCACCGACTACGCCGCCGAGATCTCGCAGATCAGGGCCTCCGGCGCCGACGCGGTCTATTTCTTCCTGCCGGGCGGCATGGGCATCGCCTTCATGAAGCAGTACGCCCAGTCCGGCGTGAACATCCCCGTCGTCGGACCGGCGTTCTCCTTCAGCCAGGACGTGCTGGGCGCGATGGGCGATGCCGCACTCGGGGTGAAGAACACGGCGCAATGGTCGCCCGACCTCGACAACGCGACCAGCAAGGCCTTCGTAGAGAGCTTCAAGGCGGAATATGGCCGCATCCCGTCGCTCTACGCCAGCCAGGGCTTCGACACCGCGAACCTGATCCTGTCGGCCGCCGCCAAGGCGAGCGTCAAGGACGCCGACGCCTTCCGCGCGGCGCTCGAGGCGGCCGACTTCAAGTCGACCCGCGGCGATTTCAAGTTCGCGCCCAACCATCACCCGATCCACGACGTCTATGTGCGCGAGGTGGTCAAGGAAGGCGACGTGCTGACCAACAAGATCGTCGGCGTCGCGCTCGAGGACCATCAGGACGTCTACGCGGCCGAGTGTAAGATGTAGCAGCACCTTCTCCCCGCTTGCGGGGAGAAGGTGCTGGCAGGCGCATGAGGAGCGGCAGCGACACCGGCAAACTGGTTTCACCGCAGACGCTGCCCCTCACCCTTACCCTCTCCCTGTGATCCTTCGACAGGCTCAGGACGGGGAGAGGGGGCGTTCGTCGCGCCAATTCTGTTTGTCCACCTCTGAAATCGAACAGGTTCCCCTTCTTGTCCACAGCCCTCATCATCGAGCAATTGCTGAACGGACTACAGTTCGGCGTCATGCTGTTCCTGATGGCGGCGGGGCTGACGCTGATCTTCGGCGTGATGGGGCTGATCAACCTCGCACACGGCTCGTTTTACATGATCGGCGCCTTCGCCTGCGCGGCGGTGGCGGCAGCCACGGGCTCGTTCTGGCTCGGACTGGCAGCAAGTCTTGCCGCCGCAGCGGCAGCCGGGGCATTGGTCGAACTCGCCGTCATCCGGCGGCTCTACGACCGCGACCACCTCGACCAGGTGCTCGCCACATTCGCGCTGATCCTGATCTTTTCGGAAGGCACGCGCTGGCTGTTCGGGTCGTTTCCACTCTATCTCGACATCCCGCAGGTGCTTTCGGGCGCGGTCGACCTGCCCGGCGGCGCACGCTACCAGCTCTACCGGCTGGCGATCATCGGCGTCGGCGTGCTGGTGGCGTTAGGGCTGTACTATCTTATCGCCCGGACCCGGCTCGGCATGCGCATACGCGCCGGTCAGTCGGACCGTGAAATGATCGCCGCACTCGGCGTCGATATAGGCACGCTCTACACAATGGTTTTCGCACTCGGCGCAGCACTCGCCGGCCTTGCCGGCGCCCTGGTCGGCGCGCTCCAGTCAGTGCAGGTCGGCATGGGTGAGCCGGTGTTGATCCTCGCCTTCGTTGTCATCGTCATCGGCGGCATCGGTTCGATAAAGGGCGCGCTCGTCGGCGCGGTGCTCGTCGGCCTGACCGACACGCTCGGCCGCTTCCTGCTGCCCAAGCTTTTCGCCGCTTTCCTCGGCCCTTCCGAAGGCGCGACGGTGGGCGCAGCACTCGCCTCGATGCTGATCTACATCGTCATGGCGCTCATCCTGGCGTTCAGGCCGAAGGGCCTGTTCCCGGCAACGGCATGAGCGGCCGGATGAGCCGCGAACGGGCAATCAACCTGCTGCTGGCGGGGCTGCTGCTCTCTGTACCTTTGGCGGCGCTAGCGCTGGGGGAGTTGTTCTACATCACGCTCGCGACTCGCATGGCGATACTGGCGCTCGCCGCCGTCGGCCTCAATTTCGCGCTTGGCCTCGGCGGCCTGGTCTCCTTCGGTCACGCCGCGTTCTTCGGCATTGGCGGCTATGTCGCCGGCATCTTTTCCAGCCACGCCTTCAACCAGACGCCGCTATTTTCCTGGCCGTTCGAGTTTTTCGGCAGCGACCAGATGCCCGCGATCTGGCTGGCGGCGATGCTGATCTCCGCACTGATAGCGCTGCCTATCGGCGCGATCAGCCTTAGGACGGCCGGAGTCTATTTCATCATGATCACGCTCGCCTTCGCGCAGATGATCTACTATTTCGCGATTTCCTGGCCGGCCTATGGCGGCGAGGACGGGCTTTCGATCGTTGTCCGCAACGGCTTTCCCGGTGTGAACACCGCCGTTCCGCTGATTTTCTTCCTGGTCTGCTACGTCCTGCTCCTGGCGGCGCTGGCGCTGTTTGCGCTGGTACGCGATTCGCGCTTTGGAGCGGCGCTCCAGGCCGGACGGCAGAACGAGACGCGCCTTGCCGCCGTCGGCATCGCGCCATTCCGGATAAGGCTCGCGGCCTTCACCATCTCGGCCGCGATCACCGGGCTTGCCGGCGCGCTGCTGGCCGATTTGAACCGCTTCGTCAGCCCGTCCATGCTGTCCTGGCAGATGTCGGGCGAACTGATCGTGCTGATCATCCTAGGCGGTACGGGACGCTTGTTCGGACCCGTCGCCGGCGCGATGCTGTTTGTTTTGTTCGAATTCGTGCTCGGCGGATTGACCGAACGCTGGCAGTTCTTCCTCGGGCTCATCCTGCTAGGCGTCGTGCTGTTCGCGCGCGGCGGCCTGATCGGGGTGCTCGCCGGAAAGGCTCGCCATGGCTGAGCCGGTCCTGTCCATCCGCGATCTCAGAAAATCGTTCGGCGCGCTGAAGGCGACCGACGGCGTCAGCCTCGATCTGCGGCCAGGCGAGATTCACGCGCTGATCGGCCCCAATGGCGCGGGCAAGACGACGCTGATCCACCAGATCGCTGGCGGCATTACGCCGGACAGCGGCGAGGTCGTTTTCCTTGGCGAGGACATCGGCGCGCTGGGCGTCGCCGCCCGCGCCCGCCGCGGTCTCGGCCGCAGCTTTCAGATTTCCTCGCTCGCGCCGGAATTTTCTGCGCTGCGCAACGTCATGCTCGCGGTCCAGTCGCGGCAGGGATCGAGCTTCCGCTTTTTCCGCCCGGTGATGAAGGACCGAAGCCTGACCGAGCCGGCAATGGCGATGCTGGAACGTACCGGGCTTGCCGCCCGCGCCAATGTGCCGGCGGCCGAGCTGTCGCATGGCGAGCGCAGGCAGTTGGAGATCGCCATCGCGTTGGCGCTCGGGCCGAGGGCATTCCTGCTCGACGAGCCGATGGCCGGCATGGGCCCGGAAGGCTCCCGGGCGCTGACCGCCTTTCTCGACGGATTGCGGCACGAAGCGCCGATCCTTCTGGTCGAGCACGACATGGACGCTGTCTTCGCGCTCGCCGATCGCATTTCGGTGCTGGTCTATGGCCGCGTCATCGCCACCGGCACCGTCGACGAAGTCCGCGGCGACGCGGAGGTGCGCCGCGCCTATCTCGGAGAGCGGCCGTGACGTTGCTTCAGGTCAGCGGGCTGGAAAGCTTCTACGGCGCCTCGCAGGCGCTGTTCGGCGTCGACTTCTCGGTCGGCCAAAGCGAGGTCGTGGCGTTGATGGGGCGCAACGGCATGGGCAAGACCACGGCGATCAGCTCGGTGCTCGGGCTGATCCGGCCGCGCGGGGGCAGGGTGCGCTTCATCGGCAAGGACATTGCCGGCATGCAGTCCTATCGGATCGCGCGGCTCGGCATCGGGCTTGTTCCCGAGGGGCGGCGCTGCTTTCCCAACCTGACAGTGCGCGAGAATCTGGTCGCGGCGGCTCGGCAGGGGCCATGGACGCTGACACGCCTAAACACGCTTTTCCCACGGCTGGAGGAGCGGCAGGACCAGTATGCGCATTCGCTTTCCGGAGGCGAGCAGCAGATGCTGGCGATCGGCCGCGCGCTGATGACCAATCCGCAACTGCTCATCCTCGACGAAGCCACCGAAGGCTTGGCGCCCGTCATTCGGCAGGACATCTGGGCGGCGATCCGGCGGCTGAAGGCGGACGGCCAGTCGATCCTCGTGGTCGACAAGACGCTCGCCGAACTCCTGCCGGTGGCCGACCGCTGCTTCGTGCTGGAAAAGGGCAGGACCGTGTTTTCCGGCAAGCCGGACGAGCTTACGCCGGAACTGCAGGATCGCTATCTCGGCGTCTGAGACGCCGCAAGCTGACGTTGGAGACATTCGATGACCGCCGATCCCGTCCACCAGGTGCTCCACCCGGCCAGTTGGAAAGCCGCCAAGGGCTATGCCAACGGTGTTGTCGCGGAAGGCCGGACCGTCTATCTCGGCGGTCAGATCGGCTGGACCGTCGACCAGGTGTTCGAGGCGCATGATCTCGCCGGGCAGACGCGGCAGACCCTGCAGAACATAGTCGACATCGTCGCGGAGGCCGGGGGGCGGCCTGAACACATCGTCAAGATGACCTGGTACGTGACCAGCAAGACGGAATATCTCGCCAATCTGCGCGAGATCGGCGAGGCCTACCGCTCGGTCATGGGCAAGCACTATCCGGCGATGGCCATGGTGCAGGTGGTGGCGCTGATGGAAGATGCCGCCAAGGTCGAGATCGAAGCGACGGCGGTTCTGCCCCGATAGCTCGCCTAAGCTGCCGCGGGCCGCGCCTTCAGGAAATCCGCCATCCTGTCCAGCGCGCGCAAAATGTTTTCTTCCGAATTGGCGTAGGACAGGCGGACATAGCCTTCGCCGAGCACGCCGAAATCCGGCCCGCCGATCAGCGCCACGCCGGCTTCCTCGAGCAGTGCGGATGCGAGCTTCTTGGCTTTCCACCCGGTCGCTGAGATATTCGGAAAGGCATAGAACGCGCCCTTTGGCGTGATGCACGAGACGCCAGGCAGGCGGTTCAGCCCTTCGACGACGACCTTTCGCCGCCGGTCGAAGGCCCGCATCATTTTTTCGACCTCGTCCTGCGGCCCGTCGATCGCGGCGATGCCGGCGTACTGGCCCGGCGCGTTGACGCAGGACCAGCAATTCACCGCCAGCTTGCGCACCTTGTCGTAGAGATGGCCGCTCTCGGCCGAGTTCGGCCAGATCGACCAGCCCATGCGCCAACCGGTCATCGCCCAGGTCTTCGACCAGCCGTTCAGCACGATCAGACGGTTGCGGATTTCCGGGAACTGCAGCAGCGAGCAGTGCTTCTCTCCGTCATAGGTCATGACGTCGTAGATCTCGTCGGAGAGGATCGTGACATTCGGATGCGCCGCCAGCCCTCTCACCAGCTTCTCGATTTCGGCGCGCGGCGTCACGCCGCCGGTCGGGTTGGCCGGCGAGTTGAGGATCAGGAGCCGCGTCCGGGGCGTGATAAGCGCCAGCGTCTCCTCGGCTGAGAACGCAAAACCGTTGGCCTCGCGCATCGGAACGGGAATAGGCTGGGCGCCGGTGAATTCGATCATCGAGCGATAAATCGGAAATCCGGGATCCGGGTAGAGAATGTCGCCGCCCGGTTCGCCGAACATCATGATCGCCGCAAACATGGTCGGCTTGCCGCCCGGCAGGATCATCACCGAGTCCGGCGAGACCTCGACGCCGGTCATCGCCAGGGTGCGGCGTACCACAGCTTCGCGCGTCGCCAGCAGCCCGTTGGCCGGCGTGTAGCCGTGATGGCCGTCGCGCAGCGCCTTGATCGCCGCCTCGACGATATGCTCCGGCGTGCGGAAGTCAGGCTGGCCGATGCCGAGATTGATGATGTCGCGGCCCTGGCTCGCCAGCGCCGTCGCTCGCGCCAGCACGGCGAAGGCGTTTTCCTCGCCGAGACGGTCGAAGGCCGCAATCGTTTGGAGCATGTTTCACATCCATCTGGTGCTTATGCCGCGAATGGGCTTTTGTGAACGTCCCGCCGGAAATGTCAACGGAATGGAGCAGCCCTTGTCGGACGATCTGAAGAATTGGCAGCCGCGACCGCGACCCGCGCGGGTGGCGCTGGAGGGCCGCTATGTCCGGCTTGAGCCGCTCGATGTGGCCAGGCACGGCGACGGGCTCTACGAGGCGTCGTCGGTGCCGGATGTGGCGGAGCGCTTCCGCTGGCTGTTCGATTATCCGCCGGAAAGCCGCGCCGCCTTCCAGCCCTGGCTGGAAAAATCGGCAGCGAGCGAAGACCCGCTGTTCTTCGCAGTCATCGACAAAGCCAGCGGCAGGGTCGCCGGGCGGCAGACGCTGATGCGCATCGAGCCAGCCCATGGCGTGATCGAGATCGGCAACATCTATTGGGGACCGCTTGTCTCACGCAAGCCGGCTGCGACGGAGGCGCAGTTCCTGTTCATGAAATACGCATTCGACGATCTCGGCTATCGGCGCTACGAATGGAAATGCAACAACGCCAACGAGCCGTCGAAGCGCGCGGCCGAACGCTTCGGCTTCCAGTTCGAAGGGGTTTTCCGGCAGAACCTGGTCGTGAAAGGGCAAAACCGCGACACGGCGTGGTATTCTATCATCGACAAGGAATGGCCTGCGCTGAAACGCGCCTATCAGGAATGGCTCGATCCGGCTAATTTCGACAGCGAAGGCCGGCAGATGCGGCGGCTCGAAGAGCTTCGCGCCAAAGCGGTCGCATAGCAGACGATTGGGTAGATGAGTCACGATCACAGCCAAGCGGGCCACGTTCATGGCGGAAGCGATAAAAAGCGCGTCCTGATCGCAGCCTGTCTGACCGGCGGCTTCATGGTTGCCGAAGCGGTGGGCGGCGTGCTCACCGGTTCGCTAGCGCTGCTCGCCGATGCCGGCCACATGCTCGCCGATTCGGTGGCGCTGGGACTTGCCTGGTACGCCTTCCATCTCGCCGACCGGCCGGCGACCGAGCGGCTCACCTATGGTTTCGGGCGCGTGAAAACCCTGGTCGCCTACACCAACGGAATGGCTATATTCGCTGTGGCCGTCTGGATCATCTACGAGGCCTGGCAGCGATTTCTCGAGCCGCCGCCGATTCTTGGCGGACCGATGCTGGTAATTGCGATCGCAGGACTGGCGGTCAACATTGCCGGTTTCGTCGTATTGAGCGGCGGCGACCGGAACAGCCTCAACATGCGCGGCGCCATTCTGCACGTGCTCGGCGATCTACTGGGGTCGGCGGCCGCCATCGCCGCGGCGGTCGTTATCCTGGCGACCGGATGGACCCCGATCGATCCGATCCTTTCGGTTTTTGTTGCATTGCTGATCCTTGCCACCGCCTGGAGGTTGATGCGCGAAGCTGCCCACGTGCTCCTCGAAGGCGTTCCGGCCAGCCTCGACCGCGACGGCATCGCCAGGGATATCGCGGCGCATGTCGCGGGGGTCCGCGAAATCCATCACATGCATGTCTGGTCGCTCGACGGCGCAAAGAACATGGCGACGCTGCACGCCTGCCTCGACGAAGGGGCGGATGCGCATGCGGCGGTCAGCGCCATCAAGCAGCGCCTCGCCGGCAGTCACGGCATCAGCCACGCAACGGTCGAGCCGGAATATGGCCGCTGCGCCGACGATCATCACGACCATGATGGGCACAAGCACCATCATGGTCAGGCGGTTTCGCGATGATGGACCGCAAGAACCGTAATACGCTGGTCGCGGCGGCAATCATTATGCTCGCCTTCGGTCTGACGGCGTTCTACCTGCCGGTGATCATGCTGGCGGTGGGCGAAGTGTCGACGATCGCGGCGGGGGCGGTGGCGATCCTGTTCGTCGCCGCTTTCTTCATGGTGTTCTGGCTGCGCGGCCGCAGCCAGCAAGGAAAGGGTGACTGAATGCGCATATTGATTACCGGAGCGGCCGGCATGGTCGGGCGCAAGCTCGTGGCACGGCTTTTACAAGACCGGCAGCTCGCAGGCCGGGCGATCGCGGCGATCGACCTTCACGACATCGTCGCGCCGGAAACGCCGCGGGCGGACGGAATTTCCGTCCGCGCCTTCACCGGCGACCTAGCCGCGGCGGGCGCTTCGGAAGCGTTGATCGCAGATCGTCCGGACATGATCTTCCATCTGGCCGGCGTCGTTTCGGGCGAGGCGGAGACGAATTTCGATCTCGGCTACCGGGTCAATCTGGACGGCTCGCGCGCTTTGTTCGACGCCATCCGGCTGGCCAACTACAAGCCGCGCGTGGTCTTCACCTCGTCGATCGCCGTCTTCGGCGCGCCGTTCCCGGAGGTCATTCCCGACGAGTTCCACCCGACGCCGATGACCTCCTACGGGACGCAGAAGCTGATGGCCGAGGCGCTGCTCGCCGATTATACGCGACGCGGCTTTTTCGACGGCGTCGGCATCCGGTTGCCGACAATCTGCGTTCGCCCCGGCAAGCCCAACAAGGCCGCTTCCGGCTTCTTCTCCAGCATCATTCGCGAGCCGCTAAGCGGGCAGGAGGCGGTGCTGCCGGTGCCGCGCTCGGTGGTGCACACCCATGCCAGCCCGCGCTCGGCTGTGGGGTTCCTGATCCGCGCGGCCGGCATCGACGGCGCGCTGGTCGGCCCGCGCCGCAACCTAACCATGCCGGGGGTCGGCGTGACCGTCGGCGAGCAGATCGAGGCGCTGGAGCGCGTGGCGGGTGCAGATGTCGTGAAGCTCATCCGCGAAGTGCCGGACGCAGCGACCTGGGCAATCGTCCAGAACTGGCCGACCCGCTTCGAAGCTAGGCGGGCGCGCGAACTCGGCTTTACCGCCGAGCAGAGTTTCGACGAGATCATCCGCGCGCATATAGAGGACGAACTGGGCGGCTGATCTTCTTTTTTCTTCCCTTGGGGAAAGGCGCTACGCGTTCAGGCTGGCGCCGAGCAGGGCCAGGCCGAGCAGGAACACCATGGCCGCGCCGGCGATCTCGATCGTGGCGTGGACGCGATTTCCGGCGCGGCCGTCGCCGGCGATGGCGACAGCCCAGTTCTTGGCGGTCACGGCGATGGTGGCGAGCACGGAGACGGTGATTGCCGTGCCGAGCGCCATGGCGAACACCGACAACACCCCGCCGGCCCAAAGCCCGTTCAGGAAGGCGAAGGAGAGCACGATCAGCGCGCCTGAGCAGGGGCGGAGGCCCACCGCGGCGACGGCCGACCAGGCGGTCTTCCAGTTGAAGCGGTCGCCCGAGATCATCGCGGGGTCGGGCGCATGAGAATGGCCGCAGGTGGCGCAGACCTCGCCCGCCGAGTGGGAATGCGAATGAGCTGCGTGATCGTGAGAATGGGCGGCGTGCGAATCGGCAGCGTGATCGTGAGAATGATCGTGATGTGCATGATCGTGCGAGCAGGTGTGATCGTGGACGTGATCATGCCCGGAATGCCCATGCGCATGGGCCGCTGAAAGGCTGCGCACCGGATTGCCGCGGAACAGGCCGACAATCCGCGGCCCTGCTTTCCGCCACAGGAGCCATGCGCCGAAGAGCGTGATCAGCGCGTAGCTGGCGACCTCCAGGAACCAGGTTGCGTCGGTCATCGAAACCGCCGTGCCGCGCAACACCAGGAACACCAGCGCCATCACCACGATTGCGGTCAGCGCCTGCAGGAAGGCTGACACGAAGGACAGCATGATGCCGCGCCTGAGCGCCACTTCATTGGCCAGCATGTAGGACGAAATCACCGCCTTGCCGTGGCCGGGGCCGGCGGCGTGGAAAATGCCGTATGCGAAGGACAGGCCGACGAGCAGCCAGACCTGGCCGCCATCCTCGCGCATTCCCTTCAGCGCGCCGGTCAGCGAGCGGTAAAAACCCTGCTGCTGGACGTTGATCCAGTTCATCCAGCCGGCGAACAGGCCGGTGGAGGGCGCAACGGCTTCATTGGCGCCAATGCCGAGCGAGCTTTGCGCATGGGCATGGCCGAGGAAATGGGTGAGCACATAGGTCAGAGCGAGGATTGCGAAAACGATGCGCGTCGCGGTCTTGTTCACGAGATCATCCTTCAGCCTGGCAGTCGAGTTCGAGCCTTGTGGCGAAGATCTTGCTCAGATCGGTGCCGGATGGATCGTTGAAGAATGCGTCTGTGAGATTGCTCTGGTTCTGCGCAATCGCCTCGTCCGGGTCGGGGCGGATGACGCTGCGCTTGCAGGTCGCCGGCAGATCGTTCACCGCCATGTTCTCGTCCTCCACGAAATCGATCGCGGTGTAGAAGGTCGGATCGTAGATGCCGAAATCCACCTTGCCCTCGAGCTTCAGAGGTTCCTTCGGCTCAGATTCGAACAGGATGATCAACTGGTCGGCCTCGTAATTGGCGATCAGCATGGGCGGCGGCTTCATCGAGACGTCCTTGCCGTCGGCGGTGACGAGCTGGAAGTAGTCGTATTCGGCCAGCGAGGAGTAGACCGTGTTGGAAACGTCCTGCAGCTCGGCATCGTCGAGCTTCAGATCGGCGTTCTTGTCGAACTCCATCAGCACGGTCGAGGAGAACAGGTCGTCGAAGCGCCAGAGATGGCGCAGCGACTTGACGGTCTTGTCGGGGTTCAACATCACATCCAGTCGCGCTTCGGCGAAGACGTGCGGATGGACGCGGACGGGCGCCGAAGAGCCGAGAACCATGGCAAGCGCCGAAGCCAGAATCGCTGCTCGCTTTTTCAGATGCATTGCCTGTTCCTGTGAAGATAG
Organism: Allomesorhizobium camelthorni; assembly: GCF_011045125.1. Lineage (GTDB taxonomy): Bacteria > Pseudomonadota > Alphaproteobacteria > Rhizobiales > Rhizobiaceae > Allomesorhizobium > Allomesorhizobium camelthorni. Next base: position 34,007 of record NZ_JAAKZF010000011.1, on the reverse strand, counting down.
AGCCACGGAGAGTTATCATAAACCCGGCGAAATTGGGACCGGCGCCGGCACAATCCTCAGTCGCGATCCCGTATCTTGAACCACTGCACCAGGAAATCCACGAAGACGCGCACCTTGGCCGGGAGATAGCGGCGATGCGGATAGACGGCGAAAATGCCGCCGCCCGGCAGGATCCGGTCGCCGAGCATGGCCACCAGCTTGCCGTCGGCGATGTCGGGCTCGGCGATGAAGTCGGGCAGGATCACGAAACCAAGGCCGGCGACGGCGGCCGCGCGCGCCGCCATGGGGCTGTTGACCTCGATCGGCCCGGAAACCGAAACACTTATCACTTCGCCGCCATCGCCCAGGAACGGCCAGTTCGACAGCCAGCGGCCGTTGGTGTCGATGATGCAGGGCAGGTTGGCCAGGTCCTGCGGCCGGCGCGGCTTGCCGCACTTCTCGATCAGCTCGGGCGAGGCGCAGAGACACACCGAAAAAGGCGCCAACCGGCGCGCGATCAGCGACGAACTTTCCAGCCGCGTGATGCGGACCGCCAGGTCGAAGCCTTCCTCGACGAGGTCGACGAAGCGGTCGTCCAGATTGATATCCAGCACGATGTCCGGATGCTCTTTGGCGAAGTCGATGAGCGACTGGCCGATCGGCGCGTCGGCGAAGGTGCGCGGCGCAGAGAGTTTTATGCGGCCGCGCACGTCGCCCGACGATTCGCGCACCACATCGGCCAGATTGTCGATCTCGCGGACGATCTCGGAAGCGCGCTTGTAATAGGTGTGGCCGGCTTCGGTCAGCGAAAACTGCCTGGTCGTGCGGTTGAGCAGCAACGCGCCGAGTTCGTCTTCGAGTTCGCGGACATATTTCGACAGCAGCGCCTTGGAACGGCCGATCTTGCGGCCGGCGGCCGAAAAACCCTCGGCCTCGACCACGTCGATGAAGGCGCGCATACGGGTCAGCGTGTCCATGGGCTCAAGCCTTTCCGGTGGCGGCGAGGATTTCGCGGCCGAGCCTGATCAGCGCAAGATCGCTTTCTGCAGGCCCGAGCAGGGAAATGCCGAACGGTGCGCCGTGCACCTCGCCGATCGGCAGCGTGATCTGCGGGAAGCCGGAGAGGCCGGAGAGGCAGAGCAGTCTCAGCGCGCGTTCGCGATAGGCTTGCAAATCTTCCGCAGGCAAATCTTTCGGGGGTGCCGCGCTTGGGACCGTCGGGAGGACCAAAAATCCGTCGTTGCCGAGCAGGCCGGCCAGTTCGGCGCGAAAGGCGGTCCGCCGCTGCGTCTCGGAGGCGGCGACTTCGCGCCCTAGCGTCGCGCCGAACTCGAAGCGTTCCCTGACGCCGGGACCGAGGCCGCGATCCTTCCGCGAAATCCAGTCGCCATGGACAGCCCAGGCTTCATATGCCTGCAGCTTGCGGAAGCACCAGTAGAGGTCGTCGACGGAGTGGGAGAGGGCAGGGGCGGTCGCCGGCTCACCGATGACGGCCGCGACGATCCCCACCATGCGGCGGTATTCGGCGGCTTCGCCGGGGCCAAGGACGAGAGAGTCGAGGGCGGAGAGGCGGAGTGCGACGCTCTCCCTCCCCCTTGCGGGGAGGGTGTCGGCGGAGCCGACGGGTGGTCCAGAACCGAGCACCTCGTCTCCACCCTCCGTCCGCCTCGCGGACACCTCCCCCGCAAGGGGGGAGGAAGGAGCCGCGCCCAGCGCCACCTCCGCCACCTTCTCATAGGTCGAGATGTCGCGCGCGAACCAGCCGAACGTGTCGAGGCTGGGGGCAAGCGGCATCGTGCCGTCAAGCGGGATGCGGCCATGCGTGGTGCGCAGGCCGATCAGCCCGCAAAAGCTCGCCGGCGCGCGGATCGAGCCGCCCGTATCGGAGCCGGTCGCGATATCGGCGAGGCCGCCGGCAACCGCTGCCGCCGAGCCCGAGGACGAGCCGCCGGTGACGCGATCGGGCGCGGCCGGGTTCACAGGAAAAGGGAAATGCGCATTCTGGCCCATCAGCGAGAAGGCGAGTTCGTCGGTCTGCGTCTTGCCGACGAACTCCGCGCCGGCGTCGAGAATCACCTGCACGGCGGGCGCGGTTTTTTCCGCCGGCTTGGCCTCCTGATACAGCTGAGGGTTGCCGCAGCCGGTCCGGTAGCCGGCGACGTCGAAAATGTCCTTCACCGCCAGCCGCAATCCCGCCAAGGGGCCGGATTTCGCATGCAGAACAGGAACTTGCGGCAGATCGAGGATAGCGTTGAAGGGATCGGGCGCGGCAGTCATCGTTCACCGTGGGGATACAATCCGTTCAGCATTGTTCGACCCTCAAATTTTTACAAGCTGCAATGCGGTTTTTTATTGATTGTGACAGTCGCGTTTCATATATCGCGCTTGCCCAAAGTCGCACGTGCCTGTGGGTGTCCGCCGATCCTCGAATGGCGAGGGATGTCGGTAAGGTAACTGGAGCTAACCCCTCCAGTCGGTTCAGCGGCCAACCGCCAAACCGAGGACACCTTGAAGCAACGACGGTGCGGGCCTTTCTGGTTCTCTTCCGGTTGTCCAAAGACCGGGGTTACTGAAGAGGCACACCTTCATTGCCGGCAGTGCGGAACGGGTCTCCCCAATCCAAGCCAAGGCAGACAAAGCGAATTTTTGGCCGGGCAAGGCCAAAAGTTCATCGCCGCGAGACGGCGCTTCATGGTTCCGGGGTCTCCACCGGCTGGTTCCATGAATTTCTGTCCCGCCTTTGTTTGACCAGCGTGTTCGCGAGGCTGATGGCCCGCGTCCCGCAGCCCTTGCACGCGCCGGAAGGCGCGATTGGAGAGACTTATGGCCACGCAGCGCATCCTCGACTTTCTCGCCACCCGACGTCCGAACGGCCCCTGCCTCGTCGTCGACCTCGACGTCGTGCGCGACAACTTCCGCGCCTTCGAGAAGGCGCTTCCCGATTCCAAGATTTATTACGCGGTGAAGGCAAACCCGGCGCCGGAGATCCTGCGCCTGCTTGCCTCGATGGGCTCGTCCTTCGACACCGCGTCAGTTGCCGAGGTCGAGATGGCCATGGACGCGGGGGCTCCAGCGGACCGCATCTCCTTCGGCAACACCATCAAGAAGGAGCGCGACATCCTACGCGCCTATGAGCTGGGCATTCGGCTGTTCGCCGTGGACTGCGTCGAGGAGGTCGAGAAGATCGCCCGCGTCGCGCCGGGCGCACGGGTGTTCTGCCGCGTGCTGACCGACGGCGAGGGCGCTGAATGGCCGCTGTCGCGCAAGTTCGGCTGCGTGCCGGCGATGGCGGTCGACGTGCTGCGCCGCGCCCGCGAGCTCGGCCTCGAGGCCTATGGCGTGTCGTTCCATGTCGGCTCGCAGCAGACTGACCTGACGGCCTGGGACCGCGCGCTTGGCGACGCCAAGCAGGTATTCGCAACGCTCGCCGCCGAAGGCATCGTGTTGAAGATGGTCAATATGGGCGGCGGTTTTCCGACCCGCTATCTGAAGGACGTGCCCGCGGCACGCGCCTATGGAGAGGCGATTTTCTCCGCGCTCAGGAAGCATTTCGGCAACAACATCCCCGAGACGATCATCGAGCCGGGCCGCGGCATGGTGGGGAATGCCGGCGTCATCAAGTCGGAAGTCGTGCTGATCTCGAAGAAGGCCGACAACGATAATGTGCGCTGGGTGTTTCTCGACATCGGCAAGTTCGGCGGCCTTGCCGAGACGATGGACGAAGCGATCCGCTACCCGATCGTGACGGCGCATGACGGCAGCGAGACCGCGCCGTGCGTGCTTGCCGGCCCGACCTGCGATTCGGCCGACGTGATGTACGAGAAGACGCCCTATCCGCTGCCGCTGTCGCTGACCATCGGCGACGAGGTGCTGATCGAGGGAACCGGGGCCTACACCACGACCTACGCCTCGGTCGCCTTCAACGGCTTCGAGCCTCTCCGATCCTACGTGATCTGACGGGCTCGCGCCCGTCGGATCACCCGTTTCAGGCGACGACATACGCCTGAAACGGTTTGCTTGTGGAACAGACTCCGCTTGTGAGGATTGTGGAAATGGACTTTTCTCCTTTTGTTGAAGCCGGTCTCGGCGATTTGCCGATCTCCCGCTCAAGGGAAGAGATTGGTGGCGCTCTGGCTTTCACCATCATTGCCGAAACCGCCGTCGACATCCCCGCGCGCGAGGCGTTGCTCGACCGCGCCATGGGCCCGAAGCGGCGGAAAAAGTCGTCGGAAACGCTGCGCCGCGGCCGGCGCCCGTCGGAAGGGCTGGCCTTTGTTGCGCGCGATATGGCGGGAGCTGTGGTCGGCACGGTCCGGTTGTGGGACGTGGCGGTGGGAGAGAGCGAAGCCGCTGCCCTGCTGCTCGGGCCGCTTGCCGTCTGCCCGTCGCAGAAAAGCGCCGGCATTGGTTCCGCGCTGATGCGGCATGCGATCGCTGAAGCCCGTCATCTCGGCCACCGCGCCATCCTGCTGGTCGGCGATGCGCCCTATTACGGACGGTTCGGCTTTTCGACGGAAAAGACCGGCCGGTTGGCAATGCCCGGCCCGTACGAGCAGCATCGCTTGCTGGCGCTCGAACTTTGCGAAGGGACGCTGGAAGGGGCGGCCGGAACCTTGCAGGCAGCAGGCCGGAAGCTCAAAGCCGGCCGGACGCTGCTCGCGGCCTAAGCGTATTGGGAGAACCGGCTGGGCCGGTTCTCCCGCAATCCGGATTACAACAACTGGCTGAGCGCCATTGCCACCGACATGTCGCCTTCGACCTTGATCTTGCCGGTCATGAAGGCCGAAGTCGGGTTCAGATCGCCGGAAACCAGCGATTCCAGATCTTCCAACGCCAGCTTGATGGTGCAGTCGGTCGGCGCGTCAGTCGTCGAAATGGTTGCGCCGTCGATAACGATCACGCCGTCCGAGCCGGTGTCGAACTTGACCGAGCGGTCGAAGCCCGAGGCTTCGACACGCGACTTCATCGTGTCGGCAATTTCCTTAACGCCCATGATCTGCTCCTTGTTTGCGGTGCGCGCGACGCGCCTGTTCCGGTTGTGCGCCAGGGCCACGCGCGGCACAAGCCAACGCGACCGGCAATCGCCTCCCTATAGCGCTGCGTTTACGTTTACGTCAACGCAAGCTGAGACGGGGCCAGCACAATTCGATCGGCGTTAGTGGGCAGGGGCCGGCAACCCGGCGGCTTTGTTCCCCGCCTCGATAGCCTTGGTCCGCCGGCGCACCGAATTGTCGCGTATATCGTCCTTGGACAGGAAATCGATCTGCTCGACCAATATGTCGTCGATCAGCGCATCCTGCACGCGGGCGTTGATGGCGTCGCGAATGCCGGCCCGAAATATTTCGAGATCCAACGTCTCGTTGGCCGAGAAATCGAGCTGGGGATTGGAATAGAGATAGGAATAGACCTCGTCGACCAGGATCGCCTCTACCGGGACCGTAAGCAGCTTAAGCTTGGCGGGGTCCACCACATAGACCAGGCGGGCGAGGAAATAGCCGTCGACCCGGGCGTTCCTGAGGATGGGAACCGAGATAACGTCAGTCTTGATGTAGTCGAGACCGCCGAAAAGCGCTGGACCCTTGGCCTCGGCATTGGCGCCGGATGTCTGGAACGAATAGATGACGGCGCCGATGGTGACGATGCAGATCCAGATCGCCGCGGCGATGAATTTTATCACCGTGCCCACCCGAATTCGCCGGCCGAGTAGGTGCCGTCGGCCTCGGAGCGCTGGATGGCGTTCTGCATCAGATTGGCGACCTCGCTGACCGCGTTCAGATGCGCGCGGATGGCGGCCTCGTTGGTTGCGAGCTTTTCACGCAGCCGCTTGATGCCGTCGCGGTGCTCGGCCAGGAAATTGCTCTCGCCGACGCCCTTCATGGCGCGCGTGAGTTCGTAGAGATAGCGGCTCTTGCGGGCGTTTGACGACTTGATGTCGAAGCCGAGATCGGTGCGGATCGCCACCGTCTCTTCCTCGACAGCCTCCTCGATGCGTCCGATGAGCGCGGAGAAATTTCCCGGCCGCGCGGGGGCAGGCTCCGGCGCCGCGGCGCGGGCCGGCAGGTTCTGAACGAATTGCGTGTAATCCGACATCGTTGGTCCCGTGTTCAGGATTTCGTTTCGGCGGCGTCCGCCTGGTCTTCAAAGAGCGAGCGGGCGACGTTGCGCTGCATTTCCTGCACCAGCGCCGTCGACAGCATCGTCTGCTGGTCGGCTTCGGCCTGGTCCGGTCCGCCCGATACGGGGCCGACCGGCAGCGTTTTTTCGTCCTCGACATAGTGGTCGCCGAGGATGCGGTCGGAAATGCCGATGCCGCCGCGCTCGGCCATGGCGTCGGCCAGTTTTCCCGCCAGCATGGACTTCCACATATCGCCGGCGACGCCCTTGCCGTAGACGTTTTCGGCGGTCTTCGGCAGCATGTTCTGGATGAAGGTTTCGAGCACCATCGCCTCGAAGCGCTTGAACGTGTCCGGAGATTTGGTCTGATCCGCCTCCTGCGCGGCTGAATTCCTCATGTCTCCCAGCGAAAAGGCCGCCGCCGCTCCACCGACCGCGCCGCCGCGCCGCGCCAGTTGCGCGCGCGCCGCCTCGACGCTGGAAGGCTCTACGGCACGCGCAACGTCCAGAACGATGTCGCTGGGTGGAGAAATCGCCACGAGCCGACCTTTTATAGGTTTCCTGACCCGCAGGATGGCTCAACAAGCTTGTGGCAGGCTTACGAGGGGAAGGGGCTGCTATCGTGATGGTGGAGCGGACTATGTGCGACGTCTCGCGCTTGGTCCGCAGAAACCTATAATGGCAACATGAAAATGCGCGCACTTGACCATATCGTGCTCTGCGTTAACGACGTTGCGGTCACTCGCCGCTTCTACGAGCGCGTGCTGAACTTGGAGGCGCGGGAAGAGCGGCCTGGCAAGTGGTCGTTGCATTTTGGCACGCACAAAATCAGCCTTCAGGACGCCAGCCTATCGCCAAATATCGCCCGCCGTACCGCCCCGGGCAGTGGAAATTTTTGCTTGCTTACCGATACTCCTCTGGATGCGGTCGTCCTGCACCTCAAGCGCCAGGATGTTGAGATTGTCGATGGACCGGGCGAGCGGGCCGGGGCGACGGGGAAGATCCTGTCGGTCTATTTCAATGATCCGGACGGCAATCTGGTTGAGGTGAGCAATCAGCTTTAGCCGGGACTCGAAAGCCCGCTTTTGGGGTCGAAAGGCGAATTCCGGAGTGCTTGCAAAACGGCGCTCGCCTGTTCGCCGGTTTACTCGCCGCGTTTGCGAGGGGAAGGCGGCGCCTTTGAACCACTGTCGTTTACAGCTTGTTAAGTTACACGACATCAATGGATGCCCTGGTCGTTCGGTAGAAGGTATCGATTTTGATGAAGCTCGTTTTGGCTGGCCTGTTTTTTCTGACATTGGCTATGTCCAATCCGGTTCATGCGAAAACGATCTGCACGATCGTTGCGGATGCAGCCGATGGCAGGATTCTGCTGGAAACAGGTGATTGCAAGACCCGCGTGACGCCTGCTTCGACAACCAAGATCGCCTTTGCGGCAATGGGTTTCGACTCGGGTTTTCTGAAGGATGCGCATTCGCCGACGTTGCCTTTCAAGGAAGGCTACGTCGATTGGCGCGGCGATGTGTGGAGGCAACCGACCGACCCCGCAAGGTGGTTGAAATATTCGGTCGTGTGGTTCTCCCAAGTGCTTGCGCATGAGCTTGGTGAAAAACGTCTTGAGCGCTACGCGTCGGAGTTCGGATTCGGCAATGCCGACTTCACGGGCGACCCGGGCAAAGACAATGGCCTGGATCGCGCCTGGATATCTTCATCGCTGAAGATCTCACCCGAGGAGCAGGTGACTTTTCTTCGAAAGCTCGTCAACCGGACGCTGCCGGTCGCACCGGACGTCTTCGACAAAGTCTACGAATCCGTCGAGATGACATCGCTGCCCAATGGCTTGAATGTTCAAGGCAAGACGGGCTCGGCCTTTCCCAGGAAGGCCGATGGCAGCTTCGATCGCGCGCGTGCCTATGGCTGGTTTGTCGGATGGGCATCGAAAGGCGACCGCACCATTGTCTTCGTTCGCCTTGAACAGAACGATAAAGAGGGATCTGGCGGCGGAGGAAACCGCGTTCGCGAATCCTTCCTGAAGGAATTGCCTTCGCTTGCAGATTCCCTGTTGCGGTAGCGCCCGACCGCAATCTGCCGAGAAGTCACTGCGCGCCGATGAACTGGCGCAGTTCCGGCGTCTTTGGCGCGGTGAAGACGTCCTCCGGATGGCCGATTTCGTGGACGCGGCCCTGATGCATGAAGACGACGCGCGAGCAGACATCGCGGGCAAAGCGCATCTCGTGGGTGACCATCAGCAGCGTCATGCCGTCGGCGGCGAGTTCCTTGACCACGGCCAGCACCTCGGCGACGAGTTCGGGATCGAGCGCCGAGGTGATCTCGTCGCACAGAAGCGCGATCGGCTGCATGGCGAGCGCGCGTGCGATCGCCACGCGCTGCTGCTGACCGCCGGAGAGCTGTTCGGGAAAGGCGTCGAACTTGTGGGCGAGCCCGACGCGATCCAGCATTTTTCTCGCCATGGCTTCGGCTTCGGGCTTGGGCGTCTTCTTCACCACCATCTGCGACAGCATGACGTTGCCGCCCGCGGTCAGATGCGGGAACAGGTTGAACTGCTGGAAGATCGTGCCGACCTTGAGGCGCAGCGCCTTCAGATGGACCTCGTCGGGCAGGAGCTGCGCGCCGGCGACCATGATCGAGCCGCCGTCGATGGTCTCCAGCCCGTTGATGCAACGAAGCAAGGTCGACTTGCCGGAGCCCGACTTGCCGATGATGGCGATGACCTCGCCCGGCTCGACGTCGATCGAGATACCCTTCAGCACCTCGTTGTCGCCGAAGCGCTTTTTCACCTCAGTGATCGCGATGAGCGACATTGAGCTTCCTTTCCAGCATCTGGCTCGACTTCGATAAAGGCCAGCACAGCGCGAAATAGATCAGCGCGACGAGACCGTAGACGGTGAAGGGCTGGAAGGTGGCGTTGGTGACGACGGAGCCAGCCTTGGAGAGTTCGACGAAGCCGATGATGGAGGTTAGCGCGGTTCCCTTTACGACCTGGACGGAGAAACCGACGGTTGGCGGCACGGCGACCTTTAGCGCTTGCGGCAGGATCACCCAGCGCATCTGCTGGATGTAGCCCATGCCGAGCGAGGATGACGCTTCCCACTGACCCCTGGCGATCGATTCGACGCAGCCGCGCCAGATTTCTGCGAGAAAGGCCGCGGTCCAGAGCACCAGCGCCACCCCGGCGGCGAGCCAGGCGGGCACGTCGATGCCGAACAGGCCGAGGCCGAAGAAGGCGAGAAAGAGCTGCATCAAAAGCGGTGCGCCCTGGAACAGCTCGACATAGCCCTTGGCGAACAGGCGGGCGACGCGGCTGCCACCGATCCTGACGAACAGGAGCAGCGCCCCGACGATGCCGCCGCCGATGAAGGAGACCAGCGAAAGCGCGATCGTCCAGCGTGTGGCCAGAAGCAGATTTCGCAATATGTCCCAGAGAGTGAATTCGACCATCGATCAGGCCTTCTTCTTCGGGAACAACGCCCAACCGAGGCCGGACAGCGCCTGGCGGAGCAGGATGGCGAGCGCGAGATAGATGAGTGTCGAGACGAAATAGGTCTCGAACGCGCGGAAATTGCGCGACTGGATGAAGTTGGCGGCGAAAGTCAAATCCTCCGCCGCGATCTGCGACACGACCGCCGAGCCCAGCATGACGATGACGATCTGCGAAGAGAGCGCCGGCCAGATGCGCTGCAGCGCCGGGATCAGCACTACATGCCAAAAGGTTTCGAACGGCGTCATGGCGAGGCTGGCGCCGGCCTCGAACTGGCCGCGCGGGGTGGCCTGGATCCCGGCGCGGACGATCTCGCAGCTATAGGCGCCGAGATTGACAATCATGGCGAGGTTGGCGGCGGTCAGCTCCGACATCTGGACGCCGAGCGAAGGCAGGCCGAAGAAGATGAAGAAGAGCTGGATCAGGAAGGGCGTGTTGCGGATCAGCTCGACATAGCCCGCCACGACCGGTTTCAGCCAGACGGGACCTAGCGCCCTGACCCAGGCGCAGGCCGTGCCGAGCGCGACGCCCAGCACCGCGCCGACGAGGATGAGCTGCAGCGTGATGCCGATGCCCTTCAGGAGCACCGTCATATAGGGCAGAAGCCAGCCGAAATCGAACTGGTATGTCACCGGCGGGGGGTTCCTGCCGCCGGTCCTACATCTCGGCCGGCAGGTCGAGCTTCAGCCATGTCTGCGAGATCGCGTTGAGGCTGCCGTCGGCCTTGGCGGCGGCGATGATCTCGTTGACCTTGGCCATCAGCGCCGGCTCGTTCTTGTTCATGCCGATGTAGCAGGGCGAGTTCTTGATGAGGAACTTCATCTCCGGGCGCTTGGGCGGGTTCTTCTCGAGGATTGCGGCGGCAACGACATTGCCTGTGGCGACGACCTCGACCTGGCCCGACAGGAAGGCGGAGATGGTGCCGTTATTGTCCTCGTAGCGCTTGATGTCGGCATCGGCGGGCGCGATCTTGGTCAGCTCCAGATCCTCGATGGCGCCGCGGGTGACGCCGACCGTCTTGCCGCTGAGATCTTCGGCCTTTGCGACCGCGACGTCGGCGGGCGCGAACACGCCGTTGAAGAAGGGCGCGTAGGCGTCCGAGAAATCGATCACCGCCTCGCGCTCGGCGTTCTTGCCGAGGCTGGAGATGACGAGATCGACCTTGTTGGTCTGGAGGTAGGGAATGCGGTTGGCGCTGGTGACCGGCACGATCTCGACCTTGGCGCCAAGCTTTTCGCCGATCAGATTGGCCATGTCGATGTCATAGCCGCGCGGCGCCATGTCGGTGCCGACGCTGCCGAAAGGCGGAAAGTCCTGCGGCACGGCGATGCGGACAGTGCCGCGCGCGGCAATGTCGGCCAAGGCGTCGGCGCGGGCGACGGTGGCGTCGGACAGCGCCAGTCCGACAATGGCCGCGCCTACGGTCGCGATGAAGATTCTGCGGTTCATGATGATTTCCCTTTGTTGGTTCGCCGTCCATGGCCTCGCCGTATGAATGCAACGGACGTGCCAAAAGGCGTGGGTCCGGTTCATAGGGCGCAATCGACTTACGCAAGGGTGCGCCTGCGCCTATTCTTCATCGCGACTGTGCATTTGCCTAAATAATGTGCAGCGTCGTGACGGGCGGCCGGAACTTAGGACATCTGTGGCAACCTACTCGCCTTGCCGCTTGCGCTCGATCATTTCGAGCCGCTCGCGGTCGGCGTGATCGCGGTCGTCCTGGCGGCGGATGTCGCGGTAGGCGCGCTCGACCATGTTGGTGCGGGCGGTGGCGGTTGCGATGCGGTCGGCTTCCTCGCGGGTGAGCTGGAGGTTCTTCTCCTGGCGGGCGAGCGCCTGGCCGATGCGGCGGTTGTAGACTTCCGGAAACAGGACGGACATCGATTCCCGAGCGTCGAAGCGGGCGGCTAGTTCCGCCGCCTCCTGACCGGCAGCCGCGGCGGCGGAGACAAAGCCGGCATGGCGGGTCTCGTGCAGCGCCTTCAGTTGCTCCTGCACCGTCACCAGCTTGCGCAGCCTTTCCTTGCGGGTAGTCATGCTCAGCGTCCCAGTGCGGTTGCCATGAAGCCATCGGCGAACAGAGAGAGCATGGAGCCGGCTCCGAAATAGATGATGATCAGCCCGCCGGCGATGACGAAGGGCAGCGAGATGAAATAGACCGGAATCTGCGGCACCAGCTTGTTGACGAAGCCGATCGTCAGGTTGACCAGGATCGCATAGGCGACGAAGGGGCTGCCGAGCCTCAGCACCATGAAGAACGCTTCCGACAGCGTGTCGGCGATGTCGACGAGGGCGGCCTGCGGGTTGAAAAAGACGTTGAGCGGCGCGACCGTATAGGAGGCGACGAGCGCGCGGACGATCTCGTGGTGGAAATCGAACACGAACAGCAGGAGTAGCGCGGAGAACGAGATGATCGAGGCGAGGGCGGCCTGCGGTTCCGCCTCCTCGATGCCTGGTCCGGCCATGCCGCCATAGCCGATCAGCATGGCGACGCCGGCGCCGATGAATTGCAGCGCCATCATGTAGAGGCGCGCCATCAGCCCGATCAGCGCGCCGATCATCAGTTCGGAGACAATCATCGGGGCAAGGATCTGCGGGCGGCGGTCGATGAGCGGCAGGATCTGGTCCCAGAGGTGGACGAGCAGCGCGCCGGTCGCGGCGATGGCGACGAACAGTCTGATCTGCACCGGAACGCGGACGCTGGCGAGCCCCGGCATCAGCAGAAAGCAGCCGCCGACGCGGCAGAAGGCGACGAAGGCGGCGAGCACGATCGCCTCGGCCGTTGTGCTCACGAAATCGTCCCGAGGACGCGGATTTCCACACCCTTGGCGATCTCGACATGGCTGAGCACCGGCAGCGTGGAAAACAGCCGCTCGATGATCATGCGGACATAGGGGCGGGCGTCGGGCGCGGTGACGATGACGAAGCGCTCGCCGGCGTCGAGGTAGCTGCGGATCGCCTTGGTGGCGTCCTGGCCGAATTCCTCCAGCTGGCGCGGATCGATGTCGAATTCGCGGATCTCGCCCTTGGCGTCGCGCTTGAGGCTCTGGTGGAAGGCAAGATCCCAGCGGTTGCCGAGGCGCAGCACCTTGAGCACGCCGCCTTCGGAAAGATCGCCGCAGATCTGCTGCGCCATGCGGATGCGGACATGCTCGACGATCTGTTCGGTGCGGCGCACATGCGGCGCGATCTCGGCGATCGCCTCGATGATCAGGTGCAGGTTGCGGATCGACACGCGCTCGGCCAAGAGCAGCTTCAGCACCGCCTGCAGCCCGGGATAGGAGATGTGCGAGGTGCAGATCTCGTCGGCGAGCTTGCGGTATTCGGCGTCCTGGCGCTCCAGCAGCGCCTTCATGTCCTTGTAGGACAGAAGCTGCGGCAGGTTGTTGCGGATGACTTCCGAGAGGTGAGTTAACAGCACCGACATGTTGTCGGCGAAGGTAAACTGCTCGCGTTTCAGATCTTCGCCGAACATTTCGGGGACGGAATAGGCGCGCATGCCAAAGGCTGGCTCGCGCACTTCCTCGCCGGGGATGGCGGGCACTTCGCGCGTGCCGAGCAGCACCATGATCTCGCCGACGCGCATCTGGTATTCGGCGACGACGGTGCCGTGGATCTTGATCTGGTAGCTCTTCGACGGGATGGTCAGGTCGTCGGTCAGGCGCACCTCGGGCACGACGAAGCCGTATTGCGACGCGAATTTGCGGCGCATCTTGCCCATACGGAAGGCGAGTTCCTGATGCGAGACGAGCAGCTTGGTCGACAACTGCTTGCCGATCAGAAGCTCGATCTCGGCGGTCTTGAGCGACGCCTTGACCGAGTTTTTCTCCTCGTGCTCCTTGGTCGCCTTGTCCTGTTCGTCGGCGGCCTTTGCCTCGGCGATCCGCCGGTTGTGCTGCATCGGGATGATGTAGCCGACCGCGGCCATCGCGGCGGCGAGCGCCACGAATGGGAACATCGGTAGGCCGGGCATCAGCCCGAGCACGATGAGCAGCACCGCCGCGACATAGAGCGCGCGCGGATAGGCGCCGAGCTGGCCGAACACCGCCTGGTTGGTGGAGCCGCGCGTGCCGCCCTTCGACACCAGAAGGCCGGCGGCGAGCGAGACGATCAGCGCCGGGATCTGGGTGACGAGGCCGTCGCCGACCGAGAGTTTTATGAACACGTCGGAGGCTTCGGCCATGCCCATGTCGTGGCGGAAATAGCCGATGGCGATGCCGCCGACGATGTTGATGGCGGTGATGATGATGCCGGCGATGGCGTCGCCGCGCACGAATTTGGAGGCGCCGTCCATGGAGCCGAAGAAGGAGCTCTCCTCCTCCAGTTCGCGCCGGCGCAGCTGCGCGGTCTTGTCGTCGATCATGCCGGCAGACAGGTCGGCGTCGATCGACATCTGCTTGCCTGGAATGGCGTCGAGCGTGAAGCGCGCGCCGACCTCGGCGATGCGGCTCGCGCCCTTGGTGATGACGATGAAATTCACCACGATCAGGATCAGGAAGACGATCAGGCCGATGACGAAATCGCCCGACATCACCAGGCGGGCGAAGCCGCTGATGACGTAGCCGGCAGCGTGCGTGCCCTCACTGCCCTCCGACAGGATCTGCCGCGTGGTTGCGATGTTGAGCGACAGGCGCAGCATTGTCGCGATCAGCAGGATCGTCGGGAAAGACGAGAAATCGAGCGGCCGCTGGATCCACAGCGCCACCATCAGGATCAGCACCGACAGTGCTATCGAAAAGGCAAGGCCGATGTCGATCATGAAGGCCGGGATCGGCAGGAACAGCACCGCCAGAATGACGACGATGCCGAGCGCGAAGAAGATGTCGCGGCCGTTCTTGACCGGGCTCCCTGCGGGAAAGGTTTCCGAAATCGCCATTTTTCCGTTCACGCCAGTCTGCTCGCCGGGCAGCAATGCGCAGCCCGGCGATGTCAGGGTAGGTGGTCAAGCTTGCGCGAAGGTGGGTGAGGCGCCGGCCGGCCTGGCGGAGGGCGGCCGCATTCACCGCGCGCGATGTCGGCAAATACTGCATGCCGTAGGCGGTGCGCGGCCCGTTGAGGCGCGCCCTCACTCCTTGATTGGCGTATCCGGTCCCGGATCGCCGCCGGCCGCGGCTATCGCCAGCCTGCGCAGATAGTGGTTCCAGCCCTTTTCGTGGCTGGCGCGCTCCTTTTCGTCCGGCAGCCCGCTATGGGTGAAGCGCACCAGGGTGCCGCCGGCCTTCTCCTCTAGGTCGATCTCGACCAGGCTCGATCCGGGCGGCATGTCCTCGCGTCCTTCCCAGCCGAAGCTGTAGGCGAGGCGGTGGACCGGGATCACTTCCGTGAACTGGCCGCGGGCGATGTACTTGTCGCCCACGCTGACCAGATAGATGCCGCCGGGACGCGCCTCCACGTTCGCTTCCGTGCCCATCCAGCGCATGATCTTGTCTGGATCGGTAAGGAATGCGAAGACCGTTGCCTGCGGGGCTGATATCTCGATCTCGCTGCGAAGCGTCTCGGTCATGGGCGGCCTCCTCCGTTTAGGGACGCAATGTCATTCCGGCATTGCCGGCAATGTAGGCCAGTCGCCGCCCGACGCAAGAATCCTCCCGACATCCTCATGACAGAAGGCCAACGCCGCTTCATGATGGGGCATGCGACTGCCCTCCTCTCTCTCCTTCCTGCTCGACGAGGCGATCTGTTCGCCTGGCGCCGATGCATTCCTGATGACGCTCGGCGCAAGGCTCGTCGCGGACGGTCTGCCGCTCGCCGGCGGCGCGCTCACCCAGGCGGCGCCGCACCCGATCATAGCGCGGCGCACATGGTTGTGGCGCGCCGACACCGACAGAGTGATCGAGGCGCTGGGCTTCGGCTTCGCCGGACCAGCCGGTCCCGAGCATGGCAACGTCGGTCGCGACTGGCTGGCAGGGCTTAGCGCCGGCGCTGTGCAGGAGGATTTCGTCGGCGCCCCGAACCCGGCCGGCGGCGATGCCCCGGACGGTGCAGTGCTCGCCTGGGCTGCGACGCGGCCGTTCAGCAGCCCCGAATCGGAGCTGCTGCATGAGGCAGCGCGATATGCGGCCGCGCCGCTTGCCGTGCTCGCCGCCCGCTCGACACTGGCCGCGCTGCTCGAGACCTATCTCGGCCGGCGTAGCGCGTCGCAGGTGCTGGCCGGCCGGTTGCGGCGCGAACCGGGCGAGACCATCCAGGCGGCGCTGCTCTTTGCCGATCTGCGCGGCTTCACCGAACTGTCGGAGTCCACCGCGCCGCAGGAGGTGGTGGCAGCGCTCGACAACTGGTTCGACCGCGTCGCCGGCGCCGTCCACGCCTTCGGCGGCGAGGTGCTGAAGTTCATCGGCGACGGCGTGCTGGCGATCTTCCCGATCGGAGAGCGCGATGCCGCCGCTGCATGCGATGCGGCGCTGCGCGCCGTCGCCGCCGCGCGCGCCGGCATGGACCACCTCGACCGTAGCCGCGCCTCGCAAGGCCTGCCGCCGCTGCCGTTCGGCACGGCGCTGCATGTCGGCGAGATGCTGTGGGGCAATATCGGCACCGCCGACCGGCTGGATTTCACCGCGATCGGCCGCGCGGTGAATCTGGTGAGCCGGCTGGAGGGCCTGTGCCGGCCGCTCGGCCGCACGGTGCTGCTGTCCGGCGCCTTCGCGGCGGAAACGACGCAGCCGCTGGTCCCGCTCGGCGAGCACAAGCTGCGCGGCATTGCCGCGCCGTGCCCGGTGTTTGCGCTCCCGGAGTGAAGCGCCGTCCTTACCTTCTTCGATGGGGGAGGTAGGGGCGCTGACGTGCTCCCGCTTAGTCACTTTTGCCCATCACTACTCGCGCGATTTCTGAAACATCTTGAGCGGTGCCCAGGCACCGATTCTCTTGGTTGCATTCGAATTCAGTTTCATAGTGCGCGGATCCACTTCTTGAGCTGATCGGTCTCGATCACAACCAAATCCGGATCGTCAAAGGAATTTGCGAGAAGCGAGACACCCTGAAGCGCCGAAAGAAGATGCAAGGCGAGCGCTTTCTTTTCGCGTCCTTTGCCGAGCGTGGCGAATTGCGCCTCGATCCAGCTCAAAAGCTCATTGAAGGGACGGTTCGCCTCCCTGGCGAGATCGCCTCCGCTTTTGTCGAGTTCGGAGCAGAGCGAGCCGATGGGACAACCGCTACGCGCCAGCGCGCAGCGGTTGTCGACGGTCATTTGGATAAAGGCTAAGAGCCGATCCTTAGGCGCATCCGATTTCTCCCACTCTTGACGCATCATTCGGAACTCCATGACGCGTTGCGCGATAATCGCCTCGCCGATCTCGGTCTTGGTCTTGAAGTAATAGTAGACGTTTCCCAGAGGAACCTTCGCCTCGCGGGCAATATCAGCGAGCGCGGTCTTCCCAAAGCCGTACTGGTAAGTGAGGTTGGCCGCCGTTTCGATCAGGCGCGACCGTTTATCCGTTTTGAGTTTAGGCATGACCGCTATATGTCAGTTATCCAACTCATAAACGGTAGTCGGCCGTGAGCAAGCCGTCAAGAGCTGCCTAAACAAGGCAGACTTCGCTCTGCCTTCCGCGACGACACTTGAATCCTGACCGCGTCTTTGCGCGCCAATCAGCAACTATCGTCAAGGCGCCGCCGGCCCGCGACCCGGCTTGACGGCCGGTCGCGTTCGTGTATGAGTCAGTCAACTAACTGACTAACGGATTTCCCATGTCTCGGCACGGCTTTCCCTACTGGAACCCTCTCGCGCGCCGCCGTGGGACACGATCCCCTGAAAATTGCGCTGCCCGTCGGCATCGGCGTGATTGTCTTTGCCTCTTCGGCCCTTCGCCCGCCCTCGCGAATCCTGTTCCCATTCCCGCATCTCAAGGAGCCAACGATGACGGACCCCTTCCTGATCTGCGCCGCCGTGCTGGTGATATTGTTGATCATCCTCTCTATCAATGTGTCGCGCTTGCGCGGCGCAACCAAGATCGGCATCGGGCCGGCCGCGGATCCGACGGCGCCGCTCAGCAAGGCAGTCCGTGCGCAGGGCAATGCCAGTGAGTATGTCCCGCTCTTTGTGGCGCTTTTTCTGTTTTTCCATGCGACCGGCGCGCCGCTTTGGGTAATGTGGGTTGCTATTGCTGCGACCGTCGCCCGGGTCATTCATCCGATCGGCTTGATGATGACGCGCTCATTCGACCGCGGTCCGCACCCGCTTCGCCTTCTCGGGGCCGCCGGCACTTATCTGGGCGGGCTTGTCCTTGGTGCGGTGTTGGTGATCGAGGCGTTCCGCATCAGCCTGTGATCGCTTCCCACTGGGGCATGACTGCCCTGCCTCTCGGGCCCTCCGCCCCCTCGCGAATCCTGTCCTCATTCCCGCATTCTCAAGGAGCCAACAATGACAGACCCATTCCCTGCGCATACCGTCGAGACTGCACCCGAGGAGGTCAGGGACGCGCTGACTGCGACTATCGCAAAAATTGGCTTCCTCCCGAGCATGCTGGCGAAGTTCGCCGAAGCGCCGGCGCTACTCAGAGGCTATCGGGCGGTAGCGCCGGAGTTTGACACAACTTCACTCACACCCACCGAGCGATTTGTCGTGTTGATGACAGCCAGCTACATGCACGACTGCGACTTCTGTATGAGCGCCCACAGTTGGGGTGCCCGCCGCCAGAACATCGATCCCAAAATCGTCGGGGCGCTGCAAGCCGGCCAATCGCTTCCCGACGTCAAACTTGACGCGCTGCGAAATTTCGTTGCCGCGATGGTGAATGCGCGCGGCGCGGTTACGGACGCCGACAAGGCACTCTTCTTCGCAGCCGGATATTCGCCGCGCCAAGCACTTGAGGTCGTATTGGGCCTCGCGCTCAAAGTCATCACGAACTACACCAACGCATTGGCCGGAGCCCCACCCAACGCAGAGTTCGGCGAGGACGTGTGGCAGCGCCGTCGCAAACCCTCACGCACGACCGCAAGCGTGCCAGCCACGGAATCGCAGTCATGAGGGCGTTGCTCGACAAGGACAGATTCGGCCCGTGGGCGGTCGTGACGGGCGCGTCGTCCGGCATCGGCCTCGAATTCGCTCGCCGGCTTGCCGCGAGCGGCATCAACGTCGTGTTGGTTTCAAGGCGCCCGAAGATCCTCGAGGAAATCGGGGTCAGCCTGATGCAGGAATTCGGCGTTTCCTATCGTGTCATTGAAGCCGACCTGGCAAATGACGCAGGACCAAAGGTCGTCGCCGACATGACCGCCGATCTTGACGTTGGTCTCCTGGTATCGAATGCCGGCGCCGGCAGAATAGGAAACTTCTTATCCTTCAAAGAGGAGGACTTGAGGTGGATAACACAACTGAATGCGATGTCCTATCTGGTCCTCACCCACCACTTTGGGGCGCGACTGGCCCGCCGCGGAAAGGGCGGGGTTTTACTGGTTTCCGCCATGGGAGCGGACGAGGGCATCCCCTACTCCGCGACGGCAGCGGCCACCAAGGCAATGGTGTCCACCCTGGGGCGCGGGCTCCATGTCGAGTTCCAAAAATTGGGGCTCAACTTGACCGTGCTCGTGGTGAGCCCGACGGATACCCCGATATTTGAGAAACTGGGCTTCGCCAGGGCGGATATGCCAATAAAGCCCTTGTCCGTCCAGCAATGCGTCAGCGAAGCGCTTGCGGCGTTGAGCGCGAACAAGCCAAGCATCATGCCCGGCCGTCTTTATCGCCTCATGCACGCGCTCATGCCGGCATCGATGGCGCGCAAGATGACCGGCGAAATGATGAAGAAAAGCACAAATTTCGTTGTGTGATCTTGACCTGCGCAAACGCCGGAAGACGGTGCAGCCCGCTACTCGCACTAAAACCCCGTTTCGATCCGCTCGAAGATCACATTGGTGAAGGCCGAGATCTGGCTGCCGATGAACGGACCGGTGAACGCAACCACCAGCATGATGGCGACGATCTTCGGGACGAAGGTGAGCGTGATTTCCTGGATCTGCGTCAGCGCCTGGACCAGCGCGATGGCGACGCCGACCAGCATGGCGACCGCGACCGCCGGACCCGACGCGGTTAGTACCGTCCAGATGGCGAACTGGACTATGTCGAGGGCGTCGGCCTCGTTCATGGCGCGTGTTTATATTCAGGTGATGCCGGCCTGCAAATGGCGATTTCTGCGCTTCCGGTACTCACGTACTTAAACGTACGCTCCGTTCCGGTTCTCGAAACTCGCCATTTTCGGCTCGGCCTGACCTGAATCTCAACACGCGCCGGGCGGCGAGACAATGCGCCTATAATGCCTACAATTGGTCCGCCGTTCATGACGCGCTGGGAGCGATCTTGACGCCGGGGCCCATAGTGATCTCCTTGCCGCCTTCCAGCACCGCGACGATGCCGTCCGACAGGAGCCGCACTTCGGCCACCTTGCCGGTGATCTTGCCGTCGGCCGAGGTGACGGTGCGCCCGATCAGCGCGTCGGCCTGCGCCAGGGTCGAGGACTGCAATAGCTGGTCGAGCTTGGTGTTGATCTGCACGGACTGCTCGACCTGCGAAAAGGCGGCGAGCTGCGCCACATACTGCGTCGAATCCATCGGATTGGTCGGATCCTGGTTCTTCATCTCGGCGACCAGCAGCTTCAGGAAGGACTGGTAGTCGACCGCCGTCTTGGAGGTCTGGTCGGTCGAATTGGCAGTCGACGTCTGCGCCGTGTTCATCTGGACGTTCATCAGTTTTCTCCAACCGCGATCGGACGGGGCTGCTGCGGCGCGGCCTCGGGAAAGCCGAGCGCCTGGGCTTCCAGCGGATAGAGCCCGCGGATCGCCTTCAGCGCGTCGTAGACATGGCCTTCGCCGACCAGGCGGTCGACCTGCTTCAGCGTGGCGCAGATATGCGCGTCGTCGAAGCTCGCCAGAAGCAGCGGCAGCGACCTGCGGAACATGGCGCGCGCCTCGGCCGCGCCGTTCGGGTCCATCAGCATCACCTGCAGCATGAAATAGAGCTGGCGCAGCGGCGTCGACGCCTCGCCGGGCTGCAGCACATGGTTCTGCAGCAGGAACTGCACGTCGTTCAAGAGCTCGATCGTCACCTTGCGGTCGACACTGATGACGGCGCCGTTGAGATAGATCTTCTCGTTGGGCTTCAGCGAGATCTTCAGCGTGTTCTTCATTGGATGCCGTCCCGAATGATCTGCGAGACCTCGATCAGCCCCTCGAAATTGTCGGAGCGGCCCTGGCGGACCTCCTCGGCCTCGCGCAGCAGCCAAAGGCCGATGGAGATGAGGTTGGCGCGCAGCTCCTTGGGCAAAGCGTTTTCGGGATTGCCGAGATCCTCGACGAAGGAGGTCCAGACGCGGTTGGTGAAATGGAGAGCCTCGATCGCTTCCATGGAATTCGTGCCGACCGAACTGGCGGTGGTCAGGAGATCGATCGACCGGGTCAGCAACTGCCGCTCGCGGTCCTTGGCGTCGGCCACCGAGTCGGTCTGAATGTCGGCATAGGAAAATTGGTACATTGCCCTTACCCCAGGAATCTCAGGAAGCTCAGTTGCTGTATGCGCGCGGTGAGCGCGTATGAGGTCTCGATGTGGGAGAGCAGGTCGGCGACCCGGGTCGAGGCCTCGTAGGGATCGACGCCTTCGAGGTCGAGGATCTGCCGCTCGAACAGGTCCGACTGCAGCTTTATGCGCTGGCTGGCGTCGGTGACGCGCTTTTCGGTGATGCCGGTCTCTGCCCGCAGCGTGCCGAGATCGGCGATCGCCTCGCCGACCAGGGTGACCGCCCGCGCTATCGCGGCCGACTGGCCGGCGATGCTGACTTCGCTCGACAGGAGATCGCTGATCGTGGCGGCGGCCATCGCAAGCTTGCGCACGCCGTCATTGTTGGCGCTGACCGAGGTGACCGCAGTCTCGTTGAGCGCGATGCGGCTGACGATCGCCTGGTCGGTGGCGTTGGACCAGTTGGCCTGCCAGCCGGGGCCGGTGAATTGCGGCTCGACGGCGGTGAGGAACGCCTCCATGTCCGGCTTGGTGATGGCGCTTGCTGCCGGATCGTTCTGCGCGACGCCGAAATGCGCGAGGAAGGCCGCATCGAACGCCGCCTTGGCGGTGGAGCCGGCGGCGGTGAAATCGTCGAGCGGCTTCACGTCGGTGTTGGTGCCGGCGAAGAGGTGCTCTCCGTTGAAGCTGCTGTTCAGGAGCGCGGTCAGTGCCTCGAGCGTCGCCTCGCCGCTCGCCTGGGTGACGTCGGAAAGCGCGTCGCCGGACGAGGCGGAGGTGAGCGTGGCGAGGAAATCCTGCGCGGCCAGGGTGATCTGGTCGAGCGCTTTTTGCGTGGCCGAAAGGCGGGACGAGACCAGGCCGTTGGAATCGACGATGCCGTTCAGCCGCTCAAAGTCGCGGGCGAACGAGATGGACGAAGCGGTGCGCGCGCCGAGCGCCAGGCCGGCGTCGGCGACCTTGCCGGTCGAGACTTCCTTCTGCGCCTTGACGAGGTCGCCCTGCGAGCGGACCAGCGAATAGCGCATCGCCTGCGATACGGCGGCGGAGGAGACGAAGGAGGTCTTCATGGCGCTACCTCACCGCCGCCAGGAGCGAGGCCAGCATGTCGTCGACCGCCTTGATCAGGCGGGCGGAGGCCTCGTAGGAATGTTCGAGATCGAGCAGCAGCGACATTTCCATGTCGACATTGACGCCGGTCTCGTTGGACAGCGCCTCGGCGGTGCGCACCGCCAGCGCTTCCTTGGATTCGGCGGCGCGGAAGGCCTCCTGGCGCAGGCCCTCGAACCAGCCGATGGCGCTGGTTGAATAGTTGACCAGGCTGGAATTGGCGCCATTGCCGGCGGCGTTGTCGAAGGCCATGGGCTGTTCGAGACGGTCGCCATAGGCGATCAGCAGCTCGGCGTAGGAGGCGCCGCCGGTGGTGTTGGCGACATAGGCCGCGCCATTGGCGCCGCCGTCGCGCAGCAATTGCGGATTGCCGCCGACGCTCGGGTCCATCGCGGCGTTGAGGCGGATGGTTGCGGCGAGACCGTCGACCAGCGTTCCCGCAGGCGGCATGCCTGGCGCGCCCGTCCAGGTGAAGAGGCCCGGCGCATCGGGAGCCGCGCCGCCGGTCTGGTCGGTCTCGGCGAAGGCGGTGATCAGGCCGCGCGCGATCTCGTCGAGCTGGCTCTGCATCGTCGAGGAGACGCTGTCGCGCAGCTGCACCAGGCCGGCGATCTTACCGGAGGCATTGGTATTGCCGCCGGTTGCAGTGGCGATGGGCACGCCGTCGACATAGACGGCATTGCCGGTCATGCCCGCGGCATAGGCGGTCGAGGGCTGAAAGCTGACGGTGCGCGGCACGGCCTCGAACAGGGTCGTGCCGTCCATGGTCATCAGCACCATGTCGTTGTCGCCGCGCTTGAAGCTCGACACCGGAACATAATCGGCGATCTTCTTCAGTATGGCGTCGCGCTGGTCGAGCGCGTCCGAAGTGTTACGGCCGGCGCGGGTGCCGTTGATGACGCTGTTGTTGGCAGCCTCAAAATCGGCGAGCAGCGTGTTCAGCTCGTTGACGGCGGTGGCGATCTCCTGGTCGGTCTGGACGCGGAAGGTCTGGATGGAGGTGGAGGCGTCGTTGAGGCCACGCACGACCTGGCGGGCGGCGTTGACCGCGTTAGCGGCGAGATTGCCGTTTGAAGGCGAGGCCGAATAAAGCTGCAGCGCCTTTTGCAATTCGCCGATCGCGTTGGCCGGCGAGGTGGCGTTATCGACGCCGTTCACCGCCAGGCCGAGTTGCTCCATGCCGTAATAGAGCGCGCCCTGACCGCTCCAGGCGGACTGCGCCGAAAGGTTCTGGCGAAACAGCTGCTCGTTGGTCGCGCGATGGATTTCGACGACGCGGGCGCCGGGCGCCGAACTCGACACAACGGCCGAGCGGCGCGCGTAATCGGGGTTCTGGCTCTCCAGGACATTGCGGGAAACGACGCTGGTCTGACGCCCGGTATTCAGAATCGACGATTGTGCGATGCTCAGTGCGGTAGACAGCGACATGCTTTATCTCAATCAGGCTCTCGCCTTGCGGCTTACCTCTTCAGGTTAACCAGGATGTCCATGAGGTCGGCGCCGGTCTGGAACACTTTCGAGTTGGCCGTGTAGCTGCGCTGCGACTCGATCATGTTGGTCAGTTCCTCGGCGACGTCGACGTTGGAATTCTCCAGCGCGCCCGACATGACGCTGCCGCGCCCGGCCTCGTTGGCGAAGCCGATCTGCACAGCACCGGATTCGGGGCTTTCGGCGAAGACGTTGCCCGGCATGACTAGAAGCTGGTCGGGGCTGGCGACATTGGCGATCGGGATGCGGTAGAGCGCGCGCGACGAACCGTTCTCGTAATTCGCAAAGACCGTGCCGTCCTGGCTGATCTCGATGCCGTCGATGGCGCTCGGCGCGTTGCCGTTCACCTTGGCGTCGAGCAGCGTGTAGGTCTCGGCAAGTTGCGTTGTCTTGGCGAGGTCGAGGTCGAGCGACAGGCCGCCGGGGATCGGAATGGTGATGTCGGTGGCGCTTGCTCCCGCAAGCTTGCCATCCGTGGCGCTGAAGGTCAGCGTCTGGGTAGCGAGCGCCGGCGCGGTATAGGGGAACGAGGTGTTGGGTGCCGCATTCGCCTGATTGTAGACGGCAACCTCCCAGGTGTTTGCGCCGGTCTTGGTGAAGTAGACGTCGAGCAGAACCTCGCCGCCGAGATTGTCGTAGGTGATCAGCGAGGACTTGGCCGAATAGGTGGCCGTCGCCGCATTGGCCGAGGGCAGGTTGGCCGCGGGAACAACCGTAGCGCCGGCCGGCAGATTGGCGGTAAATACACCGGTGGTGGTCGGCGAGGCGACGAGCTCGTTCTGCGCGAGGGTTACGGGTTCGAGCCCGCCGAAGCCGTTTGCGGCTGCGCTCGGCACGCCGTTGGCGAAGCTGTAGCCGAGGAGCTGGTAGCCGGCGGCGTTGACGAGACGGCCTTCGCCGTCCGGAACGAAGGAGCCGGCCCTGGTCAGCACCGGCGTGCCGCCGGGGCCCTGGACCACGAAGAAGCCGTTGCCGTTGATCGCCAGATCGCTGCCCGACGTGGTGAATTTCAGGTCGCCCTGCTGGCTGATCGAATTGCGGATCGAGGTGGTGACGCCGCCGGAAGAATAGTTGCCATTGGTGCTCGGCAGGACCAGCGAAGCGAACTCGGTGGTGGCGCGCTTGTAGCCGGTGGTACTCGAATTGGCGATGTTGTCGGCGACGGCGGAGAGCCGGTTGGCCTGGGCGTTCATGCCAGAAACGCCGGTGCGCATCATTCCATAAAGGCTCATCGAACCATCTCCTCGATTTCCAGGCCGCAGGTCATGAGGCTAGCTGCCATGACTTGCGCGAGGCTGGCGCGGCGCGAGACCGCAGCCGCCAGCGGCATCAGCCGACCAGCCGGTAGCCGAGGAAGCGCTTCGAATCGATCGGATCGAAGCCGAGCTTCTCGCGCAGCTTCTTGCGCAGCTTGCTGATGTGGCTCTCGACGACGTTCTCCTCGACCTCTTCGTCGAAGATGCCGTAGATGGCGTTGAACACCTGGGTCTTGGTGACGCGGCGTCCGCGATTGCTCGCCAGATATTCGAGGATGCGGCGTTCGCGGCGCGGCAGCGGCAGCGGCTGACCCTCGATTTCGGGGTCGCGGCCGTCGAGGAAAATGCGCATCGCGCCGATTTCGGTGAAGCTCGTTTCTTCCTGCGCGCGGCGGCTGATCGCCGAGATGCGCGCCAGGATCTCACGGATGTGGACCGGCTTGCGGATGACGTCGTCGACACCGGATTCGAACAGCCTGAGCGTGTTTTCGAGCGAGTGGTGTTCGCTGAGCGCGATGACAGGCGCCCCGGTCCTGCCACGAATTTTGCGCGGAGAGACCGCATCTTCGCCACAATCTCCGATCAGAAACGCCCTGACTGATTTGACGTCCTCATCGGCCGCGCTTTCGACCCACTCGTCGAATTCGCCCGACGCAAAGCCTGCGCTTGCGACGCCTTCCCGGTCGAAAAGTGAGTTGTATCCGTCAGTGACGAGCTTTCGCTCGTCCACGATAACAATCATCGGCCCGCCCTCCGAATCATCTGCAATTTCAGTGAGGAAAGGGGTAGCGGTTGACGTTATTCCTGAACAACCGTCATTTCTTGTAGCTAGTTTCTTGGGAGTCTGGCTCAGCCGGAGGTTGCGCCGGAAGTGGCGGGCAATCTACACGCCGATTGCCGCCGGCGTGACTCAGAATTCAGTCATGGGTTGCAGAAACTTCTAGCGTTTTCGGTCCACTTTCCGAAGCCGGACGCGACCATGTTGGCGATGACCCGGCAGACATAGCGCTTCTGCGCCGGGTCGTTGTCAGGGCCGGCGTGATAGCGCGCGACCGCCATCGACCAGGTCTGGTGGCGCTGATGCAGCCGCGCCAGAAAGCGGGCTGCATAGTCGACATTGCGGCGCGGGTCGAGCATCTCTTCGACGCTGCGGAAATTCTCCGAATGATAGTGATGGTTGATCTGCATGCAGCCGAGATCGATCAGCCTGGCGCCGCCCCGGCGCGCGCTTTCGAAAGTTGCAACGGCCTCCCCGGCGCTGGCAGGAAGACAGCTTTTCCTTCTATGTTCAAGGCATTAGGTTGAAGGCTGCCTTTCCGCCCGGTCTCAGTCAGGCCGACTGCATAGAGGATGCCGGCAGGCACGCCGTAGCGGTCGGCGGCGCGCAGGATTTCGGGTTCACACGGGTTCTGGGCGGCCGCCGGCAAGACGCTTGCGGCGCTAGATATAAAGCCCGCCGCCAGCACGATCCGCGCTACCAGGAGCGATGTTCTGGGAGGCTTGCGCGCCATTCGAGGTGTCCCTTCCGGAGTGCTGGCCGCCGGCCTCGCCGTTGCCGCCGCCGGAACCCGCCGCGTTGAAAGATTGACGATCGGGAGCCGGCTGGCCGTTCTGGCCCGCGTTCGCATCGGCCCGGGCATTCGACGTTTGTACAACCGATGATTGCTGAATGGTGACGCGGTCGACCTCCAGTCCGAGCGCGCGCAACGACCTGACGATCGTATCGGCGTCGGCATTCAGCCGCTGCTGCGCTTCGATGGATTCCACCTGCAGTTCGACCGTAAGCTGCTCGCCGGCGAAACGCAGGCTGGCGGTGACCATGCCAAGCTCGGCCGGGTGCAGTTGCACCTTCAGGGAATGCGTCGAAACGACGGCGTTTTGCGAAGGCAGACCACGCGAATCGGCGGCGGCGAGCTCGCGCCACGACCCGTCGGCCGCGACGGCGGTCAGCAGGGGCGCAGCCGTCAAGCCGGGGAAGGGGATCGCGGGCGCGGGGACGTTCTGCTGGGCAAGGACGGTGACGTGGGCTGCCTGGCTCGGCGCATCAGGAGCACTTTCCCGCAGCGAATCACGGGCGATCATTGCGCTTGCGGCGGTGGGGTCCAGGCGTGCGGCGGATTCGGCAGCTACCGGCCTGGTGGTTTCGTTGGTCGAGGCGGCGCCGGACTGAGTGCCGGCCGCCGGCTTCATGGCGAGTTCGCCGAGTGTCGGCATGGACCTGGATTCGCCTTCGCTGCCGGCAACTCTTGCCGCCGGTGCGGCGGTGGGTGGCGCAGCGGTTTCGGCGGAGGCGGTCTTTGTATTGCCTTGCGACGGCACGGCGACGGCCGCGGCTGCCAACGCTGGCGGCGTGATCACCGCAGCTTTGGCCTGTGTGGGGTCAGCCTTGGCCGGTTCGCCGGGCGGCGGTGCTATGTCTGCCTGCAAGGAAGCAGGTGCGGTTGGCGAGGCAGAATCGCTATTGGCTTCAGGCCGGCCAAAGCCGCCCAGCAAAGTCAACGGCGGAACCGGCGACCAGAACGCGATCGGCATCGTCTCCGATGCGCTCGTGGCTCGCTCTTCTGGAGCTGCCTTTTCTTCCACTGACTCTGCTTCGGGGTTTTCACGACCATCGGCATCTTTGTGACCGGCAGCAATGTCAGGCAGGCCGGGCGGGAGTTCCCGTTGATGGCGCGCGTCGTTTGCTCCGGCGGCGTGCAGTTCGCCAGCGGTCCGGTCCGCGAGGTTGAGCTCGATGTTCCAACGAGGCCGCCGTGTATCGCCGGACGCGTCCGTGGTGGAAGGGCGCGCCTGTTTGCCGGGTGCGCCGAGCTTCACCGCCTCGGCAAAGCCGGTTTCGCCGCCCTTGCCGTTCTGGCGCGGCGCGTCGGCTTTCGCCCGATCAGGCAACACCGCCGCCCAGGCTTGGTTGACGCTGGTCGTCATTTGGCGGCTTCTCCGAGAAGTTTGTCGATCGCCTCGAGTTTCTTGCGCGTTTCGGCGACGAGGGCCGTGGCAGGATCGGGCGCTGCGGTCGTTTCGTCGGCCTTGGCCGTTTCGATGGCCGGGGTCTCGCGCGGCGCCGCGACCAAAACCCCGCCGGCGCGGGCGGGATCGGCTCCCGCGACAGGCGCAACGCCCGGCTTTGCGGTTTCACCCGCCGGTGACACGATAGCCTTGGGATTGGGCACGGGCGGCTCGGCGATGACTTCGGCCGCGACCGCCTGTACGGCATCGAGCAGCCTGCGGTCGCTGTCGGACAATTTGGACCGGTCTATCCGGTCGATCTTGGCCTGCACCTCCTCGATCGAGCCCGAGGTGACCGACGCAAGGCTGGAATAGAGGAGCGCGCGAGGATCTTCCTCCTGTTTGCGGCCCATGGCCTTGCGCTCCGCCTTTTCCGAGGCGAAAGCCGAAAGCTCGTTCAGCCCGTCAATTGCTGCGCGGCGCGCGACGCGCAGATAGATGACCTGCTGCTGCTCGCCATCCATCATGGCCACGATCTTCTCTATCCGGTCCAGCCCGAGCGACGCGTTGAGCGTGACAATGCCGGAAACGAAGGAATCGGCGAACTGGCTGGCATAGGGCGAGCGGAGGTAATTTCTGACATATTGCGACGAGGCGGCCACGAAACGCTCGGCATCGCCGGTCGTGCCGCATATGCCGACGATGCGGCGCAGCGCCGCCTCCTCGACCAGCGTGCCCGGTCCGAGCAGGCGGGCCTGGTCGAACAAAGTCAGCGCCGACTTGGGTTGTTCGAGCGCGACGAGCGAGCCCTTGACCAGCGCCAGGAAAGCGCCGAGCTCCGGCGGGGCCAGCATCGGGTCGACGGCCGCCAGCGCGGTTTGCGCCTCCTTCGGACGGCCGGTCAGATAGTTCAGTATGCCGGCGCCGATGCCTCTGTTTTCGGAGTCGATGTCTAGGCGCGCCATAGCGGCCTCGATCGTCGTGGGGTTGCCGCCGCTCATGGCGTAAACGAGCATCGCCCGGAAATTGTGCGGTTCGCCGAGCTCCGCGCTGTCGCCTTCGCGCAGTTTGGCGTCGATCATCTCGAGCAGCTTGCGCTGCATGGGAAGGGCGGCGTGATCGCCGCTGGCGATGCGGTCCTGCACGAGCTGAAGCGAACGCACCATCTGGAAAGGCTGCAGACCGCTGCCGCCGGCTGCATGCGCGATTGCGGGCGGCAGGCCCGCAATAAGCGCCAGCCCGACGACGCCGACTGCGGCAGCCAGCCTCATTCGCCGCCTTTCAGCAGAATCTCGATGCGCCGGTTGGCGGCGGCAAGCGGCTCGGCCGGCTCCTTCAGCTTGCGGTCGGCATAGCCGGCGACTTCCGTCACGCGCCGCTCGTCCAGCCCGCCGCGCACCAGCATGTAGTAGGCGGAGTGGGCGCGGGCGGTCGAAAGCCGCCAATTGTCGTAGGTCTCGCTTTTGAACGGCCGGCCGTCGGTGTGGCCGCTGATGACCAGCGCGCCCTTCTGGGTGCTGATCGCCTTGCTGATCTTTTCCATGGCCAGCACCAGTTCGCGCCGGGGCACGGCCGAGCCGATCTCGAACATGCCGAATTCGAGTTGGTCGGTGACCGAAATCACGATGCCCTCGTCGGTCGCGGTGACCGAAATGCCTTCCAGCAAGGGGTCGCCGGGTTCGAAGGCCGTGGCAAGCTCCTGCCTTATCGCGTCGGCCGCTTCCACGGCCGTCTCGCTCGGCGGGGCGGACGCGGGTTCCGGCTCCGCCTTCTCCTGAAGCGCCGCCGCCGCGTTCTCGCCTGCATCGGGCGCCAGCGGCGCGTTGACGCTCGGCGCGGTCAGTTCGGCGGCTGGATCCGTCGTCTCGACCTCGCCTTCGGCCTTCGCGCGCTCGGCGCTGGCCTCGGCGGGAGTTGGCGTCGCCATCTGCTGCGACCAGAAATCAGGCGCGAACGGATCGCGATAGGATTCGCCGCCCGAGGCGCCCGTCGCCGGCCCGGCTTCCTCGGCGCCGCCGTCGCCCTTGGCGCTGATGTTCTGCCTGGCATCGGTGTTGGTCGCGATCTCGGCCAGCACGGCATAGGGATCGGCGAAAAGATTCTGGTCGGAATGGGCGGCTGTTTCTTCCTGCTCCTTGGCCGAGTGGAGCTTGTCGTTCTGCCCGGCCGTCGCCTGGCCGCCATTGCCGGCCTTCTCGGCGGAGACTTCCGGGCTCTCGGGCGCGTTGCCGGAAAAATGCGGGCCGTCGCCGATGTCCTCCAGCCCCTTGCGGCTGGAATTGCGGTCGATCAGCTTGACCGGATTGAAATAGCTGGCGACGGAGGCCCTGATCTGCTCGTTGGAAGCGTTGATCAGCCACATGACCAGGAAGAAGCACATCATCGCGGTCATGAAATCCGCGAAGGCGATCTTCCAGACGCCGCCGTGATGGGCGTCCCCCTCGTCGCTGTGCATGCGCCGGACGATGACGATCTCGTGCTTGACGTCGCCGATTTCCACCGAACTCAAGACAATATCTCCTGCATCACGCCGGACCATTCCGAAAGCCGCGTCTCGAACAAATTGCCGTCGATCGACACGGTCAAATCGAGGCCGGGCGCCTCGATGTAGTCGAAGCTGCCGGCGCGGTCGCCGAGCGCCGCCTGCAGCGTCTCGAACAGCGATTGCGGGCCGCGCACCTGGATGCGCACCGCCTCGGCGTCGCCGACCGCGGCGCGGATCGAGCGGGCGAGCGCGTCCAGCGAGCGCCTGGCGAGTTCCTCGCTCAGGAACCCGCTGAGTATGCGCGCGGTGGCGGAGGTCGTCAGTTCGCCGAGGCGGCCTTCCATCTCGGCGATCCGCGCGGTTATGGCCCCGCTTGCCTCTTCGCCGAAGCGGCGCATCAGCGTCTCGACCTCGGCTGCATGCACCTGGCGCTCCGCTTCGAGCGCGGCCTCATGCGCCAGCGAAAGCCGCTGCTCGAGGGCTAGTTCGGCGCGGGCGACTTCGGCGGCGATGATCTCGGAAAGGTCGGGCGTCGGTGCGCCGGGAGCGGAAAATGCGGCCGGGGAGGCGTCCTGCCTCTGCTCGGCCGAAGGCTGCGGCGCGCCAGCGCGTTGCGGCCGCTTGCCGAAATCGGTGAGAACGTCGAAGAGCGCCAGCGCAGCCATCAGCCGACCGCTTCCTGGTGCGCCCATTTGCGCAGTATCTGCGCGGTGCGCTCCTCATTCAGGTCGACCATGCGGGCGAGCCGCTCCTGCGGCGCGGGGCGAATCTTCTGGCGAAGATCGTCGAGCGGGTTTTGCACGCGGCCGCCGGGCAGGGCGCTTGCCGACGCCGCCTGGGCCGCCTGCTCACCCTCCGGCACCGGCAGCGAGCGCTGCACTTCTTCGAAGCTCGGCCCGGCGATCGCCGCCTGCGCGGGCTTGCCGAGCGAGGCTGCGAGCGGTCGCAGCCCGAAGAAGATGACGAGGAAAACGACGGCGACGAAGGCGCCGGCATTGATCATGGTGCCGACATGCTGGCCGGCCTTGTCGAGCAGGCCGGGTTCGGCGACCTCGACGCCGTCCAGACCGTCGATGAACTCCACGGCCGAAACGTTGATCACGTCGCCGCGCGCCTCGTTCAGGCCCGTGGCGGAGGCGACCACTTTCCGGATCTCCTCGATGCGCGCCGTCATCTGCTCGGGCGTCGCGCCTTCGCCAAGGATGGCTGCGAGCCGCTGCTGGTTGACCACGACGGCGATCGACATCTTGGTCAGGGTGTAGCCATTGCTGACGGTGGCGATGCGCTTGGAGTTCATCTCGTAGTTGGTGGTTTCCTCCTTACGCTCGCTCTGCTCGGAAGATTGCGGACCGCCCTCGGCCGGCGCGTCCACGGCCTCGGGAAGGTTCTGTTCGACGGTTGCGGGCGCCGCTGCCGACTGGCGGTTGGCGTTCTCGTTGGCGCGCACGATCTGGACCGAGCGCTCGACCCGCGATTCCGGATCGAAGATGGTCTCCTCGGTCTGCCTGGTGTCGGTGTTGACCTCGGCCCTGACGCTGGCGCGGAAGTTCTCCGGGCCGAGATAGGGGGTCAGCGCGCGGCGGATGTTTTCCTCGATTTCGGTCTCGACTGTGCGCTCGACGCCGAAGGAGCGGCTGGCGCTGGTGTTGGCTGGGTCGTCGCCAGCGGCGAGAAGCGCGCCGGAGGAATCGAGCACCGTGACCTTGCCGGCGTCGAGGCCGGGAACGGCGGCGGCGACCAGATAGCGGATCGACATGGCGCTCTTGACCGCGTCGATGCCCGAGGCGCGGATGACGACCGACGCAGAAGGCTGCTGCTCGTCGCGCCGGAAATTGGCGCGCTCGGACATGACGAGGTGGACGCGCGCCGCCTTGATGCCGTTGATCGACTGGATGGTGCGGGCGATTTCGCCTTCCAGTGCGCGCACGCGGGTCACCTGCTGCATGAAGGAGGTGAGGCCGAGCGAGCCGACATTGTCGAACAGCTCGTAGCCTGCATTGGCGCTGGTCGGCAGGCCCTTTTCGGCAAGCAGCATGCGCGCCGCGGCCGTGTTCCCGGCCGGCACCAGCACCGTGGTGCCGTCGGAGGCCACATCGAAGCCGATGCCGGCCTCGCCGAGCACCAGGCCGATCTGGTTCACGTCGGAGCGTTCCAGCCCGACATAGAGCGTCTCGTAGGCGGGGCGGTTCAAATAGACGGAAGCGACGCCGATGATGGCAAGGACGAGCGCGGCGACGCCGGCCATGATCGCCAGCCGGCGCGGGCCGAAGCTCTGCAGGTTCGAGATGATGTTCTGGATCTGCTCCGGCACGGATCGAGCGCTCCCGCATGATGGTCCGCAGGAACACTAGACGGCGAAGCTTGTGCGAAAATGAAACCGGGCCGCGATTACGCGGCCCGGTTTCGAATGAAAAATCCGTGGCTTTGCGGCGTCAGTTCTGGAAGAGGGCCAGAATGCTCTGCGAATTGCTGTTGGCGATCGACAGCGACTGGATGCCGAGCTGCTGCTGCACCTGCAGCGCCTGGAGGCGGGTCGATTCCTTGTTCATGTCGGCGTCGACGAGCTGTCCAACGCCGCGATCGATCGAGTCCATCAGGCTGGTGGTGAACTGCTTCTGCAGGTCGACCTGCTTCTTGGCCGAGCCGAGCTGGGTGGCTGCAGTGGTCAGTTCCGCCAAGGCAATATCGACGACTTTCAGCATCTGCTCGATCTGCGCGTCCGAATAGCCCTTCACGGTCAATGTCGAGACCGCATAACCGTCGGTGGCGGCGATTGCGGCGTTGGCGGCGGGTGTGACGGCGGTGTCTTCGCGCAAACCGGTGGTGCCCAGCCGGACACCTTCGAGGATGCCCTTGGTCTCGTTGGTGGTGGCGCCGGCGTCGTAAAGCTTGATTGACTGGACGTTGATGGAGATCGTGCCGAGCGTTACCGTGCCCGAGGCATCGCGGTTGAAGGAGGAAACGATCTTCGCGTCATTGTGCACGCCCGCCGCGACGTGCCCGCCGGCGACGGTGGCGTTGACCGACATCCAGTTCGAGCCGCTGAAGGTGGCCGAGTCGGCGTAGCTCTTGAGCTGGACCTGCAGGGCGGAAATTTCGGTCTGGATCTTTTCCTTGTCGGCCGGGCTGGCGCCATAGGCGGCGACGACCTTGACCTTAATGTCGTTGACGGTTTCTACCGCCTTGCTCATGGCGGTATAGGCGGTGTCGACCTTGGAGGCGCCGAGACCGAGAGCATCCTGCACGGTCGAGAGAGCGGCGTTGTCGGAGCGCATCGTCGTGGCGATCGACCAGTAAGCGGCATTGTCGCTTGCTTCCGCTACGCGATAACCCGTCGAAATGCGCGCTTGCGTGGTTTCCATAGCGCGGTTGGTGGCGCTCAGGCTCTGCAGTGCCGTCAGTGCCGAGGCGTTGGTCATTATGCTTGCCACGAAACTCATCCCCTTTGAATTGGCATGCTGGCGCATGCCCGATCTGACCGGCCGGCGGATCGGCGTCATGCCTGAGACCGAACGGTCCTCCGCCATAGCGTATGGTTAACAATAGATACAGAGCTATGGTTAACGCTGTGTTAAGCCGGCTGGGGAGGCATTAATCCTGGGAGGAGGGGCGTCGCGGCGCTTCAGCCCGAAAATCGTAGTCGATTTTCGAAAACAATGATGCGGAGATTCAATAGGTTAGGGCGTCTTTACG
>NZ_JAAKZF010000109.1 GCF_011045125.1 Allomesorhizobium camelthorni | reverse complement strand
ATAACCGGGGCATGGCGTCGATGATGGTCAATGGCCAAGCCGTTGCTGATCAAGGAGAACATTATCATGAAGGTGATCGTTGTGACGGACCAGGCTGCGGGAACAGCCGGGATGAAGCTGGTGGAGCGGCCCGAGCCGGAGGCATCGATAAACGATGTCGTCGTTCAGGTTCATGCGTCGGGGTTCGTCAACACTGAGCTGGGTTGGCCTTCGACCTGGACCGATCGTCGCGACCGTGACCGAACACCGTCGATCCCCGGACACGAGCTGGCCGGTGTGGTCACCGCGCTCGGCTATGGCACCACGGGTCTTTCAGTGGGACAGCGGGTGTTCGGTCTCGCAGACTGGCATCGCGACGGCACACTAGCGGAATATATAGCCATGGAGGCACGCAACCTCGCGCCGCTCCCGGGCGACGTCGACTTCACGGTGGGCGCGAGCTTGCCAATCTCGGGTCTGACCGCGTGGCAGGGACTGTTCCAGCACGGCCGTCTTCAGGCGGGACAGAGCGTCCTCGCGCACGGCGCGGCCGGCGCAGTCGGTTCGATGGCGACGCAACTCGCACGAGAGGCCGGCGCCTATGTCATCGGCACCGGACGTGCTGCCGACCGTCAGAGGGTGCTCGACTTCGGCGCAAATGAATTCGTCGACCTTGAAAACGACGCCCTGGAAGACGTCGGTGGAGTCGATCTGGTGTTCGATGTCATCGGCGGTGACGTACAGAAGCGGTCCGCAGCCCTGATTCGAGCCGGAGGTACGCTGGTGACCGTCGTCGGCCCGGCCGAGTCGCGGCCCGCCGAAGGCTTGGCGGTCGACTTCGTTGTCGAGTCCGATCGTGCCCAACTGAGTGAAATCGTCCAGCGGGTGCGTGACGGACGACTGCGGACGAATATCGGCACCGTCTCGACCCTCGACGACGCTGTCGCCGCTTTCAATCCGACCGAGCGGATCAGCGGGAAGACGATCATCCGCGTTCGTCCATGAGGACTTGGGGAGGGCGAGTTGTTCCGCCACTCCTCGTGGATCATCGTCGCCTTTTGGATCGTGGCGATCGTCTCGACCGTCGTTGCCATTGCAATCTGGCTGATCTCGCGCGTCATTAATGTCGATACTAACGTCACCAAAGGTCGTCGAAATCGCGAACAAGCGTGTAACCGCAGCCGCTTCGTTTCCTGTTTTTGGCTCTGCCTGCGGGCCAGTTCGGCACGCATCCACGCGGAAGAAGCGGCCATGTCCCGGCGCAGCTCGGTCCGTTCATCTAGGAGGGAGAAAGTGGCACTCAATCATCCGATTTTCGCGCGCTGGCCGGTGCAGTACCCCGATCGGCTGCAACTCTTTTCCCTGCCGACGCCCAATGGGGTGAAGGTCGGCATCATGCTTGAGGAAACGGGCCTCGCCTACGAGCCGCATCGGATCGACATCATGGCGAACGAAAACTACGACCCGTCCTTTCTCGCACTCAACCCCAACGGCAAGGTTCCCGCGATCTACGACCCCGACGGGCCGGGCGGCACGCCGCTCGCACTGTTCGAATCGGGCGCGATCCTCCTCTATCTTGCGGACAAGACGGGACAATTTATGTCGGCCGATCCGAACACCCGCTACGAAACGATCCAGTGGGTGATGTGGCAGATGGGCGGCGTCGGGCCGATGTTCGGCCAGGTCGGCTTCTTTAACAAATTCGCCGGCAAGGCCTATGAGGACAAGCGCCCGCGTGACCGATACGCAACCGAATCAGCGCGGCTGCTCGGTGTCCTCGACGAACGGCTCGCGGGACGCGACTGGGTGATGGGCACTGACTACAGCATCGCCGATATTTCGCTGCTCGGCTGGGTGCGCAACCTGATCGGCTTTTACGAAGCGCGCGAGCTCGTCGGCTTCGACCGCTTTCTTAATGTCCCGGCATGGCTCGACCGCGGCCTCGCGCGTCCGGGGGTGCAGCGCGGGCTGGAAGTGACGGCGGCATAGAGAGGGTCTGCTCGAGGTTGAATTGACATGGCGAGGGCTGAGCTGCGCACGGACACGCACGGGCCTTGCAGTAGCCAAAGCGCTACAGCGTATTTCGCGCCAAATCCCACTAACGATAGTCAGCAGGCCGGCAAGGCTGGGAGGAAACAATGAGAAACGAAGACCAACCTATAGGCAGAAGGAAAAAGTCGATGAAAATCCCGACCATCATTGCCGTCACCTGCTCGGCTCTTGCCATCTCGATGGCCGTCCCTGTCGCGGCCCGTGACGGCCAAGTGGAAACTGTCACCAAGAATTTAGAGGAGGCGATTCCCAATATCCCCGGCAAGTCGCTGATCGCCCTGGAAGTAAATTACGCGCCGGGCGCGGCTTCCCCGTCCCACACCCACGCGAAATCATCCTTCATATACGCCTATGTGATCTCGGGTGCGATCGAGTCGAAGGTGAATGACGGCGAGACGCGCATCTATCGGGCGGGTGAGAGCTGGTCCGAACCGCCGGGTGCGACCCATTCGATCAGCCGCAATGCCAGCAGGACCGAGCCGGCAAAACTGCTCGCTGTCTTCGTCCTCGACACCAATGATAACCCGTTGACCACGCCCGTCAAATAACATCAAGAGTGCAAACCTCGCCCGAGTTTTGCATGGTTATCAAGGGAAGAGCAGTGTGACTAAACGACTGGATTATAACAAAATTGCTCCGAATGGCGCCCAAGGC
The DNA here is from genome assembly GCF_011045125.1 of Allomesorhizobium camelthorni. GTDB lineage: Bacteria > Pseudomonadota > Alphaproteobacteria > Rhizobiales > Rhizobiaceae > Allomesorhizobium > Allomesorhizobium camelthorni. The sequence goes on along the minus strand of NZ_JAAKZF010000109.1, from coordinate 11,066 downwards.
CCTCGGCGGAGTCTACGGCTATGTCACGCAGACCCGCCTGCTCGCAGGTGCTGGTGGAGCTAGTATATCCGCGCGTCTCGCAGATCAACAACTGCGCTTATTGGCTCGACATGCATACCCGCGATCTCACGAAGACGGCGTGCCGACCAAAAAGCTCGCCTTGATTCAGGCTTGGGAGGACGGCGGCAATCTCTTTACCGACACCGAGCGCGCCGCCTTGGCCCTGGTCGAGACGGTGACACGTGTGCTCCAAACCGGTGTGCCGGACGAGACATACCAGGCGGCCGCACGGTCTTTTGCGAGAAGGAACTCGATCGCGATCAGCTTGGTGAACGGCCTACAACCGAATGGCGATCAGCTTCCGTAACACGCCCCTGGGCAGCAATCAAAAACCAAGCGTACCGCGCCGCGCCCTATGCGCCTTCCGCAAACCGGGCTAAGTCTTTCAAGAAATAGCGGCGGCGCGACGCCGAGCGAGCGGCCGTCGGCCCATACGAAAAGCCCGGAAGCGCTCCTGTGCATCCGGGCTTTAGTGTTAGACTCGCATCACATGGAACGTCCAAGGACCTTCGGAGATGGTCGATGTGACCGGATAGAATTCAGATCGAGCCCGCCGGCGCAACGGCGGGGAAGTCCTTCTCGTGATCGAACACGTTGTTGAAGAAGTTCGTCAGGGAGTACATGGCCACCAGCGCGACGATCTCGATGATGTTCGCTTCGGTGTAGCCAGCATCGCGGGCGGCTTTCAGATCGGCGTCACTGACGTGCCCGCGGGTCTCGATGACTTTGCGCGCAAACTGGACGGCGGCGTCCCGCTTCGGGTCGTTGGCATGGCCCTTCCGGGCGAGAATGATGTCATCAGCCGACAGCTTAGCCATATGTTCGGCCGTGAAGCTGTGAACCGTCAGGCAATAGTTGCAACCATTCACCTCGGAGACGGCGAGGCCGATACTGTCGCGTGTCTTCACGTCGAGCGCTTTGCTCAGGGAGCCGAGCAGGGTGGCCCACGAGTTGAACGCGATAGGGCTCTGCGCGAAGGCCGCCATCATATTTGGGGTGAACCCGATGTTCTTGGTGAACATATCGAGAGTCGACTTCGAATCGGGCGGCACCTGTTCCGGGCTCGGCGCTGCAGTTCTGGGCATTGTGGTCTCCATAAGTTACGGAATTGATTAAGAATTATGCGAATTCGAGCACATCGGCCACCGGACGGCGCGGCTTCTGCGGCCAGTTGCCCGGACGCTCCGGTCCTACGGCCAACAGCATGACCGGCACTTCGTCTTCGGCCAGGCCAAACTCGCGGTGCACCGCTTCGGCATCGAATCCGATCATCGGCGTCGAACCCAGGCCCAGCGAGCGGGCCGCATAGATCATCGCCGCGGTGCCGAAGGTCGCGGAGCGCACAGCCTCGTCGCGCTGGCGCTGCGGGTACTCCATGTACAGGCCGCGTGCGGGGATTTCCCATTCCGGGACCATCTTTGCCGGCATGATTCCCGCTTCCACCACCGGTGACAGACGCTCTGGTACTACGCTGGAATCGGCCAACTGGCCGCAGACGATGAAAGTGACAGCCGCTTCGGTGATCGCGGGCTGGCCCCAGGCGATCGGACGCAACCGAGCCTTGGCTTCAGGCGTGCGCACGGCGATGAAGCGCCAGTTCTGCAGGTGGAAGGATGTCGGCGCGGAGGTGCCGATACGCACCAAGTCGCGGATCTGATCGTCGCTCAGGGTGGCGGCAGGGTCGTAATACTTGGCGGCACTGCGGCTCAGAATACATTCGATAACGGCGTTGGTCATGCTGATTCCTATGGGCGAAGGGATAGGTTGAGGTACAAGAGCGCTTTCGCTTCTCTTTGCTGGAAACGCTGCGGCAATGAGGCCCGTTCGACATCTCATGCCAGGGGCAATGGATAGTTTCCCAGGTCGCCCCGGCAGGCTGATAGGACGCAGCCGGCCGATCCTGGCAGCGCCTTCATCGTCCACCTGCTTGTGTGCGGTAGATCCTCATCTTCCGAATCCTTTGCAGACAAGCGAAAATAGGACCGGCGAAACTCGATGGTCCAATGACCATTGGCTATGGAATCGATGCCATCGACGTAGCACACGGCCGGAAGCACTGGCTTTGGCGGGCGGTCGATCGGAACGATTTCGTCCATGACGTGCTTGTTCAAGCCGGCGCGGTACAAAGGCTGAAAAGCGACCGATGCCCAAGTTATGACAAAAGGCTATACGCCTCGTGTCATGATCTCCGATAATCGCGGTCCTATGATTAGGCCCGACCCGAGCGGATCATCATCGACGACAGCCAGACCAACCGTGAGCCGATCGTTGCCCGTGACCGTAAAAGCCGCCGACGCGCCGGGTTACGCGCTTTCATGTTGCCCCGCTTCACCGGCGCAGGAAAGGTCGGTCCATTACTGCGTTCGCTATGCGCTCGCTACCGTTATCGTCTAGCTGAAAGACGCCACCGAGGGCGTGATCGAACTGGCGCGTAAACACTTCAACCAGCAAACTTCGGGCGTTGTGCAGACGTGCTTATACCGTGTGCGATGTTAGTTCAAACAACTCGGCAAACTGCTCCGGCGCCATGCCGTCTGCAATACAGGCCAAGAAAACGATGCGCGGCTCATCGGGCAACTCATCTGTCAACCGTTGCAGGACGCTTCGGATCACACCGTCGGCCATCTAGCGCTTCTGGAACAACTCCTTGATCGCGCGTCAAAAATGTGGCCGCTGACATGCGTTCTTGCTCAAGTCCGGGGCGCGATGCAGCGAGGTCGCGGTGATACTCCACTTATCACGTGGGAGAGACTGGTACTGAGCACAGCCTTCGCGCGATAAAGCCATGTTTTCTCCTTAGCATGAGAATCGGCGCTTAACGTTACAGTTCCAGTCATGCCGGAGACGAGCGGGATGCCAGGCGGTACCTTATCGATGGCGATTCTGACCGGGACACGTTGTGCCAGCCTTACCCACGTGTAGACGGGGTTAACATTGGGGAGACCCTGAGCGCCGGTCGCCGCGTTGGACACGCTAATGCCTCGGGTGATCGTCGTCACGTGACCGATGATCGGGATAGAATAACCCATTAACTTCACCTCGGCACGATCCCCAATGCACACCTGCGCCAACTTTGTTTCCTCGAAATAGCCATCCACCCAGAAGCTATCGGTATCGACGATCGAAATGTTTCTGACCCCCTCGTGCGCGAAGTCGCCCACTCGTAACAGAAGATTCGTGACGTAGCCGTTCACCGGGCTACGAATCTCCGTTCGCTTCAGATTGATTTCTGCCTGGGCGACCTGTTCACGCGCCGCGTCGACCGCGGCTTTCGCCTGTCGGGCACTGCCTTCGAATACCTGCTGCTCTTCCCGCGTGGTGGACAGATCGGATAGCCGCTTCCGCCGTTCGGACTGCAGCTCCTTCACGTACAAGTCGGTTTCCCTTTGCTCCAGCAGCGCTTTGCTCGACCGCAATGCAACCTCGAAATCAAAAGGCTCAATCTGATAGAGGATGTCTCCCTTGTGGACGAATTGATTGTCGGTAATCCGCAGCTGCGTAATCCGGCCAGAGACTTGAGGTGCGACGCTTGCAACCTGGACACGCACGCTGCCATTGCGGGTCCACGGCGCAATTACATACTGGTCCCACACCATGAGTGAGACGAGCACCGCGACAAGGAAGATCGCCAACGTCGCAAGTCGGCGCGACATCGACCACAGAAATGGCGCCATGGCTCTTCGCCAGGCGACCGGTGGCTTGGGGGGTAGTGCGGACGGCCTCTGCTCGTATGGTGGAGGCTGCTCGGATTTCGCACGCGCAACCGCACTGAGCTCGGGCAATGCTCCATCTTCGGTCGACCCTGACAACGAATTCGACTGCTGTTCTTCTCGATCGATCGCCTTATCTTGACCGGCACCATGCATCAAATATCCCTCAGAAAAACAAGAGGATCAGGCCCAGAATTGCTACGAAGAGGCTGAGTTCGGCGATGGCAGCGTTGCTGAAGATCCGCGAAAATCCAACAAAACGCAGCAGCGGCCTGACGAGAAGCACGACAAACAGAGCCGCCACCGCATAGGTGATGAACGGTGCAAACAAAACGCCGCCGATGACCAATTCGCGGAAGATACGCACCATCACGCGGCCTCGTCGAGATAAACGCGTCGTCCGAGCGCGGCCTCAATGTGGTAGCTCGCGACCATGAGCGCAGCAGAGAGATCGGCTATAAAATGATCTGGCAGCGACGCCTTGCATAAGCGCTGGGACGCGGCGCGAAGTGCCTGCGGCTCCCGCTTGTTGAACGAAGCGCGCACCTCTCCAGCCAACGCCGTTAACGGTCCACCGGCGAGCATCTTCAGCTTGTCGTCGCACAACCGGATAATCGAAGATTGGTCGAAATGAGAAAGAACCTCTTCGATCGTCTCCGCGTCATTCGGAGCATTCCCGCCGGCGGACAGGATCTGACCAATCCTGACGGCATCACGAAACATCTCCTCCTCGGGCTCATGTCGCCGATCACAGGACGGTCCTTGCGCTAACTCTTTGCGAGAGGACAACAACATCCAGCGTCTCCGCCGGTCTTGCGAGACTGGAGGCACAAGAAATTGCGTCGCCAACAACACGCCGGGAGCAACACAAGCCAAAAGAAAGAACATAACGTACGACTGTCCGTCGTAGGTCTGTGGATTGGCCGGCGAGAATATTATCACGGCGAATATGAGGATGAATCGACCGAGAGCCGACACTATGCGATTGGGCAACGATATCAGGAGTGCGGCGCCGATCACGAGAGGAGCAAGTCCGATCGCAAGCAACGTGAAGGCGTCAACGCCATCGAGGACGACGAACTCGAGAAGCCCGGCCAGAAGACCGGCAATGGGTGCCGCAATCAGCGCCAGGGCGGTCGTCGCGCGCGGATTGGGCGTCATTGCTCCAAGGCCGACCAAGCCGCCGACAACGGCAAGGGAAGTGCTTGCCGCGGGCCAGCCCGCATACACGAGGAACAGCCCCGCCAACGCAACCCAGATCGCTGCGCGAATGCCACCCTCAACAGCAGCTCGATGGGATCGATAGATCAGCCCGCGCCAATGGCATGGAGGACGTTTGTCAGTCCGCAAGGCGGTAAGATTCTGTCGGACCTGCTCATCTCTTCTGAGGACCTCGTTGAGTGTCCAGGCCAGCGACGCGGTCGTATATGTGTCGCTTTGCCTTTTGGCACTCCACATGACCATCGAGGATGTGAGTGTGCTTTCGTCGTGTTCAAGTGCGCGCACCATTCTCTCGGATGTCGCCTTATCGGCGGTGACCGGAAGCACATTGAGACTGCGCGCAGCATGAAGCTGCGCCACAAGCGCAGCGGCCGCGTTTTGGCCCGCTACGCTTCTAGCTGGGCCGCTACTCGACTCAAATGCCAGGCTCGATATTTCCGGCCGAAGTGAAGAAATTTCAGCGAGCAGAGCAGCTGATTTCATTGGCTGCGTGGTCTCACCAAGGATAGCCGACTTCGCGTAGTTGCCGACCCGGCGACGGATGTCAGCTAGTTGCTCTACTAGCTTCTTATGACGATCAGGCGCCCATAGTAGATCGTTGACAATCGTAAGGGATGCAATTCCAATGAGGATTGATGCACCGCGCATCATGCCCGCCTCGAACACGTGCCCCGGATTGTCGATTTCCAGGATCCCAACGAAAGCCACCGTGATGCCCGAGAGGACCGCCGCGTAAGTACGATTGCCGTCGAGAAGTCCTGCGACGTACACGCACAGGCCCATCCAGCCGGCATAGGCTATCAGCATAAGATCCCGCGTCTGGGAGAAAAGCCCAGTTATGGCAATGGAAACCGCAACGCCGATGATCGTCGCAATCACACGAAAGACTGCCTTCTCGAGGGCTTGGCCGCGAGTCGGTTCGGCGATGATCGCAACCGTTATTATCGCTATCGCCGGCATTTCGATCGAAATCCAGAAGCTCACATACAACGCCAGGATTGCCGCTAACCAGATTCGGATAGCGAAAGCCCAGGACGTAAGGGGGAAACCCAACGGGAGAAACCTCACTTGTTTAAGTAGCGTCAAACGAATCTACTCCGTGAATTCCACCGCCCGCTCGAACGGACGAAGGGGTGTTGCCCGCATCTGACCTGTGGTTTCTTCGCTGGTTTCCGATGACCTCTTTGGATGCGTTCGTTGGATGGCTCACAAAAGCTCTCACTGGAACTTATGATTGCCGGCCTAGCGACGCCGCGATGCATGGATGATGGCTGCAAATCCGCGATTTCGATCCAGCATGCGCTTCAACGAGGCGATGCGCCATTCGGCTATGGTTTCTCGCGGCAAGGGACCCCCGAATATCGTTCGAGGCGTAGGCCTGAACTACTACACCACCTCCATGATCGACCCGGACGGCAACAATGTCGAGGCGGTGTGGATGGGTTAAGGCCCCATGAGCTCCCGGGCGAGGACTATGGCTATGATTTCAGCAAATCCGTATCGATCGGCAGACTGCGCACGCGCTTGCCGGTCGCAGCGAAGATCGCATTGGTCACTGCCGGACTGACGATGGATGTCGGCGCTTCGCCAATGCCACCTGGAGCTTCTGCGTTCTTAATCAGGTGCGTCTCCACCACCGGCACCTCATCGATACGCATCGGCAGATAGTCATGGAAATTGCTCTGTTCGACCCGTCCATCCTTGAAGGTGATCGAGCCATATAGCGCAGCGGTCAGCCCGAAGAGGGTTCCGCCTTGAATCTGCGCTTCGATCGTATCGGGATTGACGTACATACCGCAGTCGACGGCACAGACGATCCGCTTGACCTTGAGAGAGCCATCATCGGCCACTTCGACTTCGGCGACCTGCGACATGTAGCTCCCGAAAGCGAATTGCATCGAAACCCCGCGGCCGTGGCGTGCGAGAAGTGGTGATCCCCACCCTGCTTTTTCTGCAGCGAGCGACAGGACAGCGAGCGCTCGCGGATTATGACCGAGTAGAGCCTTGCGATATGCGACGGGATCTTGCTTCGCGGCATGCGCGAGCTCATCCATGAAGCTTTCGACCACAAAGACGTTGCGGGTTGCTCCGACGCCTCGCCAGAAAGCCGTCTGAACAGCAGGCGACTCGACCCGGACATAGTCGACGTGGATGTTGGGCATCGCATAGGGCAGCTCGGCCGCCGATTCTACGACAACGAAGTCGTATCCGTCCTTGAACAGAGGGGGAGCATAGCGAGCCATGACTGAGGAGCCGGCGATCCGATGCGTCCAGGCAACCGGCTTGCCGGAAGCATCAAGTCCCGCCGACAGCCGATCGAGATTGTACGGCCGATACATATCGTGCTGGATGTCTTCCTCCCGGCTCCAGATCACCTTCACCGGGCCATCGACGTGCTTGGCGATCTTGACGGCCAGCAGCGTGCCATCGGCCTCCAGCCTTCGGCCGAAACCTCCGCCGATCAGATGATTGTGAATTTTGATCGCGTCCTTTGGCAGGCCGGTGAGTTCGGCCACCATTGACTGCGTACGGGTAGGCGCCTGTGTCCCGACCCAAATGTCACAACGATCCTTCTGCAGGTGAACGGTACAGTTCATCGGCTCCATCGTCACATGGGCCAGGAAAGGCACCTGATAAATGGCGTCAAGCCGTTGCGCCGCCTCCGCAAGGGCCTTCCTTGCATCGCCATCGTTACGGGCAACCGCGCCCGCCTTTTTGGATTCTTCCTCCAATTGCTTGACGATGTCGGCGTTGCTGACCTTGGCGTTGGGCCCGTCGTCCCAGGTGATTGCGGCGGCCTCGAGCCCCTTCTTCGCCGCACCCATGTGATCCGCCACCACGGCAACAGCTTCGTCGATATTGACCACCTGCCGGACGCCCTTCACTGCCAGCGCGGCATCCTCGTCCACCGTTTTGGCCTTACCACCGAGCACAGGCGAGATAGCAATCGCGGCAACCTTCATACCCGGCACTCGTGCGTCGATGCCGTAGCGCACACGCCCATCGACCTTTATCGAGGAATCCACACGCTTGGCAGGCGTGCCGATCAGCGTGAAATCCTTCGGATCCTTCAATTTGACGTCTGCTGCAGGCGGCAAGGGCAATTCCGCCGCCGCCTCCGCAAGTTCGCCGTAGCTCAGATGCTTCGAGCCGGACGCATTGAACACGACGCCGTTCTTGGCATGGCAAGTGGCTGGATCGACATCCCACCGGTTGGCAGCAGCCGCAATCAGCAGATTACGACCCACGGCCCCTGCCTGACGCAAGGGCGTCCAGAACGCACGGATAGACGACGACAAGCCTGTAATTTGACTTTGCAGGATCGAGTTGGCGTAGAGCGCGTCATTTGCCGGCGCATGCTGAACCTGAATCTGGTCAAGCCTCACTTCCAGTTCTTCGGCCAGAAGCATCGAGAGCGACGTGTAAACCCCCTGTCCCATCTCGGCCATCGGGATGACCAGGGTCACGGCCCCGGTCGGATTGATCCGTATAAATCCATTCGGTGCGAACGTACCCGTGACCTCGTTTTCGACCACCCGCGAAGCGGGCGCCGCGAAGACGGACTCCGTGCTTGCACCGGTCAGCGCAAAACCAAGCAGCAAACCTGTGCCCTGAAGAAAGGCGCGCCGCGACACCGCTGCCTCATCGGCAATCTGTTCTCTCGGAATCAGCCTATTCACGATCTCAAACTCCCGCAGCGTGCTTGATGGCGGCGCGGATGCGCTGATAGGTGCCGCATCGGCAGACATTGCCCGACATGGCCGCGTCGATATCGTCATCCGTCGGCTTCGGCGTATCCTTCAGCAGCGCCGCCGCCGACATGATCTGGCCGGATTGGCAGTAGCCGCACTGCACCACCTCCAGATCCAGCCACGCCTTCTGCAAGGCCGCGCCCTCCGGGGTCTGGCCGATCGCATCGATCGTGGTGATCGCACTGTCGCCGACGCTGTCGACCGGCGTCTGGCAGGAGCGGACCGGCTGGCCGTCGAGATGCACGGTGCAGGCGCCGCACAGCGCCTGGCCGCAGCCGAACTTGGTCCCGGTCATGCCGAGCACGTCGCGCAGCACCCACAAAACGGGGATGTCGCCGTCGACATCGACCTCATGGGGTGTGCCGTTGATCTTTAACGTGAAAGCCATGGATGCCTCTCGGTGGCTAGGATCTGATAGAACGCAGCCGGCCGACCTGGACAGCGCCAGCCCGCTGCGTGGATTAATGGGCGCGTGTCGCTCACGGACGAACGCGGATGATCGTCTTCCCCTTGCGTCGCTCGGTACGGTTGAAGGTGGCGACGGCATCGTCGAGGGTCGAGATGGTGCCGATGCTCGTCCGCAGCCGTCCGTCTCGCACCCGCCGGACGATCTCACTCAGTTGGACACGATCGGACTCGACAACGAAATCGACCGCCAAGCCGTTGGCGGGCCGTGCTTCGGCCGGGCCGGCGATTGTCACCAGCGTTCCTCCGGCTCGAATCAGGCGCGCAGACCGCTTCGCGATGTCCCCGCCGAAGATATCGAAAACCAGATCGACCGGGCCAACATCTTCCAGAGCGTCGTTCTCGAGGTCGACGAACTCCTGCGCGCCGAAGTCGAGCACCGCCTGACGGTCAGCGGCGCGTCCGGTGCCGACGACGTAGGCGCCGAACTCACGTGCGAGCTGGGTTACCATCGACCCGACTACGCCGGCCGCGCCGTGTGCGATGACGCTTTGCCCTGCCTGAAGGCGGCCGTGCTCGAACAGTCCCTGCCACGCAGTGAGGCCCGGCATCGGCAGGCTGGCGCCAACCGTGAAGTCGACGTCGCCCGGGAGCGGCGCGAGGTTGCGCGCCTCGACTGCCACATATTCCGCCAGGGTGCCGTCGCGATACCAGTCCGTGAGGCCGAACACCCGCTGTCCCACCGACAGCCCCGTGGTGCCGTAGCCGAGAGCGGTGACCACACCGGCCAACTCGTGCCCGGGGATCGACGGTGTTCGGTCACGATCGCGGCGATCGGTCCAGGTCGGGGGCCATGTCAGCTCATCCCAGGTGAATCCCGACGCCTGAACCTGAACGACGACGTCGTTTATCGCTGCTTGCGGCTCGGGCCGCTCCACCAGCTTCATCCCGGCCGTTCCCGCGGCCTGGTCCGTCACGACGATCGCCTTCATCACCTACCCCCCGATGCGTGGGATGTCCTCATTTTCCGAATTCCTTTGCAGATCAACGAAAATAGAACGGTGAAAAGCGATGGTCTAATGACCCTTGGTTATTGAATCGATGCCATCGCACCGTGGTGGGCAGTGCGCCGACGACCGTGCCGGCGGCGAGCAGGCCCCATTCGATCTCATATTCCCCGATCAGCGTCTGGATCACCACGGTCACCTGGGCGGACGTTCCGACCCCCGAGCGTCAGCGAATATAGATATTCGTTCCAGTCCGTGATGAAGATGTAAATGCCGGTCGATATGATGCCTGGCATCGTCTATGGAAGAACCACCCGGCGAAGCGCTGCCAGTCGCGAGCAGCCGTCGATCATCGCCGCCTCGTCGAGGCTTTTCGGGATGGTGCCGATGTAGCTGGTCAACATCCTGACTGCAAAAGGGATGGCAACGGTCACGTCCGCCAGGATCAGGCCAAAACGCGTATCGAGAATGCCGGTTTCGCGCATGGGCACGAAGAGCGGCAGGATCAAAAGCACTACCGCAAACATATTGATGAACAGGAACTGCAGCAAGATCCACCTGAAGACCGACCAGCCAATCGCCTTCCACCTGACTGGAGACGAGGCCGCTCTTCAGGTGGACTTGGATCCCAACGTGACGTCGCGTGCGGCGCTCGCCGACAGGGCTTGACGCCAAGGCAAACCGGACCATCGCCCGGGGCCGTACCATCCCGTTCAAATCCAACGCAAAGCGCCGTCCGGCCTTCTTTCCGAAGGCAATCTACCGGGGCTGCGTCCGCATCGAGCAGTGCTCACAAAGTTCAAGTGCTTCAAGCGCGTCGGCCTGCACTGCGAGAAGACCGAATGCGGCTTCGCCGCGATCGTCGCTCTCGCCTTGTGCTTCATCCTCATCAAATCCGTCCACACCGCCTA
>NZ_JAAKZF010000108.1 GCF_011045125.1 Allomesorhizobium camelthorni | reverse complement strand
GCAACTGTAATGCTAGTTGGAACCGAGGCCACATCGTTGGCCAGAAGCCTCCGCTTAAGCCACGAGAGGTCTGGAGCATCCGGACGCGACTGCAGGTGGCAGATGCGGAACGCGATCTTGCGCTGTTCAATCTCGCCATCGACAGCAAGCTGCGGGGTTGCGACCTGGTCACCATCACCGTCGGAGACGTTGCCCTTTCCGGTACCGTTCGTGATCGGGCAGTGATCGTACAGAAGAAGACAGGGCGGCCCGTGCAGTTCGAGATTACGGAGCAGACACGAGCGGCCGTTGGCGCATGGATCGCGCGCAGCCAACTCGCCGAAACGGATTTCCTGTTCCCGAGCCCGCGTCCGGGCCATGCCCCACACGTCGACGAGGCAGTATGGAAGGATCGTCGACAAGTCTACAAGAAGACGGGCAACATCCGCGCCGTCCAGCTGCTACTCGGCCACACGAAGCTGGAAAGCACCGTCCGCTACCTCGGGATAGAGGTCGATGACGCGCTGGCGATTTCCGAGCAAGTCGAACTATAGACGACACGGGGCGACGCTCGTGAAGCGTCGCTCCGTGACCCCAATCCTGACCTTCCGGGACCCATTTTCCTTCCAGAAACCGGACATTGGGCCCAACCAGAACTCGTGACCCCTATCGGCCGTTCAGTCGCACCACCTCGAAGGTCCGGACTGGTGGTGACAAGCCGTCATTCACTCCCGCATCTCGAGGGATGCGTTCGCGCCCTCGAGAGGACATTCGCACAGAACTTCTGCACCAACCCACTAACCGCAAGGCGAGAGCTCTCAGGGCTCGGCCAGAAGTGGTCGATAATGACTGCGATAAACACGGTGACCGAACAATCGCAGCAGTCCGTTGCGCAGTGTCGGATGCAATTGGCGGATGCGGTCGCGGCGATGCGTCATCGCTTGCACCCAACCAACCCGCGGACGGCGGCGCGCCGCGTATGCGGACAGCGTCGCTCCAATTCCGGGCTGTTCGGACAGGCAATCAGTCAACACGAGGGCGTCCTCGATCGCCATCGCGGCGCCCTGAGCCATGTTTGGGCTCATCGCGTGCGCGGCGTCGCCGACCAGCAGGGCGCGGCCAAGTGACCAACTGTCGAGGACGACCTCTTCGATCGCCGCGGCATGTATCGCGACACTGCCTTCCAAGGCTTCGCGGATCGCGATGGCTGGACCCGCGAAATCGGCGAGAACTTCTTGCAGACGGTCTGTGGAAATTGCCAGCGATTTCGGCGGTTCCGTGCCCATCAAATCAACGTAGCAATAGGCTCGCCCGCCGCCGACTGGAACCGTCAGGCACGCGGACTGTCGGCTCATCAACACTGACCAAGTTGCTATTTGCGGCGGACATGGCACGACGAAACGCCAGCCCCACTGTTTGAGCGCACGCAATCCCGCATCGTCGAATACCAGGCGCCTGACCGACGACCCGATCCCATCAGCGCCGACCACGAGATCGTACCTCTCCCGCGAGCCGTCACTGAGGTGAACTATCGCAGACTCGGCGGTCTGAGTGAGCGAGACAAGCGTGACGCCCATCCGGACGGGTGGGGCGTCCTTCATTTCCCGCAGCGCGACGTGCAAATCCGCCCGGTGAATCGCGACGCACGGTCCCGTCTCGTTCCACACGGAACCCAGATTGACCTCGCTCAGCAACCGGCCGCGATGGTCGCAGAATCTCTGCGTTTCGATCCGCGCGCCCCGTTTTTCTACTTCGGCGTCGAGTCCCAAAGCGCGCAGGGCACGCAGGGCATTTCCCGGCAAATACATGCCGGTCCCGGCATCGCTCCAGCCGGCATTGCGTTCAATGATGTCAGGGATACAGCCGCGTCGCCGTAGCGCTTGGCCAAGCGCGAGACCTGCGACGCCCGCACCGACAATGAGTATCCGCAATTGTCCCAGGTTCAAGGGACGCCTCCCTTTCGCTGTACCGTCGTCCGAGACATCTGGACCATCGGGGGCAATACGTGGCTCGGCCATCCTCAATCGCCGAACATCTCGACGCTGAGGCCCTCCTTGCGGCACGTTCCTTGAGCAACTCGAGCATGACAGAAGACTGGTCCGTCGCCAGTACCTGCGCGCCGAGACGCGCCCGGGATACTGAGGGCGCCGCTGCCGGCGGCCACCTCCAGGACTTTCATGCCGGAACGCACGCCTGCGCGGCGCAGGCCTTCGTTCCCCACCCACATCTGTGTGGGAGTGTTCGTCCGGTCATATTCCTTCGCAATCTTGTCCCAGGCATCCCGCGCCGTTCCGAAGTGTTCATGCCTTCCTTCGTTTCTGCTGTGCCCGCTCGCGTCGAGGCCAGACAACTGAGATTGGTGCTGCGCTGTGCGCATCCCTCGGCGCCACTTCGGCGTTACCGAACAGCACGCGAAAAGCGATTGAAGGTCTGAGTAGCGCGAGGGGCGGGTCGACGAGTCCGATGATCCGACGCATGGCGAGCGCAACGGCAGGATCGTGACGCGCAACGCGCATCGCCCGCTTAACATAGGCTCGGATCGGCGCGGGCGTGGGGTTGGGCGGCGCGACGACACGCGGCAGGTCGAGGTCCGAGGACCACGAGAGATTGAACGGCTGCGATGCGGCCTTGACGGCCAGCTTGTAGTAGCGAAGCGGCAGCAAGCGTCGACCGCGCGCGAGCGCTTTGGCGAGCGCTTCCGCTTGCAAAACGGCCGAAGTGATTCCCTGGCCGTAGCTCGGGTTCAGCTGGCAGAGCGAGTCTCCGAGACAGAGGTAGCCGTCGGGTAACGCACGCAGCTTGTCGAAGCGGCGAAGGCACGCCGCGGGGAAAGCGAACACGGCGCCGTCGTCCAACGCAGTCGCGCCAGCGAGCAATTCGCCGAGGTCGTCCGCAACGAGAGTGCGCGCGAAGGTGCGAAACTCGGAGAGCTCGGTCGGCGGCGTCTCCCCGCCGTATTCGAAGAGTGTGACGAGCCAGCGGTCCCCTTCGACCGCGAACGCGACGGCGCCGCGCGGAATGTCCGCCGTCGGCGAAATCATTACGAGCTTGTCGCCCTGCAGATCGGCTGCGGCGCGCGAGAAGAGACGCGACGCATAGTGGACGTTCACGCGCACTTCCGTGACGCTGGGCTCGGCGTAACCGAACGCGGAGAGCCAGCGACGCGCTCGGGTGCCGCGCCCCATGGCGTCCACGACAAGCTCGCCCGCTAGCGACGTTTCACCGTGTTCGTTTCGGAGCAACGCGCCTGCCACGTTGACGGCGCGGTCCATGCAGAGGCCCGTGACGTCGCATTCCATCGCGAAGCTCACGTTCCCGAGCGCGCGCACGCGACGGCGTAGGATCGCGTCGAGCAGAGGGCGGGTCAGCAGAAACGTTGTGGGAGCACCATGCGTGTGGGCGTAACGCAGGCCGCGGATGACGGCTCGAACTTCATCGGCGACCGGCACGGCCCCCGCCCGCTCGAGCTCGTCGGTCACGCCGGGAAACCACGCGTCGAGCAAAGGCAGCGCGCGCGGGTGGAGATTGTTCGCGTGGTGTGACTGAGGCGTGCCCTTGCGGTGCAGGGCGGCGTCGGGAAGGTCATCGCGCTCGACGAGGGTGACGCTCTCGGCGTGGTGCGCGAGCACGCGCGCGGCCAGCAGGCCTGCAACGCTGCCTCCCAAAACGATGGCGTGAGCGAGGCGGTTCTCTCTCATTAACCCGGTCCTCCGGAAGCCCGCAGGGGACTCCGCGGCCCTACAGCTACCTCAAAAGGTTCCATGGTTCCGTGAAGTGGTTCACGGGATCGGCTTTACCCCATCTTCGCGCAGAGCGAACAGAAAACGGACGGTGAGCTTGCTTCAGGCGGCGAGGGTGATAGAGGAACCCGGCGGCCAGCATCGCAGGTGTGATCGCGGTAATGGCAGCCCGGTATCGGGTTCTTGTTGTCTCGGTCATGACTTCCTCCTTTGCTCCGCGCAAGAGTACGCGAGCTGAGCTGTCATCGCTGTGAGCCTGGTCCCGGCTCAGGCGGCGGGGATTGCGCCGAGCTGCTGCATCATGCCCAGATCGTCCACATGGCTCCAGCATTCCACGACCTTGCTGCCGGCGATGCGGTCAATGTCTGTTCCCGCCACCCGAACTTGCTTGCCGGTGGGGGGAATACCCTGGAACTCGCCCATGTGCGTTCCGCGAGCGGTCCAGCGGGTCACCACCCGGTCCCCTTCGGCGATCTGGTCTTCAATTGTCATGTGAAGGTCAGGGAACGCGGCTCGCAGCGCCGCGACGTACTGCGTGGCCCCCTCGCGCCCGCGGATCTCCTGTGATGTCAGATGTATGACCAGCTCGCTGGCGGCCAGCTCGTCGGCCACGGCAAGATTCCCCTGGTTGTAGACATCCTCAATGACACGCCGCACCAGCGTTTTATTTTGCTCAGACATTGGATTCCTCCTTTTTGAACTACAGCGCCGCGCCTTTTCAGTGGCGCAAAGAACGTTGTAAGCCGATGCGCTAGCGCCCATGAGATTACGACGGCAGACGGCAGCAACGCTTCGGAGAAACCACGCAATTTGGAAGGAGCCCGGCATGGGTGATTCCACCCATGCGAAATCCGCTGGTCAGATAAGTCTGCGCTCATATGCCCAGGCGGTGGCAGCCGCTCGGGACGGCAGGTCAAGCTTGGTGAAGATGTTGCTGACGTGCCGCTCGATCGTCCGCTCGCTCAGGAACAGTTCGGCGGCGATGGCCCCGTTGGTCTTGCCCGCCGAGACCAGGCGCAGAACCTGCAGTTCGCGCACGGTTAAGCCATGGCGCTTGCCCGGCCGGGCGCCGAGTGTGAGCGCGTCGATTCGGGCGAGGTCCGGCGTAGCGCCAAGTTGCTCGAACGTGGCTCTTGCGGCCGCCAGTTCCAGTTCGGCACTATCTTCGTCTCTGAGGACACGGCAGGCAAGGCCGATCAGGACGCGGACCCGTGCGGTCTCATAGGGGGCCTCGATTTCCTGCCAGACCTCGAGTGCGCGGCGCAGCGCAACCAGCGCTGCCTCGGCTTCGCCTCCGGCGAGCGCGACCGCACCGCGGGCCTGCGCCGCCATTGCGCCCAGCACGCCTGTCTCGAAGCCTGCTGCGATCTCCTCCAGTTCACGGCAGGCACGGTCTGCTTCCTCAATTTCGCCTGCGGCCAGCACGATCTCGATATGAGCGGGCAGGAATCGCGCTCGTCGGAGCGGATCTGTGATTGCGCTCATAACGCGGCGGGTCGTAGCGGCCGCAGCTTCCTTGCGGCCTTGGGCCAGCCGCAATAGGGCGAGGCCCGGCTGCGGCTCGCGCCCGAATTGCCTGGCGCGCTGGTAGTCCTCCTCAGCCCCGGAAAACTCGCCTCTGAGACGGTGCATCTCCGCCCTTTGATAGAATGCCGGGGCGGGAGGCTGCGGATCGATCCCCTTAAGAAAGCGCTCGCAGGCCCGGCCGGCCTCCTCGATCGCATCCCGCCAGGCCCCGCCAAGCTGCATGATCTCCGCACGATGCACCAGACAAGAGCCCGTGAAAGCCACGATCTGAGGCTGCGCATTGCACCACTGGGCGAGAGCGGACGTCCACTCCCGTGCCCGGCTCAATGCATAGACCTCCTGGCAAGCCGCGATGACACTGCAATAGATCAGGCCTGTCATGAGCGGCGAGAGTTCGCCCGCAGTGACAGCGACCATGGCTTCGTCGAGATGAGCGAGTCCTGACTCAATCTGGCCTTTCCTGATGAGAACGCGCCCCTGCAGATGCAGAGCGGCGGCAACCAAATCGGCCTCGCGGAAACGTTCACCGATCTCTACGGCGGCGGTCGCCACCCTGAAGGCTGCGTCGTAGTCGCCGGCGGCGAGTTGCTGCTCGACGGTCGGCAGCAGCAGGTAGCCTCGCTCGACGCAGTCGGTGGCCTCGTTTTCCAGCAGCCGCTGGGCACGGGCGAACCATCCGGTCGCCGGGCCTATCTCGCCTCGACCGGCGAGGCGGAAGCCCAGCCAGAACGCGGCGCGCACAGCGCGCGCGCACTCCCCCGCATCGAGATAGGTGTGATACGACCGATCAAGAGCTCGTAAGCAATCGTCGTCCCGGTTCGTCAGAAAGGCCGATATCGCCAAGCGCTCGAGGTCCTCAGCCTCAAGCGGCATCTCCTGATCGGCGCGGCAGAGAGCGTCAAAGGCGTCTGCCCAGGCACGCCGGCGATAGCAGTCACGGGCTTGCTCAAGCTCGGCGCGCATGGTGTCGTTCAATGCGTTCGGGTGCCGCTTATCAACGCCGGCGCCGATCGCTGCCACTGTCGTCGACGGTCCGAGCGTCACGCGATAGACCCGCACCGGCCGTTCGATGTTCTTCAGAACTTGTTCCCCGGTGTCCTCGAACGCGATGTCCAGCCGATTGCCGATATGCTCGCGGACTGACGCCGAGATCGAGATGCCACCGGGCTTGGCGATGCTTTCGAGCCGCGCCGCGACATTGACGCCGTCGCCGTAGATATCGTCCTCATCAAGGATGATGTCGCCGAGATTGATGCCGATGCGGAATTCGATCCGCCGCTCCTCGGGCACGTCCGCATTGCGCTCGCGCATTTTGCGTTGGATCTCTGCAGCGCAGGCGACCGCGTTCACGACGCTCGTGAACTCCACCAGCATGCCGTCGCCGATGAGCTTGACGATGCGCCCCTGATGCTCGGCGATCTTGGCGTCGACCAATTCCTTGCGATGCGCCTTGAGTGCGGCAAGCGTAGCGGCTTCGTCAGCGCCCATGAGCCGACTGTAGCCCACCACATCGGCAGCCATTATGGCAGCGAGTCGACGCTGGACGCGTTCGTCGGCCATGACTTCCTCGTAATATACAGCACGCGAGATTTTATTAGGGGGCGGGCGGCGAGTCCATCGCGCCGGATTGCCGAAGGCGATCGACTCTGCGAGTTCGGCTCTCGCTTCTAGATGACCGCAGCGGGTGCCGAGACACGACCTTCCTGGCGTCATAAATGGAGGTCCGGATATGGCGCAACCGGGGCGTTCCCACACCTGATGCGAGCGGCAGAGTTCCACGCCAGGACCGACGTTCAAACTCAGATGCTACAGCAGCGTGCCTTGCGCTGGCGTCGCCGGAATAAGGATCTGGATTCCGGCTTCGGCACGATGACCAGCTGCTCGTCGGGGGCCGAGACTAGCCAAGTCGGCGGCACTATTCGGCGCAACACGAAGCGCCTTGGCTTGCCGTCCAGCCCGTTCACCGGGATCGCGAAGCCATGAGATTGGACTAGTTCCGGGGATTTTTGCTTTGCCGCCTCGGCGGCAGCCGCTCCCGATGCATGAGATTTCGTGTTATGATCACTTTATGCAGACCCATTATGTATTCTTGATGAGGCATGCTTCCTACGAACTCGAAAAGAAGGGTCTCTCCGATCGCGGCCTTCGCGAAGTGAAGCAGATCGCCGAGCGTCTTGGGGAATATCTCATTCATGCGCTGCGCCACCGGTCCGTCGCGGGATGGAACGCTCCGATCTTAGGTGTGGTGATCGTCGCCCCTACAGACGAGGCCAGGGCTACAGCGCGAGCACTGTCTGAAGAACTTCAACACGTGGGCCTGGCAGTGCCGTTACCGGTTGAACCAGAATATCTCTCTCCGGAGCGGTGTCCCGCGGCCAGCCCATACTTCTATCACTGGCGCCGAACATCACGCCGAGAGGCGAGGCGATCCGTTGACAATGCTATCCAACGAATCCTGGCCGTCGAATTGCCGGCAGAATCCAACTCGACGCTCGTCGTTGGCCATGCGCCCCAGCTCGGCTGGTTCGCACGGCGGCTGACCCACGGAGCCATACCGATCGCCCGCGCGGAATTAGCGTGTATCCGCTCCAAGGCTTTTTGGTGGGGACGCTGGGGCCACCTCGAATGGGTCTTGTCGCCCAATGTCAAAGACCTCAAGAGTGGTTCGGCGGATGCTACGGGAGATGACTCGGAGAAGGAGATCCGCGAAAAGATCAAGGGCAAAATGGAGAGCGCCAAGCTGCTTGGCGCAGTGCTCACTGGCCTTCTCACGTTCGTCCTCGGAGTCCCGAAAGATATGCTTCCAGCGGTTGCCAGCGGTGTGACCGCGTCTGCCGGGCAGACCGGCGCTGGCGTCGATATGTCAGCATGGATGGCGATCAACCTCGATCTACTTGTTTGTTTCGGGGGAGCGGTGGTCGCGCTCGTCGCGGGTGCCTCCCTGTTCTTCGCCGCTTACTTTGCTTACGACAGTCTTTTGATGCCGACGAGGTTCTGGAGCGAAAGCAGTCCTCCAGTGGGCCGCGTCCGATGGTTGGTCGCCCGCCCCCCCAGCAGCGCCGCATGGGTTCTCTACGCAAATATGCTTCGGATATGGACTTTGCGCTTCGTCCCAGCGATTTGGTGCGCAGTACTCGCGCCTGTATTGCTCGCTTACAGCCTAATCGTCGGCAGACTTTGGCCGGACCGGAATTGGCTGTGGTCATTGGGCTATTTGGCGATTGTATTACTGATCGGCATCGGCCTGGCGTACGCATTTGGGCGCTGGACTCGACCCATTGTTGGCGCTGAAGACTAGAGCTATCGTTTCTTCGGCTTTTTGAGCTCCCGCTCCAAGGCGGCGCGGTGTAGTTCTACTAACCGCTTGGCCATGGCGTAGCCATCAAGATCGGTCGTTTCGACGAGCGGTTTGGCGTGGGAGGCCCCCTGCGCTCGGCAGAAGACACCGATTATCTGATGCGCGCATTCCTGCTGGGTATCCCCGTCGAATACGTGCCCGACATGATGGTGTTCCATCATCACGGGCGTAGTCTTCGCCGGGAAGTCGACGCACTCCATAGGAACTACAGTTTCGGCAATGGTGGTCTCTACCTGAAGCACATTCGACTTGCGCCATGGCTGCTGCGCCATTTCTTTTGGGCGGTTAGATCGGCATGCCGAGAGCTTGTCGGCGGACCGCCGTTCGATCCCGAACTGCGTCTGTCCCACTGGCCGATCGTATTTATGAACCTGCTGGGAGCAGCTGCGTATATGCGGCTGTCGTTGACGAAGGCCTCACGGCACAGCGAAGCGCGGCAGCCCCAACAGGCAACGACCTAGAAGGCGAGATTCGTCATGTTACGGCCCAAATTGCCAGGATTGCCGACGCTCCGTAAAGCGCTGGGACCCCAATTGCGCCTGCTTCCGCTCGTGGTCATTCTTGGCCTTACCAGCGCCGCGCTCGAAGGCGTCGGCATCGGCCTGATCATCCCCATGCTCAGCATCATCGCCGGCCAGGGGGATACCCCCGACATGGGCGGGATCTCCGCAGCATTCCAGCAGGTCGGTTCGGGTCTGGGCGATGGGCAGAGGCTGCTATTCATTTCCGCCATCGTCCTCGCCCTGATCACATTGAAGAATGTCCTTGCGTTCTCAAACACAGTCCTCACCACCTTCATTTATGGCAAGGCGAGCCATTCCATACGAAGCGCGTTGTCGGAACAACTCCTGAAGGTCGGCTTCCCGTTTTTCCTTCAGCAGAGCCCCGGACGGCTGCTGAACATCATCTCCAACGAATCCTGGCGCGCGTCAGACGCAATCCAGACGGTCCTGGCTGCCATGGTCAACATGTCGGCCGCCGTCATTCTGCTGGCCTTCCTTCTCTTCCTGTCCTGGGAGATGACATTGCTGGTGGCCCTCGGATTGGCCTTGGTGCAGTTGGCGCATGCAGCACTCTCCGCAAGCTTGAGGGCGCCCAGCCGCAGCGTCACTTCGCGCAACAGCGAGCTTGCTTCGCGCATGCTCCACCTTGTGCACGCGGGACGGCTTATCCGCATTTTCGGCCAGGAAGCAAAGGAACAGGCTATATTCGACGCCGCATCGGATGCTGTTCGAAGGGCGGGGCTCGTCCTGCAGACGCGTCAGGGGGCATTGCCGCCGCTCACCGAAGCGCTCCATGCAGTCCTCTTCCTGGGTGCGGTTGTGGGAGCATGGTATGCCGGCGTCAGCTTCCCGGTAATCGTCGCCTTCGTGGTTCTGCTCTACAGATTACAACCGCACATGCGTGCCTTGCAGATGTCCTGGAGTCAGCTTCAAGGATGGAGCGGATCGCTCGAGGAGGTTCGATGGCTGCTGGATCCGTCTGACAAGCCCCAACCGCCCCAAGGCGCCGGAGCCTTTCAAGGGCTTTCGCGGCAGTTGAAATTTGACGACGTGACGTTCAGATACCCCGGTTCGGATTCCGGCGCGGCGGTATTGCGCTCGGCGAGCTTCGAAATCCGCGGCGGCCGCTCCACCGCGATCATCGGCCGATCGGGCGCAGGCAAGACCACAATCGTTAACCTTCTATGCCGGTTTGTGGAGCCGGACGAAGGCTTCATCCTGGTCGACGGAACGCCGTTGAACCGCATTGATCCGACGCAATGGCGAAGCCGGATCGCGCTGGCCAGCCAGGATCTGGAACTTGTCGATGGCACCATCTTGGACAATATCGCATACGGTTCTGATCTGGCGACGGTCGTTGAAGCGCAGCGCGCCGCAAAACTGGCCGAGGCTGACGACTTCATCATGAATCTGCCCCAGGGATACCAGACGATCGTCGGCTACCGAGGCGTCAATCTCTCGGCCGGACAACGGCAGCGGATCGCCCTTGCCAGGGCCCTGGCGCGTGACCCCGATGTCCTCATCCTGGACGAGGCCACCAATGCCGTGGATGGTCTCTCCGAGGCCGCGATCGTCGAGACGCTGAAGTTGAGGGCGAACCGGCGCACGACGATCGTCATCAGCCATCATCGCAGCACGATTTCGTTCTGCGATGATGTCGTGATCCTTGGCGACGGTCGCATAAGGAGCGCGGCATCATTGGCCAATCTGGCATCGTTAAGTATGGACGAACTCTATGAGCACGACCCATCCGACCCAGGCTGATGCAGGAAGAGGCGAAGCGGTTGTCACCAGGCATCGGGGACATAACGATCAATCTGATGGCGCACTAATCGACGTCAATTGCGTGGGCCTCGGGCGTTCTTTAAAGATATCCCTCTGCCCATTTGGTCGATGTGGTCCTTCAAGTTAAGCGTGCCAACGAACTTTTTGGCAGCCCGCACGCTCAGCCCCGTGAGAACAAGGCCGTCCAGTTCGGCGGGCCATCCGGTGAACTTGTCGTACACCGTCCACAGCTCGTCGGGATCCTTTTGGATAACGTAGCGTCGGGGCATTTGCAGACGTTAAGGGCAGGTTGAAGGTTTGCCGATGCTGGGCCGCGTTAGACGCGAGGGCCAAACCGGCCAGTGCATCAGATCTGCGGACTTTTTGATCCAGATCCTAGAAGTCCCAGAATCAGCGCGCACTCGCGAGCGCGATAGTTCCCTGCGACCATCAGTTGGTAGTAATCGTCCCGTTTGTGTTCCGGGATATGGAACCCGCGCCGAAATGCCGCCGCCTCCTTATGCGTTCGAGTGCAACCGAGTTTACTTGCACTGACTTTTACACTCGCCAGCGAGCATCCGATCTTGGCCGCGATATCTTTCAGCGGTTCATTATTGCGGTATCCGTCCAGAATGATCTTGCGCCGCGCGTCGCACTTGCTTTTTGTTCTCATTTCGGGAACTCCCGCAGCTACCTTGCACAATACGCAATTCTATACGGGCCAAGCAGAAGAGTGTCGTTAGCTTCGCATCCAGAAACTTATCTCGGAATACAAAAGTGCTGCACTGACAGTGAGATATGCATTCCCGGATAAGTTTCTGGATGCGAAGCTAACGACCATTTCGGCCTAGTAAGTAGATTGTTTTCAAGGGCTGGGGCACAGACCTCACCCAGTTCAACTTGAGGCCCGACCGTTAACGTCCCTGCCGGTCGGGCCCTTTTTCGTTCGCGAGCCATGCGGCGGAGCGTGTTCGCCGTAGACAGCCCCTCCTTGGCTGGGAACCCACGGCCTCGGCTACTGCGCGGCGCAGCGATACATGGCGTTGGCATGGGCTGCATAGCCTTGCCTCAAAGGGCAAGCCTTTTTCAACGCGGCGCCCGCGCCCCCGGGCAGAGGCTGGGGGTTATCGTGCGGGCGTTGGGAAGGCGAACTCGAATGTTACGCCCCAAGGGTTTGTCACCGACAACCCTGTGACCTGAACATGAGGGTTTGTCGACAAGACGTCGCGGACCTCGACGGCCCTGCGAGGGATGTCGTTTATCCGCTCTTGAAGCGCGGACTTGTCCGCCGATGCATACTTCTGCAATTCGAGGGCGTCGGCTTGGATGGCTGCCAGTTCCTGGCTGACGTAGGTCATAGTCTCTTCGCGTTCCCTCGCAATTTGCGCAGTCGCTACGGGGGGCAGTAACCCGAACATGGGCGCTGATCTCATCATCGTCGTCTTCGCCGTGGTGGTCATCGGCGCCATGGGATCGATCCTCGGCTCGATCGCCACCGGCTTCGGCCTCGGGCTCATCGAGGGGCTGATTCGCCTGCTCTGCACCGGATTAATTGCTATTGGATCTTTTAGCTAAGGCCCCTTACAACTAAACGAAAACAGTCTATCCTTTAGTAAGCGACTCGCCCTGCTAAAGGATTCGGGGAACGTGTCAGAAACATCGATCGGCCGGACAGGACGTTATGTCGAAAGCGTGGTCGGTGGGGAAAAGGTGCGCGCCTACGTGCCGTCACCGTTGCCGCCGGTCCCTGCCGTCGATGCGGGCCAATTTCTGTCGCTTTACGACCGGGCGCGCGGCGCGGTCGGGCGCCTTGATGGCGTCACCACGATCTTGCCCTCTACCCCGCTCTTCCTGTTCATGTATGTCCGCAAGGAGGCGCTGCTATCATCGCAGATCGAGCGCCTCGACCACCTCGCCCAACTCGTCGGCCTCCAACCCAGAGCCCAACACCCCCTCCCCTTCCCGGCATTTAGCGTACGATTTTGAGCAGCTCTTGTTCTGATGACCCCTGCTTCGAGGCCGGGCCGACGGGTTACGGGTTGTGCCGGTAGGTCCGCGATCTTGGGGGGAGCGCTCGACCGGCGACACGGTCCGCCGGTCGAGCCTTACGCTCGCGGGCAAGCGACGCGCCCGCCGCGCCTTGGTCGAAGCGGCCTGGACTTACCACTATCCCGCCAGGGTCAGCGAGGCGCTGAGGCTGCGGCTCGAGGGGTGTAAATCGGCGCCGAAAGTCGACCCCTCGACATGTGAGCGTAACGCCTTGATTTACCGAGGCATTACTGAAAACGGGTGGGGTCACGATCGGCACCGACGGTGACCCCACTCGGCGCAATGATTTGCCAGCAAGTTCAAATACTTGATGGCAGTCGACCCAAGGGGCAGCGGTCGATGCTGATTCACAGCCATCGTCATGGCGATTGAAGCCGTCACTGGCGACAAAGCGCCGTGGATGCAGACCCCGAGGGCAGAGCTGCGTCCAGGCATAAAGGGGCGCATGCGACGGAGTGATTAAGGTTCATGCTGAACGCAAGAAACCGCCGCGAGGGACTGGACGACCGGCGGCCTCGCGGCGCTTGTTCCAGCGATATCCGATAGTCCCCAGGATCAGAGTTGCGACCAGAGAGGTCAGCGTCCAGTAGGCGAGGCCGTATGCGAGATAGGTCAAGAAGGTCATTTGAACCTCCCATCCATGATCGGAGTATTGATGCGATCCCTGGCACGTGAGGTCAAGAAGCCAAAGAAATGATAGCCCTAATCAAATCGGCCAAGCTTACTTTCAGCGCCCCGCAGGCCTATACTCTGATCGTTGCCATAATCCCCAATGGCCAAGGCCGGCGTCCGTCCCCTCCTCGTCGAAACCCCACTGGACGCCGGCCCTTTCTTGTCATCCAACAAAATGTTGCTTGAGAACCTTGGGTTCCTTTTCGATTGAGACCTAGTACCGTATAAATCCCAGTCATGGGCAAAACACAGTCATCCGAAGCCGACGCCGATTTCGCGAAGATCTTGCGGGAGGTGGACACCCTCATGAGCCAATTGGCCTTCCTGCGGAGCAGGATAGAAGCCAAGGCTCGCGAGCACGACCGGGACCGCAATCCCTAAGCGAGCTTCATGCTGCCGGTGCCGCGACGCGGGGATCGATCATGCGGCCTCCCGAAGCGCTGGAGCGACAAGGCGTCTCTCGAGCTCGACAAGGATCAGCACGCGCAGCGTCGCCCTCACAGGCCAAAGCCTGAGCGCCCACAGCGGCGATTTGCCTGTTGTCTGCCCCTTAATAAAATAAAGTGCAAGAAGCGAGTTGCTTGGGATTTTTAGCAAAATAGCATGCATGGAGCATGCTTCGCAAGCGAACTGAACTTTAATAGTAAATAGCAGGATTGACATGATTTTGCTGTAGACGGGACAATTACTAGCCATAAGGCTCAGTCGCTCTTGAATTCCCGGATGCAATTCGACCCTAG
>NZ_JAAKZF010000107.1 GCF_011045125.1 Allomesorhizobium camelthorni | reverse complement strand
GATCCGGCACTTGTCCTCCTGGCTCCACGTCCGTCGGCCATTCCGTGCGGGCAGCTCCTCTTCCTCATCAATCAACATCAGCAAGTGTCCATTACCGAATTAAGTGGACACTATCTTCGTGTGATCGTCGCTGCGCCGAAAGACGCCTCAGGCCGGACGCTTACGTTGCTTCACTCTTCGCAACCTTTGAAAAGGGCGTGTCTTAATGACGTCCCATAGAACGTTTTCGAAATGATCCGCCTTAAACTCAATTAGGTTGTGCAGCGGATCCCGAATTCGCTGGAGCGAATAAGACATGTGTTCCCTTTTTGTTCCGCAATGCAAATCAAATTATATTACATGTCCGCGATTCGTTTCGCTTCCGCAATATTGATGGAGCGGAGAGTAACGAGAATACCAGGCCGTCCATCGGAAAGCCGGTGAAGGCCAGTCTCATTGTCAGGTCGCCCAGCAGGGCGGCGGGCATGCCGGCGAAGGTTCCGTGGGGGACTTCAGGGTCGTTGCCATGACGGTAGCATTGGCGCAGGCGTCGTCGAAGGCGGGGGTAGTGGAGGCGAGCTGTAGCGCGGTGCGTGGTTCGACAGGCTCACCATGAGGGGCCTTATGACTGGAGTGACGTCAGTGCTGCCCCTCATCCGACCCTTCGGGCCACCTTCTCCCCGTATCCTTCGACAAGCTCAGGACGGGGAGAAGGGAAGGGGCGGCTTCACAGCACGAAATCGTCGGCGATCATGTAGTGGTGGCCGCTGAGCGCGAGCTGGAATTCGGGTGTGGAATCGCTGTCGGTGTTGCCCGAGATGATCGTGTCGCTGCCGGAAAAGGCATAGCGGAGCTGGCCCGCGCCGGTGAACGCGCCGCCGCCGACGAAGCGGAAGGCCTGGTTGCCGGAGTAGTTGACGTTGGCGTCGATGTCGGCGAGGTCGATGAAATCGATGTCCTCCTGGAAATCGGTGATGCGGTCGCGGCTGGTGGGCGTGCTTTCGGACGCGGCGGCGAAGACGAACGCGTCGTAGCCGCTGCCGCCGGTCATCACGTCGGCGTTGTAGCCGCCATGCAGGTCGTCATTGCCGCTGCCGCCG
Source organism: Allomesorhizobium camelthorni (assembly GCF_011045125.1). GTDB lineage: Bacteria > Pseudomonadota > Alphaproteobacteria > Rhizobiales > Rhizobiaceae > Allomesorhizobium > Allomesorhizobium camelthorni. The sequence continues at coordinate 13,819 of NZ_JAAKZF010000107.1, read as the reverse complement.
CTGAGCCGGTCGTTGCCGACGCCGCCGAGCAGCTTGTCGTTGCCGCCGCCGCCGGTCAGCGTGTCGCCGTAGCGCGAGCCGAACAGGGTGTCGGCATAGGCGGTGCCGACGACGCTCTTGGCGCCCGAGCTTGAAAACACGAAATCCTCGGCCAGCAACTCGCCGATGGAAACGTCGTCGACGGTGAGATAATGGCTGTAGCCGTTGTAGAACGCGTTCAGCGAAGCGCTGCCCGTGGAATCGGTGTACATGAGCGCGCGCAACTGGCTGATGTCGCTGACGCCCCAGGCCGAGACGTCGATGCGGTCGACGTCGAAGGTGAAATCGCCGATCCAGTCGTCGCTGGAGCCGGTCGAGCGGGCGCTCATGATGAACCAGTCGGCGCCGGTGCCGCCCCACAGATCGTTGACGCCCGTGCCGCCGAGAATGTCGTCGTCGCCGGAGCCGCCGAAGATCAGATCGTTGCCGGCGCGGCCGTTGATGTAGTCGTGGCCGCCATAGCCGTAGATCGTGTCGCCGTAAGCGGTTCCGTAGATGCTCTCGGAATAGTTGGTTCCGTGGATGGTGGCCATGGGGTCTCTCCTTCAGTGGTGGCCGCGATGATGCACGCAAGGCGCTGAACAGCGCGGTAATGCGCCGTTCATCTGGCGTTCAGGAGGGTTAATGAGGGGCGCTAGTTGCCCGGGCGGCCGGTCTTGCCGGGGCGACGTTTCTGGCGGCGCGCGTCGGCGGGGTCTTCGTAGGAGCCGATGCCTGTGCGCCCTCGTGGTTCGACAGGCTCACCATGAGGGCTGGCGGAGGCGTTGCGATCCTTCGCGCCCCCCTCTGTCCCGCCAGTATCGCGGGTGGAAACGCCTGCGCCGGCCGATTCGGTTGAGCCGCGATACAGGCGGGACATCTCCCCCTCAAGGGGGGAGATTGGCTGCGGCTTGGCTGGCGCTTTTCCTTCGACAGGCTTTTCGGTGCGGCGGACGGTCATCTCGTCGAGGCTGTTCTTGTGGAAGAGAGATTTGCCGTCGTCCGGCATGCCATAGTCGGAGCCGTGGGCTTCGGCGGCCGTCTGCTTCTTGAACAGCGAGCGCGGGACGGCGTTGGCGGGAATGCCGGCGTCCGGGCCGGGACCCATGGTGTCGAGCGAGGGTTTGGCGAAGAGGGAGGATCCCCTCCCCCTTGAGGGGAGGGTGGCCGCGGAGCGGCCGGGTGGGGTCGCCGCGGCAGTGCTCGACGATCCTTTATGTCGCGCGCTGCCTTTTCCGACCCCCTCTGTCCGCTTCGCGGACATCTCCCCCTCAAGGGGGGAGATTCTCCGGTCATCGACCGCCCGATGCACAGCGCGGCCCTTGTTATGCTTGCCTTTTTCGCGGCCGGAGACCGGGCTTTCGGTTTCGGCGTATTTGGCGAGCGGATCGTCGGAAACGGCGAGCTCCATTTCGGTCAGCCGCTTGATCTCGTCGCGCAGGCGAGCCGCTTCCTCGAAGTTCAAATCGGCGGCGGCGTCGCGCATCTTCTTTTGCAGATGCTCCAGATGCGCCTTGAGGTTGTTGCCCATCAGCGCGCCCTCGGAGGTGAAATCCGAGATGTCGGCGCGGACATGGTCCTTCTCGTAAACGGAGTCGAGGATGTCGGAGATGCGCGACTTGACCGATTCCGGCGTGATGCCGTTGGCCTCGTTCCAGGCCAGCTGCTTCTCGCGGCGGCGGTTGGTCTCGGCCATCGCCCGCTCCATCGAGCCGGTGACCTGGTCGGCGTAGAGGATGACCTTGCCGTCGACGTTTCTTGCCGCGCGACCGATCGTTTGTATCAACGACGTCTCGGAGCGCAAAAAACCTTCCTTGTCGGCGTCGAGGATGGCGACAAAGCCGCATTCGGGGATGTCGAGGCCCTCGCGCAGCAGGTTGATGCCGACCAGCACGTCGAAGGCGCCGAGGCGCAGATCGCGCAGGATCTCGATGCGCTCCAGCGTGTCGATGTCGGAGTGCATGTAGCGCACGCGGATACCCTGCTCGTGCAGGTACTCGGTGAGGTCCTCGGCCATGCGCTTGGTGAGCACGGTGCAGAGCGTGCGGTAGCCCTTGGCGGTGGTCTCGCGGATCTCGCCGACGACGTCGTCGACCTGGGTTTTCGCGGGGCGGACTTCCACCGGCGGGTCGATCAGGCCGGTCGGGCGGATGACCTGCTCGGCGAAGACGCCGCCGGCCTGCTCCATCTCCCAGCCGCCGGGGGTTGCCGAGACGGCGATTGAGAGCGGGCGCATCGCATCCCACTCCTCGAAGCGCAGCGGCCGGTTGTCCATGCAGGAGGGCAGGCGGAAGCCGTATTCCGCGAGCGTCGCCTTGCGCCGAAAATCGCCGCGGTACATGGCGCCGATCTGCGGGACGGTGACGTGGCTCTCGTCGACGAAGACCAGCGCGTTGTCGGGGATGTATTCAAACAGCGTCGGCGGCGGGTCGCCGGGGCGGCGGCCGGTGAGATAGCGCGAATAGTTCTCGATGCCGGCGCAGGAGCCGGTGGCCTCCAGCATTTCGAGGTCGAAGCGGCAGCGCTGCTCCAGCCGCTGGGCTTCGAGCAGGCGGCCGGCCTTTTCCAGCTCGGCGAGGCGGAGCTGCAGCTCCTCCTTGATCGACTTGATCGCCTGGTTGAGCGTCGGCCGCGGCGTGACGTAGTGCGAATTGGCGTAGATCTTTACGCTTTTCAGGTCGCCGGTCTTCTGGCCGGTGAGCGGGTCGAACTCGGTGATGCTCTCAATCTCGTCGCCGAACATCGAGATACGCCAGGCGGAATCCTCCAAGTGGGCGGGGAAGATTTCGATCGTGTCGCCGCGCACGCGGAACGAGCCGCGGGTGAAATCCATGTCGCGGCGCTTGTATTGCTGGGCGACGAGGTCTGCGAGCAGCTGGCGCTGGTCGAGGCGGTCGCCGACCTCCATCTGGAAGGTCATGGCGGTGTAGGTCTCGACCGAGCCGATACCGTAAATGCAGGAGACGGAGGCGACGATGATGACGTCGTCACGCTCCAGCAGCGAGCGCGTGGCCGAGTGGCGCATGCGGTCGATCTGCTCGTTGATCGACGATTCCTTCTCGATGAAGGTGTCGGTGCGCGGCACGTAGGCCTCGGGCTGGTAGTAGTCGTAGTAGGAGACGAAATACTCGACCGCGTTCTCGGGGAAGAACTTCTTGAACTCCGAATAGAGCTGCGCGGCCAGCGTCTTGTTGGGCGCGAGGATGAGGGCGGGGCGCTGCGTCTCCTCGATCACCTTGGCCATGGTGAAGGTTTTGCCGGAACCGGTGACGCCGAGCAGCACCTGGGTGCGCTCGTTCTCGGAAATGCCGGAGATGAGGTCGCGAATCGCCTGCGGCTGGTCGCCGGCCGGCTCGAAGTCCGAGACCATCTTTATCGCAACGCCGCCTTCGGATTTCTCCGGGCGAGCGGGGCGGTGCGGCACCCAGAGTTCGCCGTTCTTGTGCAGCGGGTTGCCGGATTCGATGAGTGCCGAGAGTGCGGCGACGGTCGCGGTGACGCCGCCGGACGACATCTGCTCGGCGTCTTCCAGCGAAATGTCGAGGCCGGCGACGGGATTGAGGCCGGCGGCGGCGCGTTCCTTGGCGGTCGCCGCCCCGCCCATCGAGGTGCCGCGCGCGGTTTTGCTCGGGGCGGATGAGCGCTCGGGGATTTTCTTCGATTTGGTCTTTTGCGAGGGGGCTTTCTCCGCCTCCCGCGAAATCTCCTCGGCCCAATCCGAGATCGAAGCGGCGAGCGGCACGCCGATAAATTCGGCTTGCGGCGCCTCGGCGAAGCCGAAGCGATTGTCCTGATCCGCCGCCGGGGGCGGGTTCTTCTTTTCGGGGGATTTGGCCATGCGCCGAATATGGGAAGAAACGCCGGAAATGGAAAGGGCGATCCAGGGGCAAGCGCCCGCAGACGGAACCGCATGCTGACAGAAGGGTGTCAGGAAGACGGAGCGAGCCAGATGCAGCGCCGGTGCATCGCCGACACAGGCGGCGGAGGAATGCTCGCTCAGGCGACGGCGAGGCTTGGCCTGGCGGGTTTTGAAGTGTTATGAGAGGTCCGATAAGGCGGGGCCGAGTTTCCTGAGCGGGCAAAATGAAAAATGAAAAGATTACGCGCCGAGGGCTGATTGTAGGCGGCCTGACGCTGATGACCTCCGGATGCATGTCGACGATACAGGATGTGGTGCAGCCGGTCCCGATCGCCCTTTCGGCGGAAACCTATCGGGTGGATCCCCGCTATCGGCGGCAGCGCGTGCCCTACGATGGCGGCGAGGCGCCTGGAACGATCGTCGTCAATACGTCGGAATATTACCTCTATTCCATCGAGGAGGGCGGCTGGGCGACGCGCTACGGCGTTGGCGTCGGCGAGCAGGGCCTCACGCTCAAGGGCAATGCGAGGATCGGCCATAAAGCGGTCTGGCCTTCCTGGACGCCTACCGCCAACATGATGCGGCGCAAACCGCGCCTGTTGCAGTATGCTGGCGGAGTGCCCGGCGGACCAAACAACCCGCTTGGCGCGCGCGCTCTTTATCTCTATCGCGGCGGACGCGACACCATGTTCCGGATACACGGCACGAACGAGCCCTGGTCGATCGGCACATCGGTGTCGAGCGGGTGCATCCGCTTGACCAATGACGACATCGTCGATCTCTACGAGCGCATCCCGGCGGGAACCACAGTGCTGGTCATCTGAATATTACAGCGATGCTACATTCCGTGATGGAACCGGCCCGTAACATTTCCGTTAGGCATATCGGCAACTAGCCTCAACTGTGTCTTTCCTGCACTAGGCTAAGGGCTGGTTCGCGACTAACCTTTATGAACCACTATTGTGGTATTTGCCTGAGACTACCTATTCCGCCTCCGGGGAAAGGACCGATTTAATGAGCAGACTTCTAGTTACCGCAATTTCCATCTTTGCCGTCGCCAGCCTGAGCGGCTGCGCAAACATGGACATCGGCAAAGGGAAGGGGAAGGCTCCGCCGCCTGTCGTCGTCGAAGAGCCGGCACCGGCGCCCGTGTTCAAGTAATACCGGCCTCGGTCGGTAGTGGGAAAGGGCCGCTGGCCCTTTCCCACGAATCAGCAATCCGGATCGGGCGACTCTTCGGCTCGGTCGTGAGGTCAGCAGTGGCGGGCAGGACCCGCTTTTGATCTGCACTCCTCGGAGTTCGGGAATGAAATGACGCTTGTAAGTGGCCGTTCACTGTTTGTGGCCCTGCTCGCGCTCGCGGCGGCGTCATGCCAATCGCAATCGCAGGATAAACCTCAACTGAATTTCACGTCCGATGAACGGACCGTGGCGGCTGCCGGGACGCCGACGAGTGCGGTTAATTCGATCAAAGGCCAGTATTTCATCGAATTCCGCTCCCGCTATGCCTATACTTACGGGCATTCCTTCGTGATTTTCGGGCGCATGAGCGAGTCGGGAAAGATGATCAATCCCCAAGTCGCCGGCCTCGCTCCGAAGTCCGACGATCCCAACATCTATATGCTCGGCCATCTCGCGCCGGTGCCGGCCTCGACCGGATGGACCGACGGCGATCTGGAAATCGCCTACCGGTCGGCAAGCTGGACAGTTCCGCTTACCGAGCCCGAATACAGGAGGGTCGTGGCATATATACGCAAGCTGCAGGCCAGCTCGCCGCTCTGGCACGCATCGCTCTACAATTGCAACGCCTTCGTGGCCGACATCGCAAGCTTCATGGGTTACAAGACGCCCGGCATCTGGCTTATGCCGCGAGATTTCATCACCAAGCTTCGACAGATGAATGGCGGGCCGAATGCAATCGGCTATACTGGCCCTCCGGGGGTTGAATCCGGAAATCCCCGCGCCCAAACGGCCGTCCGTTAGGAGATCATGGGCGTCGGGGCGGCCACGCTTCTCAGGACGCCCCATACCGCCGAAAGGGCGCCGGTGAGTTAAATTGAGTATGGAAGTGAGTTCAGTCGGCGAGATCGTATGGGTGCTCGGGATCGTCGGCTGGTACGTGATTCGATATCCCTTCGAGCGCAGGGCCAAGCGCGTGCGGGTGGTGACCAATCGCCGCTCGCCTTCTGAAATCGTCGGACTTGTCTCGGCTCTCTTCGGCCTGGCGATCCTGCCCGGCTTCTATGTCGCGACCGGAATCCCGGAGGCAGCCGACTATCCGGCGAGATGGTGGGCGCTCGCGCTCGGGGCCATCATCTTCGTCTTGGCGCTGTGGGTGTTTCGCAGGGCGCACAAGGAACTCGGCCGGAACTGGTCGATCACGCTTGAGATCCGCGAGAGGCACGCGCTGGTTTGCGCCGGGCCATACGCCGTAATCCGCCACCCCATGTACACCTCTTTCATGCTGATGGGCCTCGGCCAGGCATTTCTGCTGTCGAACTGGGCCGCGGGTCTGGCAGGGCTGATCGGCTTCGCAATCCTTTTTTTCCTGCGAGTGGATAAGGAAGAGCGTATGATGCTGGAGAATTTCGGCCCGCAATACCGGGCCTATATGGAGAGGACCAAAAGAATAATCCCTTATCTTTATTAGAGGTCCTGTCATGCGAGGCCGAGCCCTAAAGATTTCGGCGCCCCGACGCCTTGTCGGCGACCTGATGCGATTTTCGATCGGAGTGCCGCGGGTAACCGTGCAGCGCCACATGAATCTCGGGCCGCTCGTGAGGGCCAGAATGGCGCAGCAGCCCAAACCCTCCTGGAGCGCGATCTTCGTGAAGGGATACGCGCTTCTCGCCCGGGAAACGCCCGAGTTCCGGCGGGCCTACGTCAAATTTCCCTGGCCGCAATTCTACGAATACCCGGTGAGCGTCGCCTCGATCGCCCATGAGCGCGAATATGAGGGCGAGCGGGCCGTGCTGCTGAGCCGAATCAAGGGACCGGAGCGCTGCTCCATCGCCGAACTGCATGCATCGATCCACGCGGCGCGGTCACGCCCGGTCATGGAGATAAAGGAGTTCCGGCGCGCCTTGAAGATGGCCCGCGTGCCGACGCCGATCCGCAGGGCGCTGATGTGGCTCGGGCTGAACATCGCCCGGCAGAGGCCGAACTATTTCGGCACGTTCCAGTTCTCCGTCTATTCGGGACTTGGGGCAGAATCCCTCAACCCGCTTACGCCGCTGACCACGCTGCTCAATTACGGGCCGATCGGCGAGGATGGATCGGTCACCGTGCGCATCCTTTACGACCACCGGGTGATGGATGGCGCCAATGTCGCGCGCGCGCTCCACAGGTTCGAAGAGATACTGAACGGAGAAATCGCCGACGAGGTGATGCAATTCAGCCAGAGCGCTGCCGTTCCTATAGGGCAGGAGCGTGCCAGCGGCTGACGATTCGGCCAGCGGTTCTTGTCAGGATTGCTGCACCGCCGCCGCGCTAACACTGGGCGGCGGTGCGTAAATCTGTCGGGGTCCGGACAGGCCCTTCAGCGGGAAAGCGCCGACGGAGTCCGCCGGCAGGCCGGAAGCGGCGACAAAATCATCGGAGAGAAGGACCGGGCGGCCGAGGTCGCGGCAAAGCCCTTCGATGCGGGCCGCCAGGTTGACCGCCGGGCCGATGACGGTGAAATCGAGCCGGCTCTCGCCGCCGATATTGCCGTACATCACATCGCCGATGTGCAGAGCGATGCCGTACTCTATCCGCGGCTCGCCCGTGCCGGCGCGTTCGGCGTTGTACGCGGCGATTGTCTCTCGCGCATTGTTGGCAGCGGCGAGCGCGCGGGTGCAGACCGAGGCCGGATCCTCGTCGAGGATGGGAAAGATTCCCAAAAGCGCATCGCCGACGAATTTCAGCACCTCGCCGCCGCCGGCGTCGAGCGCGGCGCACATGCGGCCGAAATAGGCATTGAGAAGCTCGATCAGGGCGTCGCGTGGCAGCCGTTCGGAAAGGCTGGTGAAGCCGCGAAGATCGCAAAGCCAGATTACGGCGCGAATGGTTTCGCCCATGCCGCGTTTGATCGCCCCTTCCAATACCCTCGCGCCGGCCTGGCGGCCGATATAGGTGTCGAGAAGAGTGCGGGCCGTCAGGCGGAGCGCCTGAACTTCGAGATTGACCGCGACGCCCGGCGTCATCGCCTCCAGCAGTTCCATTTCCTCGCCGGTGAAGCCGCCCGGGCGCCTGGTCGCGACGGTCAGAACCTTCGCGGTTCCGTCGGAAAAGGGAATGCTGAGCGCGACATAATCGGTCAGGCCGTCGCGGCGCAGATCAGCGAGAATGCCGAATTCGCCTTCGCGCGGCGGCGCAGTGGGGTCGCAGCGGACCGAACCGCCGCCGCTATACACTATCTTGACCGGGCTGTTCTCCAGCACCGGCAAGGCTTCTGCGGTGAGGCGGTAGAACCGCTCCGATACGCCTTTGTCCAGTTCCCATCGTGCGCCGTACGAGTCGACGTGCGGGTGCAGGATCGGCACGCCGGTGGTGAGCCGCGCCACCTCAACGCCGTGGACGAGGAACTGTTCGGCAAGCGCGGCGAGGAATGCCTTCGGATCGCCGATCCGCCTGGCGTCGGTCAGGAGCCAGTGCATGAGCGGATAATCGAGGGCGAAGCGCTGAGCCATGCGGGGGAGCGTAGAACCCCACAAGAGTCGCGGCAAGGAGCGCCGGGCGGGCTCGGTTCAGCCAGGAATCCGGAATTGGCGGGAGCCCCTTAGCAGACGACATTCCCAACCAAGCGTCCCGTCATGTGGACGCATTCGTCGTGCCCGAAAAATAACTTGACTCAAATAGTCAAATTTGTGAACCGCCTTTCGCGAACAAGGCAGAACGCGATGCGGAGAGAGTTTATGGGGACGCAGACGATGACGGGCCGGTGGGGGCTGATCCTGCTGGCGAGCGCCGCGGCGCTGGCCGCGACTCACGGCGCTTTCGCGCAGGATGAACGCGGCGTCACGGTGCTCGAACAGATAACGGTCGAGGCCGAGAGCGACGACATTCTGGTGCAGGACGGCTATGTCGCCAAGAAAGACCGGATCGGCACCAAGGTCGATACGCCGATCGTCCAGATTCCGCAGGCGATCTCGGTGGTGACGCAGGACCAGATCGAGGACCAGAAGCCGCGCACGCTGAACGAGGCTTTGAGCTACACCGCCAGCGTCAACCCCAACAGCTTCGGCTTCGACAGCCGCTACGACGCATTCTTCCTGCGCGGGTTCCCGGCCCACTACAACGGCATGTTCCGCGACGGGCTGCGCCAGTACAACGGCCCATCGGCCTGGTTCAAGACCGAGCCTTACGGCATAGAAGGCATCACCATCCTGAAGGGCCCGGCTTCGTCGCTCTACGGCGTCAGCGGCCCTGGCGGCATTGTCAACCTAGTCACCAAGCGGCCGAAGGAAGAGCGGTTTCGCGAGGTGGAGGTGCTATTCGGCGGCTACGACCGCTACCAGGCGGCGTTCGACTTCTCAGGACCGGCCAACGAGGATGGCACCATCCTCTACCGCATGACCGGGCTTGGCCGACTGGCCGATACCGATCTCCCGGGCTACGCCGACGACAAGGCCTATTTCGCGCCCGCCATCACCTTCAAGCCTGACGAGGACACCAAGCTCACCATCCTCGGCGAGTATTCCCAGTCGGTGACCGGCAGCACCGCCTTCTTCCACAATCCGTCCTACGGCACTGTTTCCGACATCTATTCGGGCGACCCGGACTGGAACGACTTCACCAACAAACAGGGACGCCTCGGCTACGAGTTCGAGCACCGCTTCAACGACGTCGTGACCGTGCGCCAGAACCTCCGCTACAGCGGGGTCGACGCCGACCTCAAATACAGCGGCTTCAACCCTGCGCCGCCGGACCGCTACTGGGGCCACTACAAGGAGAATGTGAGGAACTTCGTCGTCGATAACATGGCGCAGTTCGAGTTCGACACCGGCCCCTTGGTGCATACGGCGCTGGCCGGCTTCGACTATGGCTGGTCCAACTACGACGCCGAGGCAGCGTCCTCGGTCGTGTCTATCGATGACGTCAAGGACCAGCCGCTCTACTTCTCCGGCAGCCAGGAGATGAGCCAGTACGGCCTTTACCTGCATGACCAGATGGAGTGGAACGACTGGACGCTGTTTCTCAGCGGCCGCCACGACTGGGTCGATTCGCAGAGCGTCGACTACAAGCTGGACAAAACCGACCAGACCGACAGCGCCTTCTCGGGCCGTGTAGCTCTGTCCTACCGGACAGAGTGGGGGATCATCCCCTATGCCAACTATTCGACCTCGTTCTCGCCCAATCTCGGTTTTGTCTATGACGCTAGCGACGAGAGGCGGGTCGCACAGCCGACCACGGCCGAACAGATGGAGTTCGGCGTCAAATACGAGATCCCGGACACCAACGCGATTATCAGCGCCGCTTATTTCGACATCGACCAGACGGACGGCGTCGTGCTGGACGGCACTTTCGATGAAGCCGGCAACCAGCGCCAGCGCCAGCTCGACCTCACATCCCGCGGCTTCGAGCTGGAGGGCAGCGCATCCTTCGACAATGGCTGGTCTTTCATCGGCTCTTACACCTACATGCAGATGGAGATCAAAAAGGGCCTGCCGGGAACGGAGGGCAACGAGCTCTCGTCAACGCCCAACCACATTGTTGCGCTGTGGGGCCACTACGACTTCCAGGAGGGCTCGCTGGAGGGCCTCGGGCTAGGCGCCGGCGTCCGCTATGTCGGCGAAAGCTACGGCGACGACCTCAACACCTTCAAGAATGAGGATCGCGTCTTCGTCGACGCCGCGCTGTCCTATGATCTCGGCGCGCGCAATTCGGACCTGGAGGGGCTGATGCTGCAGGTGAACGCGAAAAACCTGTTCGACGAGCGCAAGCCTGTCTGCCAAGCCGGCAACTGCTATTGGGACGAAGGCCGCTCCGTGTTCGGCAGCCTGCGGTACCGTTTCTGATGCATGCTCCAGCCCCCAAGCCGGCGTCTTCGCCGCTCGCGATCGTCATGGCGATCGGCGGCCTTTATGTCGCGCAGAGCGTGATCGGCGGCATCACCTGGCACGGCCTGCCGGCGGTGATGCGCGCCGAAGGCGTGCCGCTCGACCGCATCGGGCTGGTGTCGCTGATCGTGCTGCCATGGGCGCTGAAGTTTCTGTGGTCGCCGGCGGTCGAACGCTTCCGGCTTCCACTCATGGGTCCCAACCGGACCGGAACGATCGTCGTCGCCGGCGGCCTGCTCTCGATCGCGGGGCTATTGGTCGCCGGCCTGATCGGCCCGGCCGCGCTGGCGCCGATGCTCGCCTGCCTGACCGTCGTCGCCTTCGCGGCTTCCACGGTCGACATCGCCTGCGACGGCTTTGCGGTGCAGAGCCTTGCCAAGGAAAACCACGGCTGGGGCAACGCCGCGCAGGTGGGCGGCGCTTGTCTCGGCGCGGCGATCGGCGCGGGGCTGTTCCTGGTGCTTGTCGATGCGTCCGGCTGGCTGATCGCGGTCTGGAGCATGGCGCTGCTGTTGTTGCTGCTTGGACTGCCCTTCCTGTTCGGGGCGGCCTCCCGCACGCCGAACGAGACGCGGGAGCATGTGCCCTCGCTGGTCGCGGCGCTCAGGCGGCCGGAGATACGCCGCGGCCTGACGGCGGCTGCAATCTACGTCATCGCGCAGAAGGCCAGCATCGCGATGCTCGGGCCGTTCTTGATCGATGCGGGGCTGGATTTGGCGACGGTGGGGATCGTCAACGGCGTTGGCAGCATGTTCGTCGGCGTGGCCGCCGCCCTTGCCGGAGGGGCGCTCGTTAAATCCCTGGGGGTGCGCAACATACTGGTGCTGGCCCTGTTGCTGCAGGCTGCGGCGCTGTTCTTCTTCTCGGCCTTCGATCTCGCCGGCGGCTTCCCGAAATGGGCGCTGATCGCGATCGCGGTCGCCAGTTCGTCGGGCGTCATGGCGCTTGGATTCGTGGCGCTCTACGCCCAGTTCATGCGCTGGTCTGATCCGAGGCAGGCGGGCGTGGATTTCACGCTCTTCCAGTGCATGGACGCGCTGGTGAGCATGGCGGGCGGCATCCTGGCCGGCTACGCGGCGGAGCATTTCGGCTACGGCATCTTCTTCGCCGGGGCGGGCGTCGTAGCGCTCGCAGCCGCGCCTGCGATTGCGATGGTGTCCGACCGGCGCTGAGCGCTGGTCGGATAAAGCAACTATTCGTCGTCGCTTTCGCCCGAGATGCCGCGCCGCCAATAGGCGACGACCAGGTGGCGGTCCTTCTTCAGTCCCCATTCCTTGCGCAGGATTTTTCGCAGTTCCTTGAAGTCGGCGAACTCGCATCCGGCCCAGACGTAAAGATCCGGCGGCAGGAGCGCCGGATCCATCCTGCGAAGCGTATCCGACAGCAGCCCCGCGGTTCCAGGGTCGCGGCCACCGCGGTAGAGCCAGGTGACGCGGATATTGCTGCCGCCGGCAAGCGGGATCGTATCGGCCGTGCCGTCGACCTCTATGAACACCTCGGCGTGTGTCGCCGGCGCGAGATCGTCGAGAATACGGCCGATGGCCGGAAGCGCCGTGTCGTCGCCAAGGAGGAGGAGATTTTCCGCTTCCGGGACACCGCCGCCGCCCGGCCCGATCATGCCGATGATATCGCCGGTTTTCGCATTCTCGCCGAAGGTCGCGGCCGGCGTATCGCTGCCCGGATGCAGGACGAAATCGACGTCGACCCAGCCCGCGGTGACGTCGATCGCCCGGATCGTGTAGACCCGGACCACGAGGGCGTCCTCGCCCGAGGGCCAGACCAGCAGCCCGTCGGCGCCCAGCGAAGGCCATACCGGCGGCCTGCCATGCGGGGGCAGGAGCAGGCGCACATGCAGGCCGCCATGGGTGAAACGGCCGAGATCGCTGCCGGCAAAGCGCAGGCGCTGCATGTGCGGTGAAATCCGGGCCGAGGACAGGACGGTGATTTCGCGGAAGAAGACTGGGGTGCCGGCGTCGGCGCCGTCGCCCTGCCAGCGGATTCCGGCCGTTGTGCCGAGATACTCGGCGAGGTGGCCGGCAACGCCCATCTTCATGTAGGAGAGGTTCGTCTCGTCGTCGGCATAGACCTGAATGCGGGCGCTGCGGTCGCCAACTATGGCGCTGAGCGAGCCGTAATGGGTGCGAAACTCCCATTGGTCGTCGACCCCGGTTTCGATCTCGTACTCGCTGTGCTCGGCGCGCAGCTTTTCCATCACGGATCTGATCGTGTCGTGCTCGATACGGGTTTGCGCGCTCAGTTGGTCCATCGTCCTGCCCCTTGCGTCTTTCGGCGTCCGGCGGCCTTCCGCGGCACGCGGACACGCCTCCGATGCCGGCTTGCCATGGCGGCTTCGATGGTTCCAGTTAAATATGAGTGTGAATATCAGATTTTATGGCCGATCTGTTCGTCGGCCGGAATTCGATGGGGAGCGCCGGTGGCTTAAATTTCGGCTGTGATAATCCGCCCGGTGTCACAAACCTGCATTCGGCGTTCCGTACAGCATGGCGATGATCAAACGCTGTCTCGTCATCATCGACCTGCTCAATGACCATCTCGATCCTTGGGACGCGGACAAAGTCAGCCGACTGGTTCAGAATACCAACAGGCTGGTAAGTGCCTTCAGAAGGTCACATCTCCCAGTGATTTGGGTACGGCAAGCGTTCCGCCCCGATCTCAGCGACGCATTTCTTGAAATGCGCGATAAACGCATCGCTATTGCCATTGAGGGCACGAGAGGCGCCCAGCTTCACGCCGGGCTTGATTGGCATCCAAAGGACGCGACAATCATCAAAAAACGCTACAGCGCGTTCTTCAAGACAGAACTTGAGGAGCATCCAAAGGACGCGACAATCATCAAAAAACGCTACAGCGCGTTCTTCAAGACAGAACTTGAGGAGATCCT
>NZ_JAAKZF010000106.1 GCF_011045125.1 Allomesorhizobium camelthorni | reverse complement strand
CTCAGCCTCGATATTGTTGGGCGCCTCGCGATAAAGCGGTTGCTCCGCCACGCCGAATTTGCGCGCTGCCTCTGCCATGCCGGTTCCAGTTCCTTCTCAGCCCGAACTGAACGAAGCTACTTGTCCCGGCATTAAAGTGGCGAATGGGCCAAGGAGCGTGTCAAAGGGCACCTCGACCAGATCGCAAGCCACTGATTTTGCTGTAGCCGATTCGTGCAGCGGGAGCCATCAGTGGGTTTTTCTCATGATGGGTTTGACGCCCTGGAATCGCTGCGTCGAACCATTACACCGAGTCCGGCACGGGTCATCGTAAAGCTTTGGTTCAGCGCCAGGACAATTGGTTGCGCGGCAGCCGGCACTCGGATCGATCACCTTGACTTGATGCGGCAGTCCCTCGCCCCAGCTCCAAAGCCATCCGTTTATCCTTGCAATTCGGGAATTGCGCTCCATAAATGCAAGGATGATAGAGCGCCGCATAGCAGCCGACCTTAGCGAACTGCTCGACAGCATGCCCGCCGTCGCTCTCATCGGGCCGCGGCAGGTCGGCAAAACGACGCTTGCGCTCACCATAGGCGAACGGCGCCCATCCATCTATCTCGACCTGGAGTCCGATGCAGACCGCGCCAGGCTTGCTGAGCCGGAGCTCTATCTCGCCGAGCACCAGGACAAGCTGGTGATACTCGACGAGGTCCATCGGCTGCCGGGCCTATTCCAGAACTTGCGTGGGCTCATCGACCGCGGACGCCGCAGCGGGCAAAAAGCCGGTCGATTTTTGCTGCTTGGGTCCGCATCGATCGATCTTCTCAAGCAATCCGGCGAGACGTTGGCAGGCCGCATCGCCTATCTCGAAATGCACCCCATCGATGGTCTCGAAATACCTGCCGGCGACATAAGCTCTCTATGGGTGCGCGGCGGGTTTCCCGACAGTTTTCTCGCCACAAGCGATCGCGCCAGCCAGCGCTGGAGGCAGGATTTTATCCGCACCTATCTGGAGCGCGACATTCCCCTGCTCGGTCCCCGTATTCCGGCCGAAACGCTGCGCCGCTTCTGGACCATGCTGGCGCATCACCAGTCCAGCCTCCTCAACGCGGCGGAATTCGCACGCGCGCTCGGCGTGGACGGCAAGACGGTCGCTTCCTATCTCGACCTGCTGGTCGATCTCCTCCTGGCGCGCCGGCTGGAGCCATGGCACGCCAATGTAGGCAAGCGGCTGGTCAAATCGCCGCGCATTTATGTCCGCGACAGCGGCATCACCCATACGCTGCTCGGCCTTACTTCGCAGGAAGATATACTCGGTCATCCCGTCGCCGGTGCAAGTTGGGAGGGTTTCGTCATCGAAACGCTCATCGCGACCGCGCCGGACGGGACTCAGAGCAATTTCTACCGCACCGCCGCCGGCGCCGAAATCGATCTTCTTCTCACCTTTCCAGGGCGGCGCCCCTGGGCAATCGAGATCAAGCGAAGCCTGACTCCCAAAGTTGAAAGAGGCTTCCATGAGGCCTGCGAAGATCTCAATCCCGAGCGGCGCATCGTCGTCTATCCGGGCATGGAGGCCTTTCCGCTGAAGAACGGCGTGGAGGTCTTGCCATTGACGGTCATCGGCAAGGACATTCTGGAGCGGCGCTGACGAAATATGCGTACAGCGCCTCATCACCCCTGCCCTCGCCCAGGCGCGGCAGACACCGAATGACCGCATTCTCGCGCTTAGGCGCAACGCGACAAACTGCGCGGTTGGCGATCGTCATCCCGTCATCCTTGACATCGACCCATTGGCCTTGAGCGCCGCCATCAGCATCGGCCCGACCGAAAACTCCCCTGCCCTGGCCTTATCGGTCAGCACGCGCAGATAGCCGCCGGCCGAATTGATGTGCTGCGCCCGCTGCAGGATGCAGGCAATCACGATAGCTGCGATTTCCTGCCCCATCACATGGCAGGCGTCCTCGTATGCGGAAGGCGACACGCCGAGATAACCGCGCACCTGGGCCGCCGTGACCATCAAATCGCGCCAACTGCCGATCCCGTCGACGGCGTAAACCCCAATTTCAGGGCAGGCCTTCAGCACCAGCCCCAGCGGATAGCCTTTCGGTTTCTCGGCCTCCCTCGTTCTTGGCTCGGCCGTCGCCCCGCTTTTTTCCAAAGCAGGTTCAAATTCAAAAATGGAGTCGGTGTTTGAATTAGATTGCTGCCGCTCGCTTTGAGAGTCATTGCCGCTCGGATTCGTGGATTTCATATGGATTTCCAGCAGGTTATCCACTTCGTCATGCAAAGCTGCCAGATCGGCCACAATAGGCTCAAGCTCGGGGATGCCTGCTCGGCGCGGAATTGCCTCCACAACGCCGCGGAAACGCTTCCACAGGCCTGCCCAGTCTCCAGGCACGTCTTCCTCGACGGCTGCCTCAATCAGCTTCTGGATATCCCTGCGGTGCAGCGTGATGCGTTCCCTCATAAGCCTGAGCGCTCGGTTGTCCGCACGGACACGCTCGGCGGCAGCCTCGAACTCGTATGCACGGACCAGCAGCGGCGCCAGCGAGAAGCCAAACGCTTCCTCGATATCCCCTCCTCTGCCCTTGCGAGCGTAACGCTTGCCGTTCGGGCTGTCTCGACGGATGATCAGCCCGCAATCCACAAGGGCCGCCAGGTGTCGCCTGACTGTGGCATCAGGCATCCCGTGAGCTCTGAGGGACAGCTGTGCGTTCGATGGAAACACGATCAGGCCGTTTTCCTCGCTTAACTCACTGTCCGGGTAAAACGACAGCAATGCGTTCAGGACGGCCAGGGCGCGATCGCCGATGCCGACGATGCTTTTGCCCTCGCAGAGATTGCGGTAGATCTGCCACTTTTCGACGATCCTGCCCTGAGGAATCTCACGTGACTCTTTTTGCGCTGCCAACATGGCAAGCGACATTGGCCGCCGCCCAAAGGGCGTCGTTGCAATACCTGTCTCCATTTCTTCCTTCGCCTTCTAATTTGGCAAAAGAAATCTGCTCGCCGAATCGGCGCTTAGACTCTTGACAGTGATTCGCGGAAATGCGATTCTCAGTTCGCTACAACTTTGAGAGAGGCTTCCACGGCTAAGGTCGTTCGGGGGCCTTTTTCTTTTGCGGTTTACTCCTGCTTCGATTTCCTGTTTGTCTGCCAGTCGGCATAGAGATCATCCAGCCGTTCTGTCAGATATGCGCCGAAGCCCTCATCGGCTCCGGCGGTCTTGAGGGAGAGCGTATAGGCCGTCCCGGTGTCCTTGATCTTTGCCGCGACCTTGCCGCCGTTCGGTTTCCACTCGCTGACTGTCTGTTCTCGCTGCGGCTTTTTCGAAACCTCAGCAAAAACCATCATGAAGCGTTCGTCCGATCCCAAGGCCTCGAATTCGGGCCTCTCGATGGCATTTCTAGCGGCTTCCAGCGCTTTGGGATCAGTGATCTTTTCGGCGATATCCATCCACCTGCGGCGGCCCATAGAGGGTGCGGCACCAATGGCTTTGACTAGGTTGCCCGGAATGCTCTTGGCGACGGACAACAGTTTCGACAGTTCCGTCTTGTCAGTGCTCAACGCCTGCATGATCAGATCGCGGCCGAAGCCGTGTGCTTCGAGGCTTGAGGCAAAGACCGCTCTCTCGATGTAGGAGAGGTCCTTTCTCGCAGTGTTTTCGATGCCTTGAGCGACGACCAGTTCATTGTCTGATAATGGCCTGACAACCGCCCTTACCTTCCGCCTCAGGAGTCGGATAGCACGAAGCCTCCTATGGCCATAGGCAACCTGATATCGTCCTTCGAGATCGGGGTGCTGCCTGACGAGGATAGGCAATTCCTGGCCGTTTTCCTCGATCGACCTCACAATATCGTCTGTTGCGGTTACCTCGCCGTCGAGGCGGTCACGTACGAATGAGCCGTCAATGAGTTCGGGATCGAGTTCGACAACCCTCTCACCGGACTTCAAGGCTTCCTGAAGCTCTCTGGCTTCCTGATCCATGCGGTCGAGGGCAAGTCCCATTGTCCTTACGGGCCCCGCCAGAACACGACCGCCGTCAGCCGCTTCGGAAAAGTTGGCCGCGGCCAACTCTCGCGTCGTATCGGCAAATATTCCGCTCAGAACGTCTCGTCTGCTCATGGCCGGCCCCATGCCTTTTTGATCCCATCGAGGATTTCTCCGTTGACTGCATCAAGGGATTCGATTGCCCGGTCGAATGTCGAGCGGCGGACTTGTCCTCGTTCGATTTCATAGAGCGTCTGTTTCGTGAGTCCAGCATCGGCGATCGCCGTCGACTTCAGGACTGTCGCCGCCAAAACCTCGTCCCCGAACAGACCTCTCAGCAGGGCAACGATCTGTGCCTGCGGACCGTCGTGCGGCTCATGGCGCGTTATGACATACCGGATGAAATCATGGTTCAGATCGCCGCCTGCATTCCGGACGACCGACAGAAGGTCGGAAGTCATCAGCAGAAACTGCGACATTGACGCCACATCGACCATCTGAGGATGGACGGTGATCAGAAGCGATGTCGCCGCGCAAACCGCACCAAGCGTCAGGTATCCGAGCTGCGGCGGACAGTCGATCACCACAATGTCGTAATCGGCTTCGACTTCGGCCAAGGCCATGCCGACGCGTCGGAAGAAGATCTCGTAGTTGCTTGTCTTCCGCGCCATCAGCGCAGTCGGGGTTTCGTGCTCGAACTCCATCAGTTCCAAGTTTCCGGGAACGAGGTCGAGGCCAGCGAAGTACGTTTTTCTGATTATTTCCTTCAGCGGCCGCCGTTTCTCGTCGTAGCGGATCGCACCATAGAGCGTATCGCCTTCCGCTAGATCGAACTCCGGCTGAACACCGAGCATCGACGACAACGAAGCCTGCGGGTCGAGATCAACCGCGAGAACACGATATCCCTGCAGGGCAAGATACTGTGCCAGGTAGATGGATGTCGTTGTCTTCGCACTGCCGCCCTTGAAGTTGGCGACGGCAATCGTCTGAAGCTTTTCGCCGCTCTGCCGCCACGGAAGGTAAGTGAGTGCATCCTTCGGTTTGATAGCAGCCATGTACTGCCGCAACTCATGAATTTGGGCGAGAGAGTACGACCGTCGTCCAGTCTGGGACACCCCGGGTGAAGGGCCTTTGCCGTCTATTGAAAGCTGCCGTAGGTAGCCGTCTGATACCCCGACGAGCTGAGCGGCTTCACCGGAGGTGAACGTCTTCAACATCTTCTGGGAGGACGGCGGGAACAGGCGCTCTCGCAGTAACTGCAGCTGCATAGACAGCTGGCGCGCATGATGAGAAATGCGCGCGTCCGAAGAAACGGCCGTCGATACGTTTTGATTCTGCAACATCGATTTCCCCTTTCGATGCGCTTTTTAGGCAGGAATTGCTAAAAAACCGTATCGAAAATGGCATGATTCGGTAACCATGCCAAGAACCCTTATGAATCAACGGTTTCCGGTGATCGATGGTCGAAAGTTGGCCGCGGCCAACTTCTTGTTCCTTACGAATCGTATCGCGATAATAGTGCCCTCTGTCGTGGTCGAACTACAGAGTTGGCCGCAGCGCACATTACGTCGCGTTCAGTCGAACGGACAAGGCCGCGAACCCTTGAAGGTCCGATCTTCTGTAAATGTTCGATCAACTCCCAGCGCTTGGGCTGATGATCGAAAACAGCTGCACGGGTGAGCTAAAGGTGAACGCGGCAACAGGATCGTCTCCTTAGCCACTCTCCAAGTCTTGGTGTAATCGCCTGCCATTTCATAGAGAGCAGCGGCAGCGCTCCGGTTGCTGCGTATCTGGATGACTGCACGTTTCATTCGGCAACCTCCTGTCAATCTCCACAAGGAAGTCCTCGACCGTGGTGAGGGCGATTCATTGCCATCCAGATGGCAATGATCCCCTTTCCGCGTTCATTGTCGAAGCCGACAATTCACTCGCCGTCGCGGCCAAGGAACGATCGGCATTTGTAGGAATGGCGGCTTCCAGGGACTTCACAGGCCATTGGAGCAGGGGATGGTCTCTCTATAGCCCGCTTGCCTTGGTGAGATTGACCCGGAAGCGGTCTCTGCGGCGCTGGTAGCGGCGGGTCATCTCGGGCGACGCGTGGCCGAGCTGCTTTTGCGCGTAGCGTTCATCGACCTCGGCCACAGAGGCAAGCCCGGCGCGCAACGAATGGCCCGCGAACTTTTGCTCCCGTTCGCTTTCCGACAGATCGCCGCGCACGCCGGCGGCCAGCACCGCCCTTTTGACGAGACGGGCGACTTCCTGGTCGTTGAGCCGCTCGGCGCCGACCTTTTTGCCTTGGCCAGTCACGCGTCGGAACAGCGGACCATGGGCTATACGGCCGAACTTCAGCCACGTCTGCAGCGCAACGACCGGGCAGGTCGCGTCGGTGGAGCCGCGGCCGATTTCAACCTCGCGCCAGCCGGTTTTGCCGCGCAGCGTCACCAGAATACCTTTGTCGAGAACCTCGACCCAGCCGCGGCCGTCTTCGGTCTGATCGCGGCCGACGTCGAGGCCGACGATCTCGGAGCGGCGCAGGCTGCCGGCGAAGCCAAGCAGCAGCATCGCGCGGTCGCGCAGGCCTCTGAGCGTGCCGCGATCGAGCGTTTCCAGCATGGCGATCAGGTCTTCCGGCAGGATCGCCTCCTTCTGCCGGGGCGGTGCGGCATGGCGATTGCGGATGCCGGTCATGACGGTGGCGATGTGGCGGTCTTTTCTGTCCAGCGGCTGGCCGCGCTGGGCATAGTTCCAACTGAGGGAAGACAGCCGGCGCTCGATGGTCGACACGGAGTTCGGTTTCTTGTCGCCGGTCGCCGTGCCTGAGGCGCACGCCGTGATGTAGAGCCCGACGACCTGTGCATCGGGCGGCAGCATCTCGATGCCCTGGCGCCGGCACCAGCTCGCAAAATGTCGCCAATCGGAGACGTAGGCACGGCGCGTATTGGCCGAACTCGCGGCTTCGACATAGCCGCGTGCCCTGTCGGCCAGGCCCTCGAGATGGCCTGGAAGCCGATATTTCTCGCGTCCCCGTGCCAGCAGGAGAGGGGAGGGGGGCTCTTGAGCCTCCTCTCTGTGCCGTCCCATTTCCATCACCACATTGATAATCTCCGGGAGATCGTCCTCGTCAGGATTCATGCCGCTGGCCCTCGGTGTACGCATTCAATGCGCATAGTGTTGAACTCTTGGACCATCACGTGTATCTCTATCGCCCAAACAAAATCGAGATCGAACCCATGGCCCGCGCAGCCCTTGATGATACCGATCGGATGAACATCCGGGTGAAGCCGGAGGTGAAGGCACGTCTGCTGCGCGCCGCGGCGCTGCGCAACACCGACCTCACCAGCTTCGTGACCCAGTCGGCCTTGCGTGAAGCGGAAACCGTCATCGCCGAAGCGGAAGCCATCAGGGCCTCGGAGCGCGATTTCACCCGCATCCTCGACCTTTTGGACAATCCGCCGAAACCGAATGACAGGCTGCGCGCCGCCGCCGCTGCGCTTCCAAAAGACCAGTGACGCTTCCGGTCTGGCACGAAGAGCCGATCGCGAAGGCCCATGACCGAAATGCCTTCGACTGCGGTGATGTCGAGCTGAACATCTTCCTGCAGCGTTTTGCGCGCCAGGGCCGCGAGCAGAATGCCGCGAAGACCTTTTGCGCGGTTCCCGACAAAACGCCGAACAAGATCCTCGGCTACTACAGCATCGCGCCGGCATCGGTCGCGCACGACGCCGTCCCCGAGACGATGACGAAGGGCCTGGCGCGGTACAAGGTGCCGGGTTTCCTGCTGGCAAGGCTCGCCGTCGACAGGACGGTGGCGGGAAGGGGGCTGGGCGGCCAGCTCCTGCTCGCGGCCGCGCTGCGCTGCATTCGTGTTTCCAAGGAAGTTGGGGGCGTCTTGATGATCATCGAGGCCAAGAATAAGCGTGCTGGACGATGGTATGCCAGCTTCGGCGCCGAGCCGCTTGCGGATCGGCCGCTGACACTCGTGGTCCCGCTGGCCACCTTCGCCAATGCATTGCACGCCAGCGGGCATCTCTGATCGCGGTGCCAAATCGATGCGCGTCGGCGACATTGCCCCCCAACATCTGCTCACGACGTCCCACAGCCTTCTCTCTCGTCGACCGGAACGTCCAGAGGGAAGCTTTCCGGCCTTCTGCGCGACGACAGAGGCCATTTCGCATGAGTCTCACAAAACGAACGATAATGCAACATTATCGTTCGTTATGCGTACGCGACAGGCTGTGCGTTTATTAGCGCTAACGATGGCGTAAAGCGCACGTCTGATTTATTCTTTTCTCCATGATTCGTGCCGATCCATCACCTCTTGTCGCTCCTCTGCCGCCGCGTGTGCCGGGCTGGGCGCTGCCAGACGGGCCGGTTTCGAGCGATGCCGATGCCGCGTTTTGCGCCGGGGCAGCCTTGACTTCGCTCGATAATCTGGTGCGTTCGGAGCCGCTCTGGGCCGGAGCGTGGCGCCAACGTTTGGCGCTTAAATGCGCCGCCTCCGCCGTTCGGCTGGCCGGTCGCAGCGAGGACGAGGCCGCCCTCCGCGATGCCTGGTATCTGCGTCCTCCCGACACCGATCCCGGACCTGCCGGCACTGTTTTGGGCGCCTGGCGACAACTGGCGTTGCGGCCGCCGGTGGTCAAGGCCGCGAGACTGGCCGAAGTGGTCGAATTGCTCGGTCTTCGTTGGGACGACGGCTTTGCCGATCTTCCCGACGTCATCGACGATCTGACCCGTTCCAGCCGGCCGGCGCCGTTTGCCGCCGCGGCGATCGCCGGCCACGTGGTCGCAATGCGGTCGGAGGCCGAAACGCTGGGCTGGTGGTGTGCCGATCTGGTGCTGGCGCAAAAGCTGCGCTGGGCGCGGCCAGTGCCGCTGCTGATGGCGCAGATTTTTGGGCCCACATTCCGTGGTGAGGTCGGGCACGGCAAGCGCGCCCGGCCGGGAGGGGAGGGATTTGAGCGGGCAGTGTGCCTGGCGCTCGCACAGGGTGCGGCGGAGGCGAGCAGGCTGGGCGGAGAAATTGCACGCCGTGCGGACCGGCTTGTGGCGGTGGCGCCGAAGCTGCGCGCCAAGGGGGCGGGAGAGGCGATCACAAAACTGCTCGACGACGATGCCGTCTCCGGCTCGCTCGTGACTAAAAACCTGTCCCGGTTCGGGTCGCGGCGGCTATTCGACCGGTTGATGGAATTCGAGGCAGTGCGTGAATTGTCGGGACGGCCGACCTTCCGGCTGTATGGGCTCTAGGCGATGGCTGACCAAACCGCCCAGAGAAAAGAAAATGCCCAGCCATCGCTGCTCGATACCGAGTTGGAACATCTGCCGCCGGAGCTGCGCTGGCGCGAATGGATGGGTCGCGTCGAGGCGGTGATTTTTGCGGCCAACACGCCAGTGACGCGCGAGACGCTGGCGCGTGTCGTGGGACGAAGCTGCAACATCGACCTGGTTATCGACGACATCCGCGAGGAATTGCGCGCCAGGCCCTATGAGCTGGTGTCGGTCGCGGGCGGCTGGCAGCACCGCACAAAAAAGGTGTTCGCCGACGTCATCCGCGCGGCAACTGGGCAAACGGATACGGTGAGGCCGCTGTCGCAGTTGGAGGCGCTGGTGTTGATGTGTGCGGCGTATTTCCAGCCGATCACGCGCGGCGAGCTCTCCAGCTTCTTCGGCAAGGAAGTCAGCCGCGACCTCATCGGCGTTCTTCGGTCGCAGGATCTTATCGCCTCTGGTCCGCGCAGTCCGCAGCCTGGTGCGCCCTACACTTATGTCACGACGAAAACCTTCCTGTCGCACTTCGGGTTCGACACGCTGCGCGACTTGCCGGATTTCGAGGCGCTCGAGGATGCTGGATTGCTCAGCAAGGAGAAGCTGCTGGCCGGCGACATCATGCCGACCTTCGCCGAAGAGAAAAATCCCGACGAAAGTTCCGACGACGATGGACCGGACGCCGGCGCATTTCATGAACGGCGCCTGCGCCCCGAGTTATAGGCTGGTAATCGTGGGGATGGGCGACCCCTGCCATTCAAGGCGCCAGATGCCACCCTGTCTGAGATTTTGAACAAGGTCGGGATAGAAGGCGGCGAGGCAGGCGCCGTCCTGGTGTCGCACCGTTCCGCCTCCTCCCATGCGCGATCATCGTATGCGAGCGGTTCGATGGACCGGACGATCTTCCGCGCGCCTAATCTTGACAGCGGACATCAGAGCGCTGTTGTTCTTGGGATTCGACCGCTGTTTCATTTTTGCGGAACCCGGAAATCGCAAATAGTTTGCCAGCGAGGAAG
Organism: Allomesorhizobium camelthorni; assembly: GCF_011045125.1. Taxonomy (GTDB): domain Bacteria; phylum Pseudomonadota; class Alphaproteobacteria; order Rhizobiales; family Rhizobiaceae; genus Allomesorhizobium; species Allomesorhizobium camelthorni. The sequence continues at coordinate 4,717 of NZ_JAAKZF010000106.1, read as the reverse complement.
ATGGCGATCGCGCGTGCGAGATTAACCGCCGACCCAAATTGCTGCCTTGTGCCGCCTTGCGCACTCCTCCGCGAACCGAAGGTTCCGCGCTGCGCCTTCCGTATCTCCTCTGGCGGAGAGCAGCATGGCTCTGGAACGCGCCAAGGGTGGCTCGAATTGTGCTTCGCCGAAACGCGCTACCCTTTCGTCATGCTGGTCCAGGAGAACGCCCGCGTCGTCGAGCCGCCCGACTGCGACATAGGCGTCCGACAGCAGCGTCGCGAAAAATGCCTGCCAGTTCTCGAAGCCGGTCATCGCCCAGAGCCCTGCCCCCTCCTCCATCTGCCTGATTCCGGCTTCGGTCTCGCCGCGCCGGACTTTTACCCATCCCTGGCAGACGAGCGACATGGCGGCCATTTCGGGAAAGCCCTGACGTCCGGCAAATTCAAGACCTTCCTCGCTGTAGCGCGCAGCAGTTGGCACATCGCCCCGCAATATCGCGGTAACGAAATTCGCGAGCAAACCGAACCCATAGGCATGCGGACGCTTGACCAGCTTCGCGATTTCGAGGGCGGATCGGGCAAGGCGCGCGCCCGCTTCCGTTTCGCCCATCACAGTATGGGTCAATCCGAGATAGAAACTGCCGAAGACGCCGAACTCCTTCAGGAATCGCGTGTAGAAGTTGCGATGGAGCTCCGGATCGTAGCGATCCACTATAGCGCTCAAATGCGCGAAAGCCGCGGCATTGTCGCCGCGATGCCAAGCCACCAGACCGCGCATTGTATGTGCGGCGAGGAAGGCGCCGTCCGACGGTTCCGCCTCCAGGATGTCGAATATCTCGTCGGTCGTTGCATCGGCGTCGGCGAGCCTCCCGCAAGCCCACGCGTGCAGCGCGGCGTTGTAGATGACGGGAACCAGGTTGTCTGGGTTGTCCTGGCCGCGCAACAGCGTCAGCGCACGCGCCTGGGCGGCCCCGAAAGCCGGGCTGCCCGGGCCGCGGGTCACCATCAGTGTCGGGCCCTCGATGGCGCGCAACCGAAGCTCGAGCCGGTCGCGCTCAGGCCCTTCGGGCAGCGATTCGATCGCAGCAAGGCCTTGGGTGATATGCGCGAGCGCTTCGGCGGCACTGCCCTCGCCGGCCGCCGCCATTGCCGCCGCAAGGCGCCACTCAGCGGATTCGGCGTTTCGGCCGGCCTCCAGCAGATGCTTCGACAGCACCTCGGCTGCTATCCTCCGGCCGTCTTCCTCCGACAGCATCGCGTCTGCCACGGTCCCGTGCAGACGTCTCCGCTCGGCGGTGCTCAGCGACGCATAGACGGCATCCTGAACCAACGCGTGCTTGAAGCTGGCGGCGCCACGGCTGCCCACGCCCGCGTCGCGATGCGCGATGTCCGCTGTCTCTAGGGCATCGAGCGCCTTGTCGAAAGCATCCTTGCCGAGATCCGACAGTTTCATGACCAGCTGCAAGTCGAAGACGCGCCCTACGGCTGCCCCAATCCGTGCCACCTTCTGAGCGTGCGGATTGAGTCGATCCAGCTTGTTCTGCACAAGTCCGCCTAACGTCAGCGGAATGTTTCTTTGTTCCGCAGTTCCTGTTGCCTGGCGCGTGCCGAAGCTTTCTGCGAGCATCAGCGCGTATTCCTCGAGGAAGAGCGGAACCCCGTCTGATTTCTCGACAATGGCCTGCAGCGTCTTGCCGTCCAGCCCGGAGGTTCGGCCAGCCGCCCTGGCCAGTTCGACCGCCTCGGCGTCACTCAGGCGTTCCAGCCGCACGACTTCGCCAAGCGCGTTCAACCGGTCGGCGAAAGGTCCCTCCGGGCGAGTGGTCGCAAGCACGACGGCAGCATGTTCGGGCGCATTCCTGACCAGGTTTTCCAGGAACTCCGCCGACGTGGGATCTATCCAGTGTACATCCTCGAAGACCAGGAAAAGCGGGCGGCCAGGCGTCGCCGTGCTGAACACTTTTCGCGACAGAATCTGGAACGCCATACGGCGCTTAAGCAGGATGCCGATGTCTGCATTGGCTTCCTGCGCCGGGCCACTGGACGCCACCACGTCCATCAGTATCGCGGTCTGTTCCTCGTCGGCCTGCCAGGCCGACTGGAACAATCTGCGAAGCTTGTCGCGACGGGTTTCCGGCGGATCGTCGGCATTCACGCCGGAGATCCAGTCGAGGTAATCTTTCACCGGGTGCAGCGAGGAGAACTGGTGTATGGGCGAACATTGAAGCGACAGGTAACGGACGCTCTCCTGCGCTTCATTGTGCCGCAAGGCGTCTATGAGCCTCGATTTGCCGATACCGGGCTCGCCAACCAGAACGGCGGCGCCACCGCTCCCGTCCGACGCCTGCGCCATCATTTTGCGCAGCAGCGTTAGCTCTTCGGCGCGCCCGACCAGCGGCGTGCGCCGCTCGCCACGTAGCGCTTCGAAGCGGCTGAGCCCTTTGCGCCGCCGCGGCTTTATGCGGTAGACGGATTCCTGCCGCTCGAAGCCCTTCAGCGATTGCTGCCCAAGATCTTCGAATTCAAAGGCTTTTCCGACCAGCTTCCGCGTAGCAGCGCAGACGTTCGCGGAGTTCTCCAGAGCGAGCGCCTGCAGCCGCGCCGCCTTGTTCAGGCAGGCGCCAACAACGTTCTCGCCGTAGTGATCACCTGGCTTCTGGTGGATTATGACGCGACCGGTAGCAATGCCGATCCGCGCGGCAAGCGCGCAACCTCCAGACTTGCTGCTCATCTGCTTGAGGTTCTGAACGATGGCCCATGCAGCCTCTACGGCACGCAGAGGATCGTCTTCCGTTCCTCGGGGATATCCGAAATAGCTGATTACACCGTCGCCCAGATAGTTGGCGACGGTGCCGCCTTGCGCCCGCGTCGCCTCCGTGCACAGGCTGTGATAGACGCGCAGGAGATCGCTGAACGCTTCTGGTCCCTGCTCCTCTAGCAGTGTGGTCGATCCCACGAGGTCAGCGAACATCACCGTCAGCTGGCGATTTTGAGACGGAGCGCTCTGGTCCTGCGTCGGAGAGGCGGCAATAAACTGGTCAAGCCGGTCGAGCGGCCCTCTAATGGACGTCGACATGATCTTGGACGTAGATGTCGTTGCCAGCCGCTGCATCGAAGGCGCTCAGCGCGAACATGATGAGCATGTCGTAGTCGAGCGCGACCGATCCCTTGTTGTCGTTCTGCGGCAGCGAGCCAGGTTTGTTCTGGAACCAGCGCGACCACATCTCCGATCCTGGAGGGTACATCGGAAACAGCGTGCCCTCGCGCGGGAATGTGCGGTTCGGCGACGGATAGAGATTGGCCACAAATGGGAACTGGGCTGTCCCGTGGCAGCTCAGGCAGGACGACGCATGCAGCACCGGGACGCGAGTTCCGTCGGTCAAAAGCACATCGTGGCGTTCCGCCACATCAATCGGTCCCGACAGTCGTCCGCCCCAGCCGAGGGACGATTTCGCAAACGCCGGCGCTTCATCGTTGATCCAGGTCTCCTGTAGGGGGCCGCCGTTCGGATCCATGCCGTTGGGCTCGCGTGCGAAAGCGGGGTCGTTGCCCCACATAGCGCCGAGCGGCACTAGCCTGTCCCATGTCGTCTGGCCGGGCGCGTCCAGTTTGTAGACATAGGTAACGAAGACCCAGCCGGTCTGCGGCGAGGCTACGCTGTCCTTCACGATGATGTCGAACTGCAGCACCCTGAGCGGAACGACCTCAGGCTTGGCGTTGGTATAAGGATTGTAGTTGGGGCCCTCGAGCGCCTCGACCGTCGGACGGTATACATTCCAGATTGCCGCACCCTCGAGCACTGGCCACTGTTCCGGTGTTGGGGTCACGGCGGCCGCCTTCACCACCATTCCACCCTCCGGAAAGGAAACCACGTTCCGGTCGGGATTGAATGGATTGGCCCACAGCTTGTTCAGCATCGTGGCGGACAGCGGGTCATAGTAGATGACGGTGTGGTTCTGCATATCTACCGCCAGCGGGGGATAGGAATTGTTGGGATCGACGAATGTCTCCTTCGTGATCACCTGACCCGAGAATGCGCCAAGAATCGACTCCTGTCCGCTCTCGGGATCGGTGACGCCATTCGGCCCCTTGGTGCCGTCACCTTGCCAAATCATGCCGTACCACCCGTTCGCCGCCGGGTCCCAGCTGTCCGTCTCGTCGATCATTCCCCTCATCGACGGCTCGACGAAGGCCTTAAGCGCGGCCACGTATTCGTCGGCATTGTCGATCGTGAGCGGAGCGCGCGGCGCGACCGCGAACCACTTGTTTTCGGCGGTTTCCGGATAGTCGTAGTTCAGGCTACGGTACGTGCCCTGCCATTGGCTCTGATCGGGATAGAGACCGTTGTTCGAGGCAAATGGATCGGCGGCGAATACCGGCGACATCAGGGCCATCAGGAGCGGTGGGACGGACACTGCAATTTGAGAGCGAAGCCGACTGAGTCCCTGCCACATACGAGGCGCCCCCGATCCGGATAGATTTCCGAACCTCAGTTTAACATGGAACATTGAATCCGCTAGAAATCCTTTATCGATCCGAAAGAGCGGCCGCAGTTGCAGCACAAGGTTGGACATCAACGCCACGCCAGATCATCCGCAAACGACACCAAATGACAGCATAGACAGAACGCATCGATCATGGGTGCGTCTGCGCGGAAGGTGAATTTAGTTACTGTTCTCCCGGGCGGTTCTCGTGCAATACGATGCATTAACAACGACTTAGTTGCTAATCTTCGT
>NZ_JAAKZF010000105.1 GCF_011045125.1 Allomesorhizobium camelthorni | reverse complement strand
GACAACCCAGCGGCGCGGCAGGACCTCGAAGCCTTTGGCGCCATTTGGCCGTTTGACGATCTCCAACACGAGTTTCCCGATCTTTCGCAGCGCGCCCTTCAGCTTCGGCCCGGCATAGCCGCCATCGGCGAAGACATGACGCAGCCATGGCCAACGCTTGAGGATGGATTTCAGGACGGCGGGCGCGCCGTCCCGGTCCTGGATGTCGGCGGCGTGAACGACAAGACCGACCATCAACCCGATCGTGTCGACGACAATGTGGCGCTTGCGGCCATTGATCTTCTTGCCGGCGTCAAAGCCCCGTATTCCGCCTCTTTCGGTGGTCTTGACCGACTGGCTGTCGATCACGCCGGCCGTCGGACTGGCCTCCCTGCCTTCCCGTTCGCGGGCCGCCATGACGAGGCTGTTGCTGATCGTGCGCAACAGGCCCTCCTCACGCCAGCGGTAGAAATATTTCTGCACCGTCGAGAAGGGCGGCAAGTCTTTCGGCAGCAGTCGCCATGCGCCACCCGACGAGGCCATGTAGAGAAGCGCGTTCACAATTTCGCGCAGGTCCGTCTTGCGCGGACGACCGATGCGGTTCGCTGAAGGCATGTGCGGCGCGATCAGCGCCCATTCCTCATCGGTCAGATCGCTTGCGTAACGAGGGCAACGCCGCTCGTAGTGCGGTCGAGTGATTTCAGTCCAAGGCATTGTGATCAATCTCAGCAATCCGACAGAACCACAACCCGCTGAAATCACTCAACTCTTTTTGGAACGGACACTCATGCATAGGAGACGGGCCGCCCTCAGGCCCAGCAATCATAGGGACTAGCGACAATATACTGAAGCAGACCGGCTTATACGAGCAGGCGAGTACGCGATCAAGATACGCCGGACATGGTCGCGCATCACTACGGCCGCTTCGATGCCAGGAAGGTCGCGTCTCGGACCCAAAAGAAGCTGAGGGGCAAGCCTTGACCCGGAAGCTGACGCTCGTGGCCGTCTGATTGATGCTATGGCGCTCGAAAGGAACCGTCGTCCATGTCGACCAAAACGCGACAATGCTCTTCGGTGTGATCTCTTCCAGTACACCGAGCGCCGCCGTTTATTGTACGTGCGTATCGTCCAGCGCGCCCACCATGTATTGCACAAGCTCCTGAGTATGCGTCTCCGCCGTCCGCTTTTCCGTCACCTTGCGCCCCCTGCGCATCACCATGAGGCGGTCTGAGACCGCGAAGACATCAGGCAGCGTGTGCGTGATCAGGATGACTGGGACCCCCTGGTCCCGCAGCTTCCTGATGAGCTCCAGCACCTTGTGCTGCTCGGGAACGCCGAGATTGTTGGTCGGTTCGTCCATAATCATCAACCGGGCGTCCCAATAGACGGCGCGGGCGATGGCGACGGCCTGACGCTGCCCGCCGGACAGGCTCTCGATCGGCTGCGTGAGGCTCGGGAATTGGATCGCCAGCGACTCCAGCGCCGCCCGGGACTCCCGAAGCATCATCTGCTCGTCGAGCGTCCGGATGAGGCCGGCGAAGTAGCGCTTCTTCACTTCGCGCCCAAGAAAGATATTGGCGCTGACATCGAGATTGTTGGCGAGCGCCAGGTCCTGATAGATCGTCTCGATGCCCTGCCGGCGCGCGTCCATCGGGCGGGCAAAATGGCTGAGCCGGCCCTCGAAGCAGATCTCGCCTTCGTCCGGCTGATAAACGCCCGACACGCACTTGATAAGGGTCGACTTGCCGGCGCCGTTGTCGCCGAGAAGAGCAACGACCTCGCCAGGGTAGACATCCCAGCTTACGTCGTTGACGGCCACAAGGCCGCCGAAGCGCTTGGTCAGCTTCCTGATCGAAAGGACAGGCTCCGTCACGTCGGCGGCCCTCGTGTCGCCCGGCCGATAATCAGGTCTCGCGACTGGTCGATCAGGACGGCAACGATCACCACGACGCCGACGACGATGAATTGCCAGAACGCCTCGACGTTCAGCATGACGAGACCGGTAGTCAGCACTGCGATGATCAAAGCGCCGATGACGGTGCCCATCACGCTTCCGGCGCCGCCGAATAGGCTGACGCCGCCGATGATGACGGCAGCGATCGAGGCGAGAAGCAGTGGATCGTTGATCACCGCCGAGCCGGCAGTGAAGCGGAGTGTCGACAGGAAACCGGCGATACCGGCCGTTGCGGAGGAGAGGGTGTAGAGCGAGATGATATGACGGTCGACCGGGATGCCGGTGCGGATGGCCGCCTCGACATTGCCGCCGATGGCGTAGGTGTGCCGGCCGAACTGGGTCTTTCGCAAAACGAAGATCGCGATCGCGACGACGATGGCGGTGAGGACCACGGGATAAGGAAGGATGCGGTCCATGCGGCGGAGCAGCTCGCCGCTTACCTCCGGCGTTGCGAGGAAATAGAGGCCGCCGGCCTCGCCGCGTATGAAATAGACGAGAGCGTCATTGCCATAGGCGCGAATTCCTGGAGGCAGGCCGATCACCGTCGTGTTCTCGGACATCAACAACGCGACGCCGCGCACGATGAACGAGCTGCCCAGCGTCACGATGAAGGCCGGTACTTTCAGCTTGGCGATGATGACGCCATTGACGAAACCGACGACACTGGCGCCGGCCACCGCGGCGAGGAATCCGACGACGACCGAGGGAAAAAGCGGCAGTCCGGCATTGAAGACAGCGCGGATCGCCAGCGCCGACAGCACCGAGGCGAGACTCATGACCCAGCCGACGGAGAGGTCGATGCCGGCGGCGATGATGACGAAGGTCTGGCCGAGGCCGAGCAAAAGTATCGGTGTGATGGCGACGAGGATGTTCTGCGAGTTGCGCACGGTGAGGAAATTGACGGCGCCATTGCTGACGATCGGTACCGTGACGACGAAGAAGACGATCATCAGGGCGAGGAAAGCCCAGGCCCAGAACCGGCTCAGCGCCAGCACGAATCGCTTCGGCGGCGTTAGGGTTTGCGCTGCGGGGGCCATGTCCGCCACCGCCTTCATTTCAACGCGAGCCACGGAACCTCCTCCTCATGAGAGCACACGAGCGATTGTGGGGAGCGCCGCAATCGGCGCTCCCCGGCAGGTCAGTCAACCGCCGCCCCGCTACTTGGCCGGAACCTGATAGATGAAGCGGGCAATCGCCGGGTCTTTGACGTTGTCCTTGTCGATGATGGCAAACCCGGTCTCGACACGACGCGGTAGGCTCGTGACGCCGGCAGCATCGGCTGCGGCGAACTGCACGGCCAGGTAGCCCATGTCGAACGGTTTCTGTGCCAGCACCAGCGAGACGACGCCGTTGTTCATCAGCTCGATTGCCAATTGCGTGGCGTCATAGGCGACGACTTGAACGTGGCCGCCCAATCCGGCGTTGACGACGGCCGTTCCGGCGCCCTGGGCGCTGAACACGTTGGTGCCAAATACCCCGGCGAGGTCCGCTTCGCGTTCGAGGACCGCCGCGGTCTGTTGCGCCGCTTTGTTCTGGTCATCGAGATTGTAGTCCGGCCCGAGAACCTTGATGTCCGGAAATTCCTTCTCCATCACTTCCTTGAAGCCCTGCTCGCGGCCCTCAACCGAGCTGACGTTCGGATTCGTGGAGTTGATGTAGACAAGACCCTTTCCGCCGGTTGCCTTGGCAAGGCCCCGGGCTGAAATGCGTCCGCCTTCGACGTTGTCAGAGCCGATATAGCTGATCGGGAAGGTCACCGGGCCGTTCACATAGTCGCCGTCGCCGAGGAACGTATCGACGGTGATGACCTTGATGCCGGCGTCGACGGCGGCCTTGAGCGGACCGATCATCTGGTCCTTGTCGGTCGGCGCGGTCACGATGTAGTCGAGGTCGCCACGCGCCACCATGGCGTCCAAAATCGGCGTCTGGGCCTCGACGCCCCACGTCTGCGGGATCTGCGTCACGACCTGGACGCCCAGATCCTTCGCCGCAACCTCAACGCCGAGCTGCATCACCTGATAGAAAGGATCAACGACGCCGGGCAGAAAGCCGATCTTGATCTTGTCTTGGGCGGCAGCACCATGCGGAACTGCCGCGAGGACCAGCGCTGTGATCAGCGCAAGGTAAAGCCGTTTCTTGGACATTTTTTCACCTCCCTAGCTGAATTTTTTGACGCTCAGCCGACCTTGTCAGTTCGTCGCTGAAGCTTTGGCAATGTTAGCCAAGTGTTGAATCGCTTGCAAACGACGACCGTCCGTTGGCGGCGAAAGGCTGGGCCCGGTTTCTGTGACGATTTTGGCTGCTTGACCAAAGCCGATGGGGGTGGATTGGCGCGTTGGCGATGATGACCGGCGGCGCGGTCTCGCTCTTCGACCGGCGACTGAGGTTGGTGCGCCGTCGCGCCGGAAACACCCCATTCCGGATGTTGCACCTTCGAGTGCGCCATAATTGCCAAGCACATAGATCCAGGCCGATCGCAAAGCTGCAGGCGTTCGTCAGTCAGCCCCCGTCAGACGATGTCGCCCAGAATCGCCTCGACGCTTTGGAGCCGGCAGTAGCTGCCGAACGCCCGCAGCGCGGTCGCGTGGCGCTCGTCCGTATAGGCGGCACACGCATCCTGGGCACAGACCATGTAATAGCCGCGATCGGCACCGTCTCGAATCGCCATGTCGACGCACTGGTCGGTGACGAAGCCGGCGACGACCACGTCCTCGATCCCGAGATTGCGCAGCACGTAGTCCAAGTTCGTCGAGTTGAAAACGCCCGAAGAGGTCTTGGGGAGAACGATGTCGTCATCGCTGGGCGCCACCTCATCCATCACCTTGGCGAGTGGCGAGCCCTTGGGAACCAGAATGTTGGACAGCTTGTGGTCCAGTGAGCGGTCGCGTCCGTCCTGCGTCAGCGCCTCGATCACCGTATAGACAATTTCCACGCCGCGCGCCCGAGCGCCGTGCACGAGCTTCTTCATGGCGGGAAGCGCGCGGCTATGGAGTGCGGTGTCGAATTCGGGATATTTTTCCAGAACCTCCTTCGCTAACTCCGCGTTCTGCGCGTCGACGACCAAGATTGCGGTCTTCGACGCTTGGAGTTTGCGGTTCCGGCCCTCATAGCGGGCGAGCGTCCCGCCCATTTCATTGCTCATCTCTGTCTCCGGTGTTCAGCACAAGAAAAAACGGGGCCTTCGCAGGCCCCGAATAGTCTGTCGGTTAAGAGCGGTCACTGGCTCTCAGGACGCCAGATTTCCTCGACAGTGTATTTCCCGTTCTTGACGCTGACGATCGACACCGGCTTCGGCGGCACCATTGTCGGCCGCGTATAGCTGATCTCGCCGGTCACCGCCTTGAAGCCGCGGGTTTCCGCGAGAGCATCACGTATCTTTGCCGGCTCGCTGGAGTTGGCGCGCTTGATGGCGTCGGCAACGAGCATCATGGCGTCATAGCCCAGCGGTGCGAAGGCATTCTCCGGCTCTCGGCCGTACTCCGCCTTGTAGTCGTCAACGAACTTCTTGACCTCCGGGCGGTCGTCGGCGCGGTAGGTGTGCGTCGAGAAATAGATGTCGGTCGCAAGCTCCGGGCCGGGCACCGTGGAGACCAGCTCCGTGTCGAAGCCGTCGCCCGAAAGGATCGGCATGGAAATGCCCTGCTCACGGATCTGCTTGACCGACAGGCCGGCTTCCGACGGGATCGCGGAGACGAAGACAGCGTCAGGCTGCGGGTCGAGCGAGGCGAGGCGCGCGATCTGCGCGGAGAAGTCCGTATCGCCCATCATGAAGACATCGGTGCCGACGATCTCGCCGCCCTTCTGTTGGAAGCGCGCGGTGAAGAAGGCGCTCAGCGCCTTGGTAAAATCCATAGAATTGTCAGTCCAGACCGCGACGCGGCGTGCGCCGAGCTTGTCATAGGTATAGTCGGCGATGGCGTAGGACTGGTCGTCGTCGCCGAACGGCGTCATGAACATGTGGTCGCCGACCCATTCGGGAAGCTTGGGATGCGTGGCCCCGGAGGTCACGAAGGGAATGCCCTTTTCCTGGAACAGCGGCGCCCCTGCCATGACGAAAGTGGTGTCAGACTGGCCGATGCCGACGATGACACCTTCGGACAGGACGCGCTGCGCCGCCTTGGCGGTTTCCTGCTGGTCGGTCTTGCCGTCGGGCGCGATCAATTCGACTTGCTTGCCGAGCAGGCCGCCGGCCGCGTTGATCTGTTTGACCGCGAGCTGTGCGCCGGCGAGCGATGGTCCGTCGAGCGACGACATGCCACCGGTCAGGTTGTAAAGGGCCCCTACCTTGATGGTTTCCTGGGCATCGGCGGAGCCCAGCATCGCTGCGAATGCTAGAGAGGCGGCAAGTAGTTTTCTCATGACACGCTTTCTCCTGCTAAGTAGCCGCTCTCCAGCTCACCTGCGTCAGCGGATCTGAGCGCGGCGCATCGCGCGGCTTCCAAAAAATCAGGATGACTCCGCGTCATTCGCCCTGTCAATAAAATCGTACATTTTTCTTTTCCGAAGCGAATTTGTCTGATTTGATACAAGCGGGAAGAGAGGGCCATTGATGACCGAGAGGGGCAAAGCGAGTGTGCTGGAACGGCTGCGGCAGGAAATGCCGGCGCTGAGTGGACGCGAAGCGCGCGCAGCGCGTCACTTGATAACAAACTATCCGGTTGCCGGGCTGAACACGGTCGCCGAATTCGCCGAACAGAGCGGGGTCAGCACCGCGACCATCCTGCGACTCGTCAAGCGATTGGGCTTCTCCGTCTACGCCGACTTCCAGTCGGCGCTTCGCGAGCATATCGAGGAGACGCTACAGGCCCCGCTGCTGCGCTTCGGCGCGCCTCGGGGCCAGGAGCGCTCGGCGCAATTCTCCTTCTTCGACCGCTTCGTCGAGGCGATGGCCGGCCATCTCCAGGCGCTCCGGGAAAGCATTCCTGCCAGCGAATTCGAGGCCGTCACCGCGCTGCTTGCCGATCCCAAACGCGACATTCATCTGCTGGGCGGGCGCTACTCCTCCAATCTCGCCCACTATTGTGCCGATCTCCTGACGGCAGTGCGCAGCCGGGTCTTCTCGATCGGCGGCCAGACCCAGAAATGGCCGCAGCATCTCCTCGATATGGGCAAGGGCAGCGTGCTCCTCGTGTTCGATGTCCGGCGCTATCAGCAGGATGTCATAGAATTCGCCCATGCCGCCTCCAAGCGGGGAGCTACGGTCATCCTGCTCTCCGACAACTGGCAGTCGCCGGCCTCGCGGGCGGCCAATCATGTCCTAAGCTTTCCCGTGGCTTCGCCCTCGATCTTCGACGTGCTCACGATCGGCATGGCGCTCGTGGAGGCGCTGGTCGGCTCCGTCGCCAATCGGCTCGGCGATGCCTGTAAGGCCCGCATCGAGACGTTGGAGGAGTTGCGCGTGCTGTTCGCACCGCGTGAGGCCGAGTTCAACCGCCCGAAAACGACGGTCAACCGGGGAACGCGATGAAGCGCGAAGAGATCGTCATGCTGTGCACCAGCGATCTTTCGGGCCAAGTGAGGGGCAAGGGCTTTCCTGCTTCCGATCTCAAGGAGCGGCTGGTGAAAGGGATCGGCTGGACGCCGACCAACAGCATGATCACCGCCCACGGGCCGATCGCGCCGAGCCCTTGGGGTCCGTTCGGCGACCTCGTGCTGGTTCCCGACGCCGCCACGCAGGTGCGCGTCGATTTCGGGGCGGATCATGCCGCCGAGAACTTTATCTTGGGCGACATTTGCTGTCTCGACGGCTCGCCTTGGCCGGTCTGCCCGCGCGGCTTCCTGAAGCGGGTCCTGCAAGCGATCGAGGACCGCCACCGCCTCAGGGTCAAGGCAGCCTTCGAGCACGAGTTCATGTATGACGGCGTCAGCGAGCGCCCCAACGCCAGCTACGCACTCGACGCGTTCCGTCGGCAGGACCTTTTCGCCGAGACCTTCTTGGGCGCTCTGAAGCAAGCCGGGCTGACGCTCGACACCTTCATGCCCGAATACGGGCCGATGCAATACGAGGTGACGGTCGGCCCGGCGATCGGCATCAAGGCGGCGGATCATGCCGTCGCGGTGCGTGAGATTGCCCGCGGGGTGGCAACGCGGCTGGGGCATCGCGCCAGCTTCACGCCGATCCTTAGGCCCGATGCCGTCGGCAACGGCGTCCATGTCCATTTCAGTTTGCTCGACGCCCCCAGTGGTGCGCCGGTCAATCATGACCTCGCCCATGCCTACGGCCTCTCGAGGCGGGCGGGCGCGTTCATTTCGGGCATTCTGCGGAAGCTGTCGGCAATCACGGCGGTCACGGCGGCCTCCACCGTCTCCTATCTCCGCCTCACGCCGAACCGCTGGAGCGCGGCCTACAACAATCTCGGCTATCGCGACCGCGAAGCAGGCGTGCGGATTTGCCCCGTCTTCGAGACCGCAGGCACCGATATCGGAAAGCAGCTCCATTTCGAGTTCCGCGCCGCCGATGCGGCGGCGAGTCCGTACCTGCTGCTCGGCGCGATCCTGGCAGCTGGTCTCTACGGCCTCGACCACGACCTTCCCGTCGCGGAGGTCTGCCATGGCGCGCCGCAGGATTTGAGCGATGACGAGCGCTGCAAGCTCGGCATCGAGCGGCTTCCGCAATCGCTGCCTGAAGCACTCGACCGGTTCGAGGCTGACACCGATCTGGCGGATCTCTTCGGCGCAGATCTCAAATCCGCCTATCTCGCACATAAACGGTTCGAAGCGGAGATGATGGGGACGCTCACAGCCGAGGAACAGTGCGAGCGCTACCGGCTCGCTTATTGAGCGGCGACGAAGTCGCGATTTATCGCGGCGATGAGGCTCTCGGTGGTTTCCGTCCGACAATAGCCCTTGAATGCGTTCAGCGCCGCCGCATGTCGGACTCGCGTGTCGGTCGCGCAGGCATCGCTGACGCAGATCATATGGAAGCCGCGATCGGCTCCATCGCGGATCGTGTGATCAACGCATTGGTCGGTCAGGAAACCGGTGACGGCAATCGTGTCGATGCCGATGTTGCGGGCCAGATAGTCGAAATTGGTCGAGTTGAAGAGGCTCGATGAGGTTTTGCGAACCACCATCTCGTCCCTGCCGGGCGCAAGCTCGTCGATCACCTTGGCGTCGCGCGAGCCCTTGGCGATGAAGAAATTGGAAAGCTTGTAATCGAGGCTCCTGTCGCGGCCATCCTCGGTGTAGTTCTCGATCACGGTGTAGACCACTTCCACGCGATGGCTGCGCGCCGCTGCGACAAGACGCTGGAGGTTCGGGATGACGGTCCGTCGCGCGTCTTCATAAAATTCCGGACGCTTCTGCCGCTTGTCCTCGTCCATCACCCAGTTCTGCACATCGATGACCAGCAGCGCCGTGCGATGGGCGATCAGCGGCATGATGCGGCTCTGGTAGATGTCTCGTTGCCGCGGCCCGGTCATCCCAAAAACCTCCCGCTGAAGAACCGGCGGATGAATATCGGCTCGCCGCTGCCGAACAGGCCCTGCGGCCGGAAGAACAGGATCAGGATCAGGCTGAGCGCGACGATCACCTGGCTCATGCCGTAGAGGCCGAGTGATTCCTCCATCGGCCGCAGCGTTTCGGAAAGCACCGTCAGCCCCGCGGCGATGATCACCGCCCCGCTTATGCTGCCCGTCCCGCCGATGACGACCATCACGACCAGGTTGAAGGCCAGCAGCACAGAATAAGTTTTCGGCGTGATCACGCTGATGAGGTGCACGAGCAGAGCGCCGGCGATTGCCGCGAAGAAGGCGCCGAGCACGAAGGCGACCATGCGGACGCGGAAGGTGCTGACGCCAGCGCATTCCGCCGCCAGCGGGTTTTCCCGCGTCGCCATCATTGCACGGCCGAGCGAAGAGAACTTGACGCGCCAGGTGACGGCGATCACCAGCACCATCAACCCGAAAGCCCACCAGATTGTCGTGAGCCGCGGAATGCCGCTGAGGCCCGAGCCGCCGCGGGTGATACCGCTCCAGTTGGTCGCGAGATTCTGCACGATAACGATGAGACCCAGCGTGGCGACCGCAAGATAGTGCCCGCGCAGGCGCAGCACCGGGAAACCAACGACGATGGCGACCACGATCGCGATCAGCCCCGCCGCCAGAACGGCAGGGAAAAGCGCCACTTCGTTCGTTGCCAGGAATTCCGGCAGGTCCGGCAGCATGACGGACTTTCTGCGCTCCGGATAGGTGAGGATCGCGGCGCTATATCCGCCGATGGTCATGAAAGCGGGATGGCCGAGCGAGAAGAGGCCGCTCAGCCCATTGGTCAGATTCAGAGAGACGGCCAGCGCGACATTGATGAACAGGAGGGCGAGCAACGTGCCCAGATAGGCGCTCAGCGAGATTTGGGCGAGCCACACGGCGAACGCAACGACCGCGACCGTCGCGACCGCGACCGAAAAACCCGACAGGGGAGAGGCCTTCTCGGCCTCAGGCGCGGTCTTCGACATGGCGCACGAACAGTCCCGACGGCTTGATGAGCAGGATGAGGATGAGCAGCGAGAAGACGAATGTGTCGCGGTAGCCGGCAAAGACCGGCGGCAAAAGGCCGACGAAGAGAACCTCGGCGAGTCCAAGAATATAGCCACCCAGCATCGCGCCGCCGATCGACCCGACGCCGCCAATGACGCAGGCGACAAAAGCCTTCAGCCCCGGCACGAAGCCCAGCAGCGGATCGATCTGTCCGAACTTGCCGCCCCACAGGAGACCGGCCACGGCCGCAAGTGCACTGCCGATCGCGAAGGCGGCGAGGATCGTCCGGTTGACCGCGACGCCCATCAGCCGCGCGGCCGTCAGGTTCTCGGCGGTTGCCCGCATCGCGGTGCCGAGCCTCGTGCGGTAGACGATGAGGAACAGCACGGCGATGAGGACGATCGTCAGGCCGATAATCACGATGTCCGTGAGCGAGGCGCTGACTGTGCCAATGGGTATCCGCTGGCGCATCGCTGCCGGGAAGAGGAAGTTGCGCGGCTGCCCCGTGAGAATCATCAGCGCGCTGTTCTGGATGGCGATCGACACGGCGAGTGTCGCGATGAAGCCGGTCGCCTGCGGCGCGCCGCGCATCGTGCGGAAGACGACAGTCTCGATCGTCATGCCGGCCACGGCGCCGACCACCACGACGAACAGCAGGGTCAGCGGCCAAGGAACCCCCAGCGCTACCATCGCCAGGGCAGAAAAGGCGCCGATCATGACAAGATCGCCATGCGCGAAATTGATCAGGCGCACGATCCCATAGATCATCGAAAAGCCGATCGCGACCAGTGCATAGAGGCTGCCCAGCGCCAGACCGTTGACCAATTGCTGGAAGACATATTGGCTCACTCGACGACTCCCAGATAGGCCCGCCGCACGCGATCGTTTTCGATCAGTTCCTGGCCGGTGCCGGCAAGCGCGATCCTGCCGTTCTCCATGACATAGGCGCGGTCGGCAATCTCCAGTGCCATCGCGGCGTTCTGTTCGACCAGGAGGAGCGTCACGCCCCTGGCCTTCAGCGCGACGATCACCTCGAAGATCATCTCGACGAATTTCGGCGCGAGACCCAGCGACGGCTCGTCGAGCAGCAGCAGCTTCGGCGCGGCGAGGAGCGCGCGGGCGATCGCGAGCATCATCTGCTCGCCGCCGGAAAGCGTTCCCCCGGCGAACAAGGCGCGCTCCTTCAGGATCGGGAAAAGCTCATGCACCTCATCAATCGAAGCAGTGATCGAAGCCCTGTCGATGCGGGCGTAGGCGCCCATCGCTAGGTTTTCCGCGACGGTAAGCGACTGGAAGATCTGCCGCCCTTCCGGGCAATGGACCAAGCCAGCCCGCACGATCTTTTCGGGCGCGGCTCTCGTCAGGTCGACCACAGCCTCGCCTTCCCGCATCACCGCGATTCCCGATCTTGGCCGCAGCAAGCCCGAAAGTGTCTGCAGTGTGGTGGATTTGCCGGCTCCATTGGCGCCGATCAGCGCGGCGATTTCGCCTGTTCGGACATCGAAGGAGACATCCTTGAGCACATGCGTCGCGCCGCGAAAGACATTGAGGCCTCTGATTTCAAGCATGGACGGCACCCTTGCGGCGGGTGCCGAGATAGGCCTCGATGACCGCTGCGTCGGATTGGACCTCGTTCGGCGTGCCCTCAGCGACCAGCTTGCCGCGATTGAGCACCTGCACGCGGCGGCAGAGACCCATCACCATGTGCACGTCGTGCTCGACGACCAGCACGCCGATCTTCAGCTCCTCGTTGATCTTGCGGATCAGGTCGATCAGTATCCGGGTCTCCGAGGCGTTCAGGCCGGCTGCCGGCTCGTCGAGCAGCAGCGCGACCGGCTCGGTGGCCAGCGCTCGCGCGATCTCCAAGCGCCGCTGATCGCCATACGAGAGATCGCCGGCCCGACGATGGATCAAGGCCGACAGCTCCGTCAGCTCGACGATTTCGGTGCTGCGGTCGGCGATTATTTGCTCGCTGCGCCAGAAGGAGGGTATTTGCAGCAGGGTCGCAAGGAGCGGTGCTCCATAGCGCATATGGCCACCGCACATGACGTTTTCGAGGACGCTGAGATCGTTGAACAGGCGGATATTCTGAAAGGTCCGCGCTATCCCGTGCCGCGCCAGGACATGCGGAGGGCGGCCGGTCAGATCGATGTCGGCGACCCTGATCGTCCCGGAACTCGGCTTCAAGACGCCGGTGAGCAGATTGAACGCAGTCGTCTTGCCGGCTCCGTTGGGTCCAATCAGCCCGACGAGGTCGCCGTGCATCAACTGCAAAGAGTAGTCGTCGACGGCAACAAGGCCGCCGAATCTGCGCGTGATATGGTTCGCATCGATGATCGCTTCCGATGACAACGCCTATCCCGCTCCGCTGCGGAAAGTCCGAGGTGAACGATAGGCCCGGCTCCGCACGGTGGTCAACAAGAACATACAAGTTGAATTGTTTCCTGGGATTTGTACGATTTGATACATTTTTTTGGAGAAGCGCCTGTTGAAGAACCTTAGCATTGATCGCGATCCGACGGGGCGGAGTATTCTGGATGCGGACGAGCCGCATCCTCTGGAGCTCTACAATCTCGACGGGGCGTCGGATTTCCTGCTGATCTGCGAGCATGCCGGCAGGATGATCCCCCGTTCGCTCGGCACACTCGGGCTTTCGGAGAAAGACCGGCAGCGTCACATCGCCTGGGACATCGGAGCGCGTTCGGTCGCTGTTGCCCTGTCGGACCGGCTCGGCGGGCCGCTCTTCATGCAGCGCTATTCGCGCCTCGTCTGCGACTGCAACCGCCGCCCTGACGTGCCAAGTTTCGTGCCGGAAATCAGCGAAACGACCTCGATCCCCGGCAACATGAACCTTACCGAGCTCGAGCGGCAAGCCCGAGCGGACGCGATCTTCGCGCCTTTTCATGCCGCGATCGCCGAAGCGCTCGACAAGCGTCGGATGGAAGGAAGGCGCACCTTCATCGTCAGCATCCACAGCTTCACGCCTGTTTTTATGGGCGTGGCTCGGCCGTGGGAACTCGGCGTCCTCTGTAGTCGCGACCGCATCTTCGCGCCCGCGATCGCCCGGCGGCTTCAAGAGACGACAAGTCACTTCGTCGGCATCAACGAGCCCTACAGCGTCGGCGACGATACCGACTACGCGATCCCGGTCCACGGCGAGGCCAGAAACCTGCCATGCGCGGAATTCGAGATCCGGAACGATCTGATCGGCGATGCGGCTGCCGCCGAGAAATGGGCGGACCTGCTTGCGGCGGTCGTCGCGCAAGCTGCGAGTGAAATCCCGTAGTTATACAGCCAGACAGCGCGTGCCACGATCTCGATCGGGTAACGGTGGTTCTTGTACGTCGGCGCGGTCCTGATCATGCCCCGCAACTAACCCAAGATCCTTGCCGAAGAAACAATGTGACAGCACCACCGAGCCGGCCTTCGCGTCGCCACAACCCTCGCCGAGTCAGCGGTGAATTCACTCGTCGGCAAGCGGATGGTCAAGAAGCAGCAGATGCGATGGTCGCTCCACGGCGCTCACATGCTCATGCAGGTCCGGACGGCAGATCTCAACGGCGAGCTTCGCGATCGATTGCGGGCACCGTCCCGACAGCCAGAACCGAACGTGCCACCACTATTCAAGCCCAAACCTCCTCTCCTGCGCGCCGCCTAACCCCAGCGAAGTTACCGGTCTCCCGACGAGCGAGATCTGCAGACGATTGCCGAAGCGCCAAGCTTCCTGACCGTGGTTCCTGGTCATCCTCGCATCGCCTCCAGCGTGCGGGAGTCATCCCATGCCGCTGGAGCTTGGCGCCCGTCCGAACCTGGTCCGATCATTCCACTCACTCCACAGCGCAATACCGAGCCAGACGCCGACATAGACCACCCCTGCTGCCGTCACGATCTCCCCTGGGATCGGCCCCACATCGGCCCGGCGCCAAAATTGATCCAGTGTAACGAGCGGGATCGGATGCACGATCAGTTTGCCGATATAGGACACGGTCTGGATCAGCAGGATCCAGAGATAGTTGCGCCGAATCCGGCGGCCGACCGCGGTCATGAAACCAATGTGGTAGTGCGGGTGCCAATAGTCCTCGGCGAGCACCTTCTGCCAGTCTCCTTCCATATGGAGGTCGCCGTCCTTGAGCATCGGAGCATAAAGGTGCTTTTCAAGCCACCGCGCCCGGGCACTCCAGACATTGAAATAGCGATAGCGACGCGACTCGAGCATGAGAAAGAGCAGGATCAAGATACCGACCAGAACCAGTGGCAGCGGCGAAGCGCTCGGTGACGAGAACGTGATGGAAAGGGCCACGCCCAACGTCACGACCGCCCAGTTGGTGGTGGTGTCCAACCGGGCGCGCCAGATTGTGCTGCGGTAGATTTCGCCGCGATAAAGATGTGCGAGCGCCCCAAGCTCAGCGCTGGTGAGTTCCCGACGCTGTTGGGCCGTATCAGCTTCGGCCATCACGTCCTCCTCCCCACAGTCAATCCGGTCGCACCGGGATCGGTTGAAATCTATCCCGCAGTTGCCCCGCTGCTGCGCGCCCAGTACGCGAAACAGAACAAGAATTTTGGGCGGCATGCCTGGTTCTCGCTAAACGCATGCCGCCCTCGTCTATTTGCCGCAAGCGTCCCTGAAACCTCAGGCGGCCTTC
>NZ_JAAKZF010000104.1 GCF_011045125.1 Allomesorhizobium camelthorni | reverse complement strand
TGCCTCAGAGGCCGTCGCGGACGCGGTGATCGCCTCGTTGCCGGCCGCTGCCCCTGTCGTGGGCCAGGATCCCCACTATGTGACGGCGATCAATTCAGCCATCTGGTCTGAAATCAATCCAACTGGCTATGCTGGCGTCACAATTTCAGCCCTCTCCGCGCTCGACACGGCGTGCTGGGATCTGGTCGGCAAAAGCGCGGACCGGCCGCTGCATCATCTTTTCGGCGCCTGCAGGGATCGAGTTCGGACTTACGCCAGCGGCGGGCTCTGGCTGTCCCAGAGTATCGATGAATTGGTCGAGGAAGCGGCTCGCTTCCCGACCAAGGCTTTTTGGCGATGAAAGTTCGTGTCGGCAATGCCGATCCGCGAAAGGATTACGAGCGTGTCAAGGCGGTTCGGGAGGCGGTCGGACCCTCCATCGAAATCCTGACGGACGCCAACCAAGCGCTCACGCCAAAGCAGGCCATCCGTCTTGGCAGGATGCTTGAGGAGCTCTACATCGGCTGGCTCGAGGAGCCGGTTTCGGTCCACGACCTCGTCGGCCAGGCCGAGGTCCGGAATGCGCTCGATATGGCGATTGCTTCAGGTGAGACTGAGTGGACACGCTTCGGCATCCGCAACACGATCGACGATCGCGCCGCCGATGTGTTGATGCCAGACTTTCAAAGGATTAAAGGGCTTACGAAATGTGCCGCGTGGCGGCCTTGGCGGAAGCGTACTGCCTGCCAATATCCACCCACATCTTCACCGAGCACAGCCTGTGCATTGCCGGATCATCGGCCAACTGCATATCAGTGGAGCATATGCCGTGGTATGACCCGCTGTTTCAGGAACAGATGGAGATCGTCAATGGCGACATCCTCATACCAACCCGCCCCGGGTCGGGTTTCTCCTTTGATGAGGCTGCTGTGGAGCGATACGCCATCGACTGACCATTGCCCTGTATCGGAAAAGTCGATGTCACGGTCTAATTATATTCGCTAGGTCAATCTTCGGTCTTCCTATAAGTTCGGATGTGGAGAACCGCCTACGTACGCTCTGACCACTTGGGACATCGCCTGGAATGGAACACCAACAGGAGAAAACAATGCCCTCACACACGCTAAAACTCACTGCCGCCGCCTTCATTGCTACCATCGCCGCGACCGCGGCCGAGGCGAAATGCGGCGACGTCACCATTACCGAGATGAACTGGGCTTCGGGCTCGATCGTCACGGCCGTCTCCAAGTTCCTGATGGAGCAGGCCTGGATGGCGAAACCAACCCGCCCCGGTCGGGTCTCTCCTTTGATGAGGCTGCTGTGAAGCGATATGCCATCGGCTGATCAACAGGCCGGTTTATCGAGAAAGTCGATGTCAGCGTCGAATTATATTCGTTAGTTAAATGCACGATGTTCCTATAATCCCGGCGTGAGGAACCACCTTGGTAGGCTCTTGCCACCTGGGACATCGCCTGGAATGCAACAGGAGAAAACAATGCTCACACACGCTTAAGCTCACAGCCGCTGCGGTCCCATGGCGCCGCTGACAAATCCGTCGCGGTGCACACGGGCTGAGTCCGGTGGCACGCTCAAGATCACTAACGTTCTGAAGGCGATGCTCCCCACCGGTTTTGACTAGAGCGCTGCTCAGATTTTGGGGCGGCCAATTTGGTTGCGTGTTCTATGGTTCGTCGCTACTACGATCTGCCGTCCCTAACCGCCCTTGCAGTGTTCGAGGCATCTGCAAGGCATCTGTCGTTTAAGCTCGCGGCTACCGAACTCAATGTGACGCCAGGGGCCGTCAGCCGACAGATTAAAGCCGTTGAGGAAGAGATTGGGGTGCCTCTCTTCGTACGGCTTCGAACCGGGGTCATGCTCACCAATGCCGGTGAGGATCTTTATGCAGTCCTGGCAAGCGGTTTTTCAAGGGCCTCTGAGGTTTTCAAAAGCGTCAAGCGGGGTGATTGCTCCAAGAACGTTACACTTGCCTGCTCAGACAGCATTGCATCGATGTGGCTGATGCCTCGTATGCCGGGTTTCTGGAACCGCCATCCAGAAATCGCGGTTGATCATCTCATTTCAGACAATGCGAAAGACTATCGGCGCGCGGAAGTCGAGTTGCGAATCCGCTACGGATCCGGTTCATGGCCGGACGAAAGAGCCGAGCCGCTGTTTGACGATACAATCTATCCCGTGTGTGGGCCCGGCTTCGCCCAGGAGCACATGGATGCCACAGCGGAGTCGCTGCCCGAACTTCGCCTCCTACACTTCAATTGGGTTGATCCGGATTGGATTGGATGGGACGAAGTATTCCGGCGCGCGGCGATACCCCACAGCACTCCGCGGGGCTGCAGATTCGGCAAATTATCCGTGACAATGCAGGCCGCTCAGGCCGACCAAGGGGTTGCCGTAGGTTGGCACAGGCTGGTGCATCCGTTGATAAAGGAGGGAAAGTTAGTCAGGATAACTGACCTTGAGCTGCCTTCTCCCGGGGGGTATTATGTCACCTGGAACGACAACCGAACGCTATCTCCAGCAGCCGAACTCTTTCGAAAATGGTTGAGAGAGATGGCCGCCCAAGAGCAGGAATGCTGATCGCTGGAGCACTTAGGCTGGGCTGCATTCTGCTTCTTTGCGGCCAGGGATATACCGCCGATCCGAACCTCTGCAGCCCGACCGCGTCCCAAGTGATGGCCGAGTAAGCCAGGAGTGGCGGGCAATAGCCTGTCCCGCTTCCGTAGAACTGCAATAAGGACGCCCAATGGGAATGAGATTTCAGCCGAAGGCCAGCCACTTTATTGATGGACAATATGTCGAGAGCGCAGGCGGCGAAGCGATCCGGGTTCTATATCCAGCCACTGGTGAGACAATCGCTCGACTTCACGCCGCCACGCCAGATGTCGTGGAAAAGGCGCTCCAGTCGGCAATGGCCGCGCAAAAGGAATGGGGCGCTATGACCGGAACCGAGCGCGGACGCGTTCTGCGTCGAGCAGCCGATATCTTGCGTGCCCGCAACTACGACCTTTCTGAACTGGAGACGCACGACACCGGCAAACCTATCCAGGAAACGCTCGTGGCGGATGTTTCTTCCGGAGCCGATGCATTGGAGTATTTTGGCGGACTGGCTGCGAGCCTGACCGGCGAATATATCCCCCTGGCCAACGGGGATTTTGCCTACACAATACCCGAGCCACTTGGCGTGTGTGTTGGTATAGGCGCTTGGAACTATCCGATCCAGATTGCCTGTTCCAAGGCTGCACCGGCGTTGGCTTGCGGCAATGCAATGATTTTCAAGCCGTCGGAAACGACGCCGCTATCTGCGCTCAAGCTTGCTGAAGCACTTGTGGAAGCCGGTGCTCCGAAGGGCGTGTTCAACGTTGTGCAGGGATATGGCGATGTTGGAGCCGCCCTCGTGGCCGATCGGCGCGTCGCCAAAGTGTCCCTTACCGGGTCTGTTCCGACGGGGCGCAAGGTATACGCGGCTGCAGCCGAGGGGATGAAACACGTTACGATGGAACTTGGCGGAAAATCGCCACTGATTGTTTTCGACGACGCAGATCTTGAGAATTCCGTCAGCGGTGCGATCATAGGAAACTTTTTTTCGTCAGGCCAAGTCTGCTCTAACGGCACACGCGTCTTCGTACAAAAACGAATAAAGACTGCCTTCCTTGAGAGGCTATCCTCAAGACTGGATTCAGCCAAAATTGGCGACCCTATGGACCCGGAGGTCAATTTTGGACCTTTGGTAAGTGAACGTCAGGTCGAAATAGTGAAGGCTTATATTGCCAAAGGCCTCGCGGAGGGCGCGCGTCTCGTTTACGGGGGATTTCAACTGGACAGGCCGGGCTTTTATTTGCAGCCCACTGTCTTTGCTGATGTAACAGACAAAATGACGATTGCGCGAGAGGAAATCTTCGGTCCTGTCATGTCCGTGCTGGAATTCGAAACTGAAGAGGAGGTAATTGCACGAGCCAATGCCACAGAGTTCGGCCTGGCGGCAGGCGTATTCACTCGCGATCTTACGCGAGCCCATCGGGTGGCCAAGGGGTTCGAAGCAGGAACCTGCTACATCAACACCTATAATCTCGCGCCCGTCGAAGCGCCCTTCGGTGGTTCAAAGTTATCCGGCGTCGGCCGGGAAAATTCCAAGCTTGCGTTACACCACTATACAGAGATGAAAACTATCTATGTCTCTATGAATGAACTGCGAGCCCCTTACTAGAAGTGGGGGATGTCCCGGTCATTGTTGAAAATCTGAAGGAGCGGCGTTGCCCGCCTCGAGCCTGTAGGCTCGGGGTGTCGAATCCACTGAGGAGAGCAACGCCATGAAGAGAAATAACACATTGCCGACGGCTCCGGCGACCGGAGCTTTGGAAGAAGCGTTCGCCGACGTTCAGGAGAGCTTCGAGAGGCTCTGCCTTGCGGCGGGAATGGAGGCGCTGGGCGCGATGATGGAGGCGGATGTCGAAGCGGCCTGCGGTCCGCGCCATGGCCGGGTTGAAGAGCGCGCGGCGCATCGCTGGGGCTCGACGCGCGGCCGGATCGGGTTTCACGGCGGCAAGGTCGCAGTCGAACGTCCCCGGGTCCGGACCGTCGATGGGCGGGAGATTGCGATCGCGAGCTGGGATCGCGCGGTGTCGGAGGACTGGCTCGGCCGCTGGGCGATGAACCTGATGCTGATCAACGTCTCGACGCGGCGGTTCGGACGGGCGGTGCGGCTTCCGGAAGGCGACGTGCCGGCGGGTCATGGCAGCGGCGTGTCGAAATCGGCGGCGTCGCGACGCTTCGTGGCCTTGTCGACGGAGAAGCTCGACGCCTTCATGAGCGCCGATCTGTCTGATCTCGACCTCCTGGTCATCCAGATCGACGGGCTGCATGTGAGCGAGGATCTCGTGCTCGTCGCCGCGATCGGCATTGACGGCGAAGGCGGCAAACATCCTCTCGCCGTGGTCGAGGGCGCGACCGAGAACGCCGCCACCGTTCAGGCGCTTTTGGACAATCTGGTGGAGCGCGGGCTCGATCCGGCGGTGGCGGGGTTGTTCATCGTCGACGGCGCCAAGGCGCTGTCCAAGGCGATACGCGCGACTTTCGGCAAGACCGTCGCGATCCAGCGCTGCCAGATTCACAAGGCGCGCAACATCATGGACCGCCTGCCGAAGGAGCTTCACGCCGCAACGCGCCGGGTGCTGCGCCAAGCCTGGGAGCTCGATGATGCGGCCAAGGCCGAGAAGCTGATCCGAAACCTCGCACGCCGGCTCGATCAGGAGCGGCCGGGTGTTGCAGCCAGCATCCTGGAGGGGCTGGACGAGATCCTCACCGTCGTTCGTCTGAAACTGCCCATGGAGCTTCGCCGCTCGCTCGCCTGCACCAACATCGCCGAGAACATGATGGGCACGATCCGGCGCGTCACGCGCAACGTGAAGCGGTGGCGCAATGGCAAGATGGCCCTCAGATGGGTCGCAGCCGGCATGATCGAAGCAGCCAAGGGCTTCCGCAAACTCAAGGCTCACAAGCAGTTGCCGATCCTGCGGGCTGCACTGATCGCCCATCAGGATCGCCCAGCCGCAAAGATCGTTGCCCCGGCATCGAGGGCTGCGTAACATGATATCGCGCAACGTCGCTCAGCCGAAGTTCAACAAGCTTCGGGACATCCCCTAGAAGTGCTGGCGCTTAAACCTGGTTGGTGCGAATGTGTGAGTCGGCTGCGGCGTGGGGGCCTCGCGCGCCAACTCTAAGGGGAGTCCGTCGGTCCGCTGTGTTGAGTGGACCGCGATGCGCGCCAAGATATCGGCGAGCCAGGCCTGAGGGTCGACGTCATTTGATTTGGAAGAACAACCTGCAGAGAACGGCAGCGCGCCGTAAACCTTCGTGGTCAGGACAAACAATTGTTGAAAGCCCATACAAAAGAATGCGGCCGGGTGACGATCGATTGCTCTTCAGGACTTGTGGCGCATTACGCCACACGGCGTGTCTTCATCACCTACAGCCAAGCCTCGACACCAGCGCTGAGCAGATCATCAAGCTGCGAGCCAACAGCAAGATCAACACCGAAGGAAAACGAGCAGCCGCAAGGCATCCTCCCGGAACATCGAGCTCGATGGTCGGTGACCTCACGAGCTGCCGTCTTCGACCCATGTTGGCGCCAGTCATTCCAGCCCATGACCACATCCGTCAGGTATTGAGCCGAATCTCGCGGTATCAGCCAGATCAGCGCGAGCGCTCCGGTGGAGGCAAGGGTGACATCTCCCTACGGCCGCGCTTAATGGTCGTGAGGACATCGCATGTCGTGGAAAAAATGCTTGCCATCACAGTGTGGATGTCTTTGCCAGGGGCGGTAAGAACGACGTCCGCCCCATGCGCCACAAACAGGGAAACGCCAAGCTCGTCCTCAATGACCTTGACCTGCCGACGAACCTCTCCCGCGTTCAGGTTTAGCTCGGAAGCCGCAAGCTTGAACGAGAGATGGCGCGCAAATGCCTCGAATACCTCGAGGGCACTCAGGCACGGCAGACTATGATAGGGATGATCCATTGAACACTCCAGTCAGATCGGCGGTCGCCAACCGACGACGGGTATCCACGTCGTTTTCTGGCTCATAAAGACTGCCGCCACCTTACCGACTCCACAACGTCATTGCGCTATCCTGTGTCCAAGCCAGTTGTGTGCTTACTGCCCGCGCGGCGTATTCCTAAGCATTTCTTCATTATGTTCATCATGCATGCCAGAGTACTATTTGATGGTAGCCCAATTACCCTCAAGGCGGATCTCGAAACTCCCCGGCAGCATCATAGAGGCCGGACCGGCGCACCTCAGCTATCGCTCGATGCGTTGGCAGATCGAAACGAAATAAAGTCATGCGCTAGATGACTTTTTTGCGCGCTCTTGAGTCAGTCGGTCATGTTAGCGTGAATTATCGGCTGCGCGCGGGAGAGATTTGTCGATAATGACCGGTGCGGATCGAAGCTGATTGATGCTTGCGCGCCACATGCTTTCGCTACGTCAAAAATACGAAGACGTCACCAAGAGAATGATGCTCACAGAGGAGAACTACAATGGTCAAAGGGTATGATTTTTCGCCGCTGTCTGCCGTTAACCGCAGGCGCTTCCTACAGTCCGCCGCAGCAATCGGCGCGATCGGCATCGGTTCGGCAAGTGGAATCCTGCCGTCTTTGGCTGAAGTTACTACCCCAAAGAAAGGCGGGCACTTCAAAATCGGCGTCGGTTCTGGGTCGACATCCGACACACTCGATCCTGCCACGTATTACGAGACGTTCATGTATATCTTCGGTCATAGTCTCCATGGCTATCTCACCGAGATGAGCCCCGATGGCAATCTGGTCGGCGAACTTGCCGAATCCTGGGAACCCTCAAAAGATGCCAGAACCTGGACTTTCAAGCTTCGCAACGGAGTAGAGTTCCATAACGGCAAAAGCTTGGATGCCGACGACGTAGTCGCCTCAATCAACCACCATCGCGGCGACCAGACCAAGTCAGGCATGAAGAATCCCCTTAAGACCGTGCAGGACATTCGTTCGGATGGCCCGGCGACAGTTGTGATCTCGCTGACGGCAGGTAACGTGGATTTTCCATACCTTATGGAGCATTATCAGCTCGCCATTATGCCGGCTAAGGACGGGAAACCCGACATCTCCGGCGTCGGTTGCGGCGGGTACGTTCTCGATGGAATCGACTTCGGCGTAAAGGCTACTGCCAAGCGATTTGCCAACTATTGGAAGCCGGATTCGGCTTGGCTCGACTCCTTCGAGGTCTTGGCGATTCGTGATGTCACTGCGCGAACCAATGCTTTGACGACGGGCCAGATCCACGCGATGGACAGATGCGACCTGAAGACCCTAAATCTTCTGAAGCGAAATAAGGGCCTGGAGATCACCTCTGTCGGTGGCACCCAGCATTATTCCCTCGGAATGTTCGTAGATGCTGCTCCGTTTGACAACGTTGATGTGCGTCTTGCCTTAAAGTATGCAATGAACCGGCAACAATTACTCGACACTTTGCTTAATGGGTACGGACAACTCGGCAACGACCATCCAATTGCCAGTTCTAACCGTTTCTTTGCCAAGAACCTGCCGAAGCGAGAATACGATCCTGAAAAAGCAAAATTCCACCTTAAGAAGGCCGGACTCTCGGATTTGAAAGTGCAGTACTACGCGTCCGATGCTGCCTACACCGGCGCAGTTGACGCCGGAGTGCTTTATCAGCAGGACGCTGCGAAAGCTGGGATCACCATCGACGTTGTCCGCGCACCCGCGGACGGATATTATGACAACGTGTGGATGAAGAAGCCTTTTACCGCCAACTACTGGGGCGGCAGGCCAACCGCGGACTGGACGTTCTCCACTGCTTACGAGGCTGGAGCTGACTGGAATGAATCCCACTGGAAGAACCCTCGCTTCAATGAACTCCTGATAGCTGCGAGGAGTGAATTGGACGACGCGAAACGGCTCGATATGTACATTGAGATGCAGAGCCTATGCAGAGACGATGGCGGCACAATCATTCCCGTCTTCGCGAACTATGTGAACGCTCTATCGACGAAAGTCGGTCATAACAAAATCGGGTCGAATTGGGACTTGGACAGCTTCCGTTGCGCTGAGCGCTGGTGGCTCACGGATGTGTAGGGAATTGTAGTCTCCATTATGGAATCGATAGCAAAGATCATCGGTCAGCGCGTCGCCTTCGGTGCGCTGACCTTATGGATCGTTTCACTGATCATTTTCGCGGGGGTCCAACTCCTCCCTGGCGATATCGCCACGGAACTCCTCGGGCAGTCTGCAACACCCGAGACTGTCGCAGCTCTCCGTAAAAGCCTTGGGCTCGATATACCGGCCTATCTGCGCTATTTTGACTGGCTCAGGTCGATACTGCAGGGAAACTTTGGGACGGCGCTCGCCAATGGCAGGGACATAGCGGAGCTCATAGAGCCGAGGCTTTTTAATACTCTGCTCCTCGCCGCGAGTGCTGCAGTAATTTCGGTTCCTTTGGCTCTGATTGGGGGGATCGTGTCAGCGCTCTATAGGAACACGTTCATCGATCGTGCCATAAATGTGGTCACGCTTGCCTCCATTTCATTCCCTGAGTTTTTCGTCGCTTACATCCTCATCCTGTTTCTCGCTGTTAATGCTGGCATCCTTCCTAGCCTCTCCGACGTTGATCAAAGCACAAGCGCCCTTGGACGTCTTACTGCAATGGCCCTGCCAGCGCTTACCTTGGCGGTCGTAGTCCTGGCCCATATGTTGAGAATGACAAGAACCTCAATTGTCAATCTTCTGGGCAATCAGTACATCGAGACAGCGCGACTGAAAGGTCTACCGGAGTGGCGCGTCCTTGTCAGACATGCGCTGCCCAATGCACTGGGGCCGATCGCCACTGTCATCGTCCTCAATCTCGCCTATCTCATTACCGGCGTGGTGGTGGTTGAGGTCGTGTTTGTTTATCCGGGGCTTGGCCAGCTCATTGTCGATTCGGTGCAGAAAAGAGACATCCCGGTTGTCCAGGCGTGTAGTCTTATATTCGCGGCAACGTACGTTCTGCTCAATCTAACGGCCGACGTCCTATCTATAGTCATGAACCCTCGCCTGATGCGTCCGAAATGAGGCGCAATCCGTTTGCTGGACGGCCTTGGAGCTATAGATCATGACTTTTTTGCATTCCCCAAGGGTCATCCGGACCGGAGTCAGTAAATTTAAATCGGCACCGTTGAGCGCGAAATTCGGAATATCGATCATCATACTCTATATGCTGACAGCCCTTTTCGCTCCTCATCTCGCGCCCTACGGCGAAGCCGAAATTGTTGCAACGCCGTTCGAACCCTGGAGCGCTCAGTTTTGGCTAGGCACTGACAACTTAGGCCGTGACATGTTCACGAGACTTGTGTTCGGCGCCAGAAATACCCTCGGCATTGCGCTGGTGACGACCGTCCTCGCCTTTTCCCTAGGCTGCTCAGCAGGGTTGGCAGCTGCCACCTTCGGAGGTTGGACAGATCAGCTGCTATCGCGCCTCGTCGACGTTTTGATGTCCATACCGCAATTGATCTTCGCACTGCTCCTTCTGTCGATTTTCGGTACCTCAATTCCAACCCTCATAGTTGTTATTGCTGTTCTGGATTCCACCCGCGTTTTTCGGCTTACGCGAGCTGTCGCGATTAACGTCGCCGTCTTGGACTATGTCGAAGCGGCGAGGCTCCGCGGTGAAGGCCCCATTTGGATCATGACACGAGAGATCCTGCCAAACATTGCCCCGACGCTCATAGCCGAATTCGGCCTCCGGTTTTGTTTCGTATTCCTGCTAATCAGCGGGCTCTCTTTTCTTGGGTTGGGTATCCAGCCTCCGACTGCGGACTGGGGTTCCATGGTTCGCGATAGCGCGACATTGATTACGTATGGCGATGTCACGCCACTGCTTCCAGCCGGAGCGATCGCCCTGCTTGCCGTAGCCATAAATTTAGTTGTGGACTGGTTTCTTCATTGGGCAAGTGGGCTCAAAGAGGATTAGCCGGGGACTAACGGCTCACTAGGCAGCTTTCACGGCAAGGTCATGTCGAGGCAAATAGTGACTGTGACGGCTAGTTCCTAGGCGAGGACTCGGTTCCGGCCCGTTCAAGTCATTGCGGCCGACTTAGGATGTTCTCGATCAATCGAGGGGACGTAGATTATGAGGACCTGCAGTTGTTAAAGAAACTCGTACACATGAACGGGGACGCCTTGGTGAGCGTTACAGGTGCGAAAGATAGCTGGCCGGAGAACCGAGACACGTTGCTCAACATACGCAACCTCCGGATTGAAGCGACGGTCTACCCACCCGGCGAGAGTCCAAAGAGCGTAATCCTCGTCGACGACGTTTCGCTGACGCTGAAACGGGGAAGGGTTTTGGGGCTGATCGGCGAGTCGGGCGCCGGCAAATCCACGATAGGCCTGGCCAGCATGGGTTATGGTCGCGGCGGGGTGAAGATAACTGGCGGTGAGGTGATCCTTAACGACCGTGACATTCTGAAGATCGGCGCCAGCGGCATGCGCAAACTCCGGGGCCGCGAGGTGTGCTACGTCGCGCAGTCGGCCGCCGCGGCATTTAATCCCGCGCATCGGCTGATGGAGCAGGTTGTGGAGGCAGCACTTCTGCATGGCATGGCAACGCGGGCCGAAGCCGAGAAGCGGGCGGTTGCGCTGTTTAAGAAGCTTGGCCTTCCTGACTCCGAAACCATCGGCAGGCGTTTCCCCCATCAGGTTTCGGGCGGGCAATTGCAGCGCGTCATGACCGCCATGGCGCTCTGCTCGGAGCCTGATCTGATTGTCTTCGACGAACCGACCACGGCGCTCGACGTCACCACTCAAATCGAGGTGCTGGCGGCGATCCGGGACGCCATCCGTGACACCGGCGTCGCGGCAATCTACATCACCCACGACCTGGCGGTGGTGGCGCAGGTCGCGGACGAGATCCTGGTGCTGCGGCACGGCAAACTCGTAGAGCGGGGAATGACGCAGCAGATCATCAACCACCCGCACGAGCAATACACGCGAGCCCTCGTTTCAGTACATCACATCGACCACAAGCAGAACGACGGCGGCAATGCGCCTGTGCTGTCAGCCAAAGGTCTGACAGCAGGTTACGGCGACGGCGCAATCAAGGTCCTACGCGACGTTTCACTGGACCTTCATACTGGACAGACACTCGCCGTGGTTGGTGAATCGGGGTCCGGTAAATCGACGCTGGCGCGGGTGATTACCGGGTTGCTACCACCTTTGGCAGGCAGCATCCAGTTCGACGGGCGCCAACTGCCCCCTCTGCTGGGGGACCGCTCGAAGGAGGATCTTCGCCAACTTCAAATGATTTATCAAATGGCGGATGTTGCGATGAACCCGCGCCAAACTGTTGCGACGATCATTGGTCGGCCGCTCGAATTCTATTTCGAAATTCGCGGTGCAGAGCGCGACAGGCGTGTGGCCGAGCTTCTTGACAAGATCGAAATGGGCAAAGACCTTGCGAACCGGTATCCGGCAGAGCTGTCGGGCGGACAAAAGCAGCGCGTTTGCATCGCCCGGGCCCTTGCGGCAAAGCCGAATTTGATCATTTGCGACGAGGTGACTTCGGCCCTTGACCCATTGGTGGCCAATGGGATCTTGAAGCTGTTGCTGCAGCTGCAGAGGGACGAGGGAGTAGCCTATCTCTTCATTACCCACGATCTCGCTACGGTCAGATCGATCGCCGATTCAATCTCGGTGATGTATCGCGGGCAAGTGGTCCGCTACGGACCAAAAGGTCAGGTTCTTAGCCCACCTTTTGATCCATATACTGAGCTTCTACTGTCTTCTGTTCCAGAGATGGAAATCGGCTGGTTGGACAGGGCGATCACTTCCAGGCGAATGGAAAGCGCCGGGAATTAGCGGGTTTCGTCGTCCCCACCAGGCCAGACCGCACGTAAGGATGTTGCGTTGTCATATCCAGTTCCGGGATAGAAGTGAACGTGCGTAGCGCAGCGGCTCCCTCAAGCCAAGCAGCGCTACGCGCGCGGATTCCTTTTGATTGCGATCGCTCTGCCGGCGCGAACTGGGACCCCGAGCATAGCGTGGCTAGCGTGCATCCGTTCCAGATTAGCAAGGATATCGGGGGGAAATGGGACCACCTTCGGACCTGACATGTCCACATGAAGACACAGCTGTTCAGAGGTTGCCGCCAGCCATCCGTCGATGTGGCGAAGTTCCTGATAGACGTGCAAGCGCTTCTGATCGTAGTCTAGCAGCTGCAATGTGACGGTGACGCTGTGTCCGAAGTGGAGTTCGCGGATATAGCAGACATGCGCTTCGGCAGCATAGGTCGTCAAGCCGCGCGCGCGGGCGTAACCGCCCCCAAGGCCTAGCTGCACGAACGCATCCTCTCCCGCTCGGTCGAAGATCACGTTGTAATAGGCCATGTTGAGATGACCGTTGTAGTCTATCCAGTCTTTCTCGATTTCTATCACAAGCGAAACAAACATCGCGTGAGTAAGCTCCTATCATAGGGTGCGGGCTGCATTATAACTTCCAGTAATTTTTCCGCTTGTTACCTTTAATCGGAGGATTGCAACAATAGAGACGTGGGGGGTGGTGAACGCAGTTCGCCTGCAGTTCGAGATCGGTATCACAGGTTGAGCCTCGCTAGCTCCGCATCTGCATGGCTCCCCCTGTTTGCGCTCTATCAGGGCTACTCCGCAGCTATTACTCCCCGATTCACCGCGGGGACGCATCGGGACAGGGCCCAGCTGTGATGAACAGAACATCGTGAACGCAATGCAGGAAACAAAGCCCTCCGCCGGCATAAATCCAATTCATGTCGAGATACCGAGGTCAGCGTATTAATGGCAACGCACCGACCTCCTGACCTATCTGCACAAAATAGCGTTTGCTATCGGAGTTATGCTTCCGCAAACCACCAGCGCTCGGCGTAGCGGAATCCGTCCAAATCCCAGCTCGATCCGATTTGGTTATGGCCGATTTTCCTCGACAGCGCGTTGACGTAGTTTGCGAAGAGGGGAATGACAGAGCCACCATCGTCCCTGCAGATAGCCTGCATTTCCGAATACATCTGCTCCCGCTTTGCCTCGTCCAGTTCAGGCCGGGCGGCTACCAAGAGTTCGTTGAAGCGAGGGTTCTTCCAATGGGTCTCATTCCAACTCGCATCAGCAGCATAGACTTGAGAGAACATCCAATCCGCAGTTGGACGACCTCCCCAGTAACTCAAGCACCACGGCTTCTTCATCCAGACATTGTCCCAGTAACCATCGGCCGGCTCGCGAACAACATCAACGGTAATACCGGCTTTAGCTGCATTCTGCTGATAGATAGCTGCGGCATCTACTGCGCCTGAAAATGCGGCGTCAGATGCTGATAAACTCACTTTCAGATCTGATAGTCCAGCCTTCTTGAGGTGGAACCTTGCCTTCTCCGGATCGAACTCGCGCTGCGGCAGATCTTTGGCGAAGTCCCGGGTCCCGGGGGCAATCGGGTTGTCGTTGCCGAGCTGGCCATAGCCGTATAGCACGGTATCAAGCAGCTGCTGCCGGTCGATCGCATATTTGAGCGCCAAGCGTATATCCACGTTGTCGAACGGTGCAACATCAACAAGCATCGGCAAGGTATAGTGTTGAGTACCGCCAACGGATACGATCTCTAGGCTCTTGTTCCGCTCTAGGAGATGAACGGTCTTTAGGTCGCACCGGTCCATCGCGTGGATCTGGGCAGTCGTCAACGCGTTGGTACGAGCAGCGACATCTAGTATCGCCAGGATCTCGACAGAGTCGAACCAGGCGGCATTCGGCTTCCAGTAGTTGGCGAAGCGCTTGGAGGTTGCCTTTACGCCGAAGTCGATGCCATCAAGAACATACCCGCCGCAACCGACCCCGGAAAGGTCCGGCTTTCCATCCTTCGCGGGGAGGATGGGTAAGGTGAAGTGATCCATCATATAGGGAAAGTCCGCATTCCCCTGTTTGAGCACCACAACGACTGTTTCAGGGCCGTCGGATCGGATGTCCTCGATCGAGTCAACGATCCCTTTTGCTCCTGATTTGGACTGTTCGCCGCGATGATAATTGATCGTCGCGAGCACATC
This sequence comes from Allomesorhizobium camelthorni, assembly GCF_011045125.1. Taxonomy (GTDB): domain Bacteria; phylum Pseudomonadota; class Alphaproteobacteria; order Rhizobiales; family Rhizobiaceae; genus Allomesorhizobium; species Allomesorhizobium camelthorni. Next base: position 644 of record NZ_JAAKZF010000104.1, on the reverse strand, counting down.
GTTGGCATCGAACGATTTTCCGTTGTGGAACTCAACGCCTTTGCGGAGTTTGAAAGTCCACGTTTTTGCGTCTTTAGAAGCCTCCCAAGATTCGGCCAGTTCCCCCACCAATTTGCCGTTCGCATCTACTTCGGTGAGGAAACCATGCAAGTTATGGCCCAACGTGTGCATAAATGTAGTATTATACGTGCCAGGATCTAGCGAGTCAGTCGAAGACCCGGAACCAATGCCTATTTTGAAATGACCACCTTTCTTCGGAGCAGCATCCTGGGCGAATGCAGGACGAATGATGCCACTTGAACTGACAGCCAACGCTCCGGCGGCGGCGGACTTGAGGAAGCGTCTTCGATTTACCGCCCATTCGTCCATTTGCAGTTCTCCTCTATCGAATTTCTTTTGTGTGACGTTCAAAGCCCCGAGCAAAACGTCCGGACCGCCAGGCAGGCGGCAAACGGGCGTTCTGCAACCCTTCGATAGACTGGTTGGCCTTCATTTTGGCTTTCCGGAACTCACGCTATCATGAGCCCGATTCCCGAGCGCCCCGAAATAAAATCACCTATCGCGTGACTCAAAGTCCGCGATATGCGAGCGACTTCTTCTAGGGTCTTGCCACCCAACGGCGCATCGTAGCTGCAGCGCTCATA
>NZ_JAAKZF010000103.1 GCF_011045125.1 Allomesorhizobium camelthorni | reverse complement strand
TTCCACAAGAATGCCCGTCTGACGCCGCTGCGTCGAGAGGAGATGGCGCTGTCGGTCATTGAAGGCCGTCTTTCCAGAGCCCACGCGGCGCGGACCTACGGCGTGTCGGCGAAGATCGTGGCGCGCTGGGTGGAGCGCTTCGAGGCCGAAGGGCGCGCGGGCATGGCCGACCGCTCGTCCCGGCCCAGGGTAATGCCGGGCATGACCGGACAGGCGGTGGCCGACCGGATCGTGGCCTTGCGCCGTCAGCGCTGGACCGGCCGTCACATCGCTGTCGAGGTCGGCGTCTCGCCGGCCACCGTCAGCCGGGTCCTGAAGCGGGCGGGGCTGTGGCGGCTCAAGGACATCGAGCCGGCCGAGCCGGTCAAGCGCTACGAACGGGAGCATCCCGGCGAGATGATCCACATCGACATCAAGAAGCTCGGCCGCTTCGAGCGCATCGGCCACCGCATCACCGGCGATCCGCAACAGGGCAAGTCGCGCGGCGCCGGCTGGGAGTTCGTCCATGTCGCCATCGACGACGCCTCCCGCATCGCCTTTTCGCAGATCCTGCCCGATGAGAGACAGACAAGCGCGGTCGCCTTCCTCAAGGCCGCGATCGCCTACTATGCCAGCCTCGGCGTCACCGTCACCCGCGTCATGACCGACAACGGCTCATGCTACCGGTCGAAGGCCTTCGCCAAGGCCTGTCGCGACCTCGGGCTCAGGCACATCAGGACAAGGCCCTACACGCCCAAAACCAACGGCAAGGCCGAGCGCTTCATCCAGACGGCGCTGCGCGAATGGGCATACGCCGTGGCCTATCCGAACTCCGACCATCGCGCCGCCGAGTTGCCCGTCTGGCTGCACCGGTACAATTGGCATCGTCCCCACGGCAGCCTAAAGTCCAAACCGCCAATCAGCCGCCTCGGCCTGGCCGAGGACAACCTGTTGAGGCTCCACAGCTAGGCGACAAGAACAAGACGCTGGCGCTCAACCTGGTCCACGCGATGCAGTTCGAGGACGCGCAGCGCGTCGAGCGGCTGAACGCCTTCGTCGCCGCCAATCCGGATTACCCGCCGGCCTATTTCGCTCTGTCGGAAGAATTCTCCGAGGACCGGCTCGGCGTGCAGACGCTGGCCGATAAACGCAGCGAGGCGACCGCGCTGGCCAAGTTCGCGGCCTATGAAAAGGACGGCGGCCTGCTTTCCCATTTCATCGACCACACGCTTCTGGCCGACTGGCTGGAGCGCTCGCGCAGCCGGCTCGCCGCGCTCGGCGATGTTCTCGATCCCGCGCGCTTCATGCCCAGGCTCACCCCGATGCGGTCCAACCAGGAATGGATGATGACGGTTTCGCTGCCGGAACCGGCCACGGCGATCTCCTGGCGGCTGGGCGGCGAGGGCGCATTCACCGAAACCGGATTTCTGGCGCTGAACGATCAGGTCACGGGAAAGCCCATGCCCAATCCAAGCTTTGTCGTGCCGGACCGGACATCCGCCGACGTGATCGCGATAAAGTATCTCGACCTGCGGGGCCGCGAGACCGGGCCGTTCGAGATCCGCTTCGATCCGCAAACGGCGCTGTCGGAAGGCAATAAGCAGATCCTGGACCAGTTCTGGACTTCATGGATCGCCTTCGACTCCGGCAGCAATACGGGCTACGTCTATTTCACCCACATGCTCTCCTACCGCTGCGCCATCAAGGAAGTCCGCTACAGCTTCAACGGCGCGGCGCTCGACAAGATCATCGATATGCCGCCTTGCGACGAAAAGGACCCATATGCGATCCCGTACGAGTACCGGCCTTATTTCGAAATCGGCAAGGATATAACTTCGATGTCGGTCCAGGTGACCTATTCGGACGGAACACAGTCGCCGGTGCGGGAGTTCCAGCGCTGAGCGCCGGCAGCGCCGCCGAACCGGCGCGGCAGGAAGATTTTATGTCGGAAATCGCCCACATCGCCGCCACCATCTTCAAGCGCGCCGGCGGACAGCGCCGCTTCATCGTCGCCATTGCCGGGCCGCCCGGCGCGGGCAAATCGACGCTCTCGGCGCAACTGCACGATCTGCTGCCGGAAGGCTCGGCCGCCGTGGTTCCGATGGACGGTTTTCATTTCGACGATGCGGTGCTGGAAAAGCGCGGCCTGCGCGGGCGCAAGGGAGCGCCGGAGACATTCGACTATTCCGGCTTCGAAGCTTTGCTGAAGCGCATCCGCGCGGTGGAGCCGGACATCGCAATACCGGTATTCGATCGCACGATGGAGCTGTCGCGCGCCGCGGCGGCAATCGTCCCTGCGGAGGTGAAGTTCATTCTCGTTGAAGGCAATTACCTGACGCTCGACGAAACGCCGTGGTCGGGTCTGGCGCCGCTTTTCGATTTCAGCCTGTTCGTGGACGTGCCGCGCTCGGAACTCGAACGCCGCCTGATGCAACGCTGGCACGAGCACGGCAAATCGGAAGACGAGGCTCGCGCCTGGATAGCCTCGAACGACATGCCGAACATCGACAGGGTCCTGGCCCGGCGAAGGCAGGCCGATTTGGTGATTTGAGGGCTCAGGGCCGCGGCGGAACCGAATGCATAGCCATACATTGTTGCCATGCGGCAGTTGCGCCACATGGAGGAGCACGACGATGGCAGCAAAGAAGGCATCCTCGAAATCGGACACAACGAAGAAGCCGGCGGCAAAACCGGGCAAAGCGCTGGAATCGAAGACCGGCGCCGCGGAACGCTCGAAGGACACAAAGAAGGCCAAGCCCGCCAGCAAGGCGTCTTCGGCCGCATCCGCCGCGAAGAAATCATCTACGCCGGCCAAGGCGCCGAGCGTCAGTTCACGCTCCGCCGGCAAGTCATCCAAGACCGCCGGAGCAAAGAGCAAAGCCGCTACGGGCGGCGGCGCCAAGGCCTCGAAATCCGCAAAGACTTCGAGCGGCGAAACTTCGATCGCAAAAAAGGTCGTCCGCAGGGTGAAGTCCACCGCGGAGGGGGCAGTGGCGCTTGCAGCGTCGGTGCTCGGCAAGGACGACAAGAAGGCCAAGACGAAGCGCGGTTGAGTTCGCCTCCGGCCGCTAATCCCGGGGCGGGATATTGAGCCCCTTCTGCGTCGCCGGCCGCGCCAGGCCGCGCTCCAGCCAAGCCAGCACATTCGGGAAGTCCTTGATGCCGACAAGCTCGCCGGCGTCGTAAAACCCGATCAGATTGCGAACCCAGCCGAGATGGGCAATGTCGGCGATGGTGTAATCCTCGCCCATCAGCCATTCCCTCCCGGTCAGCCGCGTCTCCAACACCTCAAGCAACCGCTTCGATTCGTCGACATAGCGGTTGAGCGGCCGCTTGTCGGCGATCTCTTTGCCAGCGAATTTGTAGAAAAACCCGACCTGGCCGAACATCGGGCCGATCGCCGCCATCTGGAAGAACACCCACTGGATGGCTTCGTATCTCAGGATCGGATCGGAAGGCAGCAGCTTGCCGGTTTTGTCCGCGAGGTAGAGCAGGATGGCGCCGGACTCGAACAATGCCAGCGGCATCCCGCCGGGGCCGTTCGGGTCGAGAATGGCCGGGATCTTGCCGTTCGGATTGAGCGACAGGAATTCCGGCGTCCAGCTCTCGTTCTTCGATATGTTGACGGCGTGGGGCTCGTAGGGAAGGCCCAGCTCCTCCAGCGCGATCGAAATCTTCACGCCGTTGGGCGTCGGAAAAGAATAAAGCTGCAGCCTGTCGGGGTGCTTCGCAGGCCAGCGGGCAGCAATCGGAAACGCGGAAAGATCGGTCATTGCGGGATCCTTGGGCAGGTTTTTGGCTTGGGACGATCACGGGAGGGTCTGCTGCAATTAGGCACGCGGAGCACTCCCGGCAAGAGCAGGAAAGCGCTCTCGCACAGCAAATGGCTTGCCAGAGAAGTTCGTTACACCGCCCTGAACGCCACCACAGCATTGGTGCCGCCGAATGCGAAACCGTTGCTGATTGCCGCGCGCACCGGCCGCACCTTGGCGACGTTCGGCGTTACGTCGAGATCGCAATCGGCGTCGCGCTCGCGGTAATTGGCGGTGGGCGGAACGACGCCGTCGCGGATCGCCATCACGCAGGCGATCATCTCCAGAGCGCCGGACGCGCCCATGCAATGGGCGTGCATCGACTTTGTCGACGAAACCGAGAGCCGGTCGGCATGGGAGCCGAAAACCCGCCGTATGGCCGCCGTTTCGATCTGGTCGTTGGCCTTGGTGCCGGTTCCGTGGGCATTGATGTAGTCGATCTCTTCCGGGGCCAAACCTGCATCGGCAAGGCAGGCGCGCATTGCAAAGACGGGCCCTTCCACGGTCGGCGCGACAATGTCGGTGGCGTCTCCCGACATGCCGACGCCCGAAAGCTCGGCCAGGATGGGCGCGCCGCGCGCCATGGCGTGATCCCATGTTTCGAGGATCGCCATGCCGGCGCCCTCGCCGATCACCAGCCCGTCGCGGTCGGCCGAAAACGGACGGCAAGTCTCGCGCGCCAGCGCCCGCAGCGCTTCCCAGCCCTTCAGCACGCCGTAGACCAGCGGCGCATCGGTGCCGCCGGCGATCATCACATCGGCGCGGCCGAGGCGAAGCTGGTCGACCGCGGACGCGAATGCGTGATTGGAGGAAGCGCAGGCCGACGTGACGCCGAAAACCGGACCGCGCAGCCCGTACACCATGCTGACCTGTCCAGCCGGCGCTCCAGGCATGATTTTGGGCACGGTGAAGATCTCCGCCCGCGACCTGCCCTCAAGCAGCACGGCGCGGTAGTTCACCTCGGCCGTATCGGCTCCGTATATGCCGGTGCCGACGACAGCGCCGATGCGCGAACCGTCGGCTTCGGCGACATCGAGCCGCGCATTCCGGATCGCCTCGCCTGCCGCCAGCGCCGCAAGCAGGCTGAACCGGTCCATCGTGACAGTCCGTTTTCGGTCGAGCACGTTTTCGGGAAGGCTCTTGATCTCAGCGCCGATGCGCACTTTCAGCTCGTAGAGCGGAGCGTTGGTGATCTCGCCTATGCCCGATCGCCCGGCCCGCATCGAGGCCCATATCTCCGGCGCGCTGACGCCGAGCGAGCACAGCCCGCCAATGCCGGTGATGACAATGCGCTTTCGCGTCATGTCAGGCTTGTTTTGCGATCAGGCCGCGCACGGCCTCGACCATGTCGCCGACATTCTTCAGCGTGCTCCATGCCTCGACGGTGTTCATCTCGATTTCGATCCCATAGGCTTCCTCGAGATCGAAGATGATCTCGGTCAGTTCGAGCGAGTGGATGCCGAGTTCGGTCAACTCGGTCTTGAGCGTGATTTCTCCGCCCTCCGGCTCGGCGTGAGCCTTGATCTTGTCGATTATGTCCTGAGCGAGCTGGTCAGCCATTGCGCCTTTCCAAGATTTCTGCGTTTCCCCTTATCGGCGCCGGATCGTTCTTTTGTCCTAGCAGTCCGGCTTCCGGCATTTTGACGCTGCTGCGGCAAAAAGATGGCAAGTAATCAGCTACCTATAGAAACCGAATGCCAGCGAAGCAACAAGCGATATCTCGACAATGCCGCGCGGCAGTACCAAGCTGCGATCCATGATGTTGACCATCCCCACCGAAACCGCTCGCCAGAGCGATATTTCTCCCCAGCGGGTGGCCGCGAAGGGCCGGCTTTCCGTGAGCCGGCTTAACGGCAAAACCCGACTGTCGCGGCTCTACCAGGAGGGCGCCGCCAAGGTCCGCATGCCGTTCACGCAGGGCGATCATCTGGAGGCAATCCTCATCAATACCGCCGGCGGATTGACCGGCGGCGACCGCATCGCCTGGGAGGTGGATGTCGGCGCGGATGCGTCGTGCGTGGTCGCTACTCAGGCGTCCGAAAAGGTCTACCGAGCCCTTACGGGCAAGGCCGAGCTTTCGGCGAAGATTGCCGTCGCCGCCGGCGGGCGCATCGCATGGCTGCCGCAGGAAACGATCCTGTTCGACCGTTCCGCCTTCTCGCGCCGGCTCGATATCGATCTGGCGGAAGGTGCAGAAGCGCTCGTCGTAGAGGCGACGGTTTTCGGCCGGCTCGCAATGGGCGAACGCGTCATGCAGGGTGAATTCCGCGACCGCTGGCGCATTGTCTGCGAGGGCAGTCTGGTCCATGCCGAGGATTTCGCGATCGGCCCGCAAGTCGAGGCGACTTTGCAGCGAGGGGCGGCCGGCAATGGCGCGGCAGCCTTCGCGACCGTGCTCCTCGTATCGCCCGGCGCAGCGAACAAACTCGAAGCGGTGCGCGGCCTGGTTGGCGAGAAGGGAGGCGCCAGCGCCTGGACGGTCGGAAAATCTGGCAAGCTTCTTGCGAGGCTTTACGATCAGGACAGTTATTTGCTTCGCAAGCGGCTGATGCCGCTTGTGGAACTGCTCAACGGGCGGGCAGGATTGCCCAAAACTTGGTCACTTTAGGATTTCGTCGACGCATGAACCTGACGCCTCGGGAAAAGGACAAGCTGCTCGTCGCCATGGCTGCAATCGTCGCGCGCAAGCGGCTGGAACGCGGCGTCAAGCTCAACCATCCGGAAGCGATCGCGCTGATAACCGATTTCGTGGTCGAGGGCGCGCGCGACGGGCGCAGCGTGGCTGAACTCATGGAAGCCGGCGCGCATGTCGTTACCAGGGCGGATGTCATGGAAGGCATCGCCGAGATGATCCACGACGTGCAGGTCGAGGCGACGTTCCCGGACGGCACCAAGCTGGTCACCGTGCACGAACCGATCAGATGAGAGACTGAAAATGCTCGAACTTCGCCCGAACTGCGAATGCTGCGACAAAGATCTCGCGCCCGACGCGCCGGACGCGATGATCTGCACCTTCGAATGCACCTTCTGCGCCGGCTGCGCGGAAAGCGTGCTTGGCGGCGTCTGCCCCAATTGCGGCGGCGACTTTTCACGCCGGCCGGTGCGTCCGGCAGCGATGTTGAAAAAGTATCCGGCCTCGACCAGGCGCGTGCTGAAGGCCGAAGGCTGCGGCCCAGCCCGCAAGGTGGCGTGAGCCTCGATCAATACAGGGAGACAGTGGATATGATGATGAAACGGATTGCGATCGTGCCGGCGGCGCTAGGGGCTAGTGTCGCCCCTGCCTTCGCCCATCTCGATCCGACCGAGCACGGCTCCCTGATGGCCGGCCTGTCGCATCCGCTGTTCGGCTCCGACCATGTGCTTGCAATGGTCGCCGTCGGCTTATGGGCGGCGCTGCTTGGCGGCCGGGCGCTATGGCTCGCGCCGTTGGCCTTTGTCGGAGCGATGTCCACCGGCTTCGCTGCAGCGCTTATGGGTGCACCGCTTCCGTTCGTGGAGCCGGTCATCCTCGCATCGATAGTGGTCATCGGCCTGCTCGCCGCAACGGCGCTGCACGTGCCGGCGGCAATCGCAGCGGCGATGGTCGGCTTCTTCGCCTTCTTCCACGGCCACGCACACGGAGGCGAATTAGGCTCGGCCGGCGCAATTGCCTTTGGCGTCGGCTTTGCGCTGTCGACGGTGCTGCTGCACATGACGGGCATCGGCCTTGCGCACCTGTTCGGTGGCGGCGCCGGGCGACTGGCCGCACGCGTCGCAGCCGGCGCGGCCGCCCTCGGCGGTCTGTGGCTCGTCATGGCAGGCTGAACGCATGATCCCGGGCGAAATCATCACCGGCGAAGGCATGGTCGAACTCAACAGCGGCCTGCCGGCGGTCACGCTGAAGGTTGCCAATACGGGCGACCGCCCGATCCAGGTCGGCAGCCACTACCACTTCTTCGAGACCAACGAGGCGCTCAGCTTCGACCGGGAGCAGGCGCGCGGCATGCGGCTCGACATAGCCGCCGGAACCGCGGTTCGCTTCGAGCCGGGCCAGGAACGCGACGTGACGCTGGTGCCGCTGGGCGGCAAGCGCGAGGTCTACGGTTTCCAGCAGAAGATCATGGGAAAGTTGTAAGTGGCCGCGCTCGCCTGCCATTACGGAGCGAGCCGGCAAACGCGGCGCTTACCCTGCCGGCTTGGCGGCGGCGTAGATGACGACGCCGTTCTTGTCGTCGAATTCGACGGCAAGCACGTCGCGCAGCAGGATCTGACGCGAATCGATGGCGTGATAGAGCATGGCGTTGCCTTCGAGCTCCTTGCGGAGTTCGGTTATCTCTTCCTCGTGCTCCTTGATCTTGGCTTCGATCTCCGGCGGCGGACCGCCCTCGGTCGCCGCGGCATCGGAAAGGAACACGATATCGACCTTATCGAGCTTGGAAGTCTTACGGACGGTGGCGATACTCTCGCCGGTCTTCTCTATCGCGGCGATGACCTTGTCGGAATCGGCGGTCGCCTGCGATTCCTCCTCCTGAACCTCCGTGCCGATGATCGTCTCGATCGCTTCGGGGCTTTCCAATCCTTGCGCCATCAGAGCCGTCTGCGGCAAGGACGCGGCCAGAAAGGCTGCCGCCGCGAAAGCATGCAGCCATTTGCTGTCGGGCATCGAGATCGTCGTCATTATCTGTTCCATGCGGCCGGTGTAACGCCTGCTTGCCGGCAGGTCAAAGGGACACAACGGTGCTCGCTTGACCGAAGTTCCAGTGACGCGGCTGTTTATCAAATACATCCTGCCGACGCCAAGCCCTCGTTCGGGGCCGCCGCCGGCAAGATGATCCACAAATTCACCCGCTGTCGGATGTCGTCAGCCGGCCTTCTTGGTGACCAGCGTGAGCGCGCCTTCGGGCCCCATGCTGGCTGCGATGACGTTTGCAGATGTGAGGCCTTTTGCCTCCAACGCCGACTTGATATCCGGATTGGCGTCGATCGTCGTGCGCAGTTGCTGAAGGCTTGCTTCACCGCCCTGTGCGACCACTTCGTTGACCTGCGCTTGCGTGGCCTCGGGCAGTTCGGTCATGTCGACGATGTTGACGCTGCGGATCTGCGTCTGGGCGGCGCCAGGAGCTTCGGGCGCGGTCGCCGGAGCCTCGGCCGGAGGTTGCGCGGACTGAGCTTGCGCGTTGGCCGCCACGGCGAAGGCGAGCGTGACGCCCGTTGCCAGAATCGTAATTATGCGCATGGATTTTCCCTTCCATCGGTTGGCAAACGACTATTTGGGGGCATCGTCCCTACCCCACACGCCGAATGGGGTCAGAAGCTGCCGCTCATTGGGTTGTTCCGTGGTCATACCGTGTCGGAAATGTGGAGCCCGGTTGAGCCTTGGGCGATCCGGCGGCCACTTTTAGAGAGGAATTTCTGATGGCCCAGATCTCCCGCGCCGCCTATGCGCGCATGTTCGGTCCGACGACCGGAGACAAGGTTCGGCTCGCCGATACCGAACTCTTCATCGAAGTCGAGCGCGACTTCACCGTCTATGGCGAGGAAGTGAAGTTCGGCGGCGGCAAGGTCATCCGCGACGGCATGGGCCAGAGCCAGGTTTCCCGGGCGCAAGGGGCCGTGGATACGGTCATCACCAACGCTCTCGTGGTGGATGCCGGCGGCATCTACAAGGCGGATATCGGCCTCAAGGACGGGCGCATCGCGGCTATCGGCAAGGCCGGCAATCCGGATACCCAGTCCGGCGTGACCATCATCATCGGGCCGGGTACCGAAATCATCGGCGGCGAGGGTCGCATCCTGACTGCAGGCGGCTTCGACGCGCATATCCATTTCATCTGCCCGCAGCAGATCGAGGAAGCGCTGATGTCAGGCATCACGACAATGCTCGGCGGCGGCACCGGGCCGGCGCATGGCACGCTCGCCACCACCTGTACGCCCGGCCCCTGGCACATCGCCCGGATGATCCTGTCTTTCGATGCCTTCCCGATGAATATCGGCCTGTCGGGCAAGGGCAACGCGTCTCTGCCGGCTGCTCTTGAGGAGATGGTGCTCGGCGGCGCCTGCTCGCTCAAGCTTCACGAGGACTGGGGCACGACGCCGGCCGCGATCGACTGCTGCCTTTCCGTCGCCGATGCTTACGACGTGCAGGTGATGATCCACACCGACACGCTGAACGAGTCGGGCTTCGTCGAAAACACCGTCGCCGCCCTTAAGGGCCGCACCATCCACGCCTTCCACACGGAGGGCGCCGGCGGCGGCCATGCGCCCGACATCATCAAGGTCTGCGGCTTGCCGAACGTCATTCCGTCGTCCACGAACCCGACGCGGCCCTATACCCAAAACACCATCGCCGAACATCTCGACATGCTGATGGTCTGTCATCATCTGTCGCCGTCCATCCCCGAGGACATCGCCTTTGCGGAGAGCCGCATCCGCAAGGAGACGATCGCGGCGGAAGATATCCTGCACGACATCGGCGCGTTCTCGATCATCTCGTCGGACAGCCAGGCCATGGGCCGTGTCGGCGAGGTGGCTATCCGCACCTGGCAGACGGCGGACAAGATGAAGCGGCAACGCGGGCCCCTGCCGGAGGAGACTGGCGACAACGACAATTTCCGCGTCCGCCGCTACATAGCCAAATACACGATCAATCCCGCCATCGCGCATGGCCTGTCGAAAGAGATCGGCTCGGTGGAGGTCGGCAAACGCGCCGATCTCGTGCTGTGGAACCCGGCCTTCTTCGGCGTAAAACCGGATATGGTTATCATCGGCGGCATGATCGCGGCTGCTCCGATGGGCGACCCCAACGCCTCGATACCGACGCCGCAGCCGGTGCACTACCGGCCGATGTTCGGCGGCTACGGCAAGGCGGTGACCAACTCCTCGGTCACCTTCGTGTCGAAGGCGGCGCTGGATGCGGGCCTGCGCGGCAGGCTCGGTGTCGACAAACAGATGGTGGCGGTCGAAAACACCCGCGGCGGCATCGGCAAGCGCTCCATGGTTCTGAACGACGCGACGCCTCACATCGAGGTCGATCCGGAAACGTACGAGGTCCGCGCCGACGGCGAGCTTCTCACCTGCCCGCCGGCAACCGTGCTGCCGATGGCGCAGCGGTATTTTCTGTTTTGAAGGTGCCTAGCCTTCGCTTGCACAATGCGTGGTTTGCAAAGCGCGAGGCAAGTTGTTCCTTTCGGCAGGTTGCAGCGCGCCATGGCAGCCGGGTAAGCTTGTTGGCGAACAGACTATTGTTCGGTCATGCCTCCGTTGCATGGACCTCCCACCGAATGGGAAGGCCCGTTGAAGCCTATGGAACCACTCCCCGCAGCCCACGAAATCTTCCCGCATATCCGCCTCGTCATGGGCATGGTGATCGGTCTCGGCGTCACGCGGCTCCTCTCCGGCGTGGCGCGCATCGTGCAGCACCCGGGCGGCTACAAACTCTATCCGGTGCATCTGGCCTGGGTGGCCTCCCTGCTGCTTACGCTGGTGCACTTCTGGTGGTGGGAGTTCGGGCTGTTCCAGATCGGACACTGGACCTTCGAGATTTACTTCTTCATCATCGGCTACGCGATCGTACTCTTCCTGCTCTGTGCTCTCCTCTTTCCCGATTCGATGCAGGATTATTCAGGCTACGAGGAATTCTTTTTCGCGCGCCGCGGCTGGTTCTTCGGCCTGCTGGCGGCGACCTATATCCTCGACATCATCGACACGCTGATCAAGGGAAGGGCGCATTTCGCCGATTTCGGGGTCGAATACCTGATCCGCACACCGCTCTTCGTCGCCCTGTGCATAGCGGCGATCTGGACGTCCAACCGCCGCTTCCATATGGCGTTCGTTGCCTTCACGCTCGTCTACCAGATAGTCTGGATTCTCAGGCTGTTCGACACGCTCGGTTGATGGCTGGCCTAAACCCCGCAGGAGGAAGAACTGAAAAGCATGTACCAGGCCGTCGGCTCCCGCGGTTCACGCGTTCTCTGGATGCTGGAGGAACTCGACGCCTATCTCGACTGCGTCCTCTCACGTCCGGCCCGCGCCAGATCGCAAGCCAATGGAGGCTCATTCTGATGCTGCGCGCCGCTTCATTCATCCGCGCGGCCGGCGTTCTCGGCGACCCGAACCGACCGCTGCCGTTCGATCTCGCAGTGCTGACCAGCGAGGAACGCCATTTGCGGCGCAAGACCATCGAACTCGTCCATGGCGAAAGGCTGCTGGTCGATTTACCCGAGCCGGTGGTTCTCGATCATCAGGACGTGCTGGTCCTCGACGATGGCCGCCATGCCGAGATCATCGCCGCCGAGGAAGAGCTGTACGAAGTCCGCGCCGCCGGACCGGTGCAACTCACCGAACTTGCCTGGCACATGGGCAACCGCCACCTTGCGGCGCAGATCGAGGAACACCGTATCCTCATTTTGCCGGACCCGGTCGTCAAGGCCATGCTCGAAGGGCTCGGTGCGTCGGTTGCTGAAACGGTCGAGTTTTTCAGCCCGGTTCGCGGCGCATATTCGGGCCACGGCCACGGCCACAGCCATGCCCATGCTCACGCGCATGCCGGGCGCTCGACCCACGCGCATTCGCATGACTGAACATCCGGGCAATCTTGCGCTTCTGCGCCTGATGACCTGGCTCTCGCCGGCCTTTCCGGTCGGCGGCTTCGCCTACAGCCATGGCTTGGAGCGCGCGGCGCATGACGGACTGGTTTCCGACCGTGCGGAACTGGCGGCCTGGCTGGCCGCACTCCTCGAAATCGGCTCGGCCTGGAACGACGCCATCCTGTTCGCCGAGGCCTGGCGGCGCGTACGGTTCGGCCGCGACCTTGCGGATCTGGCGCAACTCGCCGAAGCGCTGGCGGGTTCGGCCGAGCGCCATACGGAGACGATGCTGCAGGGCGCGGCGTTTCTCGCCGCTGCCGCGGGCTGGCCCACGCCCACTGCACAGCGCCTGCCGGAAAACTGCCCCTACTGCGTAGCGGTGGGCGCGGTCGCCGGCGGCCATGATATCCCGCTCCAAGATGCCTTGGCGGCCTGGCTGCAGGCGTTCTCCTCAAATCTCGTCCAGGCGGCGATCCGGCTTGGCGTCACCGGCCAGGGTGGCGCCATGCAGACCGTGGCGGCGCTCGAGCCGCTGGTTATAGTGACCGCGAACCGTGCCGCCCGCTCGACGCCCGAGGATATCGGCTCGGCGACATTCGTCTCCGATGTCATGGCGATGAAACACGAAAAGCAATATTCGAGGTTGTTCCGGTCATGAGCAAAAATGGACCCCTTCGCGTCGGCATTGGCGGGCCGGTCGGCTCGGGCAAGACGACGCTCACCGAAAAGCTCTGCAAGGCGATGCGCGACGAATTCTCGATCGCCGTCGTCACCAACGACATCTACACCCGCGAAGACGCGATGATGCTGGCCAGGCTTCAGGCTCTGCCGGAAGAACGCATCGTAGGCGTCGAGACGGGCGGATGCCCGCATACGGCAATCCGCGAGGACGCTTCGATCAATCTAGCGGCAATCGCCGAACTGAACCGGGAATTCCCCGATCTCGATGTGATCTTCATCGAATCCGGCGGCGACAATCTCGCTGCTACGTTTTCGCCCGATCTCGCCGACCTGACGCTGTACGTGATCTCGGTCTGCCAGGGCGGCGACATCCCGCGCAAGGGCGGCCCCGCCATCACGCGCTCCGACTTTCTCGTCATCAACAAGAGCGATCTCGCGCCCTATGTGAATGTCGACCTGGAGGCGATGGAAGAGGATGCGCGCCGCATGCGCGGCAGACGGCCGTTCGGCTTTACCGACCTCTCGCGCGGCAAGGGGCTGCAGGCGGTGATCGATTTCATCGTGGAGAATGGCGGACTGCGCCTGAAGCGCCATCCCGAGATGGCGCCCCAGATTGTCGATTAGCCGCATGATCTTTTCCGAAAAGTCTGCAACTTTTCGGGATCATGCTCTGGGCCACGAGCGAAAGCCGCCTGACCTCACGGCGAATGCGATTGCCGCTGGCGCCTCTGGGCGGCATCATTTGCGGGAATGAGGATAAAGCCCATGAGCATCGCCCATTTGCACGAGCCGCGCACAAACATGCCCTTCTACGAAGAGCGCATCGACCTCGCCTGCGCCTTCCGCTGGACCGCGAGGCTGAATATGCACGAGGCTGTGGCCAATCATTTCTCGCTGGCCGTCAATGATGACGGCTCGCAGTTCCTGATGAACTCGAACCAGGTGCACTTCTCGCGCATCAAGGCAAGCGACCTGCTCCTGATCGACGCCAACGATCCCGAGACGATGAGTGGACCGAATGCGCCAGACCCTACCGCCTGGGGCCTGCACGGCGCGGTCCACCGCAATTGCCGCCATGCGCGCTGCGTCATGCATGTGCATTCCATCCACGCGACGGTGCTGGCCTCGCTCGCCGATTCGTGCCTCCCGCCGGTCGACCAGAATTCGGCGATGTTCTTCAATCGCCATGTCGTCGACGGCCATTATGGCGGGCTCGCCTTCGAGGAAGAGGGCGAGCGCTGCTCGAAGCTCCTGGCTGACCCGAAGATCAAGGTGATGGTCATGGGAAATCACGGCGTGATGGTCATCGGCAAAAACGTCGCCGACGCTTTCAACCAGCTCTATTATTTCGAGCGCGCCTGCGAGACCTACATCAAGGCGCTGTGGACCGGTCGCCCGCTGCGCGTGCTTTCCGACGAGACCGCCGAAAAGGCGGCGAGCGAGATGGACGACTATCCCGGCCAGGCCGAGCGGCATTTGTCGGAGCTGAAGGCGATCCTGGACGAACAGGAACCCGCCTACCGCAATTGATCGGTCCCGAACCGGGCGGAATCCGTCAGTCGAGTTCCAGATAGGCCCGCAGGGTTTCGAGGCTCTTCATATGAACCGCGCCCGCCGGCGCTGCCATCGGCTGCTGCGGCCAAAAGAGGGTCCGCATGCCGGCAGCCACGCCTGCCGTGGCGCCGGTCTGGCTGTCTTCGATGACGCAGCTTTCCGCCGGATCTATTTCGGTCAGATAGGCGGCGCGAAGGAACGGCTCGGGATCGGGCTTTCCGGCGCGGACGTCGTTGCGGGTCACCGTCTTGATGCCCGGCGCGTCGATGCCGATCATGCGCAGATTGGTCTCGACGATCAACCGGTCGGAATTGGACACCACCGCCTGCGCGACGCCCAGCGCCTTCAGGTCGCGAAAGACCTCCACGGCGCCCGGGCGCGGCTTCAGCTTTGCGGCGTGCTCCATGTAGTAAACGTATTTGCGCAGGATCCAGTCGTCGAATGGCAGGGCGAGCCCGAATTCCTCGCGCAGCATGTCATAGACGGGTCTCGCCGCGATCCCGATCACGCGATCGTGCAGATCGGCTGGCGGCGTTATGCCGAGGCTCGTCAGCACCGCGATCAGCGCCTGCTCGTGCAGTGGCTCGCTGTCGATCAGCGTGCCGTCCATGTCCCAGTAGACCGCCCTCGGCTTCATGCATTTCGTCCTTTTCGGCGATCTTTTAGAAGGTTTGGCGAGGTAGATAAACCGGGAATGACCGAAGCAGCCTA
>NZ_JAAKZF010000102.1 GCF_011045125.1 Allomesorhizobium camelthorni | reverse complement strand
TGGCTAAGAACACCTAATGCAAAACCGTATTTCGCTTACGGTTTTGTCAGTAAATGTAGGGTTGGGCGACCAGGAGGTTTTGCTAACCCGGCTGTCTCTCCAGCTCTCCGTCAGATCAGACCAACCAATGTCCGTGAGCGCTGCCAGGAGTTGTTCTGGACATCCGGCTCCCAGAGCGCCGTATTCATCAGCCGGGCGAAAGTCTTCCCTAGGCCCTCCGGCTGCCGGTGTTGTTTTCGCACTTTATCGCAGTTTTCGCGCAGGGATGCGGGAGGGTTATGCTGGGATGTGCGCCAGAAACAGCCAGGGGAGGCCTCTGGCACTCGCCGTGCGCTTCGCTGGTGTGCGAGTGCGTCAGAGACGCACGGCGCGCGCTGCTGAGCTTCTATGTCGATAGGCAGCGGCGCCTGCTGTTCATACCGCTGTAGGCTTCTAAAGCTTCGGCATCAGGCGGCCCTTATACGCAGAGTGGGCGTTGAAGACCTCTCTGAGGATGGTCCACCGGCTTCCGCTCGGACTACGTGGATCGGGCACGATCAGTGTAGCGCTCATGCCACCGCCGACTTGCGCGCCTGCTAAGCAGATTTCCGTAAGAGCCTTCAAAAGCGACGTTGCCGCTCTCGTCACCGGCACCGGCGGCCTGGCGCACAACGAGCGGTTTTGACCCTTGCTGGTCGTTCGAAGAACCGGCTTGAACGTCTCGAATCGACCGGAAACACGTCGTTGGGCATTTCCTGATACGCTTAGGCCCCGAGCGAGGTTAGACGATCGACCCGGCATGGCGGCCGTGGTGGGCCGCTTCGCCTGCATCTCCTAGACCGGCAGGATGGCAGACCTGAGCTTATGTGGCGCCGCTTTTCTAAGTCCGGTTCCATGACTACGGCGCCACGCCAGGACAGAAGCTCGAGGCGGTGTTGGTGCCCTCGTTCGACTCCTCGATCGGCGGCTCGCCGGCATTCACGGTGATGTCGAAGTTGCATCCCGAACCGCCGGCGGAATAGCACTCGTTCGGGATGGCGAAATCAAGCGACGTCTCGCCGCCGTTGACGTCGAGCGGGCCGGTGTCCTGGGTCACCGTCGCAACCGGCCCGGAGACTGGATTTATGAACTGCACCAAGGTAATGGAGGGCGCGGCAGCGCCGCTGCCCTGATTGCGCACGATCACCCGGATGTCGTCGGCCGGCACAAAGCCGTCATCCGGCAGCATGCAGAAATTCTGTGGCAGGTGGGAAGGATTGTTCGGCGGCGGTGGCAGGAAAGGCGCAACCGGCACCAGGTCGGGAAGGTCCGGCTCATCCTCATCGGCGGGCGGCTCGCGCTCCATCACCCGCTCGGCGATCTGTTCGACGTCGACGCTGCTGTGGCCCCCGGCGATCGTGAAGCAGCAGGTTGGACAATTCGGCTTGCGCTCGCGGCAGCACGGCTCACGATCTTTGTCGCCACAGGGGTCTCGTCCGTCATGCCCGCAGCAATCCTTGCCGTGGTCGCCTCGGGTCCGCTCGCAGCAAACTTCCTGGTCCAGCGCCCGGGTTGAATAAACGGCCGTCACGTCGAGGCTGTGGCTGCTGGTGATCGTGACAAAGCCCTTGATGTAGGGCTTCGGGAAGCCGTTCGGAAATAGCCGCTCACGGATATCCACGCAATCGACTTCCAGCGCTTGATCCTCCTTCAGCTTGTCATCGGCGATCCGGATAACCTTTCCCGGGCGCTGCCTGGATGGCGGGAACGTCAGCGAGAGGGATTTGCGGAACTTCACGGTCTCGGCGTTCGGATTGTGGATGTTGATGGCTGTGGCATAAAAGCCGCGGGCAAGCTGCGTGTTCTCCGGGTCGTCCTGGACGCCGCAGATCAGCTTGGCGGCATATTTGTAGACGACTATCTTCTTCTCCGGCGGAGTCACTTTGAAGAAGAACGGATCGATCGACGGGTCCACCTTTTCCTTGTTGTTGTCGAGTAGCGTCTGCGTGCTGAAATCGGCGTTGCGCTGATAGACGACGCCATTAGGAAAATTGGCCATGTTCGGCGTGTTGTTGGCCGAGAATATGCCGTAGAAGTCCGCCCCTACCGTCATCAGATGCAGGTAGTCGCCGATATAGGGGATGAACTGCGGCTGCGGCGCATCCGCCGGGACATCGGCCAGAACTAGGTCCTTCACGGTCGTGAACGAGTCCTCGGTCAATTCGATATGGGTGACCCAGCGCGCATTACGGGGCGAATCCCCTTCGCTGACGCATTGCTGGTAGAGGAAGCCGACGAAGCCGTGCTTGTTGATCGCAAGCGCCGGGTTGGTCGCGTTGGTCACGGTCCGCAAATCGTCCGACCATGTAGCGCCGCGGTCGTCTGAACGGCGTATATGCAGGGTATAGTCGTTGTCGCCCAGCCGATCGGCCCACGCGACATAGACGATGTCGCTGTTGTTGGGATCGGTCGCGATGCTGATGTTTGAGCCGACGAATCGTTCCTGACAGAAATTGGCTTGCGAGAAGTTGGCCCAAGGAACGGAACGGTTTTGCACCACGCGTTGGCCCACCAAGCCGTCGCCGGTATCCGTCAAGTGGGTGAAGGGCGTGGGCCCAGCTCCCCCGTTATCATCGCGCACCACCACCAGATCGGTGGTCGCAACAGCGCCGTTGAACGCGCGCCAGCCGTAGAAGGCGGCATAGATCGTGCCGTCGGGATGAGTGGCGGGTCGGATCGGCGGCCCGTCCTGGCCCGACGTCGCCCGCGCCTCGATCCGCACCGAGGTGAAGACCGGCGCCGGCACCCCAGCATCGAGCGACTCGTCCACCGTCGCAGTCCGACCGCCGGGAGCATTGAAATCATTGTCGCCGACGAAAACCTGATCCATGCCGCCTACGGTGGTGGCCTGGACATATGGCTGATCGACGCTGTTGCGGTCCTCGAGCACCGTCATCACCGAGGCACCAGTGAAGTTGTTGGTGCGCAGGATGTTCAGCCTGAGGAAGCCCGGGCGGCGCAGGATGCCGGCATAGAGATTGTCGCTCTCTCCGGCAAAGCGCACTGTGATGTCGCTGGTCATACCGCTGGCGTCGCTCGGCACGATGCAGTTCATCGCCCAGGTCGCGCCTTCGTCGGTCGAAACGAAGATCGGCGCCAGCTCCCGGCGGCAGACGCCGGTGCCGCGGGTGAAGGCCGAGCCGGCGATGTTTTTCGGATCGCGCGGATTGACCGCCAGGTTCGGCTCGCTGTCCTGGTTGGTCTCGCCGCTGACGGTTGCGGGGATCATGTTGACGACTTTGATCTGCGGATCGGCCGCCTGCGCTGGGCCTGCAAATGCACCCAGGAAAAAGGCCAGGAATGTGAGGATAAACGAATGCCTCATGACCGCTCCTCCTGGACGGATCCACGGACCGGGCCGCGTGGATCGACTTTCTGCCGCGCGAATTCGATTGCGATCCGGCGCGATACCTCCCTTGCGCCCGAAGGCGGGAGCCGGTCGTGCAAAGCGCTCGCCAGCCCGCTTATCGCTGGTCGCCTATGAGCCGCCTGATCCGATCGGCCTGCTCGACGGGCTGCACATCCAGCGGGTCAAGTGCCGTATAGCCATCGACGTCGCGGTTGAAGGTCAGCAGCCAAACCGCCTCCTGCTGCGCACTCGGCCGGGGTGCATCGACCCAGGCGACATCAAGCGTGCCCGGGAAGAGCAGCGTCACTGGCCGGTCGCGCAGATCACCCGACAGAACCGTGCTGATCTCCAGGGTTGCGCGCTGCCATTGCGGGTCATGCTCGGTGACCGGAACCTGGGGCGGCGGCACCGTGGTGTCGATGGCGGTGATCCGGCCGATAGCGACTGCATCGACCGCAGAGAGGCGCTTACTCAGCCGCTCGTCTTCCAGTCGCAGGTCGCTGCCCTGAATCTGGCGGCGCAAGTCATCGGCGGCTTCGATTGAAAGCCGTCCGATCTCGCGCAGCGCTATCTCCTTGCCCACGAGCGAGGTCTGCGTAAAAAAGATGAAGCGCTGGTTCAACGCCGGCGGCTTGCCGTCCTCGCTGATCAGCGTGACCGTCCGCCCGTCGAGGGGCGCCAGTGCGGCCGGAGTGGTCAGAGCAGAGTCGATCCGCGTCAGCACCGTTGCTTCGCTGGCCGGCACGCCCGGCACCGACGAGGCGTTGGTCCCCGTCACCGTGCCCAGATAGATGATGTTGGCAAGCCCCAGCAGGCGATCGAGATTTTGTGCGCCAAGTTCGGAGAGACTTGATTGGGCCATGGTCGTGGCCGGGAAACCCGCAGGCAAAAGCGACAGGGAAAACCACAGCAGACACCTCCCTGCAGAAGCGCGGAGGTGGCGACGTGATTCTATGGGTTTAAGCACAAGAAATCTCCGCCCGAAAAGACAGAGTACTCCAAGCAAATCGAGAACTGACAATATCACAAGAACTGGCAATATTACAAGAACTAACAATATCAATTCGAGATCGGCAGAACTGAGACGGAAGCAGGACTGATGGCATTAGGGCAATGCCAAATGACAGCAACGGGTCCCGAGATCCGACCTTCGCGCTTCGTCTGCGTAGGTCGGGAATTGGCGCTACCTTCCTGTTCGAGAACCGGAAAAATTGACCGATGCTGCCGCACCGGCAATCACCGCTACTATTTCGCTGCAAGGCCAGCCGCAGCAAGGGCTTCCGGAGCAGGCGTGACGTGCGCATGCGGTTTGCAGTAGTTTGGAATGATAGCCCGATAGCCGAGCAGGTGGCCGATCGGGGCTAAGATACTGAGCGCGACCCGCTGGAAAGCCGGCGGAGGCTTCGTGAAGACGATTACGTCGGCGAACTCCCTCGCAATCACTGCTGCCTGAAGCGGAAAGGGTCTTCCCTTCTTGTCGACCAAACCATCGTTGGCTAGGCCGAACAACATGCCAATCAGGAGTTCGAAGCGATCTGGATTGAATTGCTCCGCGCCCTTTGCCCGTTCGACTTCGACCAGCACGTGGGCTTCGTCAGTGGTGCTGCTGTTCCACCAGTCATGCACGACCCCTGCCTCTACGGCCGCGGATTGCCCGGGTCCGAGCGACAAGGTCTGGCCGGCGATGCGAGCGTTGAGCCGGCCGCTGAGAACGGTGAACTTCTCGCGCAAGTGCGGATGAAAGTGTTCGCCGACGACCGCCGCTCCCGGCCGAGCCAGGAGATGGGCAATGCCGGGGCCTTGGCCGCGATCTTCGGTGCCTCGCAGGATCACTGCGTATTCGCCGGTCACCTTGTTTTCGTAAACGTCTCCGCAGCGCGACATTGAGATCAGCTCGTGGTGTGAGAATGCCGTTGCGGGCGTGACTGCGATGCAAGCTACAGAATAACATGGACGGGGGTTTGCCGACTATTCCGGTCTCAAACAAAGACAGGGACCGGCTTGGGCCGGCTCCGCCGAAGCGCGAGGAGCGCCACGAAGGTCGCCTCATGGCGCATCTAAGACTAGTTCCCTACTCCCCGCCCGAAGGCCAAACCCGTAGTCCAAGCTCGGCGCGTCTCCCCCATCAGGCAAGGTGGCTTGGATTTGGGGTCGTCGGGCAACAACCGACATCACCCTCGACGTGCGCGGGGTTTTTCTAGGACTTCGGCTCCCAATAGGTAATTGCTCCAGGATCAGATCACGTTGGTTCCTGGACGGCTTAATTCCTTACCATGGGTCGGTATTCCCCAGTTCCCACCTGCCCTGATTCCTTGTTCCTTCTGGCAAAAGTTAATCGGTCGAACTCTGCGTCGGCGTTATGTCATCACCCGCGGTCGATCGCGCTATTGCCCGTCCC
Source organism: Allomesorhizobium camelthorni (assembly GCF_011045125.1). GTDB lineage: Bacteria > Pseudomonadota > Alphaproteobacteria > Rhizobiales > Rhizobiaceae > Allomesorhizobium > Allomesorhizobium camelthorni. Next base: position 9,553 of record NZ_JAAKZF010000102.1, on the reverse strand, counting down.
AATTGGTTCCTTGCAGCCACGACTGCATACGGTTCGGCTCGCCGGCCCGTCTTTGCATCGACGCTGCCGTGCGCCTATGTTTCGCGGAGGGCAATCCGGCGTGGTCTGAATGGCGTTCATCTTCTATGATACCGAGACGACAGGCGCGGATCGGTGCTTCGATCAAATTCTGCAGTTCGCAGCGGTGCTGACGGATGACGAACTCCACGTCGTCGACGAGTTCGAAATACGCTGTCGGCCGCTCCCGCATATCGTTCCTTCACCAAAAGCGATGCTCGTCACTGGAGTTAGCGTCGAGCAGCTGTTCGACTCGAGCACGGCTTCACATTTCGAGATGTGCAGGCGTATCCAAGAAGTGCTGGGGAACTGGTCGCCCGCGACGTTCGTCGGCTACAACTCGCTCAGCTTCGACGAGGAATTGCTCAGGCGGGCTTTTTATTCATCGCTGCTGCCGATCTATCTGACAAACACTGGTGGCAATTCGCGGCTCGACGTCTTGACCCTGGCGGCAGCGGTGCATGCCTTTGCACCAGAGGCGATGAACTGGCCGATCAACGAGAAGGGCAAAGTGAGCTTCAAGCTCGACCGCCTGGCGCCAGCGAACGGCTTTGATCACGCGAATGCGCACGACGCCCTGGCGGATGTTCATGCCACGATCCATCTTGCGCGTCTGATAAGGGATCGGGCGCCGGCCGTCTGGCATGCTGCCATGTCCTACAGAACGAAGGCAGCTGCAACCGAATACGTTGAGACACAGCCGGTATTCGTGGCAACGCGTCTCAGATATGGCCTCCATTCTTCCAGCCTGGTGACGGCCCTGGGCCTCAATCCTGACAATTCGGGCGAGCTCTTTGCCCTGGACCTGCAGCATGACCCGGCACTCCTTATCTCGATGAACGAAGAGCAGCTTGCCGAGTATGTCATCACCAAACCCCGACCGGTCTCATCAGTGAGACTGAATGCCTGCCCGGTGTTCATGCCCATGGAAATCGCGGGTTCATCGGCCGCAGGGTATGAGCTTGGAATGAACGAACTCCTCCGGCGTGGAGCCGTCGTGCGGCATGACCCTGGCTTGCGACAACGGTTGATCGCCGCAGTCCGGCCCGCCCGCCTGCCGTTCCCGGAAAGCCAGCATGTCGAGGAGCAGATATATGGCGGGTTCTACTCTGGATCGGACCAGGCGTTGATCGAGACGTTCCATCGTGTCGACTGGCCGCGGCGCCTTGAACTGGCGAGCGCCTTCACAGATCTTCGCTTGAGGACGCTCGCGCGCCGCCTAATCTATTTCGAGGCACCCGAGGTCATGCCGGCCGATATGAGGGCCGGATATGCGCGCGCGATCGCCGCCCGCGTGCACACGAGAATGGAAACGACTGGACGCTGGACAACCTTGGACGACGCCGTAGAGGGAGCCCACAGGCTGCTCGAGGAAGCAACAACCGCAGAGCAAAGGCTCCTGATTCAAGGCCATCACGAGCGTTTAACCGCTTGGCGTGACGAAGCCGGTGTTCATCTGATGTAGCCTGCCGTGCCGCTATTGCGCTGAACTGCCTGGCTCCTTGGTGAGATACAGGTGGTGAGCGGTTAGTCAGGCATGCCGTCGCACCTTACGCTGAACTACGATACGTCATCGGGGTTCACGACGGGCCGAAGCCGCAGAAAAAGCTTAGGTCTGTTCATCTGCCGTCGGATCTCGTTCAGCTTCCTTAATGGCGGCCAGGCTGTAAAAATATCTTTGCCATCTGACAAGACATAGACCCTTTCGTAAAGCCGCGTGATCCGCACCGAATAAATGGCCCGTTTGCCCGATCGTTTCTCGATCAGTTGGGCATGGCCGCTCTTGATGTCGCGGAGCATCTCCGAAAACTCGCCAGGGGCGAGAACGATGCCGTATCTCGCCAGCAGCTGCCGATGAAAATGCCAGTGCTTCTCGGGAATTGCTCGACCCGCCCAGCGAGGGTCGAATACGATAGTTTTGTCCATAGTAGACTCGGTAATGGGTTGCGACGCTCCACTCGTCGAGCAGACGTGTCGTTGCAGGGTCGAACAAGGAAGGTGACCGTGACGCGGAAGCAGCCGCTTCCTTGCCTCACGAGGCTCGCCGGTCCGGCGAGGCTTCACTCGCGGAATATCGCGCGGAGCTTTCGCACTCGGTGCAAGGCGGGTGGCGGATCGCTATCGCGCGAAGCTTCGCGGATTACCTCAATCCAGAACTCTTCGTTCCTGGTAAGCGCAATCGCTGATCCCGCACGGATCTTCGTTGACGAGACGCTGATGCTTCTGGCGCCGCAGGTTTCACAATTTTTCATTCGTGGATCTCTCATCTGCCGAAAATCGCGCGAATGGCTTTCTGAGCTTTTGCGGTGATGCTTGGATCGGTGTTGTTCGACGCCTCGCGAATAGTCGCGAGCCAAGCCGATTCGTTGTCGGTAATGATCGCGCCGAAGATCTGGTCTATCGCCAGTGACGTGGTGTCCTCGGCTAATTGTTCAACAGCCATTCGGAAAAGCATGGCTGCGTCGCAATCGAGTGCTTTCGCAAGGCCCGGAACACGGTCGAGCGGGAGCTTCGCTGAACCGTTCTTGATCATCGCCAGCATATTTGGAGTTCGGAATCCGGCTTCGGTGGCAATCGCGGTTTGCGTCTTTGTCGACCGAAGATCGGATATTCTCCTTTCAAGATATTTTACAAGACGCGTGTCGCCGTATGGCCTTTGTATATTCATCTTCATTTTATCGCCTTCTGAATTTCGCAACATTATTGCTGCTCAACTCATTTATAGCGATCACACGTAGGCTTGCGTTTCGGGAATGATGGGTCGTTTGCAGGGGGCGGCCTTCTCCGACCTTTTGGACCAGCCAAGGCTGCGGCGAGGGGCTAGTGCACCGAGCAACGAGTGTGCCTCAGAACTCGAACTGGAGTGGGTCGTCAGCGACTACATGCGCAGCCTGTCGGTAGTTGCGTTGAATGTTCCTGATGAACCTGGGCCGGATTCCCTGCGAGGTTTCATCGAGCGCAATGCGATCGCATTGTTGACGAACTACTCCGGCGATCCAGGCGATCCTCCATCAGACAAGGTGCAGCTCTGAGGTGCAACCCTAGATATTCTGCAGATGACCTGACACAGTGTGCGCCCGATGTTCTTAGGCGCCACAGCGGCAATCCGGACCGCCCCCTAAGGACCTGCCTGATGCGAAGGATCGCAGCAATGATGACGAGACTCGCAATGGCCGTAATCTTCACGCTCGCCTCTTTCGATGCCTCTGCGATCGTCCGCTACATGGTGCAGGGCATGACCTGTGGAGAGGTCCAGGAAGCTCTCGATCGTGACGGCATTGCCATCCTTTATCGGCAGGGACAATCGGGCGTCGTGCTTTACGACCGCTTCGTGAAGGATGAATCATATTGCCGAGCGCTCTCCACGACGGCGAGCGAGAGAATAGCGGTAGCCGATACGAACGAGTGTCCAGTGCGAAAATGCATCGAATTGCGCCGGTTTGGTGGATGAACCGGCAAGGCGGCCTAGCGCCTGCCCAGGGCGCTCCCATCGGCTACAGCGCGCCGAGTTCGTCGCCTGTGATTTATCCATGAGGTCGCCCCGTTCTGGACGAAGTCGCCCGACCATCATGATTTCAATGTGGAAGTCCGGTCCCGATCGGAGCCCCAGCCTCGTTGGCGGAGGCGATCACCGGCTGCATCGAATCCCTGGCCAGAATGCCGGCCACGCGTGCATACGCGGCGAACGCCGCTCGCGCGTCCGCCGTTGTCTCCAGGTCAATCGTCGCATCGAAGCAGGAGTTCAAGGCCTTCTGGTAGAGTGGGCTTTCCAGCCCCTCGGTCCTGTTCTGCAGGAACGCAAGGGCGTCCTCGACACCGTAGATCTCAGTCACCGGTCGGCCAAATTGGGGCACGAGCCGCACAGGCATATAGAACTGAAGCTTGTTCATGATGGCCTCTGGCGTCGCTACGAAGCTCCTCAACAGGCGCAGCCCAAGAAGTTGCGGGCTGCGCCGAACTTTGGGGTGAAGGTAATGAGGCACTATGCGGCAGCGCCGCCGCCGGCGCCAGCTTCTTGTGGGATCTTCCAGGGCTGCGGGGGCACATCCTCGAGTAGGCGCGACATCATCGCGAAACTTTCGAAGGCCCGGCGGCCGTGTTCGATCGCGAGCAGACCGCTCGCCGCGCGGTAGCAAGCCTTCAGCGCGGTATCGTGCACGGTGCCGTTCACCGGCTCCCGCAAGGTCTCGAGGAAATCGATCGCGTCCTCCAGGCAGGCGATCTCACGGATCATGCGAGGGCCGTCGGCAACATAAAGGGGGGTGGCAAAGCGTTTGTCGGCCATTCCTTTCTCCATCTGCGCAAATGGGGTGAGCGTCGGCGCCTGGCGGCAGCGCTGTCGCGAAATATGATCTCCGGTTTTTCCCGTTCAAGAGGTCACATTGGGTCGCGGACGGCCGGCTTTCCGACATCAGACTGTCGACGGCAACTTCAAGCGAGTTCACAGCGAGCGGCCAGGCGGTTGGTCGCTTCGGTCGTGGCTGCCGTTTGCCGGGTCAGTTCGAAAAGCGAAGAGCCGAGGGTCTATAAGCGTGCCTGGAGACCGGCGTTCTCTTTTGCGTAGACGTCGGCGTCTTGACAATCGCCAAGCGGGTTCTCTTTATGTTCTCAGCGAGGCGACCTGTCGATTCAGGCCGTGGCTCATCCTTTTCGAAACGTCGCGAGGGAACGGTCGGGATGGAACCAACAGCCACCATCCTCCACGCGGACCTGGATGCCTTCTATGCCTCGGTCGAGCAACTGCTCGATCCGTCCTTGTGCGGCAAGCCAATAGCTGTCGGCGGCGGGGTTGTCCTTGCCGCCTCCTACGAGGCTAGGGCCTTTGGAGTTCGCGGTGGTATGCCGGGACGGCGGGCGCGAGAGCTTTGTCCGCAGCTCATCTTTGTCGGCGGTCATTTTAAGGACTATCAACGGCTGGGCGATGCCGCCATCAACGTGATCAAAGACTTCACGCCGCTTGTCGAGCGGATTTCCATCGACGAGGCCTTTGCCGACGTCGCCGGCTGCACCCATCTCTTCGGACCGCCGGCCGATATCGCAATGGCGATCCGGCGCCGCGTGCGAGCAGAGCTTGGCCTCCCGATCTCGGTCGGCGTGGCGCGCACCAAGCACCTGGCGAAAATTGCCTCGCAAGTGGCCAAGCCGGACGGATTGGTAGTTGTCGATCCCGCAACGGAACTCGAGTTCCTTCACGACCTGCCGGTCGAGCTGATGTGGGGAGTAGGCCCCGTCACCAAGTCGCGGCTGGCCGAGATGGGCGTGCTTACTATTGGTCAGATGGCGAAGACGCCGGGATGGTCGCTCGAACGGTTGCTCGGTCCAGCTGCGGGAGCGAAGCTCGCTGCACTGGCCTGGAATCGCGATCCACGAGAGATCAAGACGCATCGTCGGGCCCAGTCGGCTGGAGCCCAGTCAGCACTCGGCAAAAAGCCCGCCGAAGAGTGGGTTTTCCGGCCGACGCTTCGTCATCTTGCGGACAGAGTCGCCAGCCGGCTCAGGGCAAAATCCCGGCCTGGTCGGACGGTCACGGTCCGTGTTCGCTTCGCTGACCTCCGCTCGGTCACCCGCTCGCTAACACTCGACGCGCCGATTTCGGCAACCGGGATGCTTGCTGAAATCGCGGAGGAACTCGTGCGCACGCTCCTCGCCGATCACCCTGACGAGAAGACCATCTCGCTCCTGGCAATCTCCGTATCGCATCTCGAGACGCACACGGGACTGCAGCTGGACCTTCCGCTTGGGCTTGAAGATGAAAAGCGCCGTCCCAGCGCCAAAAAGGGCATGGCGCGTTGGGTGGCCGACCGCGCTGTCGACACGATCCGCGCGCGTTTCGGATGGCAGGCGGTCGGATACGGGTCGGTCGCGTTGGAAATTTCCCGTTCCGTCCCCGACGAGTTTCGCGAACTCGCGGAAAAGGACTTGTGACCGGTCTCGTGCCGCAGGGCGGCGTAGCGTCACTCGCCAGTCGGGAACGCTGCACGTCTACGGACCGCAGCTTGCGGCTACGACCACGTCGCATTGTCAAGTTGAGACAACGCTTCGGCGACGCCTAGACGGACGCATCGAGCAGGGCAACGTCGGAGCGCACGATACCGAGACAGTAGGTTAGAAAGCTCGGAAAGCGAATGGAACTGCTGCACCCGCGGAACATGTGCCGGGGAGCGCGCAGACCCTGCTCTCGTCATTGCCGGGGCCAGATCAGGAGACCACATGCTTGTTCAACAGGGTGGCCCACCCCATTGGGGCGCAAGCTGGCCTGCGTGGTCGCGTCGGGGTCACGAACGACCGAGCTCCAATAAACAGGCGGCGACAGCTTCCTGCTCATCGTGCGACAATGCCGGGAAGCACCGGTCCCAAAACTCCGCTGCCTCCTGAGAATCCCGATTCCAGGCGAAGATGCGAACATTCTCGCCCCAGGCAATCGCCACACGCAGACCTCCAAGGGCCCGATACCGGGCTACAAAGTCAAACACATCGAAGCCAGCTTCCCTCGACGTCGCATAATTTCGGGGAAGGCTACTTGGGCGGTCCGCTGAGATCGAGGCTGAGGGATCCGCACTTTTTCCTCTAGCCTTGAGCAAAACCGCCCTCATGCGGATCATCTCAATCGGAATTGGCTCGTTTGCCCGTTTGATGCAGTAGATTTCGTTCTCAAGGTCTTTCAGCGCTCGCCAAAGAGAATAGGCGTCGAGAGAGCGACATCGGGCGATCGCTCGCGACATCCCATTATCATCAATTGCCATATTCGCGCGCCTCTCAGCACGCTGGCCGCGACACAAACCAGCACTCAGCAGCATCTTGTTATAAGATGGCATAAAGAATCGAGTTGGTCGAAACCTTTATAGTCTAAGATGATCATCAATTAAGCTGAAGGCCCATGGCGTTGGAATGACCATCAGGATTGGGCATCTACAGATGACACGATCGCTCGTTCCTGCAGGCGCGCCCAAACGCCGCCTTTTGGCCGAAGCGTTATAGAAGGGAAGGGGGTCACTTCGCGGTAGCGCTGCAATTCCATTGAGAACTGTTGTGCCATGGTAACGAGTATCACTGTCGCCTCGATCATTGCAAAACGCTGGCCGATGCAGATGCGAGGACCACCGCCGAACGGCATATATGCATATCGTGGCAGCTTGCGGGCGAGACCGCTCATCCACCGATCTGGCACAAAGGTCTCTGGATCTTCGAAGTAGCGAGGGTCGCGGTGTAGCACCCAAGGGCTCATGAACACCGTCGTGCCGGGCTTGAACCTGTGGGCTCCGAGTTCGAACTCATCGAGCGACTCGCGCCCGATCGCCCAAGCCGGCGGATAAAGCCTCATTGCTTCAAGAATGACACTCTCGGTGAACTTCAGGTTCGGCAGATCATCAACCGTCACCAGCCGATTACCTACGGTCTCGGCGAGCTCGGCCGCGACGCGTCTGTCAATCTCGGGGTGCTGACCAAGCAAATACCATGTCCAGGAGAGCGTAAGCGCCGTAGTCTCATGGCCGGCAAGAAGGAGGGTTACAGCCTCGTCGCGCAACTGCCGATCGGACATCGCTTGGCCGTTCTCGTCGCGAGCCGCCATAAGCCGGGAGAGAAAGTCGTTCCGGTTTGCGAAGCCATTGGCTCGGCGCTCCGCAATGATGCGCTTGACCACCCGTTCGACTGTGCGGATGCCGCGTCGGTAACGAACATGCCCAGGCAGAGGCACCCAGTCGGGAATGACTGTAGGTCGCTTGAACCGCGCAGCCATTTCGGCAGTTATGTCGTCGACCGCATGGTCCATGTCGACGATGTCCTGTTCGACCTCAGAATCGAAAAGAGTCTTCGCCGCAACTCTAAGCGTCAGGGCCATCATCTCGGAGTGGATGTCGCGGACATCGTCACTCTTCCACCCGTCGAGCATTCCCCGAGTGAGATTGACCATGTCGCTGCCATATCCAAGCAGTTGCTGGCCCGCAAACGCGGGCGCAGCGAGGCGGCGCTGCTTTTGCCAAAACTCGCCCTCGCTGGTCAGAATGCCTTGGCCGAAGACAGCCGGGACGTGCCGCCAGATGATCCTGTTCTTGACGAAGTTCTTGTGATTTTTGACCAGCACCTGTTCGATATCATCCGAACCGCTCAGCAGAATGGAGCGCCAGCCGGCCAGATTGAACTCAACGAGATCTCCGTATTCACGCGCGCATCTCGTGAAGAAGCCGAGTTGATCGCGGGCGAAGTCAAGCAAGCTCCCAAGGACAGGAAGTCCTTTCGGGCCAGGGGGCCGCGAGTTGAATGATCCCCTGTTTGTCCGGGCAGTCGATACTACCGCATGCGACTCGACCATGTCAGTCACCCTCGGAACGGGATTGGAAATTTGCTGTCAGGATGGACCTCTCATATTGAGAGTCAATGATCCCGATGGGCGAAGCTGGCCCCGCTTTAGGCGGATGTCCGATAACGGTTTCGTTGGCCTGCATGGCGTCGAATCTTCTCCGCGCGACTGTTGTAGCCGCGTAGGAGATCGTGCGCCTTTGCGGGGAGGGCGAATGGGGCCCGTTTGTCGCGCATTGAGCAAGCGAGTAGCGTTTCGATCATGACTACATCGTCAGGCGGTGGCATCCTCAAACCGCTGCGGAGCATCCGTCAGTTTGTATAAGGGTTCTTGATGCCGATATTCGCGGTCAAACATACAACGGTCTATCGCTACGCCCGACAGGTAAGCTTTGGCGAGCACCGGCTGATGTTCAGGCCGAGGGACAGCTATGATCAGCGATTGCTCGATTCCACCTTGCTCATTGATCCGGAACCCGACGAGGTGCGCTGGATCCACGACGTATTTGGCAATTGCGTCACGGTCGTCAGATTCTCTCGACCCGCGAAAGAACTGAATTTCGACGCACGCATTCGTCTGGACCATACTTCCGAGGACACTCCCGACTTTCGCATCGACCCCGCGGCTCTTTTTTATCCTTTTGCTTACGATCCTGACGAGTTGGCCGACCTGGCCCGCACAATTGAACGCCACTATCCCGATGAACACGACGAAGTCGGAAAATGGGCGCGGCAGTTCATCAGTGCTGGCCGACGCACCCAGACCGGCAAGCTGCTGATGACGCTTTGCTACGCGATCCACGAGAGTTTTGTGTATTCACGTCGCATCGAGGCGGGAACCCAGCCACCTCTGATAACACTTCATCAGCGGCGGGGCACGTGTCGCGACTTCGCGCTGTTCATGATGGAAGCGGTGCGCTCACTCGGGTTAGCCGCGCGGTTCGTCACTGGCTATATTTATGTCCCGAGCCGCGACAGCACCGCAACGCTGGGCGGCGGATCGACGCATGCATGGTGTCAGGTCTATCTCCCTGGCGCCGGTTGGGTGGAGTTCGATCCCACAAACGGGATCGTCGGCAACCGCGATCTGATCAGGGTGGCCGTGGCTCGTGAGCCACATCAGGCAATTCCTCTCTACGGAAGCTACTGCGGCCGAGACTCCGACGCTGTTGGCATGACGGTGCAAGTTAATGTGAAA
>NZ_JAAKZF010000101.1 GCF_011045125.1 Allomesorhizobium camelthorni | reverse complement strand
CCCCGAACACGATGTCGAGCGAGCCGATGATCGCCGAGATATCGGCAAGCATGTGCCCGCGTCGCTGGCCTTTCCGTCGTCCTGTCTATAGCGTGCTTGCTGCGATCGTCGCATCCTGCAACGCTCGCACCACGCAGCCTGTATACGCCTTTGGCACTCGAATGATAAGAGTGCCAAAGATTCTTCGTCTCCGCGCAACTGGCACGACGCCATAGGCGATCCCACCCTCGGTGACGCGATTTTGGACCGCCTCGTTCACAGCGCTCACCGCCTTCAACTCACCGGAGAAAGCATGCGAAAACAGAACGCCCGCACGCACGCTCTTGACGGCGCCTCAAACTCCTGAACCAATCACCAAGTCGATCGAAGCGACCGCTCATGATCGCGTGAAATATGTGCTCACCATCAAATGAAATGAGCGCTCACCATCCCGTGAAATGGCCGTTCACGATCAGCGAAATGCGCAGGCAAGCGACGCTGGCGCCGAGAGAGATGGCAGAGCTCTGCGTCTATTTCGAACCCGCACCAAGCGCGACGAGGCCGTGAAATGATCCAGCGCGATGCCCATCCGATATGCGTCAACGACGGCGTGGTCACCATCGATGCGGCGGTCCTGGCACCGAAGCTCGGGCTGAGCGTTGGCGCATTGCAAACAGAGATGCGCCGGGGCACCGTGCTCGGCGTCGTCGAGCGGGGACAGGACGAGGACGCAGGCCGGATCCGTCTCACCTTTCGCCACGGCTCTTGCACCTGGGGCGTCGTTGTCGAGCCCGACGGCAGGCTCGCCGACACCCCGCCTCCGGTTGGACAGAGGGTCGCAACCCTCTTCGACCTTGCACGGAGGGCCGCATGGGACTGAACACACCGGCCTCAAACGCACCGGATCTCACGGAGAGGCTTCGGGCGCAGCTTCGAAGGGTGGCTCAGCGCGGGGTTCCGATCACGTATCAGGAGCTTGCCCAGAGCTTGGGCCTCGAGCCTCCGAACACGATCCACCAGCTGACGAGTTTACTCGAGGCGCTGATGGAGGAGGACGCGACGGCCGAGCGCCCGTTCATCGCGGCTCTCGTCGTCAGCAAGGCCAGACGTGGTCTGCCGGCTCTCGGCTTCTTCGACTGCGCGCGTCGGCTGGGCCGGTGCGACGGCGATGATGGTGATGTCGAAGCCTGGGCCTATCACGCGCAAGAGTTCGCTGCGGCGGTCGCGTACTGGCGCGACGCTGAGCCCGGTACGAGAGATCGACCGCATGATTATTGAGCAGCCCACACATCGGCAATGTTCTGCACCTGCGGCCGGCGCGGAACGGCGTCGGCTGCAGGTTATCATCGTCGGTGCCGGCTTCGGCGGGCTGACCGCCGCCCGGGCGCTCAAGCGAGCGACGGTCGACATCACCCTGGTCGACCGGCGCAACCATCATCTCTCCCAGCCGCTCCTCTACCAGGTGGCGGCCGCCGGCCTGTCGCCCGGCCGATCCGCCGCCTCTTTCGACGCCAGCCCAATGTTCGGGTTCTGCTCGGTGAGGTCACGGGCGTGGACCGAGAGCGGAAGCTTGTCCGAAATCGGCGCCCGCTCGCTTCTCTACGACATGCTGATCGTCGCGACGGGGGGCGAGCCACGCCTATTTCGGGCATGACGGCTGGGCGCCCCATGCGCCGGGCCTCAAGAGCATCTAGGATGCGACGGAAATCGGCCTGCGCATCCTGCTCGCCTTCGAACGCGCGCGGAGATGGAGAGCGACCCGGCTGAACGGTGCCGGCTCCTGACGCCGCGCTGGCGCGGAATGCCGATGGTCAGCCACTGCCGGGCATTGCCCCGGTGGCCAAGCAGCAGGGTGCCTATGTCGCACGGGTCACCGCAGCGCGCGCGGCCGGCAAGGAGCCGCGGCCCTTCCGCTACCACGACAGCGGACTCCTTGCGACGATCGGACGGCGCGCGGCTGATTACCGGTCGTTCATCGCCGCCACGGCCGGGTGATCACAGCGACAGAAAAGAAGCCGACAACGACTTCCCTTTTCAAATGCTGTCCGTTGAGCCAATTCGCGCAAGCGGCGACGTCATCGATCGTTTGACCCATGAACAACGCTCATCCTCGCGAACGCGCCCATGAAATGCACAGCACCAGCGCAGTAAGCGCGATAGCGATGAAGGCAAGGTCACGGCGACGAAAGCGCGGCGCGGCGATCACTGTGCGCGGCGCGCCTGGTGTGAGGCCGCGCGCCTCCATAGCGATTGCCGCTCGCCCCGCGCGACGGATAGCGAAGGCGAGGAGCGGGATGACGAGGCGGAACATTTCGAAAGGACCCGGAAAGCGGCGCGGCGGCCTTCCCCGCTTCATGGCGCGCGCCAGACGGATTTGCTGCGCCTCCGCCGCAAGGTCCGGCACGAGCTGCATGGCCGAGAACAGCGAATAGCCGATCTGTGGCGAAAGCCGCCAGTGGACCATCAGGGTCCTCACGAACGCGCCAGGATCGGTCGTCAACGCAAAAAGCGCGGACACCATGCCGCAGGCGATCGCGCGCAGGAAAAGCGTGATGCCCGCCGAGAATGCGGGCGAGGCGAGCAGGGATTCGCCTGCCATGCGCAGTGCGAAATTGCTCTCCTGGCGAAACAGCACGCTCGTCGTCAGAAAGCCGAAGCCGAACAGCGCGAAGGGAATCATCAGCGCCAGAACCAGAACCGGCGAGGTCCGGTCGAGCACGATCAGAGCGAGCGCGGCGATGACGATCGTGGCGATCTGGAAGCGCGCGTCGAAGATCAGGACCGCAGCCGCGATCCAGATCATGCACACGACGAGCTTGCCCAGCGGATGCAGCGCGCTCAACATTCTGGTGCCCGTTCCAGCCAGCGCATGGCAGGCGCGATCGCCGGCTCGGCAAGCCCCGCTCGCTTCAGGATCTCGGCGTCGAACAGAAGTTGCGCCGTCGGACCTTCGGCGAGAAGGCCACCTTCGCCAACGATCACGGAGCGCGCGCAAAGACGCAGCGCGAAGTCCATATCGTGCGTGATGATCGCGATCGCCCGGCCGCTATTTCGCAGCGCTTCGGCATGCTTGCTCATCATCGCCGCGCCGTTGGCGTCGAGGCCGGCCAGGGGCTCGTCGAGAACGAGAAGCGGCCAGCGGTCACCTGCCGTCAGCGTCGCCAACGCAAGCCGCCGCTTCTGGCCTTGCGAGAGTTCGAACGGGTGGCGATCCTGCGGCCCGGCCAGATCCCAGGCCGCGAGGATTTCATCCACCTGCCGGGCATGGTCGGACCGCAGCGCGGATCTTGGTAGTGATGTCGCAATCTCCTCGCGCGCCGTGCCGGCGACGAACTGGTTCTCTGGCTTCTGAAACGCGATGCCCCCCGGCGCTCCTTCCCGCCGTCCGCGCTTCAGCTTCAAGAGACCGGCGAGGCTCGCGCCCAGCGTCGACTTGCCAGCGCCGTTGGCGCCGAGAATGCCGAGGATTTCACCGGCGCGCAGGTCGACGCTTACATTGCGCAGCACGGTCGGACCAAGGAATGGCGCGCAATCGGCCGCCACCAGCCGTGCGACGATCTCTTGTTCGCCCGCGTCCTCAAAAGGGCGGGCCGAATTGGCTGCCACGAAGGCGGCGACTGCCGTGCGCGCCTTCCTGACGATTGCCGACGAAGCGCCTTCAAGGTGGCGGATGGCGTCGTCCACGGCAAGCGGCGGATCGGCTGGCGCAAGTCCGACCTTCTGCAGTTCGGCATCGAGGAAACTCGCAAGCGGGCGCCAGATGCCGAGCGCGTCGAGCTGATCGCGCTTGTCGCGGAAGAGCGCGCCCGGCGACCCTTCGGCGACGATCGTTCCTCCGTTCCCGAGTACCGCCACGCGGTCCACCAAGCCGATCAGGTGATCGAGACGGTGGTCTACGATCAGCACGCTCCGCGCTTCATTGGTCTCCATGAGCAGGCGATGAAGCCGGTTGGCCGCTTCCGGCGCCAGGTGAGCCGTCGGTTCGTCGGCCACGAAGAGCGGCGCGTCCTGCGCCAGTGTCGCGGCCAGCGCCACGAGTTGCCGCTCGCCGCCCGAAAGGGTCATGGTGCGACGCGGGCGCCACTCCTCGGGAAGGCCGACGCGGCGCATCGCTTTGGCCACCTTCTGGGCGATGAGCTTTTCGGGCAGCGCACGGTTTTCCAGCGCGAAGGCGATCTCGTCTTCCACCCGCATGCCGCACAATGTCTGGTCTGCGTCCTGGAAGAACTGAGCCACGGTCGCCGCCCAGCCGGAGGGCTTGCGCTCTTTTACGGGTTGGCCGAACAGTCGTATCGAGCCCTCGACGTGCGCCGGGATGCTCTGCGGAATGAGCCCGGTCAGCGTTTGCAGGAGCGTCGACTTGCCTGAACCCGAAGGCCCGAGCAGCAGCAGCCGTTCGCCTGCCTCCACCGTGAGCTTGACGGGCCCGACGGCGGCCTTGTCCGCGAAGGGATAGCGGACCGCAACATCCTGCCAGTGTGCCGGCCTTGCCGCGTCAGGCGCGTGCGGTTCGCTTGGCATGATCGATCGCGAGACCCGACAGAACGCCGGTCCGGTAGAGCGCCTCCACTATTGCGTGCCCGAGTAGCCCGCCTAGCAGCGCGCCGCTCAGGCATCGCAGAACGAACATGACGATGAGCAAGCCGGGCGCCAGCGCGCCGTAATCGAAGCGGATCCAGGTGTAAATGAAGGAGAACACGGCCGCGCCTACGCCCGCCGCCATGAGAACGGGGAGTGTGTATTTGCGCCAGCTGGTCGCCGCGAAGACCACTTCCGCACCTGCTCCCTGAACCGCGCCGGTGACGAGGAGGAGCAGGCCCGCCGGACTGCCGAGCATGATCTGCACCGCCGCGGCCAGCACCTCGGAGGTGAATGCCACGCCCGGTTTGCGGATGATGGCGGCCGCGATGATGGAGGCGATGAACCAGAAGCCCATCACCACGTCCATGGTCACCGGGCCGAAGATCGCTTGCGCGATAAGCCAGATCTGCACCCAGCCGAGATAGAGAACGCCAAAGACCGCGCCGAGGACGGCGACGATCAGAGTTTCACGGAGAGTCCAAGTGTGTTGGTCGTTCATTGCTGCGAACCTTCAGGCGAGAGAAAAGAAAGTCACAAATCTAGGCAGCCGTCCGGCTGTTGGCCGAGACCGTAAGGTCGAGCGCAACATGGCCCTGCGGCGCGCCGAAGCGCAGGAAGGCCTCGCTCAGTGTAGCAAAGACGGGCCCCGCATCGCCCCTGAGCTTGGTGCAGAAATTCTTCGACCGATTGAAGACCCCCGACGATTTGAGGAAATCGACGCAGCCGTAGATTTCGTCCATGTGGTGGCCCTCGCCCAGCGGATAGAGCGAGAATTGCGCGGCAACGATCTGGCCGCTCGTTTCGGCGCGGGTCACGGCGTTCCGGGCCTCTGCGATCCGCTCCACAAGCGGCAGGTCGTTCCCGCTGGCGGTCATTGGCGTGCAGATGGGATCGTCGGGCTCTCCGGGACAGCCGCGCGAGACGGTGGCCGACAGCACGCAATGCTTGCCGCTTCGTGCAGCCGACACGAACAGATCGCGCATGGCGGGAAAGAGCTGATCGGGCGGCCCCACGATCAGGGTCGAAACGTCGTCTGTCTCGATCCTGAAAAAGGGCCGGTAGGGTTCGAGCGCCTCGATGGCCTTGAGAATGACGTCGACGAAATCGTCCGACATCGGATAAAGGGAAATTTGTGCACCAGAAAACATCGGTCGCCTCGCTCCGCTGGTATTATCCAGATCAGCTTTTAGGGTCCGGAGGCATGACGCCTCGCATCTCAGCCCCGGCAATACGGAGCACCCCTGTCGGATGGCTAAAGCTTACCATCCGTTCTCGTTGTGGCGCAACCCGAGCAATGACGAAAGCCAGAGGCTGTCGGCTCCAAGCTTGAAATCGAACGTAAGTTGGCCGCAGGAAGGTTTTGCCTATACGCTCCCCTACCGACGCTTCGCCGACACCCTCACGGATGCCTGCGCACGGCTCGGGGCCGATGTGGGTCGCTACTCCTTCATCGCAGTGGACTCTCACCACCTACTCCTTGCCGGTCTCCCGGCGCACTAACCCGGATTCAAAGCCGTGGAGGTTCATCATGGCTGCGACCGAACAACAGACCCGTTGTCGCGTGGAAGGCATGGATTGCGCCGGCTGTGCAAGCAAGATCGATACGGCCGTGCCGCGGATGCCTGGTGTGCAGGACGTGGCGGTTTCGGTCACAGCCGGCGCCATGACGATCAAGCATGCGCCGAAAAGCGACCTCGCCGCGATCGAGAAAAAGGTGACGGGCCTCGGTTATGCAGTCGCCCAGCTGAAGGGCAAACCGAACAGAACCTTTTCCAGCACGGCATTTTCGGGTGCGTTGCTGCCGCCCAATTGGGTGAGATTACTATAGATGTCTGCCTCGCTCCTCATCGGCGATCCTTGTTGAGCGGGCTAGACGCCCCGTTTGTTGCCCCAGAGCAGAACATGAAGCTGCGGCAGCACGCGCGCCTCGAACCACCTGTCACGCGTCACCTTTTCCACCAGCCATTCCATGCGCTTCATCACGCCGTCCATATCGATGAACGCGTCTTCGTCACCAGGGCGCGGCGGCGTGTGATTGCCGGGCTGCAGATAGACGGGCAGTTGCGGATAGCGCGCGGCGGCATCTTTGGCATAGGCGTAGTCCCTATCGTCGAACACGACGAGCTTGAGCGCCATCTGCGGCTTGTCCTGCGCCGCCTCAACGCAAGCGTCGAACGCGGCCCAATCTGTCGTCATTTCGCTTGAGGGCGGCTTGGGGCTGAGCACCAGCACGTCGAGATTGGCGAACCAGTCCTTGGCCACCGAACCTTGGGTTTCCAACGCAAAGCGGTAGCCCTCGCCATGCCCGCATTCGATCAGCGCGCCAAGCGGCTGGATGGCCGGATTGCCGCCCGACAGCGACACCATCACGGACCGGCCACCGGAAAGCGCCCTGACCTTTTGCCAGACCGCCTCGGTGGACATTGTCTCCCATTCGTGGCGGAAGCGACTGTCCACCGCATACAGGCTGTCGCACCAGGAGCAGCGATAGTCGCACCCGCCCGTTCTTACGAACACCGTCGGCAAGCCGATCAGCATGCCTTCGCCCTGAATGGTGGGCCCGAAAATCTCGCTCACGCGGATTCCAGGATCTAACAAGCAAGTCATGGCCGGTATTCCGCCCAGGTTTTCGGCGTCTCGCTCACCCGCACGGCCGAGGCCTCGGGTAGCCGCGCCTTGCACCAGTCGTAGAAATGCCTAGCCAGACATTCCGCCGTGACATGGTCATGCCCCAGCACGTCGTTGAGATGCCGATGGTCGAACGTCTCGTCGATGTAGTGCTTGAGCGCGGCTAGGTCGTGATAGTCGCGCACAAAGCCATGTTCGTCCAGTTCGCCCGCCGAAAGCTCTACTTCGATGATGTAGTTGTGCCCGTGCAGGCGCGCGCACTGATGGTCGGGCGGTAAGGAGGTAAGCTGATGCGAGGCCGAGAAGTGGAACTCTTTGGTAATGCGGAACATCACGCGCTCCTTTTCCAGATAGCGTGAAGCCAGAAGTCGGAGTCCTCGTAGTCTGTCGGGTCGGCAATGCCAGCCAAATCGAATGCTTCGCGCCGTTCGACGCATGTCCCGCAGCGACCGCAATGACGTGCGCCGCCCTTGTAGCACGACCAGGTCGCTTCAAATGGCGTGTTGTGCCTTGCCCCGTCCGCAACTATGTCCGCCTTCGAGATATTCACATAAGGAGCGTAAAGACGAATATCGGCATAGCCGTCGAGCGCATGGTTCTGCATCGTCTGGAAGGCATTGATGAAACCAGGACGGCAATCGGGATAGATGAAGTGATCCCCACCGTGCACGGCTGTTGCTACCGCGTCGGCCTTCTGCGCGGCGGCAACGCCAAAGGCGATGGCCAGCATGATGGCGTTCCGGTTTGGCACCACCGTGACCTTCATGGTGTCTTCTGCATAGTGCCCGTCGGGCACGTCCAAATCATCGGTCAACGCCGAGCCGGAAAGGCTGCGGCCAATTTCGCGGATGTCAATGATTCGTTGCGGAACCTCCAGCCGCTCCGCACAAGCGGCGGCAAAGCGCAGTTCCTTCCTGTGCCGTTGGCCGTAGTCGAAGGAGAGGAGGCCGGCAAGCTCGTGTTCCGCCCTTACCTTGTGAGCAAGCGAAACGGAGTCCAATCCGCCCGAGCAGATGACGATAGTCTTCATGGCTTGAATCCTTGTTTTGACCGGGTAAGGCTGCGACCGGAGATTTCTCTACGCTCCCAGTACTCCAAGGAGCCGGTTTTGTGAATGGGGGCGGATGCGATTGAGGTGCACGTGCTTGGTATCGGATTCCCAAGATGACTTGGGAGAACTCCTCAGCGGGTGGCGAGCGCACTCGCCGGCGCAGTGCTGCATTCGCGGCTTCGATGAGGATGACGACGGCGATCACCGCGAGGGTGACGGTCGCGGCCTTCTCGTATTGAAACGAGCAGATATAGATCTGGATGTAGAAGCCGATTCCGCCAGCACTCCCAAGCTATCCGATCGGCAGCAGAGTAACTCAAGCCGGGGTCGGCAGATAACTACATGGCCATAATGCACAGCTTCGCGGTCGCCGGGCCAAGTTGGCCAAAATCACAGCTTCGAGCCGACTGGACCGACTCACTACGTTCAGGCGTTTTCCTTGATGTATGCCACGGCAATAGCGGTGTAGTCGCCGAATGTCATCTCGGCTCTTGCAAGTCCTTGCTGCCCTAAGATCGCGGGTAAGGCTTCTTGGAACATAGCGAACTCGTCGGCGATCTTCATTCCGCCCGGTACAGTGGTCGACCTTGATTGAGTGCGCAACCAAGTTGCCACTTCACGCACCGCGATCGAAACGTCGCCATTGTGCGAGTGAATATCCTGGCCGGCGAGGTCGGAAACAAACCGCTGAAATCGATATTGCTCACGGTCAAGGATTAGGGTCTTTTTCTTTTTTTGATCGCCGTCGCCAAAGCGTCTGGCACCGAGGAAAAGGCCGAGTTCGAGCGGCATATTGAAACGAGGCAGAGGAGGATTGCCGCTGGTTTCAGTTCGCGAAATATCATGGATGCCATAGCGGCATTCCTCCACGATTTGCTGAATCTTCGAGAAGCGGTTCTCTCCCGCGTCGTCAGATTCGGTCGCGCACCGCGCGCGGAATCCTGACCGGATCACAGTAAAAACTATCGCGTGGAATAGGGGTTCAAATTCGGCGTCGAAGGCACAGTTGATGAACACATTGCGCGGATGCGCAGCCATCAATGATTCTTACTGCTCGATAAGCGGCCGTCGCTCCCCTTCACTTCCTTGATCGTGCCGCGTATCTCACTTTGCGTGAAATGCGTCGGCTTGGTGGCAGGCTTCAGGATCACAACCCCGTCACTGGTCCGTCCAACCGAATTGGCGCCCTTCGTAGTGACAAACTGGCCTGATGACGCCGAGCGCCGAGCGGTAGTTGCATGTTTCGCCATGGTCCAGATATGGAGCAAGCAGCGCGCGGGCGCAAGGTCTCGCGGTAACGTCTGACCCAAGAAGTGGGATGCCTGTTTCCGCTGCCAAGACGACGCGACTCGCAATAGCACTGTGGTGCCGGTCGCACGCCGGGGTGCCAGACGATCTTTCCGCGCGCACAGGAGCTATCCGAGGATTCCCCACGCCCGGTAACGTCCCCTGCCCGTGATCTCGCGCAGGCCGAGTTCGGCGACGAGATTAAGCGCACCACGCGTCGTCACCTTCAGGTCCTTTTCGATCATCGCGCTGGAGACGAGCGGCCGCGAAAGAACAAGTTCGACGAGTTGCGGCAGCTTCGAATGTCCCCGCCGGCCGCGCAGGCGGCGCCCCATCTGTTCTCGGGCGAGCATCAGCCGATCGTGTTCCTTCAGCCCGGCGACGGCCGCTTCAGTGACGCCCTCCAGAAATCCGATCAGCCGCGCCGTCCTGTCGCGGGCGCGCCGCCTTTCGCGCGGAATGGCGCGCAGCCCGGTGTTGAGACAGACGAGGTGGGCGCTCGTTTTTCGGGCCTGCCTGAGCATGGCGCCGACGAGCAGTTGTCCGAGCCAGGGCAGATGCTGAAGCGGTTCTTTTGTTTCCCACGCATCCCATAGCAGGGCGGCGCTCAGCACGGGCGGCTGGCCAGTGGTCCGGTTCAACACGGCCCGCCAGTCCGACAGCCGTTCCTCCTCGTCCCAGTCGGGATCGTAGACGAGCGGATTTTTTTCGCCCATCGGAACCTGTTGCGGTGGCGACACCGGCGCGGCGGCGAGCCCGTCGAGCACCTTCCGCGTGCGATCGAGCAGCGCATCGATAGCGGCAAATTCGGCGCCGAGGCCATCGTTCAGATCGTCGTTGGCCGACTCATCCGCCTCTTCATCGCCGGCGCCCTCCGCTGCCGTCGCATGAATCTCCGGTGACGAAGCGTCCTGGGTGCCAGCGCCACGCCCGCGCAATTGTCTTAGGCCGTTCGGGCTCAGCGCCCAGTCCGGCCTGTTGGCAACAATCAGCCGCCGTGCCCGCAGCACCGCATGGGCACGGGTGAGCTCGTGGCTCGGCGTGCGGATGTCCATGTGGGTGTCGTGCAGGACCAGATCCTCGACATCGACAAGCTCGCCCTCGAGCCACAGCGCGGCGGCGGCGTCGTAGAAATGCGTGCGCGCGACAAAACCTTCGTGCACCGGACTTCTGGCCAGCCGCTCATCGAGGCGCGCCAAAGAATCCTCTGCGGTGACGAGCGGCCCCGCAAGCTCGCGCCACGGGATTGCATCAGTACCGTCAAGGACAAAAAGGGTCATCGGGCGTCGTTCCGGCCTTCGCTCTGGCGCGCCAATTGAAACCGTTAGGCAAAAATCGGCGCACCCGGTCGCGGGCCGCCGCCAGCCTCTCTTGATGCAAACTGGCGACGTCGTAAGCCATTGATATCGCTTTAGCTGATTCGACTTGCTGAAGCTATCTTGCACTTTGCTTCACTCACGCCGGGTCTTCCCGAGGCCCAATCTCACTATCGATAATCACCTCTTATCGATAGTGATTGATCTGGTCGCGCAAATCAGCCAGAATCGCACTCCAGACCGCTGCCGGCGACGTGCCGCACGGCCGAAAACGACGCGAGGCAGCGGCTTTTCCGCCGCGCGAGAGAGACACCGGCATGACCGAAGAAAAACCTGTCCGCCTGCCCGACGCCACCACGGCCGAAGCCGTGCTCGCCGGCTTGGATCCGGCCTTGGCCGACATCGAACTCGCCTCTGCCCTCTCGGCCGCCTTTCCGGGCTTTGATTTCACGACCGCAGGTGTCGACGATTTCTACTGGCGCGGCGACGCCCGCACCGTCCTGTCCGCCGACGGCACGCGGCTCGGCGACCATCGCGCCTGGGTGGAAAATGAGCTGACCAAAGTCGGCGGCGACCTCAACGCCTTCTGGAAGCGGCACCGATCGGGCGCACAAAACTTCGCCGAATGGCGTGGCGCCAGCGTCTTTGCCTTCGCCCCCACGGGCCCGGGCATCGCCGACTTCGTCCAGCTCTCGCTCGGCCGCGAGGTCGAGGTTTTGGCCGGCCCAGTGGTCGATCCCGACTACCGCCCCTACAGCGCCGACGATCTGTTCGAGCCGTCCTGGGTGCGGCGCGAGCCCGCCACGGACGCGCCGCTACTGTCCGGACCCGTCTACAGGCTGCGCGGCCGCACCGGCGGCGGCATCGTCCACATGCGCAGTTTTTTGGCGCGCCGGACGCGCATTGAACGCGAGCAGCGTCTAGCCAAACGGCCCGAACTCGAGGCTCGGGTCATCCATGAGGTCGGGCCTGCCGGCACGCGAGATATTCCGTTCCTGGACGCCAATCCCGGCTGGTTCGATTTCGTGCCGCGCGAGAACCGCCTTTTTGCCGACTGGGAGCGCTCGAGTGCTGCGGCCGACCGCATTTTTGGCCACTGGGCCTTCGACATTCATGACCTCGAGGGACGCGGCCAAAAACGCGAGATCGGATTTATCCCGCGGCCGCTGAAGAATCCGGCCGAGCGGCTGCTGGCCGACGCCGACGTCTCGGTGCACCGGCTGATGGAGCGCATCGAGGCGGTCGACCGAGAGGTGGGCCTGCCCTTCGCCTGGTTTTTTCTCATGACCCACGGCCACTGGGTCGATCCGGACGTCGGCCATGCGATCGCGAACGGCCTGCGCGCGGGCCGGGTGCGACTCCCGGACCGCGACGCCGCCGTGCTGCTGGCCTGGGCCGACAAGCCGTACCTGTTCTGAGCCGCCGCCATGGACGCCCGCCTTCCAAAGCCCCTACCCGACGTAAAACTGCGCCGCGCCGAGGCGCTCGATGCCTTGGATTCGGTGCTGCCCTTCGATCGCCGCGATTTTCTGGCCGGGCTGCTCACCGATGACGACGTCGAGACGCTACGGCACCTGGCGAAAGAAGGCATCGGCGAGAATTCCCTCCGGGCGCTGGCCTCCGACCTCGGCTATCTCGAGGCCTGGTCTTTGGCCGCGACAGGACAGCCGCTGCCGTGGCCGGCGCCGGAGGCGCTGCTGATCAAATTTGTCGCCCACCATCTCTGGGACCCTTCCAGGCGCGAGACCGATTCGGCGCACGGCATGCCCGGGGAGGTGGCGGCCGCGCTGAAGGCGCAAGGGCTTTTGCGCAGCGACGGTCCACACGCGCCCTCCACCGTGCGCCGGCGGCTGTCGAGCTGGTCGACGCTGACCAAATGGCGCGGCTTGCGTGGCAAATTCAACGCGCCGGGGCTGCAGAGCGCGATCAAGCTGGCGGTGCGCGCCAGCGCCCGCCAGCGCGGCCGCAAGAGCAAAAAGGCGGTGACCGCTGACATTCTGGCCGCCCTACTGCAAGCCTGCGCCGGCGAAAAACTCGTCGACCTGCGCGACCGTGCCCTTCTCATCACCGCCTTCGCCTCCGGCGGACGGCGCCGCAGCGAAATCTCTGCCCTGCGCGTCGAACAATTGGTCGAGGAAGACCCGGTTCCGGCCGATCCAAAGGCCCCCGACGGCGAAAAGCTGCCCTGCCTGTCGATCCGGCTCGGCCGCACAAAAACGACGCAGGCCGACAGCGACGCTTTCGTGCTGCTCGTCGGCCGGCCGGTGCTGGTCTTGAAAGACTGGCTCGAGCGCGTCGGAATATCGGAGGGCGCCGTGTTTCGCGGCATCGACCGCTGGGGCAATCTGGAACGGCGCGCGCTGACCCCGCAGGCCGTCAACCTGATCCTGAAGCGCCGCGTCGCCGAGGCCGGGCTCGATCCTGCGGCGTTCTCAGCCCACGGGCTGCGCTCCGGCTATCTCACCGAAACCGCCCGCCGCGGCATTCCGCTGCCCGAAGCCATGCAGCAGTCGCAGCACCGCTCGGTGCAGCAGGCCTCGAACTACTACAACGACGCCGAGCGGACGCTCGGGCGCGCGGCGCGGGTGATCGTCTGACCGGTTAGAGGCGCCGTGATGACATGATCCTTCTTTTGATGGTTGAGTCATCCGTTTATCCTCGCAATTCGGGAATTGCACTCCATAACTGCAAGGATGATCGAGCGCCGGCACAGCAGCCGACCTTAGCGAACTGCTCGACAACCCTCTCGCGACCTACGGGGAAGGCCAAAGATCGACCCATCATGGTCACTCTCATCTTGCTGACGGCCTTTCCGAGCAGCAACAGGGACGGGCGGCGCGAGTGATCGTCTGACCCGCCTTGGCAGCCCGGCCGCGCCTTTCCGATCGCGACGCCAGTCGCCAGAAACTTTCCACCACGATGGTCGCTACTTGACGTGAGCGTCGTAGATGCGGTCGAACTCACCCGTCGCCTTGGCGAGATGAACCCACTGGTCGACATACGCCTTGAAGATGACGTCACCCTCAGGAAGCATGTAGCCCATTTCACCATATTGGAGCGGCTTCTCGGGATTGATCGCGCAAAGACCAGGGTGGAGTTTCTCCTGCAACTCGGTTTCTACCGATTCGGCGATCATAATGTCAGCTTTGCCATCGAGAATTTGCTGGAAAATCGTGACATTGTCCGGGTAGATCTCAATTCTAGCGTCGCTGAGTTTCTCGCGCACGAATTTCTCATTGGTCCCGCCGGGATTAACAATCACCGTCACATCCGGCTTGTCGATATCGGCAATGGTTTGGAACTTCGCCTCGTCCTCACAGCGCGCAATCGGCGCCTTGCCGTTGACGAGATAGGGATCGCTGAAAAACACCTGCTTCTGACGTTCCAGGGTCACCGATATGCCGCCCATCGCGATGTCACAGTTGCCGGCGGTAAAATCGGGCAGCAACGTCTTCCATGTCGTCGCCACGAATTCCGCTTCGACCCCTAGTGAACTCGCCAGAGATTTCGCCAGATCGATATCGATGCCCTGATAGCTGTTCGCGGTTTTGTCATGAAAGGTGAAGGGCTTGTAGTCGCCGGTCGTACAAACGCGCAGCTTGCCGTTCTTAACAATCGCATCAAGCTGATTTTCTGCGTCCCTGCTCTGCGCAGTCGCCGGAGGCGCCAACAATGCCACGACAAGGGCGGCGGCGAGCGCCACGACAAACGGCGAGGCAAGAGCTTTCATGGATTTGATCTCCGTTGGAAAAGCAGCGATTCAAGCTTCGAGAAATGGTCGGCAAAGGTCAATAACTCTTTCCTGGGCAATCGCCCCACCGTGATCCTATCGGCACCGGCCTGGGCTGCCAAACCGCAATCCTCGCGGAATTCGCCGGGCAAGTTTGGAGCGTCGAAATCATCGCGGACCGCACGCCGGCATGAGCAGCTCAAGCCGGGGGACGCTTGGTTCTGCCTGTGGGATCTGAAGACGCGCAGTTGCTGACTGTCATGGACAAGGATGCGGCAGGACAACTCAAGGCTCGGAAACTCATCCCGGTTCGGTTCAGCCGGCTCGAAGCGGTCCAATGAGCTCCGCTACTCATACCGTTCGGGCAGATGATGCTCTTCCGCCAGGTCGGAGAAGCGGGTGAATTCGCCGGTGAAGGCCAGCGACACCGTGCCGGTGGGGCCGTGGCGCTGCTTGGCGATGATGACTTCGGCCTTGCCGCGGACCTCGTTCATGTCGGCCTCCCACTGCGTGTATTCGAGCGTGCCGGGCTTTGGCTCCTTGTTCTTGAGATAATATTCCTCGCGGTAGACGAAGAGCACGACGTCGGCGTCCTGCTCGATCGAGCCGGATTCGCGCAAATCCGATAGCTGCGGGCGCTTGTCGTCGCGGCTTTCGACCTGACGCGACAGCTGCGACAGCGCGATGATCGGCACGCCGAGTTCCTTGCCGAGCGCCTTGAGGCCGGTGGTGATTTCGGTGATTTCCTGCACGCGGTTCTGCGAGGCTTTCGCGGAAGAGCCCTGCATGAGCTGGATATAGTCGATGACGATGACGTCGAGGCCGCGCTGGCGCTTCAGCCGCCTTGCGCGCGCCGCAAGCTGCGCGATCGAGATGCCGCCGGTCTGGTCGATGAACAGCGGGATCTTCTGCATGGTCTGCGAGCAGCCGACGAGTTTTTCGAAATCGGTCTCGGTGATCTCGCCGCGGCGTATCTTCGACGAGGGGATTTCCGTCTGCTCGGAAATGATACGGGTGGCGAGCTGCTCGGACGACATTTCGAGCGAGAAGAAGCCGATGACGCCGCCATTGGCGGCCTTGAACGAGCCGTCG
>NZ_JAAKZF010000100.1 GCF_011045125.1 Allomesorhizobium camelthorni | reverse complement strand
CGAACATCGCAACCCTCCGAAAATGTCGACGGTACCTTGCCATATCGTCGGTAATCAAAAAGTTGCAACACATCCCTAAGCTTGGCAATCCTACCAACGCCCGCCAGGCGGCAGCAGTCGGGCGTGGCGCTCAGACCCGGACAGCGGACCGCTTTACCCAAACATTGATGCGGGAGCATAAAAAAGCTGGGGGCGCGCCGCTGGCTTTACGTTAGCCTGGCCGCCATGTCCAAAGTTGCGACGTCCGTCGTGTATCAGCTCAAGGTGAGCTTGCGCGGCATCTCGCCGAGCGGCGATCACCCCCGAACGAGGCGAAAATGGCGGCGTGATACCCCCAGCTTTTTTATGCTCCCATGCCGTAGGGGTCAGAACAAGATTAGTGCGAAATCGTACGCTAGCCGAAATTGTGCATGTTTTCAGTAGGTTGCCGCCTGTGCGAAAAATCAAATTCTTTTGGGAAATGCTATCTGGAGCCCCGTTTTGGGAACGAACACGGATCTCGAGCATGGTTTTCTCAGCTAAACGTACGATTTCGCACTAATCTTGTTCTGACCCCACGAGCGTGATCGCAGTCAGCACGAGAGCGGCGAGCCTCAGAAGCATGCGCAATACTCCGATTCATTTTGCATGGATCATTAGATGAATGCATGCGTTGGTGTGGTGTTCCCCGATTCCCACCCTATGCGGAACTTCCGATCACGCTCAACCGCGGACCCGCGCGCCCATGACCTTCGACCAGACTGCCATCAGCGCGATTCTCGTCTGTACGTTGGCCCTGTTCGTGTGGGGACGCTGGCGCTACGACGTTGTTGCCGTGCTCTCGCTGATGGCCGGCGTCGGGTTCGGCGTCATCGATCCGGACGACGCTTTCGTTGGCTTCGGCAATGCGGCTGTCGTCACCGTCGCCGCCGTGCTGGCCATCAGCCACGCGCTTGGCCGGTCGGGCGTCATCGACTTGGTCGGCGATCGCGTCATGGCACTTGCGCGCAGCCCCTCTGGGCAGCGGGCGGGCCTGTGTCTCCTCGGTGCCTTCCTGTCCGGCTTCATGAACAACGTCGGCGCGCTGGCGCTTTTGATGCCCGTGGCAATATCTGCCGCGAAGGCGTCCGGCTACTCGTCGTCTCGGATGCTAATGCCGCTGTCCTTCTCGACGCTGCTTGGCGGCATGCTGACGTTGATCGGAACGCCGCCGAATCTGCTGATCTCTCAGTTTCGGGCGCAGGCCCTGGGTGAAGGCTTCGGCATGTTCGATTTCACGCCGGTCGGCCTGGCCGTTGCCCTGGTCGGCATCGCCTTTGTCGTCACGGTCGGCTGGCGCCTGATTCCCAAAGACCGGAGAGGCAAGGCGGCCGAAGAGGAGAGCTTCGAGGTCACGGATTACGTTACCGAGCTGCGCGTCGGCGACGAGAGCGCGATCATCGGCAAGACGGTCGCCGAGCTCGAGCGAGAATCGGACGACGCGATCACCATCATCGGCATCGTGCGCAACGAGCGCCGCCTGATCGGCCGTCTGCTGTACGAGTCCGTTAGGGCCGGTGACGTGCTCATGGTGCAGAGCGACTCCGATACTCTTCAGAAGCTCGTCAAAGGGCAGGGGCTCGAGCTTGCGGAACGCCCGGCCGAGAGCGAGGCCGAGGAGCGCGCCGCCGCAGGGGAGCTGATGGTCGCCGAAGCCGTGATAACTCCGGTCTCGTGGGTCCAGGGCCGGACCGCGGCGACCCTCGATCTACGGCGCCACTGGCGGGTCAATCTGCTTGCTCTGTCCCGGCAGGGACGCCCGGTCGACGGCCGGCTGCGCGATGTCGGCCTCGTGGCCGGTGATGTGCTGCTGCTCGAGGGCGACGAGAAGGACCTCAATGAGGTTATCGCGAGCCTCGGTTCTCTGCCGCTTGCAAATCGGAAGCTTATATTCGAGCCTCGCCGTATTCTCGTTCCGGTGCTGCTTTTCGCCGCCGCCATCGCCGCCACCTCGTTCGGCCTCGTCCCGTCTTCGATCGCCTTTACCGCCACGGTGGTGGCGCTGGTCCTCGTCAACGCGCTACGCCCCGACGAGGTGTACAAGGCGATCGACTGGTCCGTGATCGTCTTGCTCGCCGCTATGATCCCTTTCGGCCAGGCGCTCGAGAACACCGGCACGGCGCAACTCATCGCCGACGGGGTCGTCGCGCTCGCCGGCACGCTGCCGGCGCTCGCGCTCCTCGGTATCGTCCTCGTCGTCACCATGGCGGCGACGCCGGTCCTCAACAATGCGGCAACCGTGGTGATCATGGCGCCGATCGCGCTCGCGATCGCCGAACGAACCGGCGTCAACGCCGATCCTTTTCTGATCGCCGTCGCAGTAGGAGCCTCCTGCGACTTCCTGACCCCCTTCGGTCATCACAACAACACGATCATCATGGGGCCGGGCGGTTACCGGTTCACCGACTTCGCCCGGATGGGCGCGCCGCTGGAGGCACTGGTGATCGTGGTTGCCCTCGCCGTCATCCCGATCGTATGGCCGTTCTGACCGTCGCCAAGGGGCCGAACGGCGGCCGATCAGAGCAATGAGCTTTCCGGCAATCGCAGCACGGTGGAAACCGTGCAACTGCGTGGTGGCCGCATGTTTATTATGCAGCGGCTTTCCTGCGACCGCGCGCCGGCTGCGAGACCGGCTTTCGTGATATGCGGCCAAGCCCTATCTTCTTGGCCAGCGCGGACCGTGTTGCGGCATAGTTGGGCGCGACCATCGGATAGTCCGCCGGCAGGTTCCACTTCGCCCGGTACTCGTCCGGTGTCAGTCCGTACTGGCTCATCAGGTGCCGCTTCAGCGACTTGAATTGCTTTCCGTCCTCGAGGCAGACGATATGGTCCGGCGCCACCGATTTCTTGATCGGCACGGCAGGTTTCTGCGGTTCCTCCACTTCGACTGGTGCTCCCGAACCGAGCGCGCGCAAGGAAGCATGGATCTGGCCTATGAGGGCCGCAAGCTCCGCAGCGGGAACCGGGTTGTTCGAAACATATGCCGAGACAACATCAGCGGTGAGTTCGACAATGGGATCGTCAATGACGGCACTGGTCACGGTTTTCTCTCCTAAAACAAAAGCAAAACAATATAGGCAGACTATGTATTCAAAGGCTCAGACTGGTGGCAATCCGTCGCGGTGCCCGGCGGCTTACGACTTTCGTCACACAAATCCCCACGCCCGGTAGCGCCCCCGGCCCGTCACTTCCCGGATGCCGAGTTCGGCGACGAGGCCGAGTGCGGCGCGCTGGCTGATTTTCAGCTCGGCCGCGATTAATCCCGCCGACACCACCGGCCGCGCCAGCACCAGCTCGATCAGCGCTGGCAGGCTCGAGTTTTTGCGCCGGTCCCTGAGCCGGCGCTCCATCTGGCTTTTGGCCATCACCAGCCGGTCGAGTTCCTTCAGCCCGGCCGACGCGGCTTCGGCGAAGGCGTCGAGGACGGCCAGCAGCCGGGTGGTTTTTTCCTGCGCGCGCCTCCGATCCCGCGGCACGACGCGCAGCCCGGCATTGAGGCAAAACAGATGCGAGCCGACCTTGCCGCGCTGCCTGAGCAGGCCGGCAACCAACAGCGGTCCGAGCCAATGCTGATGCTGCAGCGGTTCTATCGTCTCCCACGCCTCCCAGGCGATCGCCGCGGCCAATACCGCCGGTATGTCTTTCACCTCGTCGACGACGGCGAGCCAGTCGGCCAGCCGCTGGTCCTCGTCCCAGTCGAGGTCGCGGATCAGCGGCCCGAGGCCGTCAAAGGAAGCCGTCTCCGGAGCTTTTGCCCGCTGCCCTGCCGAGTCGACATTCGGGCTGTCCGCCGCGCGCGGCGCCAAATTTTCGCCCGCCAGCAGCCGGCTGGAGCGAGCCAGCACGGCGTCGATCTCGGCCAGCTCTTCGGCAAGAGCGTCCTCCTGGCCGGTGTTTTCCGAATCGCTTTCGTCCGCCCCGGCGGCCGCCACCGCCGCATCGGGTCCGGAGCCGGCCCGCCCTGCGTCCGCCCCATTGCGGCCTCTCTGCCCTTCGCGGCCGCGCAGGGCCAAAAGGCCGGGCCGCGACAGCGCCCAGTCGGGCTTTTGTGCATAAATCCGGCGGCGGGAGCGCAGCACGGCATGCGCGCGGGTGAGTTCGTGGGTCGGGGTGCGGATGTCCATATGGGCGTCGTGCAGGACGAGGTCTTCGACATGCACGAGCTCGCCCTCGAGCCACAGCGCGGCGGCCGCGTCGGCAAAATTTTGCCGTTCGAAAAAGCCGTCGCGCACCGGGCTTTTGGCCACGCGCTCGTCGAGGCGGGCCAAAAGATCTTCGGCTGTCGCTTTTACTTCCCCGCTTCAAACGCGTGAACGTCATGTGCCGGTTAGGTTTGGCCGCTAAGAAAAGGCGCGATTTTCCGCTAACGATTTCACTGACCGCTCGAGTTGCCGAACCGATTGCACACCCGGAGACCGATCCTCGCCTCTTCGTCGCAGTCCGACGAAGAGTGGCTGGCAGCGCGCCGAATAGCTCGCGAGCTGGACAGGATCCTCGATGGGGCGGGACCGCGGCGGGCCGCAGTAGATCGCGCGGCTGCCGAGCTGCGTCTGTCGACTCGGCAGGTATACAATCTGCTGGCGCGCTATCGCGTCGATCGGCGGGTGACTTCGCTGCTGCCCCGCACGGATGGTACGCGGAAGAAGCGACTACAAAAGGACATCGAGTTGATCATCACCACGACACTGCGAGAGCAGTGGCTGGTGCTTGAAGCTCCTCCGCTTGCTCCTGTAGTGGCCGAGATACGGGCGCGCTGCGAGGAGGCCGGTCTGGCTGCTCCGTCCTACGTCACGGTTGCCCGCCGCATTCCCTCGCTGTTCAGCCCCGAGGAGATCGCCAGGAAGAGGTCAGCGAATGCGAAGCATCTCCAGCGGCTCAAACCGCGACCAGGATACATCCACGCAGCGCGGCCGCTGTGGTCGGCCCGCCTTGACCTACGGCTTCCGCGCGACGTCGCCGCTCTGCTCGGCCGCCAGACAGGCGTTTCGCAGGAAACAATCGCGGCGGTTGCGATGGCTGGTCGGGCTCTGCCACCGCTCTTGCTGCCGCTGCGCGAAAATGCCAAGCGTAACCGTTCGACCTGGATTCAGTATTGCCCTTTTTGTCTTGCCGACGACGAGGCTCCGTATTTTCGTCGGCAGTGGCGACTGGCATCGCGTGTTTCCTGCTTCGTGCATGGTTGCGGCCTTCGGGATCGATGTCCCGCCTGCCGCGGCGGGATTGCCGCCTTCGATCAGACGGAGCTGATCCCGCAGCATTTCTGCGCCCGATGCGGCTTCGATCTGTGCAGGGCCCCGAAGGCCACTGTGAAGGCAGCGGCACGGCGACTGGAACGCGCGATCGATGATATCTGTCGCGTGGAGGTGGCCAAGGGGTCGCCGCCGATCAACGGTTTGGTTTCGCGTCTGCTGCGTGCGCCAGTCGCTGCCGATGTCACGTCGGCAAAGACCCTCACAAATCTGTCGACCTCGGCGCGCATCCGCTGCTTCGAGAGCCTTGCGGCGAAGCCTGACGATTGGTTGGCCGCCGACAAGGATGCCACGATCGCGCATCGGCGTCGGCTTATCCTGGCGGCAGGCGGCCATGACCGGTTGATCGCTCGCTTCACAGACCTGCTGGAGAAACACCAGGACTCGCTAAGGCCGAAGCGTTCATCGCCGCCCGGCACAGATCTTCCCGTGCTCCTAACGGCCTACGCACGTATCATGACCGGTACACGTCACTTTGTGCGCTGGTCCGAAATCGTGTCAGCTCGAATTTCGGCTTACGATCCCAATCAGGACCTGACGCTCCGGCCCGGATAGGCAACCCTTGACCCAACCGCGACCTTCCAAAGCTGAATTCTCTCCTTGAAAGCCGACATTGGCCGCGACCAGCGAGTGAAGAGCTGGTTCGCGAGGCACGGAATCCCTTTCGTCGAGGCGACCTGCGCGATCCAGACACCGCCGAAGAGGCGCCGCAGGACGGGACCCTGCATCGCGCCGATCACGGTCATCGACGGCAGCGTTTTGTGCGACGCGTTCGCCGACCAGGTCCGGCAGATCGAAGCCGAACTCGGCATCGAGCGTGGCGTGAGGCAATGTGATGACGATCCCCACGCTCACCTGCGGCTGGCGCGTGGAGGCCGCAACCCGGCCAGAGTGACCGCAACGAGCCGGCGGACCGCTGCGTTGGATGGCAGGCTGCTGGCCGCTGCGAGAGCGTGAAGACAGTAGGTTGCCAGCTCGTCGGGGGCCACATCGTCCCGGATATCGCCAATCCTTGCGCCCTCGGCCAGCAAGTCGCTGACAAGGCGGCTGAGCTGCTGCTGCGCCTGGGCGACATGCTCGCCTCGATGCAGGCGTGCCGCGAGTTCGGTGCCATGGTGCTCGTGTGAAACAAACGCGTATGCCTCAAGCACAGCCTTAAGCCGCTCGCCAGGGGTGCCACCCCGGTCCCGGATTGCGATGAGATGTTCGAGGTGACCAGTGACCTGGCGTTCATGCCAGGCGACGAGGATCGCTTCAACGTCCGGGAAGTACTTGTACAGCGTCGCACGACCTATTCCGGTCTCCTCGGCGATCCTCGCCATCGTCACCGATAGCAGCCCGTGCTTGGCCACCAGCGCAGCGGTGGTGTCCAAGGTCGCGTCGCGTACAGCGCGGCGGTGTGCCTCGATGGTTTCGTTCCACAGCTTCGGCATCATCCCCAACATACCTGACGTGGCAACTTTGTCGAGGCAAGAGACATTGTGACTTGATAGAGACATTGCGTCTCGATAAAACTCCAGCCGTTGTTAAACGTCGCCATCACACAACGGAGGAGATGCACGTGGCCGAACCGCCCTCCTACCCCGGCACACCGCACTGGGTGAAAGTGTCGGGGATCATCGCGGTCGTTGTGGTCCTGCTGGTCATCGTTGTGCTCTTCACCGGCGTCGGCGGGCCCCACGGTCCCAGTCGGCACCTGCCATCCTCCAGCGTTACAGAGCCTGGCGTGCAACAGCCATGATCATGACGCCCAGCGCTCGCAAGTTCGCGCTCACCGCCCATGTCACGTCCTCGGTCGGCGCGCTCGGCGCGGTTGCTGGGTTCCTGGTGCTCGCCATTGTTGGCCTGACCAGCAAGGATTCGCAGATGGTCCGCGTCGCCTATCCCGCGATGGAGTTGATCGCCCGGTACGTCATCGTCCCGCTGGTTCTCGCCTCATTGATCACCGGGCTCATCCAGTCGCTGGGCACGACGTGGGGCCTGTTCCGGCATTATTGGGTTCTGGCGAAACTCCTGCTGAATGCCCTGGTCACGATCGTCCTCCTGCTTCAGATGGACGGGATCAGTTGCGTTGCAGCCGCCGCGGCAGAGACCGCATTGTCCGATACCGATCTACTCGGGCTGAGGCGCTCAATTCTGACCCACGCAGTTGGCGGCCTGCTGGTGCTGCTCGTGCCCGTGGCGCTGTCGATCTACAAGCCGCGCGGCATGACCCGATACGGGTGGCGCAAGCACCATGAAGGGTCCACGGCGGCTCCGCAGCCATAGACGCAGCCGCTCCGGCCGATCCGCACCGGCACCGCGTTCAACCGAAGGCAAGGTCGTCGGATGCTCAAGCGAACATCCTCAATGCGTCAGCCCGCCGCCGGAACAGAGATTCCATTCGAATATCGATGCAAGAGATGGTAGTCTCCTCCTCGGTCCTCGGGAGGAGGAAATGCGCGCCATTGCATTTTTTGCCGGCGTGTTGGTGGTTACGCCCTCGATGGCGGCGGAGCGGCTGGTCTTTCACACTGCCAATTTTCCAGATGCCACGTCGGTCCAGCTCAGCATCCTGAACAATAGCGTCTCGCAGGATAGGGACTATGACTTTGACGTCGCTATCGGCTTAGTCGAGACGGACGCAAGTGGCGCGATCAGGTATGAAGATACCGGAAGGCATCGTGCACGCGTTCGCTGCAATTATCCCGCGTATGTGAGCGTGGGTACGCGAAAATATCCCATAGAGATGCCTCTCAGCCGCTCCGCACACGATGATTGGAAAGAAAATCTCTGGATAACGTTCTGCGCGGCCCCTTCATCGTGACACCCGCTCATGGCAGTGCCCTGATCGGCCAGCGGTCGCGGGCTGATTTCAGCCCGCGGCGCTGGTCCCGGATCACTTGATATCGGTGACCGTAATGCGCCCGTTCACACGATCCGCGACGAACTCGATCGCTTGACCTTCCTTGACTTTGTCGAGCATCGCATCCTCGGCGACCACGAAAACCATTGTCATCGCCGGCATGCCGAGGGTCTTGAGTTCTTCGTGCTTGATCGTGAGCTTCTTTTGTTTCGTGTCGATCTTGGTGACCTCGCCTTTGGTATATTCGGCGGCAAAGGCTCCGGTCGCGACAGCAAGCGCCATCAGGCCCGAGAACGCGATTTTAGCGGCAGTTTTCATATCAATGACTCCTTTGAGTTTCCTTGGGAGGAACGAAAGTTCACTTGCTGGCCACTTTCAGGTGGCCCTTCATGCCGGACTCGTAGTGCCCGGGCATCAGGCAGGCGAAGCCGAAATCCCCGGCCTTGGCGAAGGTCCAGATAATTTCTCCGGTCGCGCCCGGAGCCAATCTGATCGCGTTCGGGTCGGCGTGTTCCATCTCCGGGAACTTCTCCATCAGCGCCTTATGCTCCATGATGCCTTCCTCGACGTCCATGACGAACTCATGGTCGACCTCACCTTTGTTGGTGAATTTCAGCCGGATGGTTTCGCCTTCCTTGATCGATAGAGACGAGGGTTCGAACACCATTCCGCCATCGTCCGTTTCTTTCATGGCGATTTGCACTGTCCTTTTGACCTCGGACTTCTCTCCGGGTTTGCCGATTGCGATCATGCCGGCTTCCCCGTGTCCGTGGCCGCCGCTGTGATTTCCCCCGGCCAAAGCCGCACCGGGAACGATTGCCATCATCATGGCTGCTATCATCATTCGTTTCATGCTGGTCTTTCTCTGCTTGTTGAGGTTTGAGAGTCGGGCATTCATCCCTGTTTTCCGTGGCCACCGTGCTGGGTTGCCGGAGCCATCGTTTTTGCGTCGCCTGACTTCGTCGGAGCGGGGACATCCCCGGTCCACTCATAGGCGACGGTTCCTTCCGGGTGCTGGTACCAGCCGGGATCGGCGTAATCGTTCGCGGACAGGCCCTCGCGGACCTTGACCACCGAGAACATGCCGCCCATCTCGATCGCGCCGAACTGGCCCCACCCCGTCATCATGGGGATGGTATTGTCGGGAAGCGGCATCTCCATTTCCCCCATGTCGGCCATGCCGCGGTCACCCATGGCCATGTATTCGGGCTGAACGCGGCGGATCTTGTCGGTGACTTTCGAGTTGTCGACGCCGATGAACGTGGGCACGTCGTGGCCCATGGCGTTCATCGTATGGTGCGACTTGTGGCAGTGGATCGCCCAGTCGCCCTCGTATTTCGCGTCGAACTCATATGCCCGCATGGCACCCACGGGGATGTCGATCGATACCTCCGGCCAACGCGCCTCCGGGCGCACCCAGCCGCCATCGGTGCAGGTCACCTCGAAGTCGTAGCCATGCATGTGGATCGGATGATTGGTCATCGTCAGGTTGCCGACGCGCACCCGCACCCGATCGTTCTTCGCCACCGGAAGATGGCTGATCCCCGGAAAGATGCGGCTGTTCCAGGCCCAGAGATTGAAGTCCGTCATCTCCATGATGCGCGGGACGTACGACCCCGGTTCAATGTCGAAAGCGTTCAGCAGGAACACGAAATCGCGGTCCACGCGCATGAATTTCGGGTCTTTCGGATGGATGACAAAGAAGCCCATCATGCCCATGGCCATCTGGACCATTTCGTCGGCGTGCGGGTGGTACATGAAGGTTCCACTCTTCACGAGGTCGAACTCGTAGACAAAGGTCTTGCCCGACGGAATTCCAGGCTGGGTCAGTCCGGTCACACCATCCATGCCGTTTGGCAGGATCATGCCGTGCCAGTGGATCGTGGTGTGCTCGGGAAGCTTGTTGGTCACGAAGATGCGGACCCGGTCGCCCTCGACCGCCTCTATTGTCGGACCGGGGGACTGACCATTGTAGCCCCACAGATAGGCAGTCGAGCCGGGCGCCAGCTCCCGCTCGACTGGTTCGGCGATCAGATGGAATTCCTTCACACCATTGTTCATGCGGTGCGGCAGCGTCCAGCCGTTGAGCGTCACCACCGGCTGGTAGTCCGGTCCGCTCGTCGGAAAGATCGGCGGCTGCATGTCAGGGGATTCCATGATCGGAGCGTCCGGCAAGCCCATCGCCGAAGTCTTGGTCCATGCGGTCGCGCCGGCGAGCAGGGCTCCCGCGCCTAGCAACTGACGTCTTGAAAGCATCTTTCTTCTCCTTGGGTTCAGTGGGCTTCAGCGCCGGCCTCGGCTACGGCCGGGGCGTCGCCGCCACCGGCGCTCGATGCGCCTCCACCGTAGACGGCGGTTCCGAGATTGACGTCGGCGAGCCAGAAATTGCGCTTGGCGTTGAGGGAAAGCATGATCGAACTGATTTTCGCGCGGGTGTCTGCCAGAAGCTCGAACGTGTTGGTGATCATGCCGCTATAGGTGAGGACGGACTCTTCCTCGATTTTAGTTCGAAGAGGCACGACACTGTTGCGATAGTGCCGGGCAATGTCATAGGTCGAACGATATCCGTCATAGGCCGACCGCGCCTCGGAGCGGACGTTCACCGCTTTTTCCGCCAGCCGATTGGCAGCCTGCATGTAGGCGAGCTCAGCCTTGCGCATGCGAGCCTTGCCCGTATCGAAGATAGGGATGACGAACTCCAGCTCGAGGATGGGGGAGGTGCTCGTCTCGGTTCCGCCTTCTTCCGACTCTTCGCGTTCCACTTCCACACCGGTAAGAAGTTCCAGGTCGGTGACGTAGCGCGTCGCCTCGGTCAAACCGTAGGACTTGGCCAGCGCTTCCAGCTCGAGCCTTGCGATTTCAAGGTCGACCCGGTTCCTCAGCGCCTCCGCCTCGATCGCGCGCTTCGCCATTGCGCCTTTGGGCAGTGGCGGGAGTGCGTTCGGGACCGAGTAATCCACATCATCTCCCCACAGACCCATCAGGCGGGTAAGTTCTTCCTTGGCAGTCCGCGCGGCGAGCCGCGCCTCCGCCGTTTGTCCCGCCAGTTCGGCGTAGAAGACATGCTCGCGCGCCTGCCCGGTCTTGGTGAAAGCGCCTGTCTCGCCCAGCTTCTGCGCGAGAGCCGACGCGGCGTCCGCCGCGGCCTGCGCCTGGTTCAGGTAGGAGACTGTCTCCCATGCCGAGACGGCATTGATCCAGGCCCGCCGCGTATCGGCGGCGAGCCGCAGCGTCTCCTCGGCGGCGCGAAGCTGCGCCTGGCGGAAGCGAGCATCAGCGACCGCGACGCGCCGTTTATGCGTTGCCAGCGCGAGGATGTTGCTGACCACCGCCCCTTCGATCGTCCGCACCGGATCTATGCCGATCATGCCGACCGAGATCGTCGGATTGACGGGCATGGCTTCCTGCCAGACATCCGCAGCCGACAGGCCGACTTCGGCATAGGCCGCCTGAAGCCCTTTATTGTTGAGAAGAGCCACTTGGACTGTCGTGTCCGGGCCGATCGTCTTCTTTTGCACGAGTCCCTTCACCCGCGCGGAAACAGCCTGCGCTTGTTGGCTCGATTGGATCCAAACCGCCCGCTTGCCCGTGACAGATTGGGTTCTCGCCTCCACGGTCGTGAAGCCAGCGACAGGATCCGAAATACCCGAAACGGTCGTGCATCCGGCTGCGATCAACGGCAGCGAAATGACCGCAGCCAGCCTCAGGAAACGGCGTGTCATGATCCTGCTCCGCCGTTCGCAGGCGAGCGCTGTTCATTGAGACGCCGCCAGTTCTGCGGATCGACCGGCTCCCGGTGGTGATAATCGGCTATGACCGGATGGTAGTGCGCATCGCGGATCCCCATCACGGGATCGGCGGGATTAAAGGCCGGAAGGATGTTTGGCGGCGTGGTTGCCGCACATCCGGCAACGGACAGCGATGCGAGCATCGCGAGACTTACGAATTTCATTGTGGGACCTGAATTTGACGTGTGCGTGTACGTGCGCCGGAACGGATTCCGGACGCTGCGCGCGAACGCCCCCGAAGAGGCGCGTCAGCTCAGATGTCTTGGAGGCCTTATCAGCGCTGCGTATTCACCGAGCGGCAAAGCGACGGCAAGGACGGGCGCAAAGCAGCGGGACACAACATGCTCGATCTCACGACAATCGACCGGCACGGCATGCGCCGGCGCGCAGTGGACTTCGCAGCTTTTCCCAGCGGATTTCTTGCTGCCGTGATGGTGGTTCGGCTTGTCCGTGTCGTCCGCCATCGCGCCGTGATCGTGACCGCCCATGTCGTGAGCGGGTGCTTCGGCACGGAGGTTCACCCCGGCGTCGCCATGAAAACCCGTGGCATTGGCCGCGGCGAACAGACCAGGCTGAAGAGCCGACATGACCAGGAACACGACCGCCAGCATCGCTCGGCGCGGCATGTTTCCTAAGATCGAGATTCGACCAAGATTCCTCATCGTGCCCTTCCGACAATTGTTCGCCTGATTTGTCAAGGCCGCCTCCTGCCAGTTTGTTGCAGTGCAACCAAAAGTGAACGCAAGCGCCTGGCGAGATGCCTGCCATTTTGATCTACGTCAGGCTCAGCACGGCTCCGGCGACAGCCAGATAACGCGCGACCTTCGCGACTGCGACGATTGCGACAAAGCTCCACAGAGGTTCGCGCAGAACCCCCGCGACGACGGAGAGCGGATCGCCGATGATCGGTACCCAGCTCAACAAGAGCGACCATCTTCCATACCGATGGTACCAATCCGTGGCGCGGTCGAGCGCGGCGGGGCGCACGGGAAACCAAGGCCTGTCGCGAAAGCGTTCGATCCCTCGACCGAGAACCCAGTTTACCGTCGAACCAAGGATGTTTCCTATGCTGGCGACAAGGATCAGCATGGCTGGCGAGAACGAGCCTGTCGCCAGGAGCCCCGCAAGCGCGGCCTCCGACTGCGCCGGATGGTCGCCGCGGTGAAGGCAGCAGCAGACCGCCGTAAGCGGCAAGGACGTCCATCTACGTTTCGCTTTGCGGATCGGGCTTCAGGCTTGCACATCGATCACGACCATCAGTCCGCCACCGCCCTTCTCCTCGACGTTGTTGCTGGTGGCGTGATGTCCGATATGGCAGTGGATCAGCCATTTGCCAGGACGAACCAGACTGCCAGGAAGTAGTCGACGGGCTGTACGAACATTGCAGGGTCCCTGTCGGGGGCTGTCGAGTCACCTAGCCGGCATCACGTGAAGTCGATGCCCTCGCTTACCGCCGCTTCTCCCTGAACTTAGCGTGGCAATCCGTGCAGTCCTGCAGCATCAGGTGGAACAAATGTTCGGCTGGCATCTTCGCAGGATCGGCCTCGGCCGCGCCGCCAACCCGCTTCCCTAGGAGGCTGCTGCCCATGGCCATCCCAGGCTTCATCCTCATGGATTCGGTAATGCCATCGGGCGCGTCGTCGATCGTTGCGGACAGCGCCGTCGCCAGCGTTTCGAGATGAAGGGCGAGCGCGGCGAATTCCGCGCGTGACTGGTCTATCTCGGCCTTTGCGGCTGAGGGATCGCCAAACGAACCCCTCGGAAATTCGGTGACCATGGCGCTCCCAGAACGTCGGCGGATCGTTTCGGCCGCCTCTTTGAAGGCCGCCGCGTCATAGGCCAGCTTTCCGTCAAAAATCCCGGAGATGGTCTTGGCGGCGTTCGCCATCTTCTTCATCGAAGCCTGGCGCTCGGCGACGACCGGATCGACTGCGTTTTCCGAAGCTGTTCCGGCGACGACTGCGGCGATGACAAGGACTGCTGCGGTTACGGGGATGCGCCTCACTGAACCGTGCCGCTTCCCGCGAGGCCATCGATGATCGGGCAGTCCGGACGCTCGTCGCCGCTGCAGTTGTGGACGAGATGGCTGAGCATGTCGCGCAGGCTCCCAAGTTCCGCGATCTTGCGGTCGATTTCCATGAGCTTGATGTCTCCTCGTGTTTGATACGGGCCAGATAGTCCTTCCAGTTGCTGGAAGGTCAAGAGCTGCCCCGGAAAGCACTCTCAGGCTGTCAGAGAGGGGAGCATAAAAAAGCTGGGGGCGCGCTGGCGTTGCGTTAGCCTGGCCGTCATGTCCGATGTTGCAACGTCCGTTGTGTATCAGCTCAAGGTGAGCTTGCGCGGCATCTCGCCGATGATCTGGCGCCGGCTGCTCGTGCCGGAAGAAATGACACTCTACGCTCT
The DNA here is from genome assembly GCF_011045125.1 of Allomesorhizobium camelthorni. GTDB lineage: Bacteria > Pseudomonadota > Alphaproteobacteria > Rhizobiales > Rhizobiaceae > Allomesorhizobium > Allomesorhizobium camelthorni. The sequence goes on along the minus strand of NZ_JAAKZF010000100.1, from coordinate 2,337 downwards.
GCATCGAGCGATCCAGATCGCCTTTGGCTGGGAGGACTATCATCTTCATGCCTTCAAGCTGCACGGCCGCCGCTACGGCACTATGTGGACGGGCGAGCGCCACCGTGACGCGGCGGGTCGCGAGGTCATGCTCGCCGATCTCCAACTGCGCTTGCGCCAGCGTATCCTCTACGAATACGATTTCGGCGATCTGTGGGAGCACGAGATCCGGGTCGAGGCCAAGCTCGAGCGCGAGGGCGGCAAGGTCTACCCGGTCTGCATCGCCGGCGCGCGTGCCGGCCCACCCGAGGATATCGGCGGACCAGGCGGCTATGAGGCGCTCCTCGATCGGTTAAGCTTCGGCGACATCGACCGGCTGCTTCGTGGAGATGATGAAGAAGATGTCGGCGAGGAATTCGAGGACGATGATGCACTACGCGCCTTCGAGCCCGAGCGCTTCAGCCGGCGCGAGGTGAACGCCGAGCTGAAACGCGAACTGGCGGTCGCGGACAAGCACTCAGAGAGTTGACCTCATCCGGCTGTACGGTGACAGGCGACCGGCCGCGTGTTTCCATCTCCGCACAAGGGCAGAGAAGGGAGATGCGGCATGCGATTTGCCATACAACTCGTGACCGACGTCGGCGACGCGACATTCGAGACGCGTGAGATCGTCAGCATTGATAAACCGGACGGGGTGCTGTCGATCGATGACCTTGGCCTGACGCTGGGCGAGGCCAAGGCGATGCTGGCCACGCTCCAGGTGGCCATCACGGAAACGCAGGCCCTCGATTTCGCCCGGTATCACCGTTCGTGTCCGTCCTGCCGCCGGCCCCGGCGGCTGAAGGACAAGCGCATGATCACCGTGCGCACGTGCCTTGGCAAGCTCGCGCTGCCGAGCCCACGATATGGACGCTGCCGATGCCAAGCTGTACCCAGCGTCATCGCCCCTGTCGTGGCCGCTCTACCCGAACGCGTCACGCCCGACCTTATTGCGCTCGAGGCGCGTTGGGCTTCGCTTGCGGCTTACGGCGTCACCGCCGCGCTGCTGGCCGATATGTTGCCGATCGGCGAGACCGTGAACGCGTCGACGATCCGGAACGATGTGATGCGCGTCGCCAAGCGTCTCGAAGCCGAGCTAGGCCCTGAGCAGGCGATGTTCGCGAGCGGATGCCAGGCCGAGTGGAACGAGATGCCGATCCCCGGACCACCAGTCACCATCGGCATAGACGGCGGCTACGTGCGCAGCTGGACCGATTGGCCGGCGAACTTTGAAGTGATCGTCGGCAAATCCCTGCCGGAGGAGGGACCGGTCCGCCGGTTCGGGTTCGTGACCGGCCACGACGAGAAGCCGAAGCGCCGGCTGCACGAGTTGCTGGTCAGCCAGGGCATCACGATGAACCAGGAGGTGACGTTCATGTCAGATGGCGGCGACAGCGTGCGCGACCTCCAGCTCTACATGCGTCCCAACGCAGATCATGTTCTTGACTATTTCCATATCGCCATGCGCATCACCGTGCTTCAGCAGATGGCGCGCGGCCTACCGCCGCCGGTCAGTGCTGCGGCTCCGGCGATCATCGAGGCGCTTCAGAGCGTGAGGCGGTATCTCTGGCATGGCAATTTCAGCCGGGCGCTCAGTCTCGTCGAGGATCTCGACGACGGACTCGACCTTCTCGACGATCCACCGCCCGAGGTGCGGAAGCTGCGACGCTACCTCGGCGAGTTCAGCGGCTACATCACCAACAATGCTGGTTTCATCCCGAACTACGCCGAGCGACACCGCTACGGCGAGGCGGTTTCGACCGCCTTCGTCGAGTCAACAGTCAACCAGGTGATCGCCAAGCGTTTCGCCAAAAAGCAGCAGATGCAATGGACGCCGCGTGGCGTCCATCTGCTCATGCAACTGCGAACCCGCGTCCTCGACGGCATCCTCGACAGCGATTTCAAGCGCTGGCGCAATGAGCGTCGATCGCCACCGAACGAGGCGAAAATGGCGGCGTAATGCCCCCAGCTTTTTTATGCTCCCCTTAATGGAATGACGAGCGACACAACTATATCGCTAGCCGCCGAGATTACCATTGAAGCCGGCGGGTCGACCGAAGCTAGACCAGCTCCATCCGCGAAGCCACTCAAAGGCAAGCCCCAGCCGCGCGCCGGCTAATTTAGCCCGCATCGCCGAACCCTATCGATGAAGCGCGACTCGGGGTCAGAACAAGATTAGTGCGAAATCGTACGTTTAGCTGAGAAAACCATGCTCGAGATCCGTGTTCGTTCCCAAAACGGGGCTCCAGATAGCATTTCCCAAAAAGAATTTGATTTTTCGCACAGGCGGCAACCTACTGAAAACATGCACAATTTCGG